>JAJDZD010000062.1 GCA_022824865.1 Chloroflexota bacterium | reverse complement strand
GACTCCGGCCCGGCTCACCACGAACGGGTTGGGAGCGTCGTTGGTCGATGACGGATTGGAGTTCGTTGAGGTCGGAGTATTCGGGATCGCGGGCGCCCTGGATGAAGAGGGTGGGGACGGGGACGTGGGGGCAGGGTTCATGGGCGAGGAGGAGGGACATGACTTGGCCGCTCATGGAGCGGCCGCCGAGGAAGAAGGGGAGGTCGGGGGCGAGGGCGCGGGCGGCTTGGATGGCGGCGCGGGTGGTGGCGAGGAGGGTTTCCAATGGGTCGATGAGGTCTTCGGTGTAGCCGTCCTGGAGGCGGTGGCTGTAGGGGTAGTCGTAGCGGACGGTGGCGATGCGGTGGTGGGCGAGGGCTTCGGCCATCTGGTGCATGAGGGGGGCGCGCATGGGGGTGCCGGCGCCGTGGCCGAAGAGCATGAGGGCGAGGGGGGTGTGGGGTTGGAGGAGGAGGGCGGGGAGGTTAGGGCCTGACGGCGTGTGGTTCGACTCGACCCGCCGCGGACTCTGGGTCGGCTCACCATGAACGGTGGAGAAGGTGGTTTGGGTGATTTTCATGGGCGGTGGTGGCCGAGAGGACTTCAGGCGGCCGTGACTTGGACTCGGAGGGTTTGGCCGACGGCGCGGAGGGCTTTGTGGACCTGGCCGATGTGGGAGCGATGGTCGGGGTTGGCGAGTTTGCGGACGGCGGATTCGCTGATGCCGAGGCGGCGGGCGAGTTCGACCTTGGTGATTCGCTGGTCGCGCATGGCCGAGTAGAGGGCGAGCTTGGCCGCAACGACGGTTGGGACGGGAACGAGCGGCTGACCAGGCAGGGGCTGGCCGGGTTCCGGGATGTCCCGCTTCTGGTGGACGTAGCCGGCGAGGGCGGTGGCGAGGGCATCCTCGGCCAAGGACAGAGCTTCGGGCGGGTTTGCGCCGCCGGTGATGGCTTCCGGGACGTCGGGAAAGGTGGCGATGAGGCCGCCGTCTTCGTCGGACGTAAGGTCACAGGGGTATGCGTAGATGATGGTTCAGAAGTCCTTTCTGTTGATGTTCAACTGCCCGAGCATGGCGGCCAGCAGTCCCCTGGACAGTTCGCCTTGCTTGACGGTGGTGAAACGAGATCCGACGTGGAGTCGTCCGTGGCTGCCCTTGCCGCGGGCCGGATCGAAGCGGAAGTTCTGACCTGTGTTGCGGGCTTACCTCCTTGCCCGCCTGATGAATTCGCGGCTGGTCACTGCGGAAGATTCGCACCTTTGAGTGCGATTGACAAGGGTGACGGGAGGGAGCGGCGGGGCCGCAGGTCTAGAATCACGCGCCGTTCAAGGCAAGGATTTGGCTTGTGTCGGAGATTCCGCGGCGGCGGTTGGGGCGGTTTGGGCTGGAGTTGACGGAGATCAGCCTGGGGGCGGCGTTTATCGGGGGGCGGACGGATCCGCTGATGGACGACCCGGAGGCGATGACGCGTCGGCTGGACGGGGTGGCGGTGGCGGCAGTGCAAAGGGCGCTGGAGCTGGGAATTTCGCATATCGACACCTCGCCGCTGTATGCGCCGAGCGAGCGTCGAATCGGGATGGCGCTGGCGGAGGTGGAGGCGCCGGGGTTGACGATCTCAACAAAGGTGGGGACGCACGAGGAGCGGCGGTACAGCTATTTGGCGGACGATATCCGGTGGTCGCTGGAGCAGAGTTTGGAGCTGCTGGGGCGGGACCGGGTGGAGATTGTGCTGATTCACGATCCGCCGACGATGGAGCCGGTGTTTGCAACAGGGGACGGGTTTGACGCGCTGGACAAGCTGCGGGACGAGGGACTGCTGGATTACGTGGGGCTGGGGGCGCGGGATATTCCGTTTCACGAGGCGGCGATCGAGTCGGGGCGGGTGGACGTGATCCTGACGTTTGCGGATTACAACCTGGTGCGGCGTCATGCAGCGGGGCTGATCGACAAGGCGGCGGCGGGCGTGGGGGTGCTGCTGGGGTCGCCGCAGATGCTGGGGTTGCTGGCGAAAGGAGACCCGCGGGAGACGGCGAAGATGCGGGGGTATGGCTATTTCCCGGACGAGGACGTGCGTGGGGCCACCGAGTGGTGGGAGTGGTGCCGGGAGCGGGAGGTTGAGTTTCGTCATCTGAATATGCGGTATGTGCTGGATCGGCCGGGGATCAGCACGGTGCTGAGCGGGGCGGCGACGGCGGAGGAGATTGCGACGAATGTGCGGGAGGCGCGGACGCGGGTTTCGGACGAGATCTGGGACGAGGCGCTGGCGCGGGTTGACGAGCTGGACGCGCGAGAGGCGGACGACGATTGATTGCGGGTGATGCTGTGGGCTGTGGTTCGACACGGGCCCTTCGACAGGCTCAGGGCAGGCTCTACGACGGACTCCGACCCGGCTCACCACGAACGGACCGAGCAGTTCGGCTAACCGCGGACGGATGATGGCGAATTGGGTTGCGCGGGTGGTTGGGGACCGGATCCGGCTGCGGAAGTTGCGGTGGAATACGGACGTGCCGGCGTGGCAGGTGGATGGGTTCGTGTCGCTGTCGAGCGCCGACCGGCTGGACGTGGAAGTGCCGAAGGGGACGGCGTATGAGATGCCGGGGCGGGAGTTGTGGATTTCGGACCACGGGGAGCACCTGACCTTTCGGCGGGGGGCGTGGTGGCACGTGATGCACGCGGAAGCGCCGGGGGTGCACTGGTATTGCAACGTGACGACGCCGGCGGCGTACCGCGGCGGGGCGCTGAATTGGACGGACCTGGGGATTGATGTGGAGGTGTATCCGGGCGGGGATGTGGCGATTGACGATTTGCCGGAGTTCCTGGAGGTGCGGGAGGCGCTGCCGAAGGCGGAGTTTGCTGAGGCCGTGCGGGCGACGCGGCGGCTGATGGCGGATGGGGCGGCGGGGCGAGGGCCGTTTCGGTCCGACGGCGGGCCGGCGGCATGGATTGAACAGAAGTTGTTCTGGCTGGCGCCGGGGTTGGGCGACGGGCTGGCGGCGGTGGGGGAGGCGGCGCAGGCGCGGCGGCCGGAGGTGGTGGATCGGGTGCTGGAGACGGGAAGGCCGGGTGCGCTGACGGGGCTGGGCGCGGAGGCGTTGATGGGGCTGGCGGAACGTGACCCGCCGCGTGACGGGGTGACGGTGCTGGCGGCGGAGTCGGAGTTGACGATGGGGTTGGAGTCGGTGCGGTTTGGTCTGCAGGTGTGGGGGCCGGGATTGCACGTGCGGCTGGTGGTGGTGCCGGATGAGCCGGTGGACGTCTCCAGGGAGTTCGAGGCGGCGCTAAGGCGGCCGAGGCAGTCGGCGACGATGCGGCTGGCGGGGGCGCTGGCAAAGGGGTTGCCGGGGCCGCACGGGTTTCTGACGACGACGGACTTCGTGGCGGCGGTGTGGCGGTGATGCGCCGAGCCAGTCTGCGGGGATTCGCACGAGCCATATTGGTCGCGCGTAGTGGCGCCGTCGATTGCCGATATTCGACTTCGGCGGCTGGGCCGCACTCCTACGGAGGCAACTTGACGCAGGATCTACGGTCTCGACGGGTCGAGCAGCGTGATGCAGGCTGACGCCACTTGGCGAAATCGGTCCCACCAAAAGTGCGTCGGCTATGAAGCCTAGACGGGCGATTCTGATTGCCACCACGGCCGCAGTGGTGACACTGCTCGTCATGGCAACGCCGGTGTTCGCGCAGTGGCCGACGACGTGTGTGGCTCTAAACGACATTGTTGAGAAGCACCTGGGCAACGACCAGAACGTGGGGATTTACCAGCGCGTATTTGGCGATCAGGCTGAAGAAGCTTGTCAGCGTGACCACCGCGACGACGTGCGCGGCGTGTTTGCCTGGGCGTTCGATGACTCGCCAACGACCAGGGATCCGGATTTGTCGCCCCTGGCCTGGCCGACCAGTTGCGTGGAGCTGAACGACATCGTCGAAGCTCATTTGGGTAATGACCGCAACGTTGGGATCTACCAACGCGTGTTCGGCGACCGGGCCGAGACTGGCTGTCGGGGCGATCACCGCGACGATGTGCGCGGAGTCTTTGCGTGGGCCTTCGCGTTGCCCGGGTTTGTGGTTTCGCCGGTTTCACCGACGGAAATCAATGTCGCGTGGTCGCTCAGCAGTTCCGACGTAATGGGCCTGGCGCTATACCGAGACGGCGAGTTGGTGACCAATCCCTCGGCCGAGACATCCGCATTTCGGGATAGTGGCCGCAGGCCTAACACTCGCTATACGTACCGGCTGGTTGCCAGCCAACGCGACGGCACGCAGACGGCCGACGAGCGCACGGTGGCGACGCTGGCGTTTCGTCCTAAGACGTCCGACCAAATAGCCACGACGTGGACAGGGCTGCAGCAGCCTATTGTGGATTTGCGGAATCCCGACTATACGGAGTACCGGGTGACGCTCCAGCGGAGCGACGGTCACACTGCGATTTCCGATTGGAGCACAAGTAAGTGCCGGATATTCGACAGCCTCAGGCCCGAAAGCCTTTATCGAATCACGGTCATTGCCCGCAATCTGGATGGTATAGAGACCGACCCCGCGAACGAGCGCGCCGGCGAGCATGGACGGGACTTTTTCCCGGAACATGTCTACACGAGGATGTATTCAGGTACCGACGATCCGTGGGTCAGAGAACGTATCAGGTACGCCGCCGAGATTCACGGGCTTACTGAAACGACAGTGGAATGGATGACTAACAATATCTTGATCGAATGGCGTCGAGGCGAACCCGGATGGGCAGGACATATCTATGGGTATGTGGGCATCGGCCACAGCTTTATTGGGACCCTAATGCATGAGGCCATGCACGCCTTCTGGCAGGCCTGGGATGGGTTTGCAGAGCCATGCGATCAGATGAACTTCTATACGTTCCGGCGCGACGTGGGACAGTTCGTGCTTGACTTTCGAAATCACGATCAGTCAGATTCGCCAAACCCGCTCGAGCCGTGGCGTCTCTATTACAACTTGATGGTCGGGCTGCTTTCGCGAGAGCCATTGCAAGGTCAGGACTTTTGGCAGGTTCTCGAGCGCGGTGAGTACGGCAAGCTCCTGAATTTCTATCACGTGCTTGAGACTTCGATGCCATCGCACGCTCCTCTACATCCGGTGCTAATCCCCCCATCGCTTCGCAGATATATGCATGGATTCATGGCGGATGGCGAACACCGAACGTGGGAGGAGGAAATCGATTGGTATACGCGTCTGGAGGATGAAGATAAGTGGCTGTGGGACTCGTTCTTTCTCAGCCACGAGGTCGCCCACCATTCGCCACATGCGCGTGCGTCCGGATCGGCGCCACGCACGAGAATAACTGAGCCGCTGAGAACCTCGTTGCTGGTTGGCGACCGGCAGATGTTGGTTGACTTCATCAATACCCTGGAGGATCAGACGCCGTGGGAGTGGCGTGACGAATCACCACACTTCTGGTCGTTCTTTGTCAGGCGGCATATTTATCGAGTTCCCCGGTTCGCTTCCGGCTTGGGGCCTACCGTAGGCGTTACACTGTATGAAGCCAATCAGAACGCAGTGGTTGCCGTGCTGCAAGCTCTGCATGAACTGCACTGTGCACCAGGACATCGGGGCTGTGGATACAATCCAGGCTATCGGAGTCATCGAAACGCGGACGAGGTTCGGAACATCATTTCGAGCAGACAGGGACTGTCGGATATCCAGCGTCGTGTGCTTCTTGAGATGGTGGATTTGGGCACATATTGACGGTCGCAGCAGAGTCTCTGGTGAATTGACCGAGTATAGATTCGTTTGTGATTTCGAAATACCTTGGACTGTATAGGGCGCGCAGGAAGCGTGGCAAAGTCAGGTACTCAAGTATGATTCTAGAATGATCTCAGAGAAAGAATTGTTGCTTGAGGTCAATCACTGACTGGCATGACTGTCGCGGAAGTAACCACCTGGAGCAGCGGGCATGGCAAAGCTGAGCCTTGAGAGGCTCCGCGTTACGCCCGGAGATTGTGAGGCCAGTCGTCACGCTGAGTAGGGGAATCTGTTTCAAATTGCCTGATCACGGCCTTGCCTGGGAGGTGCAAGGATCAGATTGGCGCTGGTTGTGGCGCCGCGTCGGGTCTTGGATTGCTCGGAACAAGGCGGAACTGGGCGTTGTTGCGATTTTGACGATCGTGGCAGGCATCTTGCGCATATACCGCCTGGCAGACCTTCCAGGCGGTCTGCATGGAGATGAGGCGCTGACGGGCCTTGATGCGCGGCGCGTTATTGAAGAAGGGTGGATTGGGCCATATGTCGGAAGTGCGCTTGGACAGCCTACCGGACCAATTTACTTCACAGCATTTATCTTCAGATTAGCTGGTGAGTCGCTATTCACATTGCACTTGTCGATGGCTATCTTGGGCATAGTCACGATACCAGCCGCCTATCTGATGTTTCGCATCAGCTTCGGCCGGTGGGTTGCGGTTCTTGGCACGATCGCACTGACGTTCTCTTACTGGCATCTCTTTTTCAGCAGATCAGCTTTCATGCTGATTTCAATGCCGTTGATGACGGTCGTGGCGGCGTCGACGGTTCTCATGGCCGTACGATCGAAACGATTGCTGGCCTGGTTATTCGCCGGAGCGGTTCTCGGACTGGGCGTATATTCATATAACGGCTATGTGATGTTCGTTGCCGCGATCGCCGTCCTGCTCGTCGTGATCATCATTCCAGGCCGGGATCAGCTTGGGTACTACACAAGGGGCTCGGCGATGCTGGTCGCTGGATTCCTGGTGACAGCATTTCCACTGTTGCAGGTCGTTTACACAGACCCGAACTTCTACTTTCAGCATCATCGCATGGTGTCGGTTCTACAAGAGCCAAACTATCAGGCCGCCGAGACCTTTGGAGAGAAAGTTCAGTACTTCGTCGGCCGTGCGTGGGATGCGGCACGACTTCCGTTGAGGAATCCGGAAATCGACTACGTCGATGGGCTGGGCGGGAGAGGCGCGCTACATCCGATTATGGGATGGCTGGCTTACGCCGGGTTTCTTATCGCGGTCACCCGGTGGCGTAGTCCACCACATCTCCTGATGGCGGTGGTGTTTGTATTGGGTTTGGCCACGATGATGCTTGGAACTGAAGATCTGGGCGAGTTTCGTCGACCATTCATGATCGTTCCGTTCGTCTATGGGTTGGCAGGCGTAGCCGTGGCTACCGGTGGAGGCTATGCCGCCAGATTGATTGGGGGACGAGCCGGGCGCCTGGTTGGCTATGGCGTTGGAACGGCGGCAATCGTTGTGGCGGCTTTGTTGAGCGCCTGGACATACTTTGGGGAGGTGGCCCACGAGGAGCACCTGGATTGGGTTTACGCTTCGGATCTCGTCGATGCCCTTGACGAGGCGCATACGTACGGTAACCCGGGGACGATTTATTTCTACTCGGATCGGTGGTCGTACAACTATGAGACTCGACGGTTCCTTTACCCAGACACGCCGGGAATAGACCGCTCAAACACGTTTGGCGAGTTTTCGCTGCAGAGGCTTAACGAAGGTCCAGTCACATACGTCCTGCTTCCTCCATATATCGGAAACCTGAACGCACTTATGACGTTGTACCCGGGCGGCGACGTGTCCGAAGCCCGAACAGCGGACGACGCGAGGCGGTTCGCGACTTACCACTTACGGTCGGTCGGAGGGCGGGCGTACGGCTGATGCCGCATGGCGGCCTTACGGGTTGACTGCACCAGTTGCCGGGCCGACGGGCAAACGCAGGTTGGTTAGGCTGGCGGAAACAGGTTGAGTTGCCGGGGGGCGCGATGGGGCGAGTGTTGATTCGGGAGTCGGAGGCGGAAGTGTTTGATCGGGGCGGCGGGGTGCGGAGTATTCCGCTGATGAGCGGGGCGAAGGGCGCGCAGAACGTCTCGACGGGCATGACGATCATGGCGCCCGGGGCCGGGCTGCCGCTGCACTTCCACGACACGGAGGAGTGCATTACCTGCGTGGAAGGGGTGGCGACGGCGGAGATCGACGGCGAACAGCTGACGCTGCAGCCCTTCGATCACGTGTGGATCCCGGAAGGGGCGCATCACCGATTCTGGAATGACGGCGATGCGCAGATGCGGATCGTGTGGACGTACGGGAAGCCGGAGGTGAGCCGGACGTTTGTGGCGACAGGGCAGACGGTGAAGCACATGTCGCCGGATGATGTGGCTTAGAGGAAGGAGTGAGGGGAGAGGGGAGAGAAGTGAGACGGAGGAAGAGGGGAGGCGAGGAGCGAAGCGGGGATGGGAGGGTCTGCGAGGCTTGAGAGCGAGAGCGTAGGCGCGGGGTGGTTCGACACGGGCCTCCGAGAGACTCCGGCCCGGCTCACCACGAACGGGTTCGGGGCCGGGCAGTTGGTGGGTGGTAAGCGTTAGCTGCGGGTGGTGGTGAGTTCGAGGACGGCGGATGAGGTGTTGCGGGCGCGGCGTTCGACCTTGATGAAGAGGTGCTGGGTGCCGTTGGGGCTCTCGTATTCGAGTTCGCCGCCGCGGGCGGAGAGTTCGGAGCGGGAGAGTTCCTTCCAGCCAAGGGCGGGCATCTCGTCCAGGTAGTAGTTAAGGACGTGACCAGGGGTTAGCTCGGAGAAGTAGACGGCGCGGTCGAACCGACCGGTTTCGGTTCGGCGCTCCAGGTGGTCGGTGCGGCCGGCGCGCATTTCGGGCATGGCGGGCAGCTGAGCGGCAAGGTTTTCGCCCAGGGACTCGGGGGTTACTTCTTCGGCGGGCGTGGGTTCCGGTTCGGCAACCGCCTCGCCGCAGGCGGCGAGGGTGAGGAGAAGCGGCGCGCCGAGGCCGGCCAAACGGAGGAGCGAGCGGCGCGATTCGAGCTGAGAGTCGTGGTTGGCGTTCAAGGGGCCATCTCGGATCTGGTGCAATACTCCGTCGCGTCGTACCCAGTATCGCCTGTCAGCGGGTGCTTGTGCAGGTAGAAAAGGCCGCAAGTCTGCGGATAGGGACGCGCGAGTTTGCGTGGGGTACGCGGACGTACGTGATGGGGGTGTTGAACGCGACGCCGGACTCGTTCAGCGGCGACGGCGTGGCGGCCGATCCACAGGCGCTGGAGCGGCGGGTGCGGGAGTTGGTGGACGAGGGGCCGGACGTGATCGACATCGGAGGGGAATCGACGCGTCCCGGGGCTGCGCCGGTGGACGCGGCGACGGAGTTGGCGCGGGTGCTGCCGGCGATCGAAGCGGTGCGATCGCACGACCTGGAGATGCCGATTTCGATCGACACGCGCAAGGCGGTGGTGGCGGAGCGAGCCATCGTGGCGGGCGCGGACGCGATCAATGACGTGAGTGGGCTGCGGGACGATCCGGTAATGGCCGAGCTTGCGGCGGGGACGGGGGTTCCGGTGGTGCTGATGCACAGCCGGCGGGCGCGGGCGGTGACTACGGAGCTAGGCGGACAGTATCGGGGGGTTCGATATGGCGACGTGGCCGCGGACGTTGCGCGAGAGAGCCAGGAGCTTGTGGATGCGGCGCTGGAGGCGGGGATTGCGCAGCAGGCGCTGATTTTCGACCCGGGGATTGGTTTCGGGAAGACGCCGGCACAAAACGTGGAGTTGCTGCGAGGCCTGGATAAGCTGCGCGGCATTGGGTTGCCGTTGCTGGTGGGGGTGTCGCGGAAGTCGTTTATCGGCGAACTGACTGGACGGCCGCCGGAGGAACGGCTGGAAGGGTCGTTGGCGGCGGCGGTGGTGGCGGTGGCGAAGGGCGCGGACATGGTGCGGGTGCATGATGTGGGGGCGACGCGGCGGGCGCTGGCGGTGGCGGATGCGCTGTTTCGGAAGCCCGCATGAACCCGCACCGCGTTGAAGGGGGAAGGTGGTGGGCGTATGCTTTCTGGCCGCCCGAGCCTGGCCCTGGGTTTCCCGTGCCATCTGTGAGGTTTGACGTTCTGTGAATACTGTTTTGCGAGGTCGCGACGGGCTGGAGGTCGTGGTCAGCCGTGAGGGTCCATTTACGCCGATCGGGGAGCGGCTGAACCCGACGAACAAGCCGCGGTTGCAGCGGGCATACGACACGGGCAACTGGGCGTACGTGCAGCGGGACGCCAAGCGGCAGGTGCGGGCCGGAGCGCGGGTGATCGACGTGAATACGGGCGATCCGCATCACGACATCGAAGAGCGAAAGATGCGGGACGCGGTGCGGGCGGTGCAGGAGGCGGTTGAGGTTCCGGTGAGCGTGGACAGCTACACGGTGGACGTGCTGCTGGCCGGGCTGGAAGTGGCGGAAGGACGGCCGATCGTCAACTCGGTGCCGTTCGAGGCCGAGTACATGGACGAATTGCTGCCGGCAATCGCGGAGCACGGCGCGGCGATGATCGGGATGTGTACGAAGGGCGGGGCGGCGATGCCCGAAAACGCCGCCGAACGGGTAGAGAACGCGCGGGACCTGATTGCGGCGGCGGGCGAGCACGGAGTCAAGCCCGAAGACATCATCATCGATCCGGTATGCCTGCCGATCGGGGCGAGCGACACGTATGGGCCCGGGCTGATCGAGGCGATTCACATCCTGGCCGAAGAGGACGGGATGAATATGAGCATCGGGCTGAGCAACGTGTCGTTCGGGCTGCCGAACCGGCGACCGCTGAACGCCGCGGCGTTGCTGATGGCTATCGAGGCGGGCCTGACGGCGGCGATCCTGGACATGACGCACAAGGAGACCCGGCACGCGGTACTGGCGGCGAACCTGGTGCATGGGCTGGATGAGTTTTCGTCCGGCTGGATTCGCAACTACCGCGACGAGGAAGCCAGGAAAGAGCGCCTGGAGCAGCGGCGGGCGGCGAAGGCGGGCAGGGCGACGGCGCCGAAGGCGCCACCGGCGCCCACCGGGCGCGCCCCGATGGAGTTGTAGGCGGGGGCTGGGTTTTCGACCTGAGTTGAGACCTTTGCGCAACCCGTCGTTGGTTGCGCGGAAGACCCCTTGTCTATTCCCCAGGAGAGGGGAAGAACGGCGGCGGCGACGGGGGCGGCGTGGTTGACTCGGGGCTTGGGAGGGATTCCGGGCTTTCGACCCTCACCCTAGCCCTCTCCCTGCCAGGGAGAGGGAATAAGACGGCGTCTCCTCTGAGCGGGAGTGGGCGTTGTGCAACGGTCTCCCAGGAGAGTGGAAAGAACGACGTTGCCTCGAGGGGATTGACGCCGCGCACACGCGGGCGACGACCGCGCAGGCCTTGCCCCTGAGGCTAGGACTGGGTCAGGGCGTTGGCGATGGGGCCGAGGCCGATGCCGTTGCTGGCTTTGAGGAGGACGGCGTCGGTGGGTTCGAGGGTGTAGCGGAGGTGGTTTTCGAGGGTTTCGCGGGCGGCGCTGAGTGAGTCGGAGTCTTCGAGGGTGGCTGAGAGCAGGACGATGCGCTCGCCGGGTAGACCGGCCGCTTGCGCGCCCTCGGCGATCCCGACGGCGTCCTCGCCGATGGCAATGAGCAGGTCGGCGGCGGCGGCGGCGTGGCCGACTCGAATGTGGTCGTGTGGGGATTCGTCGCCGAGTTCGAGCATGTCGCCGAGGACGGCGATGCGGCGGCCTTCGACCGGCAGCAGGGCGAGGGTGTCGAGGGCAGCGAGCATGGAAGCGGCGTTGGCGTTATAGGTGTCGTCGAGGAGGGTGGCGCCAGCAGCGGTGCGGCGGAGGGCCATGCGGTGGGGGGCGGGTTGGAAGGATGGCAGGGCGTCGAGCGCGGGTTTCAGGTCCAGATCGAGCGCCAGGACGGCGGCGGCGGCGGCGCCGAAGACGAGGTCGATGGGGCCGGCGATTCCGGGGGCGTGGACCTGGCCAGGCTCCCTGGGCGTTTCAAGCGAGACGGTGGTGCCTTCGAGCGTGACCCGGCTTGACACGACAACGTCGGCGGCTGGGTCGCGGCCGAAGGTGAGGATGGGGCCGGGTGCGCGAGCGCGGAGTTGGGGGAGCCAGCGGCTGTCGGCGGGGAGGATGGCAGGGGCGTCGTTATGGAGAGCCGTTAGCAGTTCGGACTTGGCTTCGACGATGTTCTCGATGGATCCGAAGAGGCCGATGTGAGCGCCCGAGATGCTGGTGATGACGGCGGCATCGGGCGCGGCGACGCGGCAGTAGGACTCGATTTCGCCGCGGACCTGGGCGCCCATTTCGATGACGGCGAAGCGGTGGTCGGGGAGCAGGCGGGAGAGGGTGGTCGGTACTCCCACGTCTGTGTTCTCGCTGCGATCGGTGGCCAGGGTGAGGCCGTGCGCGCCGAGGGCGGCGGCCAGGGCCTGCTTGGTGGAGGTCTTGCCGTTGCTGCCCGTGACGCCGACGAAGGTGGCGGCGGAGCGGTCGCGAAGGCTGCGGGCGAGTTGCTGGAAGGCGGCGAGGGCGTCGGTGGCGGTGACCTGGCGCCAGCCGGGGTGTGCCGGGTCGACACGACTGCCCAGGGTTGCGGCTGCGCCGTTGCGGAGGGCGTGGCCGATGTAGTTGTTGCCGTCGACGCGGGCGCCGGGCAGGGCGACGAAGAGCATGCCGGGCTGGATGCGGCGGCTGTCGAAGTGGGCGGCGGGGATGTCGAGGTTCGGGGTGTCCGGGGGAAACGGCTGGCTTGCTGCCGCGTATACGTCGGAGAGCTTCAGCATGGGGTCAGGTGCCGGGGCGCAGGGCGGCGACTGTGGCTCGCAGGCGATCGCGGGCGGCTTTGTCGCGGATGAGTTCAGCGGCGGCCAAGTGGAACCAGTCGAGGTAGCGAGGGAGCCGTTGCCGGTAGGCATTGGCGAGGGTTGGGTTGGCGGCCTGCAGGCGGTGGCTGCGGACGTGGGCGGTGGCGGCGTAGGTGAGGGAGCGTTCGGCGGCGGCGGCCCAGAAGGTGTCGAGGCGCAGGCGGTGGTTGGCGATGACCGTGGCGGCCTGTTGTGCGGAGCGGTCGGGTGGTCCCCAGCCGGGGAAGGTGAGGAGGTCGGCGAAATCGATCTCGGGCGGGGCTACGGCGAGGGTCTCCCAGTCGATGACGACGAGGCGGACGTCGTTCCAGATGAGGTTCAGGGGCGAGAAGCCGTTGTGGACGATGCGGCGGGGGCTGTTTAGGAGGGGCTTGATGAGGGTGTCGACGAGGTCCCAGGGCGCGTCGGGGGCGGTGCGACGGGGCGAGGCCGTGGGCGCCGGGCTGGCCGTGGGATCGCGGAGGCGGACGAAGGCGGAGGCGTAGCGGCGTTCGAGGGTGCGGCGGGTGATGCGGTCGAGGTCGGATTGGTAGGCGAGGGCGCGGAGCATGGGGCCGAAGCGCTCAGTGACGGCCTGGAAGCGGCGGTAGGCCTCGAGGGCTGTGCGGAGAGACTGCGCCTTTTCGGATTCAGATGCGTTCGCAAGGCCGTCGGCGAGGGAGCGGTGGCCAACGTTTTGCATGGCCAGGGCGGCCCATTGGCCGGGGGCGTGGGCGGCGGCCAGGGGTTCGGGGGCGAGGCCGGGGGCGTAGCGGTGGAGGAGGTCGAGGGCGCGTTCCTCGCGGCGCCAGCGGTGGGCGTAATACACGTCGACGCGGGGCAGGTAGCCCTTGACGACGACGGGGTGGGGCCGGGATTCGACCAGCCAGAGGCGGTGGCGGCCGTCGGTGGCCATGGGGCGCCAGGGGGCGGATGCGTCGCCGAGGCCGGCCGTAACGGCTGCACGGAGATTGTCGGGAATGTCGGGGTTCGGCATGAGGCTAGGGCCGGCGGACCTCGCTGATCCATTGCGACAGGGCGTAGGCGTTCATGGGGCGTCGAGCGACGTCGACGCGCAGCGCGACTTCGGCCAGGCGGGCGTCGTGAATCGTGTCGAGGTGTCGGTAGAGGCGAAGCGGTCCGAGCTGGATCGGACGGCCGTGCATGAGGGAGACCGAGTCGCCGTCGACGAGAAGGAAGGCGGGACGGAGCCACATGGCGCTGAGCCAGAAGGCGAGGCCGACGGCGCCGCAGAGTAAGAGGGCGGGGACAGTGGCCGCGGAGAGATGAACCGCGATGACTCCGGCTGCAGCAGCGAGGAAAGAGGTGACCCAGAAGAGCAGGACGATGGAGCGCCGGTCAAGCCCCAGGAGTTCCCAGTGGTAATGGAGGGGCACCGCCAGCAGCGGAAGCGAAAAGCACTGATGCGGGAGTGGGGTGCCGTCCTGGGCGCGAGGGTCGACAAGGCGGCGGATGAGGGGAATGAGGATCTTGAACTGAATGAGCGATGAGAAGCCTTCGAGGAGGAGCGGGGCGGCGATGAGGGGCCAGAGGAGGTCGTAGCCAGCCACGATGGCGGCGACGGCCATGGCTGAACCGAGGGTAAGGGCTCCGCTGTCGCCGATGTAGGCGCGGGCGCGGCGGGGTCGGTCGCGGGCGGAGGGCGACCAACGGGACGGAAGGTTCCAGACCAGGGCACCGCCGGCGCCGGCGGCGGTGAGGCCGGCCCAGACGCCAGTGACCGGGCCGGCGGCGAGCCAGAGGCCGGTCATGAGGATGGTGGCCGAGCCGGCGGTAAGGCCGTCCATGCCATCGCTGAAACCGGCGGCGAGAGCAGTTCCGAGGATCAGGACGAAATACCAGATGGCGAGGGGCAGCCGTGCGTCGGATCCAAGGTGGGTTGCCAGGGCGAAAGGTGTGAGGGTTCCGAGATCGTGGAAGTTGCGACTGAGGATCAGGGCCGTGGCGGCGATAGAGAGCAGGACGATCACGGCGAAGTAGAGGCCTTCGCCGATGCCGCGGCCGCGGACGGTCTTGGCGAGGTCGTCGATGAAGCCGAACGCGAAGAAGCCGGCGACAGCGGCAAGCGGCCAGAGGGGGGCGTCAGGGTGGAAGAGGACGCCGATGGCGAGCGCCAGAGCGAGGATTGGTCCGCCGACGAGGGGGAGCCGGCTGCTGGTGCGGGTGGCGAAGGCGACCTGGCTGGTTTGGGGCTTGGACTCGCGGGAGCGAAAGCGGGGGAACAGCGCCAGCGCCAGCGGGGTAAGGGCAACGACAAGCGCCAGGGTGATGGCGGCGGCCGTCAGTCCGCTCAGACGTGGGTCGATCGTCGTCAGTTCGCGTCGCTCAGTCGAGTGAGTATAGGGACGCGAGCCGCCCGGCATGAACGGCGAAATCGTTCAGGATTGGCAGGAGCGAGCGTTCGATTCCGAGGTTGGGCGGCTGGTCAGCAATCAACCTTCACCCCGGCCGTTGCCCGTTTCGCGACCGTGCGACTTCCAGACGGCGAACGGGTTCTCGCGCGTTGCCAGGGGGATTGCGACGCGACGTTGGACCCTTTCCGACTCGAACATGGCCATCGCCATCTCAAGCGCGGCGGTGGCGCTGCGGGCGTTGGAGACCGGATCGCGGCCCTGGGCGCACGCAGCCATCAAGTCTTCCACGACCAGCTGGTTGATTCGCTGGCCGATGGCGTCGCCGGACAGCTTGCGTCCGTGGCGGTCGTACACGGGCTCGTCAATCGGCGTCCAGCGCGCGCCGTCCTGTTGGGGGCGCACGGCGGGCAATGGATAGAGCGCCACTTCGGCGCCGCCGTTGCGGATGGACGCTCCGCCGCGGGTCCCCCAGACCTCAAAGCCCACCGTCTGCGTGGCCGCGGCCGGGTCGGCGAAGGAGTGAAAGGTGGCGGTGACGCCGCTGTGGAACCCAAAGGCGCCGAACACCTGGTCGCCGGCGAGCGGGCCAATCCCTTCGGGCCCGTCGTGAATGTCGGCCGCGGTCAATTGGCGGCCGTTCCGGCGAACCTGCCCGGCCACCCAGGCCACGTCACCGGCGATGGAGCGCATCAGATCGAACACGTGCGTGCCCAGCACAAACACGTCGTGCGGGCCGCCGCGGGCGTCGCACTTGCCGTGGCCGCGCATGACCTGCAGATCGCCGATGCGGCCGTCGCGAACCTGAGCCCGCAGGGCGTCCAGGTTGGGCAGGTAGCGTCCCCACTGGTGAGCCACGGCGATTCGTACTCCCGCGGCCTCGGCGGCGGCGATGACCGCGTCGGCCTCGGCCAGCGTGCGCGTCATCGGCTTCTCGACGTAGATGCCCTTGACGCCGGCGGCGATGCAGTCGTGGAGCCACTCGGCGTGGCGGGCGTAGTAGTGCGGGCAGATGCTGACGAAGTCCAGGTCTTCGGCCGCCAGCATTTCGCGATGGTCCGCGTAGGTTCGCCGTGCCCCGCACTCGGCCGCTCGTAGCGCGTGCGCCCCAGGGTCAGGATCGGACAGCGCAACCACCTCGGCCTGCGGCAGCCCGACCCAGGCCAGGTGGATGCCGTGTCCGTAGGAGCGCGGGTGGGTGCTGTCGCCGATGACGCCGATCCGATGCGCCGGCGCGTGCGCGGGCTTCATCGCTGGGCGGCCGCGTGCGAGCGGCGGACGGTTGCGCGCGGGGCCGCGAGCGCGGGTTGCGCCGTCAATTGACCGACCCTCGCGTATGACGGTGAACGGAGCTCCTTGCATGACCGGGCCAGTCGCGGGTTGTTCGGAAGCATTCCATGCGGGATTCCAGGCACGACAAGCTCCAGACTACGGCTGAAGACGCCGGAATGACGACAGGCGAAGCAAAGGCCGGCGGCCCGGGAGGCGGCTGGCCCTGTTCGCCTCCCGAGCCAGGTCCGCGACCGCGTCACAAGTGGCGGCTTGCGCGCGGTGCGCGGGTCATGCTTTCGCTAGGCGCACTCAATCGCGGCGCCAGTTTGCCCCGGTACCCGCGGGTCCTCCATCTGACGCAAGATCACGTTCCCAGCCTCCGCCATGGCGGGACCGACCTCGTCGGCCGCCAGTTCGCCGGTGAAGCCCTTTTGCGCGGCGCTGCCCCAGGCCCCCTGCCATTCCTGCAAGGCGTAGAAGGGGTAGAGGTGGCGGTTGTCGCACATGTCCATGTTCTGCCCCAGCACCTGCATGTTTTCCGGCGGCGGCGAGTGGGCGGCCGCGTAGTCCTTGTAGGTGTGGCGGTTGTTGGGCGCGTGGCCACGATCGATCGACACGCGCTCGGCGTAGTACTGCCCGCCCAGGAACAACACGAGCTTGGTGGCCTGTTCCACCACGCCCAGGCGATCCGACGAACGGGTGACCAGATACGGCTGGTCGTTCCAGCCATGGCCCGACTTGCCGGTCCGCGGCGACTTGGGTGAGGGCATGAGGCTCCAGGTGAAACGGTCGCGGATGCGCGACGCCGCATAGCCGGTGGCGTAGACGCCGCCCGGCGCGAACCCAACCAGGCCGGCCGAGAAGGGGTCGCCAAACTCACCTGCCAGCGTCTTGCTGAGGTCGCGTGAGTACGCCACTTTCTCCTTGTGGATGCTGTTGACGGCCCAGGCCATCGCCTCGACAGCCGGGGCCTCGTCAAACGGCGTGTGCGTGAGGTCGTCGTTCACGTATTTGTCGAGCCCGTTCGAGTAGCAGAGGGGCAGATAGGCGAACTCCGAGCTGGTGGGCGGATTCATGCCGAATTGCTCTTCATCGCCCGTGGTCAGCCGGCGCGCGTTGTCCAAGATGTCGTCCCATGTCCAGTCGGCGGTGGGCGCCGGAACGCCGTTCCCCTCCGCCAGGGTGACGTTGTAGTACCAGCCGCTGACGCCGGGTTGGAACGATAGCCCGAACATATCGCCGTAGATGCGGTCCGGCGCGGGGAATCGGTGGTCCCAATCGTTGTCCGTATAGAGGTCCGGCAAGAAGTAAATCGCGTCGAAATCGACCCGGAATTTCTCGGCGTGCTGCTGCGCGACATCCGTGATGTTCACGAACGATCCGTCGGGCTGGAAGTTCGAGAAGACGAACTGGTTGCCCAGCAAGACCTCGGGCGCGACCCCGGACGCCAGCAGAATCGGCTGCTCGCCGCCCGGCCGATGCACGACCTTGACGCCGATGTTGGGCTCGAGCTCGGAAAATTTCTCAATACCCCACTGCGTGGCCGCGCCGCGCGGGCCGCTGGTGTGGTCGGTGGAATAGTTGATGGTGACGAACGTCTGCTGCGGCATCGCCTCCATGGCCGCAGTTGCCGCCGGGGCCGCGGTTGCCGCCGGGGCGGGCGCCTCAGCGACCGGCGCGGGGGCGGGTTCCGCGGCATCGCCTTCGCCGCAGGCGGCCAACACCAAGGCGCCGGCCGCGCCGCCACCGGCGACGGCGAGCAGACGGCGGCGGTTGATCTGCTTGGTCAAAAACATGAGGCCTCCCAGCCGAACGTTCTATATCGAATCTTTGCATCCTACATTGTTCGGAATTGAATGATCGAATCGTCCGTGTTGTCAACTGCGGCCGCTGGGTCGTGGGCGACACGCCTTGCCCGGGCCGGGCACGTCCTAGGTCGGCAATCATCCCCTGAGGCGGTCAGGGCGTGTTAGGCAAAGGTCTCCGGAAGAGAGAGGGAGCGGCCGGTGAGCGACTCGTAGACGCGGATGACGTGTTGGATCTGGCGGTCCCAGCCGTAGAGGCGTTCGACGCGGCGGCGGAGGGTTTGGCCGTGGCGGGTGCGGAGGTCGGGGTCGGCGAGGTAGCGGAGGAGGCCTTGGGCGAGGTGATCGACGGAGCCGACGGGGACGCGGAGGCCGGCTGAGCCGAGGAGTTCGCGGGCTACGGGGCCGTCGTAGGCGACGACGGGGAGGCCGGCGGCCATGTAGTTGAGGACTTTGCCGTTGCCTTCCGACTCGGAGCGCTTGGGGGCGACGGCGATATCGAGGACGCGGAGCATCTCGGGCGCGTCGGCGTAGGGAATGCGGCCGGTGAAGTGCATGTGGTCGGCGAGGCCGGCGGCGTGGGCGGCGTGGCGGTAGGAGTCTTCGTTAGGGAAGCCCATGACGAGGAAGTGGGCGCCGGGATTGCGTCGGACGACGAGTTGGGCGGCGCGGATGAGGTCGTCGGTTCCCTGGTAGGGGGCCAGGAGGCCCAGGTAGCCGACGAGGAGACGGTTGGGTGGGATGCCAAGGCGGCGGCGGAGGTTCTCGAGGCGAGGGGTGTCATCGGGCCGGCGAGGGCGGAAGCGGGTGAGGTTGACGCCGTCGGTGACGGCGACGACGCGATCGGAGGGAAGGCCGGAGTCGGCGACAAGGGTGTTTCGGGCGTTCTCGGAACTGGTGAGAATGCGGTCGGGGAGGCGGTTGGCGAGGCGTTCGAGCCAGGAGAAGACGTGGAGGAGGGGGTTGGCGGCGCGGATGAATTGGTGGTCGAGCATTTCGCGCGTGAGACTGCCCTGGTAATCGAAGACCAGTCCCGCGCCATGCATGCGAGCCAAAGGCCAGCCGATGAGCACGCCTTCGTGCAGGTGGGCGTGCACGATGTCGATGCCTCTGGACGGAAGGCGGGTGAGGGCGGTGGCGAGCAGGGCGGGGTCGAGCATGAGCTTGCGCCAGTGCGAACCGACGCGGGGGCCGCCGCGGTGAAGCCAGGCAGGGATGCGAACGACGCGGAGGCCGGGTGGATCGTGGCCGCCGGGGTACGTTACAACGGTAACGTCATAGCCATGCTGTTGGAGGGCGCGGGCTTCCTCGAGAATGCGGACGTGGCAGCCGTAGTCCGCGAAGAAGCCGGTAGGCGCGATCTTGACGACATGACGACGCACGACGCGAGGCTCCCGTACACGCGAAACCTCCGCCGGTCGGGGCCGACGGAGGCGAGGTGGATTCTACTAGAGGCGTGGTTTGGGCAGGGCCACTCGGGGAGAGTGGGCCCGGTATGACAGAAGGCGACCGGCTGGTATTGGCGACTTGCGGCGAGTCGGAAACCCGCGAACTCGGGCGGGCACTGGGTGCGGCGTGCGGTGGGCGGCTGTGCGTGGCGCTGCGGGGGGCGCTGGGAGCGGGCAAGACGGTGCTGGTGAAGGGGATTGCCGAAGGACTGGGCGTGACGGACCACGTGACCTCGCCGACATTCACTTTTGTGAACGAGTATGGGGCGGGCGGGCGCCGGCTGACGCACGTGGATCTCTATCGAATCGAGAGTGAGGACGACCTGGAGTCGATCGGGTGGTCGGACGTGGTGCTGGAGGCCGACGTGCTGGCGGTGGAGTGGGCCGAGCATGCGGACGGGGACCTGCCAGTGCCGCGGATTGACGTGGAGCTGGCGCTGGGCAGGGGCGACGAGCGGCGGGTGGAACTGCGGGCACATGGCGACGAGGCGTGCGGGGTGCTTGCACGCATGAGTTTGCGTGGAGCGGGTTGCGCGTGATTGCGGTCCTGCATTCAACCTTCGAGCAACCGGCGTTTGCGGTTGGCGACGGCGGGCGGCTGCTGGGTTGGGCGTGTGCGCCGGCGTGGCCGGCCGATCTGACGAATCTTGTCGCGGGAGTGCTTGGCGACGTCGGACTCTCGGCGGATGCCAAGTTTGACGGGGTGGTGGCGGCCACGGGGCCGGGTCGATTCGGGGCCGTGCGCGGGGGCATCGCGTTTGCCAAGGGCCTGGCGCTGGCGCGAGGGGCTCCGCTGGTTGGCGTGCCGACGGCCGCGGCGGTGGGCGAGGCGGCGGGTGCTAGCAATGCCTCCATCGTGCTGCCGGCGGGGCGGGGGCGGTGGTATGTGTCGACGCGGGATCCGGACGGCGCGATTGGCCTGGTGGACGCTGCTGAATTGACGGTGGCAGTACCGGCGGATGCGCCGGTGGCGGGGCCACTGGGGGCGGACCTTGCTGCCGCATTGGAAGAGGCCGGACGGCAGGTCCGGCAGGTGGACGTTGAGGCGGTGCTGGGGGCGCTGGTGCGGTTGGCGGAACGAAGGCTAATGGAGGGTTGCGGGCCGGCGACTTTGGGGGCGCGGCCGGTGTATGCGGCGCCCGCGACTCGCGCGAGGCCGTGGGTTCGTGGTATGCCGCACGGTTGAGCGGGCGAGATTCAGTAGCTGGAATAGGAGGGCGCCCACAAGGGCGCGCCCCTACACGGAGGGCGGTCGCGCGGGCGGGGCGATGTTTGAGGAAGAGTTCGTGGTCGAACCCATGCGGGTGGAGCAGCTGGACCAGGTGCGGCGGATTGAACGCGCGTGCTTTCCGACGCCGTGGCCGCGGAATGCGTATCGCCGGGAGATCGAGAAGAACGAGCGGGCGCATTACCTGGTGGTGCGGACGACCAGCGAGTCGGCGCAGGAACCGCAGCGGCAGTTTCCGCTTTCAATCTTTCCTTTCGGGCGCTCGGGCCCGCGGGACGTGGTGGGGTATTGCGGGGTCTGGGTGATGCTGGATGAGGCGCACATCACGACGATTGCGGTGGACCCGGACTATCGACGGCTGGGGCTGGGTCAACTGCTAATCATCCAGATGGCGCGGATTGCGCTGCAGGCGCGGGCGACGCGGATGACGCTGGAAGTACGGATGAGCAACGAACATGCGCAGGCGCTGTACCGAAAATATGGGTTCAGCGATGGCGGGGTGCGCCCGCGGTATTACAGCGACGACTTCGAGGACGCGCTGATCATGCGCAGCGAGGAACTGAAGAGCCCCGGATTCGCGGAGCGGATGGACGCCGGGGAAGAGGACCTGCGGCGTCGGCTGCGGTGGACGACGCGGCTGTGACGAACGAGGTCCCCACGTGGCTGCTGGCGATCGAGACGTCGTGCGACGACACGTCGGTGTCGGTGTTGCGGGACGGGCGCGAGGCGACGGCGACGGTGAGCCAGGCGCAGGTGGCGCCGCACGCGGCGTATGGCGGGATCGTGCCGGAGGTGGCGTCGCGGATACACGCGGAGGCCATTGACTCGGTGTGCGCGGAAGCACTGGCGCAGGCCGGCGTTGAAATCGATCAGATTGGGGCGGTGGCGGTGACGGTTGGGCCGGGGCTGCCGGGGTCGTTGCTGGTGGGGCTGGAGTTTGCGCGGGGTCTGGCGTTTGGGCTGGGGGTTCCGCTGGTTCCTGTGAATCACCTGGAAGGGCATATCGCGGCGGCATGGCTGGACGTGGACGAGGGGCCCGAGTTGCCGGCGGTGGCGTTGATCGTTTCGGGCGGGCACACGGAACTGGTGCTGGTGGATGGGCCGGGGCGCTACCGGATGTTGGGGCGGACGCGAGACGACGCGGCGGGGGAAGCGTTCGACAAGGTGGCGCGGATGCTGGGGCTGGGGTTTCCGGGCGGTCCGGCGATTCAGAAGTCGGCCGAGGGGGTGGAGGACACGCCGTACACGTTGCCGCGGGCGTGGCTTCGTGGAACGAGCGATTTCAGTTTCAGCGGGTTGAAGACGGCGGTGCGCCGGTTGTTGGAAGACCGGCTGGGGCCGGATGAGTCGGCGCGGATCCTGGGCGGAGCGGATGAGCTTGTCCGGGCGGCGGACGGCGACGCGCTGGTGGGACAGGTGGCACTGGCGTTCGAGGAGTCAGTCGTCGACGTGCTGGTGCGGAAGGCGGTGAGTGCGGCGGAGGCGGTTGAGGCGCGGTCGATCATCGTGACGGGCGGGGTGGCGGCGAATGCGCGGCTGCGGGCGGAGATGCGGGTAGCAACGTCGGTTCCGCTGTTCATTCCGGCGCCGGCGCGGTGCACGGATAACGCGGCGATGATCGGGCTGGCGGGGGCCTGGGCGATGGCGCGGGGGAACGCGAACGGGGCGCGGGTGGAGATTCAGCCGGGGATGCGGTTGGTCTGAGGCGGTTTCAGGAGATGGTGGCGAGAGCCGATGATTGCCGGGTGCGGCGGGTGGTGAGGGCGGCGGCGTAGAGGCGTTCGTAGGCGGCGGCGGATGTGTCCCAGGAGGAGTCGCGTCTCATGCCGCGTTGGATGATCCGGGTCCAGGCGTCGGGGATGCGGTAAAGCTCGAGAGCGCGGGCGACGGCGCCGAAGAAGTCGATGGCGTCGTAGCGGCGGAAGACGAATCCAACGCCTGTGTCGGCTGCTGGATCGACGTCCTCGACGGTGTCGGCCAGGCCGCCGGTGGCGCGGACGACTGGGACGCTGCCGTAGCGCATGGCGATGAGCTGGCCGAGGCCGCAGGGTTCGTGGCGGGAGGGCATGAGGAAGATGTCGCTGCCGGCGTAGATCTGGCTGGCGAGGGGGTTGTCGAAGCGGATGGCGGCGGCGACCTGGTCGGGGTGGGCGAGGGCCAGCTCGCGCAGGGCTTCCTCGTAGCGGGGCTCGCCGAGGCCGAGCACGACCAACTGGGCGCCGCGGTCGAGGATGTGGGGGAGGGAGGCCAGGAGCAGGTCCATCCCCTTGTGCTCGGCGAGGCGGGTGACCATGCCGAGGAGGGGGATATCGGGCTGGACGGGGAGGTCGACGGCCTGCTGGAGGGCGGCCTTGTTGGGGGCGCGGCGTTCGATGGTGTCGAGCGCGTAGTGGCTGGCGAGGTGGGGATCGACGGCGGGGTTGTAGGCCTCAATGTCGATGCCGTTGAGGATGCCGCGGAGGTCGGATTCGCGGTCGCGCAGGAGGGGATCGAGGTCGTGGCCGAAATCAGGCGTGAGGATTTCGCGGGCGTAGCGGGGGCTGACGGTGTTGATCTTGTCGGCGAAGAGGATGCCGCGGGCCATGAAAACGAAGACGTCGCTGAGGTCGGCACGGGTGGGATGGGGGATGAGGCCGTCGGGCGCCAGGCCGGACGTCTCGAGGACGGACGAGTCGAAGTGGCCCTGGTATTCGAGGTTGTGAATGGTGAAGAGGCTGGCGGTACCGGCGAATTCGGGGGCGTGGCGGTCGGTGGTGCGCAGCCAGTTGGGGATGAGGCCGGTGTGCCAGTCGTGGCAGTGAATGACGTCGGGGCGCCAGTCCAACACGCGGGCGGTTTCCAGCGCGGCGCGGGCGAAAAAGGTGAAGCGGTGGCCGTCGTCGGGGTAGCCGTAGATGCCGGGCCGTGCGCTGACGTAGTGCTCGTTGTCAATGAGTACGACTTCGAAGCCATCGAGCTCGACGGCGTCCAGGCGCACGGGTTCCTGGCGTCCGTTGAAGGAAAGGTCGAAGCGAGCGATGCCGGGACGTCGCGTGACAGCGGTGAGGTCGACCGAGCCGTAGCGGGGGATGGCGACGCGGACGTCGATACCGCGTCGGGCGAGGGCCTTGGGGAGGGAGGCGAGGACGTCGGCCAGGCCGCCGGTCTTGGCAAAGGGGTCGAACTCGGCCGAGACCATGAGAACGCGGAGCGGGGAGCGTGGGTCAGCGCCGGACATGGGAGCGGGGTTAGTGCCGGAAGTGGCGTTCTTC
>JAJDZD010000043.1 GCA_022824865.1 Chloroflexota bacterium | reverse complement strand
CGGGGGAGCGGACGGGGCTGCGGGGGTGTGCCGGGCGGTGGACGTCGGGTGGGGGTGAAGGGGGGAACTGTCTCTGGCCCGCCGGCCCCTCGAGGGGGCCGGCTGGCCAGAGACAGTTACCCCCTTCACCCCCACCCGAATTACACCGCCGGGCACACCCCCGCAGCCCCGTCCGCTCCCCCTGCCCGCCGCGCTTACCCTCGCCAAAGCAGCAGCAACCAACCCGTCATCCCCGCGCAGAGCCTGCCCCTGCCTGCTCTGGACTCGATCCAGGGGACGCGATCCGGGGCGGGGACCCAGCAGCAACCACCCACCAAACCTCACCCAGGCCACCCCCACCACCGACACGCCCCAAACCCCGCCAAAAGGCACCCCGCGTAGCCTCAAGAGTTTCTTGGAAGAAACTCTTATTGCGCGCGAGGCCCCTACTTCCCCGCCCCATTCCTCACCCCGCCGTAGAATCCCCTCGAACCACCTTCGGTCGCTCAAATCTCGGGGGAAGCCGGTTGCCGTCCGCGCGTCCGGTCACGCCGTCCCCCGCTGCGGGTCCGCCCCAACTGACCCTCCGTCAGATCCGCCGCCGCCTCTTCACGCTCGGCTGGCCCGCCATGCTCGAGAACCTGATGCAGAGCGCGCTGTTCATGATCAACACCGCGCTGGCCGGGCGCCTGGGCGCCGAGGCGTTGGCCGCCGCCGGCATTTCCAACTTCCTGATGTTCTTCACCTTTTCGCTGTTCTTTGGCATGAGCATCGGCGCCCTCGCCCTTGTCGCCCGCTCCTTCGGCGCCCGCGACCTCACCACCGCCCACAGCGCCGGCCGCCAGGGCATGCTCACCGCCGTCCTCGCCTCCTTCATCTCCGTCTTCGTCCTCGTCTTCCTGGCCGACCCGATTCTGCGCCTGGTCGGCGGCTCCGAGGACATCGTCGCCATGGCCGCCCCGTATCTGGCCCTCAGCGCCGTGAGCGCCCCCTTCCAGACCGTGGTCGTCATGGTCGGCGCCGTCCAACGCGGCGTCGGCGACACCCGAACCCCCATGCTTGGCTCCGTGCTGATGGCCGCCGTCGACCTGGTGGTGGGCCTGGTTCTGGTGACGAGCGGCTTCGGCCTGCTGGGCATCGCCGTGGCCATGGGCGTGGCGCGCCTGGCCACCGCCGCCTTCATGCTCGTCACCATCTACCGCTCACCCCACCGCGCCGGCTGCTTCGGTTCCTACCGCCCCGACTGGCCCATGCAGCGCCGCCTGCTACGAGTATCCGGGCCCGCCGTCGGCGAAATGGTCATCACCATCGGCGGCATCATGGCCTTCAGCATCATTGGCCTGCAGTTGGGCACCGTGTCATTCGCCGCCCAGAACGTCGTCGGCCCCATCATGTCGTTGGCGTACATGCCGTCGCTTGGTCTGGGCGTCGCCGCCTCCACCGCCGTGGGCCAAAGCCTGGGCGCGCGCGACCCGCAACTGGCCCACCGCTACGGTCGCGAGGCGGCCATTGCCGGGACTGTGCTCTCCACGCTGTTGGGCGTGGTCGTGTTCCTGCTTCCGCGCCCGCTGATGTTGGTCTTCACCACGGATCCGGCGGTGCTGGACGCGGGCGAGCTGCCGGTGCGTACCATCGGGATGTTCATGCCCATCGTGGGGCTGGCAACCATCCTGCCCGGCGCCCTGCGCGGCGCCGGTGACACCCGCGTCATGCTGCTGATCTCCCTGCTCGCGCTCTGGACCATCCGGGTTCCCCTGGCCCTGAGCCTGGGCATCGTCCTCGGCTTCGGCCTGACCGGCCTGTGGATCGGCGCCGGCATCAACTACCTGGCCATCGCCGCCGCGTCGCTCGCGCGTTTCGCCTCCGGCCGCTGGCAGACCATCCGCCTATGAGCCTCGTCCGCGTCGAACTCCTCCCCGGCACCCTGCCCCCCGACCCCGAGGGCGTATGCGCGGTCGTGGACGTCATTCGCGCCACCACCACCCTCGTCGCCATGGCCGAAGCCGGCGACCCCGAAATCTGGATCGCCGGCGACGTGGCCGCCGCCCGCCAGGCCGCCGAGCACCTCGGCCCCAACACCCTCCTCTGCGGCGAACGCGGCGGCCTGCCACCCCAGGGCTTCGACCACGGCAACTCCCCCCGCGAGTTCCAGGAGATCGACCTGACCGACCGCCGCGCCGTCCTCTCCACCACCAACGGCGCTTACGCCATCGAACGCTGGGGCCACTCCCGCCGGACCTTTATCGCCGCCCTCCGCAACGCCGGCGCCGTCGCCAAATGCCTGCTCGGCGACCCCGACGTCCCAACCATCACCATCACCATCGCCTGCGCCGGCCGCTCGGGCGCCCTGGCCCTCGACGACCTCTATACCGCCGGCGTCATCGTCCAGCGGCTGCGGGAAACGTCACCGGATCTCAACCTGGACGAATCCGCCCTCACCGCCCTCCACGTGGCTGGCGCCTACCCGTCCGCCCAGGCAGCCCTTGCCGCCTCCCACAGCGCCCTGGCGCTCAAGCCCGTCGGCCTCTGGAAGGACGTGACCTACTGCGCCCAGGTCGACCGCTCGGACGTAGTCCCGGAAGTCGGCGGCCGCGGCCGCATCCAGGTCTGGCGTGGCGCCTAGGTGTCCGCGCTCCGCCGCGCCACCAGCTTCGGCGCGTCCGCTTCAAGCTGCGCCGCGCACTCCTTCGCAATCCGCACGTTGTAATTCGTCCCCCGATCCTCGGGGTAAATCTGTGCCGTGTTGCAGATATAGAACCCAGGAATCGGCGACGCATACGGCGGCTTCCGCCGCTGGTATCCCGCCTCGATCACCGGCTGCGCCACCGGATCCCGCGACACCCACGCCTGCTCGATGTGCTCCCGCCGGAACGTCGGGAACACCTTCGCGATCGGATTCACGAACCGCTCGATCAACACGTCGTCATCCAACTGGAAGAACTCGTGCTCCGGCGGCAGGTAGTTGCTCACATACAGCAGCCGCTTCCCGCCGTAACGCTCGCGATCGACGTAGTTGGTGTGTTCGATCAGCCCCGCGAACGGCAGGTCCCGGTCGCCGATGTTCGTCCAGTAGTAGCGCGACAGCTGCTCGCGAATCTGGATCAGCGCCACGCACGCCCCCACATACGCCGTAGCCGCCAGCGAGTCCGTGAACCCCCGCCGCGACGCCGGCAGCAACCGCCGGATGATCGGCAACCCCACCGTCGCCACCACCGCGTCCGCCTCCACCGGCTCGTCATTCACCCGCAGCGCCGGCGCGCCCGGCTCCCCGATGGTGATCTCCTGCACCGGCGACGCCAGCCGCAACTCCGCCCCGCGCTTGGTCACCGAGTCCGCCAGCGCGTCCACGATCACCCGGAAGCTCCCGCGGAAATACCCCAGCCGCTCCCGTCGCTTGTCCGGTGTCCGCGTCCGCGCCCGCGCCATCAGCCGCGCCCACATCCACGCCATCGACACCGATTCCCAGTGCCCCGCGAACTTGGCCCGCAGCATCGACGCGAATATCGCCTCAAACGCTTCGCGTCCCATGTACCGCGGCAGCACCTCCGCCGCCGTTCGATCCTCAAATGGGCGGTAATCCGTCCGCCGCTGCAACAACAGCGACCCAAACCCCAGCCGCAGCCGCGCCCACGGGCTCAGCGCGCCAAACCGCAGCAAATCCAGCGGCGACGTGAACGGATACAGCCGGCCACCCAGGAAGTAGCCCATCTCCGGCTCCGGCCACTCCAGCCGGTCTCCAACGCCCAACTCTTCCGCCAGTCCGATCATGAAGCTGTCGTGCGTGAACAGGTGGTGATAGAAGCGCTCCACCGGCTCTCCGCCCACCTCCACCGTGGCCAGCTCTCCGCCCGGCCGCGGCGCCGCCTCCACCAGCGTCACCTCGTGACCAAGCTTCAGCAGCTCATGCGCCAGCGCCAGCCCTGTAATGCCGGCGCCGACGATGACGACTTTCACAGCCGGAACGGTCCCAGCGGTCCCTCGTTCAGCAAGTCGGTCCTTACGTACAGCATGAAGTCATATGAGCCCTTGGGAACCGGCGGCTCTTCGCGCGTCACCAACCAGTGTAGGAACGTACGCCGCGCCTCCGGATCCGCCAGGAACTCGCCCAGGAATCCCAGGTCCCAACTCTTGTAGGTGTGCTCGGGGAACCACCAGCGCAGCTTCATCCGCCGGCCGACGAACTCGGGTAGCTGGATGCCAAATGTGTCGGCGCTCGAGGGCGACATCAATACAACCTGCGCCGCCTGCGCATCCTCGAGATTCATGTCCTTCGTGTACAGCGCATCCGCGTAATCGCGCAGGTACCAGACCGTCGGCCAGGCGTAGTTGTTGTCGATAAGGATGGACAGCTTGTCGCCCTGGCCGGTCCGCCTCGCGGCCTCGTCCACAACCGTGGCAACGGTCTTCACGTCGTCCGTCGTCTGCACGTACACCACCAGGTCGTTCGGCACGCTGCCCCGCTCATACGTGATCGGAATGGCGAACCACGCCGTCCAGAACAGCAGGACGACGCTCAGGAGCCCGACCGCGAACCGGGGACTGCGGGGGCGCGGCTCGTCGAACCAGCGGCCCACCCACCAGCACGCCAGCAGCAACGGCGGCCACAGCAGGTGCAGCACCAGCCAGGGCGCCTTCTCGCCGGCCGCGGAATAGACGATCCAGATGACGACGATCCACACACCCAGCACAAACGGGAGCAGGTGCCGGGCACTGCGCGCGCGCACCAGGGCGACCGCGCCAAATAGCAGCGCAAATGGCTCGTACAGACCCAGGAACATCGCGTAGTAGAACCACGGCTGATTGACCCGCTCGGACTCATGGACGCTCGTCCAGTACTCGATGGAACTGGTAAACGCGGCGCGAAAGCCCGGAAGGTGCGTGAGGAACGACGTGTAAAACGCAAACACGATCAGAACGAACGTCAAGGCCCCGTAGACCACGTGCTCCACGTCGTAGCCCAACGATCGAAAGGCATTGAGCGCCTGGTCCCCCAGCGGGGACGCGCCGGGTCCGCGCCGGGAGGCACGAAAAGCCAGGCCTCCCACGGCAATCAGGACCATCAGCAGCGCAAAGCCGTGGATGAACGTGTTTTCCTTCGTCGCCAGCGAGAGTCCCAGCATCGCCCAGGCCAGGTAAATCCAGCGCCGCCGCGGCTGTTCCAGGTAGCGCATGACCGAGCCGATCAGCAGCAGGGTGAACAGCGCCACGTAAATGTCCATGCGCAAGAACCGGGAGTAGTAGAGAAACGAGGTCGAGATCGTCATGGCCGCCATCGCCAGCGGCGTGCCGGTGCGGCCCAACTCCGGGCGGAAGATCAGCAGCGCGCCCACCGAAGCCACACCGAACAGCGCCGGAATCAACCGCCCTAGGGCATCGGTGACCCCGGCGGCCAGAAACACGATCACATTGCCGAAATAGAGCAGCGGCCCGTGGTACGCCGGGTCGTACCGGAACTGCTTGCCGTTGATCATGTCGTTGGACTCTTTGGCGTGAATCGCTTCGTCGTGGTGATAGACCCGCTCGCCCAGATCGAAGAACCGCAGCCCGGCGGCCACAGCCAGGATCACGGCGTACAGCAGCCACTCGCCACGCGACCAGCCCAACCAGGCCGGGCCAGCCAGCCAACCCCGGACTGTGTGCGTGCCGGCGCTCACGGGGCCGCTCCAACCCCGAAGATCGTGGTGCCACCGGAGGCAAAGGCCACGGTCAGGTCCTGCCGCAGGCGATCCACGACCTCCTGCCCGTATCGGTCACGCTCGCTGTCGCCAACCACCACGTGCGTGACGCCATAGCGGACCAGCACCGCGCGCCGCAGCGCCGAGTCCTCGGTTCGATATGCGGTATCGATGTCGGCCGTCCGAGCGGCGATCCGAGGATCCGATTCCCTCCAGAGTTCTTCGTGCTGAGTCCAGCCGATCACGCTCGGGATTCCCGTCCAGGTGGCCATGCGCGAGTCGCCGGAATAGGCGCGGCCGGGCGCCTCCAGCAGCACGGCGTTGCCCGGCGCATGCCTGCGCAGCCACTCGGCCGCCGCAACCTCCGAGGGGCGGCCCAGCCGGGCGGCGGCCAGCCCGTCCAGCGATCCGGACACCGAGCTGGCCTCGGTCTTGGCCTTGGTGGCGACGATCGGATACGCCAGCGCGGGCACGGCCAGCAGCACAAACGCGGATACCGCCGCCGTCCGCGTCAGCTTCAGAGGCAAGCCACCCGGTTGGGCGAGACGTCGCCAGGCCAGGACCATGCCCGGTCCCGCCGCAATAGCCAGCAAACCCCAGGCCTGGTAGTGCAGCTTGAATACCGTGTTCATGCGTTCATTCGGCGGGCCAAAGAAGTCGTCCACGTACAGAGCCTCGACCACCGTCAGCAGCCCCAGACCGGCAACCAGCAGCCAAAGCAGCCCCGCCAAACCGGGATCGCTGCGGTGCGACCAGAGTGCAAAGAGGCTGAGAATGAGCAGCGCGGCAAGCGCGACCGCCACCTCCCCGCCTGCGATCAGCGTAGCCACGCCGCCAGCCGCGAGCAGGATGAGCAGAAAGATGCGGCCGTCCGGCCGCACATCCCAGAGCAGGACGGCCATCGTGACGACCGCGGCGCCCAACAGCAGACCGAAGACTTGGAAATAGTCGATCGCCTCGCTTCTGACCGTCACAATGCCGATCCCGCGGCTCCCGGGCGCATAGTTCAGGGTATAGGGCAGCCAGGCGATCGCCGCCACGAACAGCGCCGCATAGATCGAGGGCGCCAGGGCCGTCAGTCGCGACCGCTCACGCCAGGCCATCACCACGCCTCCCGCCAGCACCAGGCCCGCAAACGTGGGAGCGTCCCAGGCGTTCAGCGCATACAGACCGCCCAGCGCCAGCCCGGTCAGCGCGCCGCGCGCCAGTCGCTCGGCCAGCGAATCGGGCTTCCCTTGCGACCCCGCAACCACCCACTGCACGGCCAGCGAGACCGCCACCAGCGTGATCGGAAGCGCCATCACGTGCGGATGCAGATCGCCCAGGATGAAGGAGAAAGCCGGAAACTCGTTGATCGTGTAGTCGATCACCTGGCCGCCGTCTTCGCGCTGAATCGTGCGCGAGGCATTCCAGCCGATGCCCCGCCAGAAGCCTGTGGGCGCGTCCGCGCGCTCCGAGAAGATGTCCCGCAGGACGGCTAGGTTGCCGGCCAGCATGGTGAGCGTGAGCGCCAGCGCCGCCGCCGCCATGCGGGCTCGCTTCCGGGCGCCCGTCAGCACGGCCAGGTCATACCCGGCGGAAGCGGCGGCCACGCCGCCCAGCGCGAAGAGCGCGGCCAGGGCCAGGTTGTAGCCGACGGCCGGCTCGGCGCCGCTGAGATGCAGACCAAAGGCGGCCATCGAGTACCCCAGGTAGTAGTAGTTGATGGTCTCGCCGGCAAACCACGGATCGGGCGGAGGAAAGGACGTCGCATGGGCGGCGGCGTTGAGCAGCGCCAGATCCATGGGCTTCTCCGTTCCGCTGATCTCGGGATTGAGCCAGCGGAGCCCAGCGCCCACCACAAACAGCGCCAGCAACGAGATGCCGCCCACCAGCCACAGCCGCCGGCGGTCACGCATTTCAGGCAAACGCGGACGCAGCGTCCAGGTAAGGCCCGCGCTGAGCGCGGCGAACGTCAACAGCGCCGCGACTGCGTATCCGCGACCATTCGGAAACAGGCCCGTTGAGAGTCCGGCCCAGGCGAGATAATGGGCCAGGAACAGCCCAACCGGCGCCGCCAGCAGCACGCCGCGCGAGGGCAGACGTCGACACAACAGGAACGCCCACGGCAGCCCGAGAATGGACAACACCGCCAAGGCGCCAGCCCAGAGCAGCACGTCGATGGCGCGATGCCTTTCGAGTTCGCGAGCTGTGGAGGAGTTGAGGTCAGAATAGCCAGTGAGCCTCCAGCAGCCGGGATCAGCCGCCTGATTTCTGATGCGCAGGCCCCGCGCGGCCGCCCCATGAGCGCAGTTCGTCCGGCGAACCGCTCGAGTCGCACTCCGGGAGTAGTCGTGAATCCCACGCCGCGCTCGCGCCGCGCGCTGCTCCGCGCCGGCCTGCTCGCGGGCAGCGGGCTACTGGCCGCCTGCACGCTGGACCGGGTCGGGTCGGAGTTACCGCCAGTGACGCAACCGCCGGTGGAAGTGGTGCAACCGCCGCCGCTGCCCACCGCAACCCCGGAACCGAGCGCATCTGAACCCACGAGTGCGTCCGCAAGCGTCGGCGCTCCCCGGTCTCCCGCCGTCACTATTGAGTTCGAAAGCTGGGGACCCCGGATCCTGTTGAACGCCTTTCACGAGATTGAACAGGAGTTTCGCAAGGCCGTCCCCTGGGTCACCGTGCAGCCGCGCCTGGACAACGCGCTGACCTCGGACGCGCTGCGCACTCGCCTGCGGATTGGCGAGGGACCGGATGTCACCCGGATCGAACCCGAGGACGTCTTCGACTTCACGGCGGCCGGCTTTCTCCACGGGCTGGGCGCGCGCGTTGATATGGACGCCGAACTGCACGAAGTGACGCCCGGCGCGCCGGCGGCCCGGACCGGCGGCGGCGGCGAGCGATCGACGCTCAGTGTCGGCGCCACCCACCAGTGCGTGCTCTACAACGCGCAGCACCTCGAATCGGTCGGCGTCGCGGCGCCGATGAGTTGGCAATCCCCCTGGACCGTGGCCGAATTCGAGGAGGCCGCCCAGCGCCTGGTCATTGCCAGCAATCAGCGCGTGGAACGATTCGGCCTAACGGCCATCCCGGCCTACGCGCGCTCCGTCCTGGGCCAGGGACGCGACGACTGGCTGGACGCCGAGCAACGGGCGTCGACCCTGGCGACCCCGCTGCGCCAGGAACGCCTGCAACGGCTGACCGGCTGGCAGACGGCGCTGGCCATCGAGTTGCCGATTGCCTATCGGTTTGTGGCGCCGTTCAGCGGTGGCCTGGCTTCCATGCACATCGACCACACGGACGTCGGACGCTGGGTCCGCGCCAGCGTGCCCTGGGCCGTGGCACCATTGCCCGCCTGGGAAGGCCGCGAATCGCTCACCGAGGCCAACGAGCTTTGCGTGGCGATTCCGGCGCGCAGCTCCGAGCCCGACGCCGCCTGGACATTCGCGCGCTTCCTGCTTGACGCCCCCGCGCAACGAGCCCTCGCCCGCACTAATCTGCTCACGCCCACGCGGCTGGAAACGCTGGAGGATCCGGCCTACCTGGACCCGAACCAGCGGCCCTACAACCGCACGCCGCTGATCCAGGCGGCGGCCCGGGCCATGCGTAACCCGGCGCATCCGGGCGCCAAGGCCTGGCATGTGCTCACGGGAGATCAAATTGCCCCCGTGCGCCGGGGCGATCAGGACCCCGCCGCCTATCTGGCGCGGGCGGACGCGCTCATCACCCGGCAGCTTCGACTGCGCAACTGGTCCGCCTCAGCCGACCGCCCCGGCTACCGCCAGCCCCTGCCCTACGGCAACCGCTTCCTGGCGGAATTGGAGGAACGCGGGCTTTAGACGGAGGCTGCGTCGGCGAGTAGCCGAACGTCGACCGTCCGGCTTCGCGGCCCGTCGCACTCGATCAGCAGCACGTCCTGCCACACGCCTACCTGTAACCGTCCGTCGACGGTCGGCACCAGTACCTGGTGACCGATCAGGTTGGCCCGCACGTGCGCGGCCGCGTTGTCTTCGGCTCCCTGGTTGTGGGCATAGTCGCCATCCCACGGAACCAACCGCTCCAACGCCCGCGCGAAGTCGTCCAGCAGGCCTGGCTCGGGCTCATTCAACGTCACGGCGCACGTCGTGTGTGGAACGCTGACCAGCAGCAATCCGTCGCGCCCAACCTTGCCCTCGATCGCCGCCTGTATCTGCCGCCCGATCGGATGCACGGACGTCCGTGCCGAGGTGGCGACTCGCAGCGTGGCAAGAGACACGTCAGGCGTCTGCCCCGGCCCCGTGTTGCTCGGTCAGCGAGAGCGTCCGCCACCCGGGCGCCAGCGCCATCCGCGCCGCGTCCTCCAGGTTTCGGGCCGTGGCCACTCCGGCCGGGGCGGATTCACCGTCGCGCGCGATCCACACCACCGGCATCCCGCAATGGCGCCCGCCCGCCACGTCGTTCTCCAGGTCGTCGCCGATCAGCACGCAGTCGGACAACTCCGCGCCCACCGTATCGGCTGCAGTTTCGAATATCCGCCGATCCGGCTTCTCCGCGCCCACCGCCGCCGAGAACACAATCGGGTCCAGCCGCTCGGCCAGTCCCAACCCATCCAGCACCAGCGGCAGCAGGTAGCTGTAGTTGCTGAGCACCCCAACCCGCACCCCTGCCGCCTTGACCACGTCAATCGCCGGCAAGGCATCAGGAAGCACCCGGGTCGCAAAAGCCCCGTGCAGTTCGGCGGCCATCCGTTCAACGTCCAGACGCACCGGGCCCGTATCGCCAAGCTCCTCCACGTAGACCCGCGCGTCGTCGAGCTTGAGCCGCTCGAAGTCCTCCGACGTCCGAACGGCGGAAAAATGGGCCTTGAAGTACCGCATCTCGGCGTGCAGGGCCACATCCAGGCGCTCGCGCGGCAGGTCAACACCCGCCCGCCGCACCGCGTCCGCCATGTAGTCGAACGGCGAGGGGTCGGCCGGAAAGTGAATCAGCGTGCCGTACGCATCAAAAAACACGACCGCCGGTAACGAACTGCTCACCCCCGAACCGTACCACCGGCGACGACAAGATCGGCGTGTCGCACCCCGGTCTTCCTGGGCCGGTGGCAGACCCTGCTCTGGGCCAGCCCAAGGAGCCGATCCTGAATGTATCGCAGCCCCGATTAACTCCCGTTCGTCACCGTGATTGTGACCGGGACCGCGGCGGCGGCGGCGGGGCCGCTGCGGGCTTCGACGGTGAGCTGATAGCTGGCGGTGGTCTCGTGGTCCAGCGCCGTCGCCACCGTGAGCACGCCGGTCGCCGCGTCCAGCGCCCACACGCCGTCCGCGTTGCCCGCCGTCAGCGTGTGCGTCACCGTCGCCCCGCCGGCGACGGTGGCCCGGACCGTCCCGACCTGGGTCCCGACGTCCAGGTCTTCGGCCACCGTGAAGGCGTAGCTGGCCGCCGCGAACGCCGGCGCTGGCGGCACGTCGATGACGCTGACGGTCACGGTGGCCGTGGCCGTGCCGCTGTGGGCGTCGGTGGCCGTCAGGGTCAGGGTGTAGCTGGCCGTGGTCGCATGGTCCAGCGCGCTCGCCACCGTCAGGGCGCCGGAACTGGTGTCCAGGGCAAACGCGCCGCCGGTGTTCCCCGCCGTCAGCGCGTAGGTCAGCGGGCCGCCGTCCAGGTCGCGGGCGGCGGCGGTGCCCACCACCGTGCCCACCGCCGCGTCCTCGGCCACGCGGAAGCTCCAACCCCCCGCCGGGAACAGCGGCGGCGCCCGCTGTTGGGCCGCGTCGGCCACCGCCACCGCCACGGGCACCCGGGTCGCGCCGCCGCGGGCGTCGCTGGCCGTGACCTCCAGGCTGGCGCCGCCGGCCGGCAGCGTCCCCGCCACGGAGAGGATGCCGGTGGTGGCGTCGAGTTGGAAGACCCCGGCGTCGTTACCGGCCGTCAGCGCGTAGGTGACCGTCCCGCCGGCCGGGTCGGTGGCCTGCACCTGGCCGATGGCGGCGCCCGCCGGCAGCCCGGCCGGCACGATCCAGTCGTAGCGGGGCGCGCGAAAGGCCGGGCCGGCCTGGCAGGCGGCCAGGCCCTGGGCCGCCGCGTCCGTGGTCGCCACTTACGCCAGCGCCGCCGGCAGGCAGCCGGTGAGCCGGGTGCCGGCCAGGCGCAGCTCGGTCAGGCGAGTCAACGCTTCAAGCTCGGTGGGCACCGCACCGGTGAGGGCGTTGCCGCGCAGGTCCAGCGCGGTCAGGTGGGTCAGCTGGCCCAGTGCGGCCGGCACCGGCCCGGTCAGACCCTGCGCGCCCAGCCGCAGCACCGTCACCCGCTGGGGCGTGCCGCCCAGGGTGACGCCGGTCCAGGCGCTCAGCGCCCGCGTCCCGTCCCAGCTGAGGCGGCCGGGGCCCGCCAGCGCGTCGCGCACCGCCAGCAGCGCCTGGCAGTCCTGCACCAGGCCCGGATTGGTCGTGGGGTTGGGCACCGTGACCCCGTTGCTGCACGGGGCCGTGGCCGCCGCCGGCCAGGTGAGCGTGACCGGCGCCGAGTGGGCCGTGGCCCCGGAGGCGTAGCGGGCCTGTACCCGCCAGGTCCCGGTCAGCGCGGTCAGGGCGCGCGCCCGGTACTGCGGGCCGGCCGCGCCCACCGGCGTCCAGACGCCGCCCACGTCGCGTTGCCACTGGTAGGTCGCCGTCCCCGCGTCGGCGGGCACCGTGGCTGCCAGGGTGGCGGTGGCGCCGGCCGTGGGGGCGGCGGTATCGACCGTCACCGTGGGCAGGGCGGCCGCGCCGGGGCAGGCCGGGGCCGCCGGCGGGTCGCCCGCCGGGGCGGGGCGGATCCGCAGCATCAGGCGCTCGCCCGGCTGCCAGGGTTGCGTACAGACCGGCCAGCGCAGCTCGTGGCCGCCCGCCGTGGCCGTGGCCGTCGCCGTGTCGCCGCGCAGCGTCAGCCCCACGGTCCCGTCCAGCCGGATCAGCTCCAGTTGCTGGCCGGCCAGGGTGGTGCCGCTCACGTCCAGCCGCAGCTGGCCGGCGTCCCAGGTCAGCCGCCGCAGGGTCGCGGACGTCGGGCTGGCCCCGCTACTCGCCGCAGCGGCCGCAGCGCCGCCGGCCGTGCCGACCGCCGCCGGCGCCAGCAGCCCCTGGGCCGCGTCCCGCCCGACCACGCCGCTACCCAGCGCCGCCGGATCGAAGAACGCCTCGTGCACCGTCCCCGCCGGCGCCGTGACCGTGACCGTCCAGTCGCGGTACGAATCGTCGGGCACGAAATTGCAGGGGATTTCTGAGGAGTGTTGCCAGTTGCGGTGCAGGCGATACGTGCCGGCCGGCAGGGGGCGGGTGGTGGCCAGTCGGTGGTCATAGCCGTTGCCAGGCTGACTGTCGTCGTCGTCGACCAGCGTCCGGATGCGGGCCGCGTCCGGGCCAGTGAGCCAGAAGCGGTGGTACCGCGGTTCGTCATAGTCAAACGTTCTGGTGTACACCTCGGTACCGGCCGCGGCCCCGGAGGAAAGCGTCGCGGCTTCCTGAAACGGCGTCCACGGGACGGCGCGGCGATGCCGTTCATATCCGATTCTGGTGAGAATGCACTCTCGGAATCCCGCGATACCGGCCCCCGCCTGCAACTCCGCCGCCAGCGCCGCGATTCGGGCCCGCAGGTCGGCCAGGGTGATGGTGGGCGGCGGCGTCGGCGCCCCGTCCGTGATGAAGGCCGCCGGTGTCACGCCTGCGGTTGGCGCGTCCCGGGCCGGCAGCCAGACCCGGCTCAGCGTGTCTACGCTGTAGGCCCAGGGCGACTGGTCGTAGTTCGATAACACGAACTGCCAGGCGGCCGAAGTGTACGGCCGCTCCGGCGTCTCGAGGAAGAGCACCGCCTGCCGGTCGTCCCAGGTCGTGACCCGCAGCTCCACCGCGTGGCCCGCGTCGGTGCGGGCCCCAGCCTCCGTCAGGTAGACGTGGGTGCCCCGCACCACCACCAGCAGAGAGGTCGGGCCGCTGCCCTTCAGATACTCGTGCACCGTAAAGCTCAATTCCTGCACGGCCAGGTAGGTGGGGGCCACGCCGGGGTCGCTCGGCAGCGTCTCAGTCGCCGCCGTCGCCGACTGCAGCGTCGCCCGCACGATCACGTCGGACCGGAAGATCTGCTCCTCGATGGACGGCGACACCCGCCATTCGGGGTTCGACGCCCGGTGAATCGGTTCGTGCGTCAGCCGGGGCGGCGGCTCACTCGGCCCGCTGGCGGCGACTGCCAGCGCCGCCGCCAGCGCCAGCAATCGCCAGGCGCATGGTCTACGCAGGCAGGCCAAGGGTCGCATCGCGGTCCTCTTAGTGATCATCGCGGTGGTGGGCGTACGTGGCCCTCAGGCCCTGCGCATCCGTGCTGGAGAGACCCGCCCGCGTCTTGCCGCCCATGATGGCGTCGCCGTCCGTGCTGTGCCCCAGGCCCAGCACGTGCCCGAACTCATGGGCGAGAACGGCGGGAAGGTACTGGTACTCAAGGGGTTTCTTGTCCGCGTCCGGAAAACTAAGGGTCCACGTACGAGCCGGGGTTTGGTCTCCCCAATGCGGCGGGTCTTCGATAAAGAACTCCATCTCCAGCTTCAGGTGGGGGTACACCCCACCGACATACACGCAGGCGATAGCTCTTTATGCAGATGCCATCGTCCCCGTTGGCCGGGTCCGTGTCCCAGTACCCCTTGATCACCGTATCCGCCTCTGCGCGGCTCGCGGCGGTCTGAACCTTGACGCCGTCCGCCCGCGCCACCTGCATTGGGCAGATATCGTCAACTTCTGACGAATCGGTGTCAAAAATCACGACCTCGCGCCGAGCATGGTCCACATCCACGCTGTTGCTTCGTCCAGCTGCGCCCCAACGTGACCCGGCGCAGTTGCGGTGTTCGCCCCGAAGCGACTTGAGAGCGATCCTCAGCCGCCGTTGGAACCGCCGGCGATCCCTCTGGGCGTCAGTCGCGCCTGGACGTGCTCAGCGCGGTCGGCCTTGTGCCTCACGGCTTTCGAGCGCTCGAATAACGGCGGGCCGGTCGCCCGATCGCGGTTCGTTGGACCGTTCGGTGTGGCTCGGCTCGCTGGGTTCGCCAGCGGCTGCGTGTGCCCCGCGGTGCATGAAAGAGTGACCCTCGGCCGCTGCCGCGTTTGAGCGATTGCCGCTCACTTCGCCATAGTCAGGCTGGCGCTTGCAGAGGGATTCGTGCGTGGCCAGTACCGCGGCTCCAACCACCTATCGCGCAATGGCGGTGTTCTTCCTGCCGCTGGCCGCCGCGCAAGTGTTCCAGACGCTGCGCAACCCGGTGCTTGACGCCGGCATCTCGCGCGCGGTCGACCCGGAAACCTCGCTGGCCGCCTTCGCGATCGTCGCCAGCGTTGTTCAGATCCTCAGCGCCTCCGGGACGGCCATTCAGAGCGCCTACCTGGTGCTGGTGCGCGGCCGCCAGTCGTTCGCCGTGATCCAGCGCTACATGCTGCTCTACATGGCCGTCATCACCGGCGTCAGCACGCTCTTCGCCCTGCCCGGAATCGGCGAGGCCTTCTTCCGCTTCGCGATGGGAACCCCGGAGGCCTTGCTGCCCGAGGTGATGACCATGATGCGCATCTCGCTGGTCATCCCGCTGTTTAACCTGCTGCGCGTCTTCAACCTGGCCCAGTTGGCGCACCGGCGCCGCTCGAACCTGATCTGGGTCGCGCCGGCCGTGGGCCAGGTGGTGTTGATCGCGCTCGGTCTTGGGGTCGTCCCCCAGCTACCGGTCCCCGGCATTTACAGCGCCGCCGTGGTCTGGGTCATTGTGGCCGTGATCGAGGGCGCGCTGGCCGTGCTACTCGTCCGCCAGGTCGACCGCACCGCCCCCTACGCCCCCGACCCCGCGGGCGAGGCGCCGCTGGACTTCCGCTACCTGACCGGTTTCCTGATCCCGCTGATCATCACCCAGTTCGCCTTGACCATCGGCCATCCCATGGTGAACGCGGGGCTCCTCCGGCTGCCCAATCCTGAGGCCACCGTCGGAGCCTTCCGTGTGGCGTTCAGTCTCGGCATGTTGCCGCTCACCGCCATGGCGGCCCTGCGGCAGGTGGTGCTGGTCCTCGGGCGCGACGCCGATCAGCAGCGCCGCGCCCGCCGCTTCGTCTACGGCGTGGGACTGGGCATGGGCGGCTTCATGGCCCTGATCGCGTTCACCCCGCTGAACCGCGTGGTGATTGCCGAATTGGTGGGTGCCCCCGAGGCCCTGGTGCCCGACGCCATCACGGCTCTGAAGATCCTCTCGGTCTTCCCGCTGTTGATGGCGGTACGCCAGTTCTACCAGTCGATGACGATGAACCAGCGCCGCACGCGCCGGGTCGCCTTCACCGCCTTCTCCCGGCTGTTGATGATGGCCTCATTCCTGTTCCTCATCACGCCGCTGGCCGGCTGGACCGGCGCTGGCGTGGGCGCCGTCGCCCGCATCGCCGCCATGGGCACCGAAGCCGGCGCCGCCTACCTGGTCGGCCGTCGCTTTTTCGGCATGGACCCGGCCACCCGCCCCGTCGCCGGCAAGTCCGCTTCAGGCGCCCCGGTCCGCCCGAAGTAACCGGATCAGTTCGTCATTGCGACGCCGCAAGGCCTCGTCGCGCTGATCTTCCGTCCACGCATAAAACCCCTGGCCGACCGCGGCCCCTGTGCGCCCCGACTCCACGGCGTCATCCAGCGCTGCCGGCGGCCCGTCGATCGTGCTGAGGTCGGCCGCCAGGTACCTGAAGATCTGTCGGTACACGTCCAGCCCCGCCAGGTCGGCCTGCCCGAAAAGACCCATCACCGGCATCCGTCGCGCAATGGACCCACGAACCGCGAGGTCGATCTCCTCGGCCGACGCCACCCCCTGCCCCACCAGGTCCATCGCCTCGCGCAACAGCGCGAACTGCAGGCGATTGATCAGGTAACCCGGCATCTCCCGTTCCAGCACCACCGGCCACTTCCCCAACCGCTCCAGCAGGTCCCGCACGGACTCGATGGTGGCTGCGCTGGTCTGCGGCCCCGGCGCCACCTCCACCGCCGGAATCAGGTGCGGCGGCAGAATCCAGTGCGCCAGCGCGACCCGCTCGGGCCGCTCGCAGGCCGCGGCAATGTCGCTGATGGCCAGGCTGGATGTGTTGGAGAGCAACAACGCCCCCGCCGGCGCCGCCCGGTCCAGCCGAGCGAACACCCCGCGCTTGACCTCCAGGTCCTCGGCCACGGCCTCGAAGACGACCTCGGTGTCTGCCGCGGCGCTCTCCAGATCCTTCGCTGGGGTCAGCCGTCCAACGATCGTCGGAATGTCATCCGCTTGGTTAACGCCCGCCGCCACCAGGTCGCCGGCGTCGGCCCTGGCCTCCGCAATGGCTGCCTCGGCCCGACCCGCTTGCGTGTCGTAGATCGCAACCTGAAAGCCGCCGCGCGCGGCCTCCAGGGCAATGCCATGCCCCATGCGCCCCGCGCCGATCACGGCGGCGCGGGAACCTGCGCCGGACGGTCGTTCGGTCATGGCCACTGCACCTCGGCTATCGTCAATGTGAGGCCAACGTAACCGCACCCTCCGCCGATATACTGCCGGGAACTCAGCAATGTCTCGACCCGACCCGCTGCCGCCGGCCCACAGGCTGAACGACCCCCTTCGTCTCCTGGAACCGCTCGGTGCCGCCGTTTCCACCGTGGCTCAGCCCGGAGCGCTGGCCGTTGGGCTGGGCATCGGCGCGCTCGCGGGCACGTTGGCGGGCTTGGCCGGCGGTCTGGCCTTCATCCGCTCGCCGGCCGCCTTGGCTGCCGTGCCAATTGCCGCGGTCCTGCTCTTCCTCTTCTGGCCCTGCGCCCTCGGCGCCGCGGCGCTGATCACCGATCGCGCCACCGACGAGCGGGACACCTCCGCTCGGCGCGCACTCCGGGACGCCTGGCGACAGGTTCTCCCCTTGGCCCTAGCCTCGCTGCCCATCCTGCTGGTCGTGGGCGCGTTGGCCGTCGTGCAGACGGCCGTCTTCGGCTTCACACGTCCGCCGGACACCGACATCACCACCGAGCGACCGGTGGCCCTCATCGCCGCGATCTTCGTGGCCCTGTTCCTGATCGACGCGATCGTGTTGGCCGCGGCGAATGTCTTTCTCTGGACGCTGGTTCCCCAAGTCATCGTGGCGGGTCGGACCGCCGGCGCGGCCTACAACGAGGTCTTGGGCGAATTCCGCAGACGCCCGGCGTGGACTGCAACCTCGATGGCCGGCGTGCTGATCCTGGCGGGCATGGTGACCGGCGTCGGACTCGGCGGCGTCACCCTCGCACTCGCCGCCGTTTCGGCAACCCAACTCGCTGGCGCCACCGAACTGATCCTCCTGAGGTTTTACGCCCCGCTGGTCCAGGGATCCTTTGCCGTTTCCGTCGGCGATTTCGTGGCGGTCGTGATCGCCTTCACCGGCTTGGGCGCGGCAATTGGCGCGGCCGTTGGCCTCGGCCACATGTTTGGAGTTGCCGGAGGCACCGGCCTCCTGCGGGCTGCGGCCTATTCCACCCACTGAACAACCCACGCAGCCCGAGCGCCCCCGCGTAGCGCGCCATGCCTGAACTGCTGGCCGTCGGCCTGGAAGCCATCACCGTAGTCCTGGCCATGTCTGCGGCGTGCACGGTTGCCGGCTACGGGCTGACTCGCCTGCTGACGCCGCCGGAGCTGCGGGTAGCGGGACTACTGCCGGTTCCCCTGGTCGGGGCGGCCGCGTTGATCGTCGGCGCCTACGCGCTCAACCTGGTCGTCGATCTCCGTGTCGCAACCGCGCTCCTGCTCGGCGCCGCAACCGCGCTGGCCGCCTGGACCGTGCGTCGCGACGGCTGGTGGCTGCCGCGGCCCACCAAACCGCAGACCGTCGTCCTGGTTGCCGGCGCCCTGCTCCTGGCCACTGCCTTCCTGCCGCACCTCCACGGCCGCTCCGGCGCGATGTTGGGCCTCAACATCGACGAAGACCTCTACGTCCCCCTGGCCGAGGCCCTCAAGTGGAACACCGTCGTCATGCAGGGGCTGACCGACGGACCCTTCCAGGAAGAGTTCCAGGGCCTGCGCAACCACTCGCGCGGCTGGGGCTTTCCGTACCTGCTGTCCATCGGCTCCATCCTTTCCAACGCCCCGGCCTTCCACGCCTACGCGCCCCTGTTGTATCTGCTCCTCGCCGCCAGCGTGCCCGCCGTCTACATCTTTGCCCGAACTGGTCTCCAAATGTCCGAACGCCCCTCCGGCCTGGCCGCCACGCTCTACGCGCTCCACGGTCTGCCTCTTTGGTTCGCCGGCATGGGCTTCGGACCGCATACCGTCGCCTTTGCGCTCTTCCCGCTGGCGGCCGCGACGGGCATCGTGGCCCTGCGGCGCGGCGGCGCGCGAGCCCTCGCCTTGGGCGCGTTGGCCAGTGCCGCCCTCCTCGTGTCCTACTTCTGGGCCATCTCCGCCGTCTACCTGGCCGTGGCGGTCACGCTGGTCGCGGTGCTAATCGTCACCGCCGGCCGGCGGCTTACCACCCTGCGTCGCGCCCTGGCTTTGGGCGCTGGAACTGCTGTCCTGGGCGCCCCCGGAATCGTCTGGCTCCTCGTCTGGGCCCTGCCGCAGCTCGTCGACATCGCCGGCGACCTCAACGGCCAGTTCGGCAACGCCTGGGGCGACCGCCAATTCGCCAACGTCGAACTGGCCTTCGGCTTGGAGGCCTACCGCCTCATCCCGCGCAACGGCCCCCTGGAGCTGCTCCTCGGCGCGGGCGGCACAGACGCGCTTGAAACCGTCCTCGGCGCCCTCTTCTGGCCCGCTCTCGCCCTGGCCCTGCTCGGCACGCTGACCATCCGCGGCGACCAGCGCGTAACCCTCGCCCTGGCCGCCGGCTTCGCCGGTTTCATGCTCTGGGTCGCGGCCGGCGCGGGCTACCACTACGGCCACTTCAAGAACCTCTCCTACGTAGCCTTCCTCGTCGCGGTCCTCCTCGCCTCCGGAATCGCCAACATCTACCACGCCGAATTCAAGCTCTGGAGCGAAACCGCCACCCGCCGCCTTGAGGCCCGCCTCGCGCCCGTCGAGCCCGTCCTCAGCCGCGTCGCCGTCGCCATCCTGGTCATCCTCTCGCTCGCCCTCGTCTACAACACCTACCTCAGCGTCTGGTGGAACTGGCAGGGCGTCGGCTGGAACGCCGAGCGCCGCATCGCCCACGACGCCCGCGCCGTCGCCGACCGGGTGCCGCCCGGCAGCCGCGTCTTCTTCGCGCCCACCCTCACCTACCCCGTGCCCGAGGCCAGGCGCCGCATCGGCGACCACGTGCTGGCCTTCCACTACCCCCGGCATCAATCCGAATCCTGGGCCCGGCGCGCCACCAGCGTGTGGGCCGGGCTGTTGGTCGGGCGCCAGCTTGGCGGGCTCGCCAGTTCCCCCGCCTATCCCTACGAAAACCTGGCCGGCCCGGCCTCCGATTACCTCGTCCTCAACACCGCCGACGATCCCCGCACCTACGGCCTGCTCCAATCCGACGCGATCTACACCACCCCCTACTGGACGATCTATCGCGACGCGCCCGGACACCGGCTCACCGCCAACGACCTGGGACAAGCCCTCGGCGCCCTGGACATCCCCGCCAACGGCGGCGTGCGGCTTGGACTGCGTGACGGCCGGCTGGCCACCGGATCCAATCTGCAACCGGCCGAGCAGCCCATCCTCTTCGGCGTCGTCACCCCGACTCGCGGCCTGATCCGGGCGGGTCCCGCCGAAATCCCCGTCGATCCCGGTCTCACCTGGATCACCGTCCCGCCGGATCCCGGTTCCGTGCTCCAGGTCAGCTCGGGCGAAAACGCCATCCGCCCCCAGATCGTCGCCGCCCGCCTGGCGCCTACCGGCGCCACGCAAACCGCCACCGCCGAACACATCCCACGCCACGTCATCTCCGTCGATGTCAGCGCCCGCGACGGCGCAATCACCGGCGCCATCATCACGGCCAACCCCACCGGCACCGGCGGCAGCGTCGGCATGGCCTACGCCGAAAACCCGCGCAACGACGCCCGACCCTCCCACGGCTTCTGGTCAAGCGCTGCCCACATCACCGCGCCCGCGCAACGGATCGACTTTCGCTACGACCCGGCAACCCGCACCTTCAGGGAAACCGTCAACGGCCAGCCCCGTCCGCCGCGGGTCGCCCGCGACGCCCAACTCTCCGGCGACTACCGCCTGCGCCTCCTGCTGTCCCGCGGCCTCATCCACGACCTCGCGATCCTTCTAATGGACTACCGCCTGCATGACCGCGCCCTGAGCTCCGCCCAACCTTTCCGCCAGGCCTACGTCTTCGACATGCCAATCCGTCCCTTGCCGGACTGGTCGTAGGCTCGAGTCCCTTCCCGCACACGAATCGCCACGTGGCCCTCAAGTTCCCCCGCTACGTACTCTCCGGTACCGCCTTTCCGGGGCATTCACCCGCCGAACTCGTCGCCGAAGCCCGCGCCCTTGAGTTGGACGCCATCGACCTCGTCATCGCTCCCAACGGGCAAGTTGAACCGTCCGAGGCCATCGACCTCATTGAAGTCACCGTCGACTGCGCCGACGCCGGCGTCCGGGTCGTCATGGTCACCACCGACCTGACATCACCCTTCGACGACCACGCTGAAGACATCCACCGCGGCTGCCAGGAAGCCCGCGTCCCCTACATCCGGTACGGCGCGTGGTCCCGACTCGACGGCGCGGCCTACCTCGACTCCCTTCAGGCCGCCCGCGCCGGCCTGCGCGGCCTGGAAACCCTCTGCCGCCGACACGACCTGCGTGCCCTCGTGCGTCAGATTCCTGGCTCCTTGCAGGAACAGCCCGGCCATGCCGTCGCCCTGCTGCACGGCCGCCTCCCCGGCTACGTCGGCATCTGCCTCGCCCCCGGCCGGCTTGGCCCCATCGATCCCGAATCCTGGCGCCTGGACCTCGACGCGCTCGACGACCACGTCCAGGCCCTCAGCATCTCCAACACCGCCGTCCTGCCCGGGCCCGACGGCTGGTCGCACACACCCGCCACCCTCACCGACGGCGTAGCCGATTGGCCCGACCTCTTGAACGAAATAATCCAACGCCAACTCGACGTCTTCGCGATCCTCGAAAGCCCCTACAACGCCGGCGACGTCTGGAGCCACGACCCGGACGAGTCGCCCGCCCCACGCGACCTGCTGCGCGACGACCTCCGCCTCGTCCGCCGGCATCTCGGCCCCAAACCCGTTCGCCGTCAGTCCAACAAGCCGCGCCGCTGGTACCGGCCCCTCTAGCCGCACGCCCCCCAGCCACAGGCCGGGCAACTCAGGCACCGACCCAGCGGCCGCAGCGGAACCCCGCAATCCGGGCACGCCTGCATCGCCCGAACCCGCCCTTCACCGCGCCACCGTGGCGTCGGACGCGCCGCCGTCGCCACCGGCGACGACGGCCTCCCCGCGTATCCCGCCACCCGTACGGCAAACGTTCGTTCGGTATTCATACGGTAGCTTACCATGCCGTTCGCTTTCCGTCAGGCATCGATGCGGGGCGACAGGAACCCCTGCAGACCGCCGCATCGGGAACGACCCTCCGTCCCCCGCTACGATCAAGTCGACCCGCGCCCATCGGTCGACATTCGCAAGGACTACCCCGTCGTGAGCGCTGACCTGAAAAGCGCCGACGTCGCCATCGTCGGCGGCGGCATCGTCGGCTGCGCTACCGCCCTGGCCGCCCGTCGCCATGGCCTCTCCGTTGCCCTCCTCGAGCGCGGACGCATCTGCGGCGAGGCCTCATCCGCCGCCGGCGGCCTCATCTGCGCCCAATACGACGCCGACCACGACGCCCCCCTCTTCAGGCTGCGGGTCGACGGCCGTGACGCCTTCCCCGAATTCGCCCAGCTTCTCGAAGAACTCAGCGGCCAGAGCATCGGCTTCTCCAGCGGCCCCACCATCGGCCTCGCCCGCACCCACCAACAGCGCCAGCAACTTCTCGCCCGCGTCACCTGGCAGCGGCAAGCCGGACTCGACGCCCAATTCCTCGAACCCGAAGAGGCCCGCCGCCGCGAACCCCTCCTCCCGCCCGACCTCACCGGCGCCGCCGTCTACCCCGATGGCCAGGTCGATACCCAGCGCTGGCCCCCCATCGTCCACCGCGCCCTGCTCGCCGCCGGCGTCCGGGTCCACCAGGGCACCGACGTCACCGCCGTCGCGGCCGGCCCCAATCCCACCGTCCAGACCGTCCGCGGCGCCCTCCATGCCGACCGGATCGTCCTCGCCACCGGCGCCTGGCTGCCCCACCTCCGGCCCGGCGTCCCCATCGTGCCCTCCAGGGGCCACATGCTCGCCTTCGATGCGCCCCACCTGAAGCTCGGCCACATCCTCCACCTCCCCGGCGGCAGCCTCGCCCAGCGGTCCCACGGACGCATCGTCTTCGGCGCCACCAAGGAGCGCGTCGGCTTCGATCGGCGCCTGCGCGCCGGCGCCGTCCGGGAAATGCTCAACCGCGCCCTCGCCACCCTTCCCGCCCTGGCGGACTGTCCCCTGGCCTCTATTTGGACCGGCTTCCGCCCCGAACCCACGGACGGCCTGCCCCTCATCGGCCGCGACCCTCGCAGCGGCTGCTACCTCGCCACCGGCCACCACACCCACGGCATCACCATGAGCTGGCACACCGGCCAGCTCATCGCCCGCCTCCTCACCAACCACCCCCCCGCCTACCCCCTCCACCCCTTCACCCCCACCCGCCTCACCACCTAACCCAAAACCCAATCCACCCCCGTTCGTGGTGAGCCGGGCCGGTGGGTACACCGGCCCGTGTCGAACCACACCCCCCGGATGCGGCAACCACCCTCCTCATGCCCATCGTTCGTACCGGCCGCGTTTCCAACCGGCCCCATCCGGTCGAGGCCACCCGTGAAACCGTTCGTCGTGAGCATGTCCTGAGCTTGTCGAAGTGGCCGGGCCGCAGTCCGCCGGAGTCCCTGCCCTGGCTCTTGCACTCCCGGGCGAAATGCCCGCGCTTCCACACGTCCGCCCAGCCGTCATCCCCGCTGTCCTTTCGCGCGACCTTCTCGAAGCGATACCACCCTTGCGCGGGGTCAGCTTCAACCGGCGTCTCTTCACCGAGCAACCGACAAAGGTTGAGGGAATGCTCATGCGCCACCGCCCGCCACTTCTCAATAAACTCCCCGGCCGACATCCCGTGAGACAAGGAACTTCCTCACAGCGTTGGCGCGGCGCGCCGCCTCCTCAGTCGCTGTCGACAGCTGCCAACCAATCCACAAACTCACGCGGTCCAACAATCCTCACGCCTTCGTATTCCCCCAGATTTCGAAGCTGGCGGTCACCCGTGACGAGGTGACCTACCTCGCCCCCGACTGCCGTAGCCAGGATCAGGTCATCTGCCGCCGTTGTGGCCACGCCCTGAACGTCGGCCAGCTGAGTCACGAAAAGGGCCCCCTCGCGCACGAAATCCAGCGCCTCCAGAGCCCCGGTTGGCCCAAGGCGCTGCCTGAAATAAGGCTTCGCGAGCGTCCGTTCGAGCTCTTCGAAGATTGGCCCTGACGCTACGAGGTCAAACCGACGCTGTTGCCACGCACGGAGGACGAATGCCGCCGGGCCTTCCAATGCGTCGTACCCCGCCAGACCCGACGCTAGGACATTCGTGTCCGCGACGACCCGAATCACTCAGGCACAAGGTGACGCTCCGCCCCGCGTCGATTCTCGGCTCGCACTTCGGCGACCGCTTGAGCTACGGCTTCCTCGATCTCCTCCGCTGTCTGGTCACGAAACGCCCGGCCGAATCTCTTCAGAATCTCGTGTCCCTCCGCCCATCGCGCATCCAGCGCAGCCAGCCGTTCAATGTCCTCGGCCGACACGATCCCCGCCACCGGCGTCCCATGCTTCTCCACCACAAACCGGACCTCGCCGCTAAACGCCCGGTTAATCACCTTGCTCCAATCCCGCTTCGCCTGCGACGCCGCCACCCGCTCCGTCACGGCCTCACGCCCGCGCATATCAACCCTTTCCGACCTATTTAGACCATTATAGCCCTGAACAGACCAATCCACGTTGCCTGATCGTCCGCGTAGCTCGGGGCCGCGACCTACCCGGTCAGGACCGTCGCCACAATCGCCCCGGCCGTTCCAACCACATTCAGCACAACCACCAGCAACAGACCCACGATCCAGACCTTCAGGTTGGCAACGTCAGCCTTCGTGGCGTAATGCGTCAGCGCCCGATCCAGTTCGTCCCGTAAGTCCGATCTGGTCAAAGGCGGCTCTTGGGCCGGGGCGGTCGTCATCGCGGTTCCCCTCTCCTGGCGCTCACCACGCCCGCCGAAGGACCCCACTGCCGCCCTTGAATCCTGTCAACGATCATACCCCTGCAACGCCCCTGTACTCCCTCCGCCATCCCACCGTCCTGTCTCACTTCTCTACCCTCCACCCTCTCCCCTTCCTACCCTTCTCAATTCTCTCCGCTCACTCCTTCCCCACCCCCGTCATCCCCACGGTCCCCCAAGAGCCTGCCCTGAGCCTGCCGAATGGGGATCCCGCCTTCACTCTTCCTCTTCTCCCCTCCCGTCGCCTCTTACCTTCCCGATCCCGTTCATGGTGAGCCGGGCCAGAGTCTTCGGCGGCCCGTAGAGCCTGCCCTGAGCCTGTCGAAGGGAACCACAAAGCCCCAGCATCCAACCCTCCCGGACAGTCCCCTCGGTCATTCCGGAGGTTTCACCCGGAATCAAGGGCTCTCAACCTGCAACCTGTGCCTCGGCGCCCGTCAGACGGCCCAGCGAACTGGCCAGACCATCCCTGGTACCGCACCATTCCGCCAAGTGCATCGCCCGCACTCCAACGCCCCCCACCAACCAGCCCACGTATCATGCCCGCGCCAACAGCGAAGGCGGATCACAATGGGCAGGCGGGCGGGATGCGATGCGGTCTACAACGCCGCCCAGCGCGACGCCAAATTACTGAATCGGAGGTCGGTCGGATTGTGAGCCGGCCGTGAATATAGCGGGCATTGACTTCCCCAAACCGCTGCTGAACGCTTTGCGTGCCGGTAAGTTGATCGTCTTCGCAGGCGCCGGCGTTTCGATGGGAGAACCGGCCAATCTTCCAAACTTCAGGAACCTAGCCAAAGCAATTGGCCAAGGCACCGGGGAAGAGATCCGAGTTCGCGAGCAAGAGGATAGGTATCTCGGTCGCCTCCAGTACGAGAAGGACGTACATGTACATGAGCGGGCAGCGCAGGAGCTTGCAAAAGGCGATCCAGAGCCGACCAGCCTCCATCATGACCTGCTGCGCCTTTACCCGGATTCTCACGCTGTCCGCGTGGTCACCACCAACTTCGATCTGCTCCTCGAAAAAGCGGCGCGCACGGTATTCGACTCGGTGCCGGAGGTCTTCAGAGCACCGGCTCTGCCACTCGGCAGGACGTTCAACGGAATCATCCATGTTCATGGTGCAGTCAGCCGGCCCCTGGAAATGGTGCTCACCGATGCGGATTTCGGTCGCGCGTACCTCACTGAAGGATGGGCACGACGATTTCTAGTTGATCTCTTCCGTTCATTCACTGTTCTCTTCGTCGGCTACAGACACGACGACACAGTGATGCGCTATCTGGCAAGGGGCTTGCCCGCCAGTGAGATGAAACCCCGCTTTGCACTGACTTGGAAGTGTGAGGCGAGCCATTGGACGACGCTCAACATCACGCCAATCATTTATCCGAGGCAGCCTGGAGATAGTCACGACTGCCTCTATGACGGTGTCCAGCGCCTCGCCGAGTACGCGAGACGCGGAATCCTCGACTGGAAGCGCGAGATCATGGCAATCGCGCAGGGACCTCCCCCCATCGACGAAGAAGAGATAGACCTGATTGAAGAAGCCCTTTCTGACCCAACATTGACGAGGTTCTTTACGCAATCAGCGATACATCTCGACTGGGTTAATTGGCTTGACAAGCGCAATCACTTCGACACGTTGTTTGGTGCGGAAGATCTTCAATCTCAGGATAGAGAATTAGCAATATGGCTCGCGGATAAATTTGCAATTTCCCATCCCAACAGAGTATTCCTTCTGATCGCGAACCACGAAATGCGATTGCATCCATATCTCTGGTGGGCTCTGAGTCACACAGTTCAGCAAGACCATGACCATCCGATGGACGCATATAATCTATCATGCTGGGTATCCATTCTGCTTGCCACCGCCACGCCTTCACCAGATCTTCAATACAGGCTGACGAACATAAGTAAGCGTTGCGTGGAAGCTGGCGCTATCGACAGCATCATGGACATTTTTGAATTCATGACCAGCAATAGGCTCGTCTTGAAGCGGGGGTTTGACTGGTCCAATACGGTCATTAGTGAATCGAATCCACCAATAGATGTCGAGGTTACTACGGGGGATGACCACTATTTGCTTGACACCCTGTGGAAGAGTGGTCTACGGCCGAACCTCGACACTCTTGCCGAGCCCCTGCTTGGTCGAGTCGTCCATCGCTTGGAAGTTCAGCACCTAGCGTACCGAGTCTGGCAAAAATCCGACCGCAAATGGGATCGTACAAGCTATGGCCGAAGCGCCATCGAACCACATACGCAGAACAGGCACCCCACCGCTACCGACGTTCTGATAGACGCGGCGCGTGACTGCCTAGAGTCCCTGGCGTCAAAACATCCAGATGCAGCAGCGGGCTGGTGCGACAGGCTCGTTCGCTCAGAAGCGGTACTCCTGCGACGATTGGCGGTGCACGCACTACAGCACCGTGCGGAATTGACCGCAGATGAGAAAGTCGACTGGCTCTTGGGAAGTATCGGGCTGCATGACCTTGAAGCACATCATGAAACTCTCCAAACCTTACGGGGGATCTACCCCGATGCAGGTCTGGAACAAAGAATCGCAATCATTGACTCCGTCCACACCTACCGTTGGCCTGATGCAAAGGATGCGGAATACAAGCGACGCACCGCGTTCAATCATTTCAGATGGCTAAACTGGCTTCACGATTCCTACCCAGAGTGCGTTCGGACCGAGCAAGCCTTAGATGTGGTCCTGAAACAGTACCCTGACTTCTCCGCAGGAGACCACCCAGACTTCTTGCATTGGAGTGGAGAGGTCACGATGGTCATTCCACAAAGCCCTTGGAGCGCTAAGGAACTGCTATCTCAATCGCCTCAAGGCCAGCTCAAAGAATTGCTTTCATTCCAACAGACAGACTTCGACGGTGCCAGCCGAGAGGGTCTCTTGCAAGCCATAGAACGAGCGGCCAATCAGAAGTTCAAATGGGGGATTGCTTTGGCGGAGGCACTAGCTGCTTCAGGCCACTGGAATACCGACATCTGGAGGGCGCTGATCCGCGCCTGGTGCAATGAACTGAATGACAACAAACATGGCGCTGTGCTATGCATACTAACCCAACCTAAACTATATCCACAACACACCCGAGAATCGGCCGGTATGCTACATGCTCTTGTACAGCAAGGCGGTATGCCCTATGCCGCCGGGTTGCTCCCGGAAGCTAATCGTCTTGCCAGATGTTTGTGGGGACAGATTGACCTCGATGAAGAGTTGTTCAAGAGAGACAACTGGTCAAATAGATCCATAACTCCTGCAGACACTCTTACTTTATTCTGGATAAGCAGCATGTCCGTATGGGTGAACCGACAAGAACCAAAGCCAAAAACAATTAGCAACGAATATAGGGAGGCACTTTCAACAATTGTTCAGGATAGATCACTGGCTGGCCGCCTTGGTCGCACAGTACTGGCTTCACACTTCTCCTTATTGCATTCTTATGACAATGAATGGGTCAAAGGAAACTTCCTTCCTCTATTCGAACAACGCGACGACGATGAAGACTATCGGGCGCTTTGGGATGGACTTAATTCCGGACATCTTACACATGCCGCCGCCGAAGCTTTGAGCCCTGCTTTCCTCAACGCTCTCTCCCACCTCGGAGCGGTCCTTTCTGACGAAGAACGGCTGAGGAGTTTCACTAGAACCTACGCAGCCATGCTGATTTACTTTGTCGACGATCCATTGACCAAATGGATCCCCAAATTCTTTGCACATGCCGATTCTAGTTCTCGAAGTTACTTTGCTGTGCAGATTGGATTCTTGCTGGATGATTTGGACGATACAAAGCAGCGCGAGTTATGGACGCGTTGGCTTCATCGCTATTGGGAGAATCGTATACATGGAGTCCCGGCAGGACTCACCGGAAAAGAAGTAATGGCGATGCTCGCATGGATTCCAAGATTCAAGAGTTTGTTGGAAGCCGCCATAGACTTGGCGATCAAAATGCCGACCAGTGCAATCTCTCATGGTCGAGATCTCCAAAACGCTGATATGCCACTCTACAGGATTCGGAAAGACGGGATTTGGCGCAAGCATCCTGAAGCAATTGCGAAATACCTACTCTATTTGAAGCCGTTTCTCTCAGTTCATTATTCGCCTCGTGATGTCAAGGAACTCATCACTGATCTTCGGCAGACGAATCTCACTCCAGAGACCGATCATGCTCTGCATGAACTCTATACTGAGCTGCCCTGACCCTGACAGAAGGAGCACTGGTCATACGGTCTAGAATGACCGAGCGATCCGCCGCGCGCGGATACACCTACGAAATGTGTTTGCTTCTCCGACGCTGGACACTGGGGCTACTACTAAGGACTCCTTAGGAGTTCGGACTTTCGGCGAATGCTCGGCTGGACGGACGATCCGGTCCACTCTGAACGCCTTGAGAAGGTCTCCTGGGCAACCGCAATCGGCCAGGCGAATTATCTGGTCTGCGCAGCGCCATGTACTTCCGCGACCGAGCGCGAATGTATGGTACGAGCGCACACCGCCGAGCCACCCAGCCCATGAGCGCCCTAGCACCAGCAACACCCCCCGGCGGCCTGGTCATCGTCTACGAAGGCGAGGGCGGTGAGGCGCTCGTCGATGTCCGCTTCGACCGGGATACCGTCTGGCTCACCCAGCGGCAAATGGCTGACCTGTTCGAGACCTCAACCGACAACGTCAGCCTGCACCTGAACAACATCTTCGACGCCCGGGAACTGGAGCGAGAGGCAACTACCGAGGAATCCTCGGTAGTTCAAACCGAAGGCAGCCGTCAAGTCCGGCGAACCCTGACGCACTACAACCTGGACGCCATCATCTCCGTCGGTTACCGGGTCAATTCCCGGCGCGGCGTGCGCTTTCGACAGTGGGCCACCCGCACCCTGCGCGAGCACCTAGTCCGCGGCTTCACCCTCAACCAGCAGCGCCTCGCCGAACGCGGACTCCAGGAAGCCCGCGACACCCTGGACCTGCTGGCCGACACATTGCGCAACCAAGCACTGGTCGATAGCACCGGACAGGAAGTGCTCGACCTCATCGGCAGCTACGCAGATACCTGGCGCTTGCTGCTGGAATACGACGAAGATCAACTCGACGTGCCGCCCGGCGTCCGGCCGGCACGCGGCGTGCTGCGCCATGACCGTGCCGTTGGAGCCATCGCCGAGTTCAAGCGCGAACTCACCGCGCGCGGCGAAGCAACCGATCTTTTCGGCAACCAGCGGGGCCACGCCTTGGAAGCCGTCCTCGGCAACATCGAACAGACCATGTTCGGCCAGCCGCTCTACCGCACCCGCGAGGCAAGAGCGGCGCACCTGCTCTACTTCCTCGTCAAGGATCACCCCTTCACCGATGGCAACAAGCGCATCGGTTCCCTGCTGTTCCTGCTCTACCTCAAGCAGGAAGGCGTCGAGCACCGGCTCAACCCCCCGGCGCTGACGGCCCTAACCCTGCTCATCGCCGAGAGCGCCATGGCAAGCAAGAACCTCATGATCCGCCTCATCATCAACCTGCTAGCCGAACCCGCCGCCTGACCGTGCGCCCCCACGCCTCCACCTACTCGCCCGCAGGTCCGCGCCGCTCGTTCGTGGTGAGCCGGGCCGGAGTCCCCCGGAGTGCCTGCCCTGAGCCTGCCGAACGGGCCCGTGTCGAACCAGGCCCGAGCTGCCGCCTCTTCCCTCCCCGGGGAGACCTTTGCAAAGCGCCCCTCGCCCCAAGCCGCGCCCCGCGTCCCCCTCTGCCCTTCTCTTCTCTACCTCTTTCTCACTTCTCTCCCTTTCCGCATGCGGGTCTTCCGCGCACCTAACCCACCCGAGCCTCGACGTCCAGCGAGGCAGGCCCACGAACCCCAACCGCCCACTCCGTCCACTCCCATCCCCTAATCCGTCACAATCCGAAACGGAATCGACCTCCGCGGCCCCCGCGGCCTTACCGCCCCAAACCGGTCGTACAGCCAGTAACACAGCGCCTTGATCGCGTGATTGTCCGCGTCGATCGGCGCCTCCGAGACCGGATGATGCTCCTGCGGTTCGTGATACCGGTAATTCCCGAACTCCCGGATCAGCGCCTGGCAGCGCGAATTCACCGTCAGGCGCGGTTCGCCGTCCACCGGGCTTCGCAGAAACGTCCGCAGCCGCTCGATCCCGTCCTGCAGCAGCACCCGGTGCGAACGCAGCCGGATCCGCGCCTGCGCCAGCCACATCTCGATCTGGCTTGGCATCGCGTGATGCTGCCGTCCCGCGATGTCGATCACCCCGCTGCGCACATGCGGCCACCAGGACCGCTTCTTGCACGCCTCGATCACCTGCGATGTCATCGCGTACTGCATGTACACCTCGTCCAGCACAAACACCTCGGCCCCGCGCTGCGCCACCGCCAGCACCGCGTACGCCCCCGCATAGCCTGGATCCACCGCGATCTCGATGTTGTCGAACTGCTCGTACGGGTCCTTGATCGACCGCACGTGCGCCGCCGGATCGAACTCCCGAAATACCAGCGACACCGGCGGACACGGCGTCCCGCCAAAGCGCTCCTGGAACAAATCGGACGGATACGTCGTCTCCAGCCGCCGGATCTCCGGATCCTCCCGACCGCCCGGAAACAGCGTCCGGTTCGCCCAACTCGGGATCGAAAACGACGCCGCCTCCTCCGGGTTGTCCGTCTGCCACGCCCGGAACCGCTCCGCGTACCAGCCCCGCGACCCCTCGAACGTCCCGCTCAGCCACAGCCAGCCCCGCCGTTCCGCCAGCCGCCCGCTCAGCCGCAGAAATGACTCGTACGACAGTTGCGCCGCCTCGCAGCCCAGGATCCCATCCGGCGCCTGTCCCGCCAGCCGCATCGCCCGCTGCGCCGTCCGCGTCGCGATCACCGTGCCGTTGCGCAGGGTCATCCGGTTCGACTGGCCGCTCGGCGTGCTCAGCGTCTCGATCGCGTCCAGCGACTCCAGCGATTCCACCAGGTACGTGAACTCCGGCCGGCACAGGTCGTAATCCGGCCCCACCAGCCAGTACAACTGCCCTTCCAGGAACCGTCCCGTCAGTTCCATCGCCGCGCTGCGGCTTTTGCCGGCCCGCTCCCCGCCCGCGATCAGCCGGATCCGCGCCTCCGAATCGTGCGCCGCCAGCTGCTCGGTGTACGGCCGGTACCCAACCCGGGCCCACAAATTGTCACGAACCGCTGGCGGCAGCCGCATGCAAATCCTCCAGCAGCCCCGCAAACGCCTCCCCGCTCCCCGCCCGCGGCGGCTCGCCGAAGGCGTAGCTGAACGCCAGCTCCACCGCCCAGCGCTCCCCCGCCAGCGCCTTTTCGAGGACCAGTTCCGACAACTCGTCCGCCTTCCCCAACACCGCCGACCGAAACCGCTGCTCCGCGCTCGTCGGCCGCTTCCGGCCCCGTCGCTTGCTCACGTCCAAACCTCTCTGCGTCACCGGCTCGCACTGATCTCCCGCCGCCCAACTTGCGATCCGTATGCACCTAGTGTACACTAAGCGCATCCGCTTGACAAGTTGGACTTCGTCCATGTCCACGCTTCCGCTCCGTCTCCTCACCGCCGCAACGCGCCGCCGGCTGTTCGCACTTCGCCCCCTCGTGGTCGCCGCCCGCCGGCTTGCCCTCGTCGCTGCCGCCTGGCGCGCTTGGTGGATCGCCGTCCGGTCCTGGTGGGCCCCATCTCGCTCGTAATCGCCCTGTTGGGGCTCGCCCTGACCTGCCGGCCGTTCCCGGCAAGCCGCTTGTCCTTCGCGCCAGGCGGCTTGCCGCGCGTATCCAGCCTGGTTCCGTTCATGGTTCGCCTCCTCCCATTCACGCCGCGCTGGCCGAACCGCCAACACCCGCCCCACAACACCCCGAGCCCCCACCCGTCACGACCCCAGCCGGGGGTATTCACCCCTACCGCCATCGCCGCCCAAACCCCGCCAAAAAGCGCCCCGAAAAAACCGAAGAGTTTTTTAGAAAAAACTCTTATTGCGCGCGAGCCCCCCATTTCCCACCGCCCGCCATATGCCAGACTCCCCCGTCGCTCCCCCACCCGAGGTCTGGCCATCACCTCCTCCGTCGTTGACACCCTCGCCGGCCTGGTCGCCATCAACAGCGTCAACGCCAGCCTCCCCGGCGGCCCCGGCGAGGCCGAGCTCGCCCACCACGTCGCCGACCTCGCCCGCGCCGCCGGCGCCGACGTCGAGCTCTACGACGTCGAACCCGGCCGCCCCAACCTCCTCGCCTGGATCCGCCGCGGCAACCGCCCGACCTTGATGTTCGAGTGCCACCTGGACACCGTCGGCCTGGACCCCATGCCCGACGCCCTCAACCCGCGCATCGCCAACGGCCGCCTCTACGGCCGCGGCTCCGCCGACCCCAAGGGCTGCATGGCCGCCATGCTCCACGTCCTCCACGCCGCCGCGGCCGACCCCAACTTCCCCGTGGACCTCTGCCTTGCCGGCGCCGTCGGCGAGGAGATCGTCATGATCGGCTCACGGGTGATGGCCGAACGACGCCCCCCGGTCAATGCGGCGGTCGTCGGCGAACCGACCGAGCTGCAGATCATCACGTCCCAGAAGGGCGCCGTCCGCTGGCGTGTCCGCACCCACGGCGTCGCCGCCCACAGCGCCATGCCCGAGCAGGGCCACAACGCCATCCAGGACATGGCCACCACGCTGACCGCTTTGGCCCGCGGCATCGAACCCCACCTCGCCGCCCGCCCCCACCCCGTCCTCGGCAACGCCACCTGGAACGTCGGCACCATCCGCGGCGGCGCGGGAGTCAACGTCGTCCCCGATCTCTGCGAGATCGAAATCGACCGCCGCCTCGTGCCCGGCGATTCTTCAGCAGAAGTGCTAGAGCACGTCGACGCGGCACTGGACGACCTTCGAGCCGGCGACCCGCAACTCCGCGTCGACCGCGATCCACCCTTCGTAGACATCCCCCCGCTAGAGACGCCGCACAACGCCGCGGTCGTGCGCGCCGCCCAACAGGCCGTTGCCGCCGCCGGTCTGTCGCCCGACCCGCTGGGCGTCGCCTACGCCACCGACGCCGCCATGCTCTCCGGGATCGGCGGCATCCCGTCCGTCGTCCTCGGCCCCGGCGACATCGCCCAAGCCCACACCAACGACGAGTGGATCGAGATCGAACAGCTCGAACAGGCCGTCGGCGTCTACCTGGGCGTCTGCAAAGCCTTCGGGGAGATCGCCGCCTGATGCGTCTGACCCGGCGCGTGCATCTTGTCGGCAGTGGCGCCACCGGCGCCGACCTCTCCAATCCCTACGACTGCCACGTCTACCTGGTCGATGGTGGCGGTCCGCTGGCGCTGATCGACGCGGGGGTCGGTCTCGAACCCGAACTGATCCTGGCCAACGTCCGCGCTGCCGGCTTCGACCCCGCAAACATCCAAACGATCGCCCTCACCCACGCCCACGCCGACCACGGCGGCGGCTCGGGGCCGATGCATGAGCTGACTGGCGCCGAAGTCCTGGCTCCGGGGCCCGCTGCGGACTGGCTCCAGCAGGCCGACGAGGAAGCCATCTCGCTCCCCCGCGCCAGGGCCGGCGGCACCTATCCAGCCGACTACCAGTTGGCTCCGTGTCCATCGGCCATCTCAATCTCGGGCGGCGACACCATCCATGTCGGCGAGGCCCGGCTGACCGCCATTGCTACCCCAGGCCACGCCCGCGAGCACCTCTCCTTCCTGCTCGAAGGCGACGACCGGGTGGGTCTCTTTGGCGGGGACGTGGTCTTCCAGGGCGGCAAGATCCTGTTGCTGTCCACGCCCGATTGCTCGATCCAGGAGTTGGCGGCGACGATGCGCGGTCTGGGCGAACTGGACTTCGAAGCGCTCTATCCAGGACATGCCGGAATCTCGCTGCGACGCGGCCGCCAACATGTGGACGCGGCGCTGCGAGCCTTCGACGCCGAGGAGATTCCGCCAAACTTCAATGCCTGACGAACCAAGCTTCAAGCGACGCACTCATACAATGCCCGGAATCACCCAGTCAGATCGGCGGACCTGATGCCTCTCCAGGCGGACGTTTGTGTGATCGGCGGCGGACCCGGCGGCTACGTGGCGGCCCTCCGCGCCGCGGCCCTGGACGCCCAGGTCGTCGTTGTGGAAAACAGCGGCCTCGGCGGCGTCTGCCTCAACCGCGGATGTATCCCGTCCAAGGCGTTGCTGCGCAGCGCGGAGGTTTTTCAGCTGGCCAAGAAGGCGTCCAGCTTTGGTGTCCGCGTCAAGGGCGTTGAGGCCGACTACAAGGCCATGGTTCGCCGCAAGGACCGGGTCGTGCGCCAGCTCGGCCGCGGTATCGAAGGGCTCCTGAAAGCCGGCAACGTCACGGTGCTTCAAGGCACCGGGCGCCTGGCGGGTGCCGGCGCCGTGGAGGCGTCGCTTGCCGATCGTACCGAGCTGATCACAGCCAGGTCCGTCATCGTGGCCACCGGCTCGTCATCCGCCGCTCCGCCGATTCCCGGCGTTGACCTCCCCAGCGTCATCGACAGCGATGGCGCGTTCGAACTCAACGAGGTGCCCGAGCACATCCTGGTGGCCGGGGCCGGCGCCGTTGGCGTCGAGTGGGCCACCCTCTTTGCGCTCCTCGGCGGCCAGGTCACCCTGGTCGAGATGCTGCCGCGCGTCGTGCCCAACGAGGACGCGGCCGTCAGCGCCGCCATGCGCAAGATCCTGGTCCAGCAAGGCGTCAAGGTCCACACCGGCACGCGAATCGAATCGATCGAACAGGTCGACCCGCACCTCCGGGTTACGCTGGCAGCCGACGACGATTCGGAGACCCTGCAGGCCTCACACGTGTTGCTGGCAACCGGTCGTCGACCCAACGTGGCAGACGTCGGGCTTGAGTCCGCCGGCGTGCGCTTCTCGCCGCGGGGCATCAGCGTCAACGAGCATCAGCAGACCAGCCAGCCGGACATCTACGCCATCGGCGACGTGATCGGCGACAAGCTGCTGGCGCACGTCGCGTCGCACCAGGGCGTCGTGGCCGCCGAGCACGCGCTGGGACGCCCGTCCGTCTACGAGCCCAACGCGGTGCCCGCCTGCACCTTCACCCACCCCGAGATCGCCAGCGTCGGTCTTACCGAGGACGCGGCCAGGGAAGAGCGCGGCGACATCCAGGTCGGCATGTTCCCCTTCCAGGCGCTGGGACGCGCGCGCGCCTACGGCGACACGGACGGGTTCGTGAAGATTGTGGCCGGTCAGCAGTACGGCGAAATTCTTGGAATGCACGTGATCGGTCCGGGCGCCAGCGACATCATCGCCGAGGGCGTACTGGCCATTCGCCTGGAAGCCACGGTGGACGACCTGCGCGAGACGATCCACGCGCACCCCACCTTCGCCGAAGCCACCGCAGAATCGGCCTGGCAGGCGATCAATGCCCCCATCCACCTCCCCCTGCCGCGGAACGGACGCTGAGCCGCTCGTCCGCGCCACCACTGCAACTCGCGATTGCCGGCCTCGGGGCGATCGGAGCCGAAGTCGCACGCGCCGTCCGCGCCGGTGAGGCGCCAGGCGTTGTCGTTGCCGCAGTTGTTGAACCGGTTGAAAGCCCCACCCGCGACACCCTCGCAGCCGCTGGCATACCGGTTCACGCCGATCTTGCAACGCTTGAGTGGGACAGTCTCGACACAGTCCTCGAGGCAGCCTCTCAAGCCGCGCTGCGTGTGATCGCCCCGCAAGTTCTCGGCCAGGGAGTCGACCTGGTGGCCCTCAGCGCCGGCGCCACCCTTGACTCGGATTTCCTGGCCTCGCTGCTTGCAGCAGCGCAGACGTCGGGCGCGCGCATCTGGGTGCCATCCGGCGCCATCGGCGCTCTGGACGTCGTGCGCGCAGCCCGGGTGGGTCATGTGGAGTCGATCACCTTGACAACAACCAAGCCTCCGCTGGCCCTGGCCGATGCGCCGTGGGTCGTGGAGCAGGGCATCGACCTGTCGGACGTCACCAAGCCGCGCGTGATCTTCACCGGCGGGCCTGCGGAGGCAGTTCGCGGGTTTCCGCAGAACGTCAATGTGGCCGCGTTGCTTACGCTGGCCGCTGACGACTCAGAGCGCATGCGAGTAACCGTAGTTGCCGATCCCGAAGCGCCCGGCAACGTCCACGAGGTGGAAGCGATTGGGTCCTTCGGAAGCATGCGGCTACGCCTTGAGAATCGGCCCAGCGAGACCAACCCCAAGACCAGCGCCCTGGCCGCCCAGAGCGTAATCGCGCTCCTCCGCCAGCTCGGCTCCCCGCTTCGCTTTGCCTGACCCGGTGTCCGTTGCACGTCCCTTAGGCTGGAGCACCAACGGCCCTGGCATTGCAGGTATGCGGATCTTGGCCTCATCAGCTGGTGCTTCGACTCGTCGGACACTTTTGCTGGGCGGAATCTCGGCGGTTGGCGCGTTGACGTTGGGGGCGGCCTGCGAGACGGTCGACGGGCAGGCGGTCGCCGCCTATCTGACCGAGTTGAACGAACTTCGCGACAGCACGGCCGGGGACGACGCGTTGTTGGGCGAGCGGTTCAACTCGTTGATCGCCAGCGGCTCGCGGGACGCCGGAGCTTATCTGGCGATCTATCGTGAGTTACGGGCCTCCAACGCCGCAGTCTTGGCCAAGCTGGAACAGATCCAGCCGCCGAAGGGGCTGGAACGCCACCACGAGGACTTTGTGGAGGGGCTGAGCGACCTGGTGACGGCGCTGGACGAGGTGATCAGGATGATCGAGGAAGGCAACGTAATCGAGGCCAATCGCCTCTTTCAGCGCTCCGTCACGCGATCGCAGGCCAAGCAGACGGGGGCGATGCTGCAGATTCGGCGCGTTGCTCGCAGCGCCCGGGTTCGTATCTGACCCATGGCAGCAAGCAGCGCCAACCCACGCCTCGTCAGCCTGGGCGAGGTGATGATCGAGCTTTCGGGGCGGGCGCCACTGGCCGAGGCCGCCGTGCTGGAACGGTCGTACTCAGGCGACGCGCTTAACGTGGCGGTCGCGGTACATCGCCTGGGAGTTCCGAGCGCCATCGTCACCCGACTGGGTGAGGATCCGTTCGGCGACTACCTGTCCGACCAGTTTCGGGGTCTCGGCGTTGACCTGCGCTACGTGAAGCGCGGCGGTGGGCCGACCGGCCTCTACGTGGTGGAGCAGGGAGGCCGGGGCGCCTACAGCATTTGGTACTACCGACGCCACAGCGCCGCATCCACCATGAGCCCGGCGGATATGGAGCAGATTGACCTGGACGGCGTGGAGATGGTTCACCTCAACGGCATCGCACAAGCGATCTCGTCCTCTTCCCGGCAGGCGACACGCCGTCTGGCGGAGCGTGGACGAGCCGCGGGCGCCGTGGTGGCGTTTGACCTGAACTTCAGACCGCAGATCTGGGACGGCCCGGCGGCAGCGGAAGCGGCCGACGAGGTGTTGCCGTTGGTGGACGTGGCCTTGTGCGGGTTCGACGAGGGACAGGCCGTGTTTGGGACCGCCGATCCCGAGTCAACGGCCGCGCGATTGCTGGATTGCGGGCCGCGCGTAGCGGCGGTCTCGATGGCCGAGGACGGCGCATACGTGGCCTGGGCCGATGGCGAGATTTGGCTGCCGACCGTGGCGCGAACCGTGGAAGGCGCGCAGGGCGGCGGGGACGCGTTTGCAGGCGGGCTTGCGGTCGGGGCACTTCTGGGTCAGGAACCAGCGACCTCGGCACGGCTGGCTACGGTGGTGGCGGGGCTGAAAGTCGAACGCGTCGGTCCGCTCGTGAGCCTGCCGTACCGCGCGGAAGTTCAGGCGCGGGCGGGCGACCTGGGGTGGGATGATGTTGTCGCGGCGCTGGATTCCGTTGACGCGACGGATACGGCTTCGCAAGGAGGAGACCTGTGATCGTCGTAACGACTGAATCCGTACCCGGGCGTGAGATTGCCGAAGTCATCGATATCGTGCAGGGCAGCACGGTGCGAACGCGTGGCGTCGGACGCGACATCGTGGCCGGGCTGCGCACGATCGTGGGCGGCGAAGTGCACGAGTACGCCGAACTGCTGACCACCGCGCGGGCGGAAGCGCTGAATCGGATGGTGGCCGAGGCCGAGAAGCTTGGCGCCGACGCCGTGGTGCAGGTCCGCTACAACACCGCCGACGTCATGCAGGGCACCGCCGAATTGCTGGCTTACGGAACGGCCGTGCGTCTGAAGAGCTAGCCGCGTCAGGCGCCAATCAGCCCACCGTCAACCTTGCTGACGGTAAACACGCCGGGACGCGGCGGATTGCCGGGCCCGTCCGGGTACGTGCTGGACGGGCTTTCAAAGGTGCTGCCCTCGCCGGGGTGCTGGGCGGATCCAAAGAACCAGCGTCCGTCGGGCGAAAAGCAGCCTGAGGCGAGTTCCGCGCCGACCGGAACGCTCAGGAGTTGCTTGGCGCGTCCGCGGTCCGGGCCGCTTACGGGCACGGCGAAGAGTCCGTCGTTGCTCCCAAGGTTCACGGGCTGTCCATCAGTGCAGACGTAGAGCGTGCCTCGCTGATCAAACAGCAGGTTGTCCGGATTGGCCAGCGGCGTGACGTCTTCCGAGTCCATTCCCGCATAAAACGCCGCGTGCGAGGGATTGCGTGGATCGCCCCCCAGAAACAAGATTTCCCAAGAAAACGTCGCCGACGCGTGGTCACCTTCTCCAGGCGTCATCTCGATGACGTGGCCGTGGTCGTTTGGAGCGCGTGGGTTCGCAGCGTCCACCTGATCCTCGGTACGGTCGATATTGCTGGTAAAGGCGGCGTAGATTCGACCATTGACCGGATTGACGTCGACGTCTTCGGGCCGGTCCATCGGCGTGGCGCCGACGAGATCAGCCGCGCCTCGAGTGTTGATGGCGACATCAGCGCCCGACCAGTCGGCCAGCGGTCCGTGCCCGGCAACCAGCGGAATCCACTCGCCGGACCCGTCGTCGTCATAGCGCGCGACAGACAGCACGCCGTCGTCTAGCAGGGTCAGGTTGGCCAGGCGGCTGGACGAGTCGTATGGATCGGTGCTGACGAAGCGATACACGTACTCAAACCGTCCGTCGTCGCCGCAGTAGACCACCACCCGCCGATCGGACGCCAGGACCACGGTTGACGCTTCGTGGCGTAAGCGTCCGAGCGCCGTGTGCTTGGTGGGGGTGGAGTCCGGATCGTAGGGATCAACCTCGACCACGTAGCCGACTTTGAAGACTTCGTTGGGTGACCTGGTGACGTCGAAACGGTCGTGATATCGCTCCCAGCGGTAGTCGCTGGCGCCGATCCGGATGCCATACCTGCGATGCACGGCAGCGTTCGGGCCAACAGCCGGCCGGTTGCCAAAGCAGGTGTGGACGTCCTCTTCATCGGTCAGCACGGTGCCCCAGGGGGTAACGCCGCCGCCGCAGTTGTAGAACATGCCCCGGGCGACCGTGCCGGTCGGATCTGCGGCGGTGCGCAGCCGGGGATCGCCGGCCGCCGGACCGCGGATGTTCATGAGGGTCTGGCCGGTGATTCGTCGGTTGAACCGGGAGTTCCGGACCGGCAGCCAGCGACCGTTGGCGAGACGGATTTCGACGATTGAGGCACCCTGGGCCAGGAGACCAATGTCTGCCTGTTCGCGGGTCGGCGCTTCGGGGTCGTAGTTGGGAAACATGAGCTCGGGGTTGAGGAATTCGTGGTTGTTCCACAGCAAGGCTCGATCGGAGACCGCCGATCGGTAGTCGGGCAGGGGAAGGAGGGCAATGAAGTCGGAGTTGTACCCGAACTGTTTGGCCTGGGCCGCGGGAGATTGGGCGTGGACATCGAACGGAGGCGCATCGCCGGTAATGGGATCGCCCCAAGAAATAAGTGGCCGTGTCCGGTAGCCGGGGGCCACGGTTACCTGGTCCAGGCTGTTGGGCTGAATGGAATCGAAGGCCGGGACGTCGTTGCCTTTAGCGCAGGCTGCGGCGAGTTGGCCGAAGGCAGCGGCCGAGTAAGCAAGGGGCAAGCCGGCGGCAACCTTGAGAACGGAGCGGCGGCGCAAGCGTGTACGAAGAACTTCGGCAATGGGCGCGGAGCTGCTGGCCATTCAGTGACGCTCTACACAGGGCCGGGATCGTCGCGAGGTTCGGCGCGCCTGGCCGGCAAGCGGCATGGATAAACGCTGCGTCAGCATGGGCCATCGCGGATGCCGCGGCCATCCAAATTTTGGGCGCGAGTTACGACGCGTCTGCAATCCTCTGCTGGACCCTCGTTACCGGTTCAGAAGAACGCGACTCGCATCGCTGAGGCTGGCTCATGGCCCTCAGGCCGCCGGTCGCAGGCGCGGCCAGCGGCGTTCGGGCGCGTGGTCGGAGTGCTCGTACGCGTAGGCGACGCGCAGCGCGGTGCGCTCGCGGTACTTGGCGGCCACGATCTGCAAGCCGACCGGGAGTCCGGCTTCCGTCCAGCCGCAAGGGACGGCGACCACCGGCTGGTGAGTGGCGTTGAAGGGCCGGGTGAAGTTGGGCATCCAGTGATAGTCGGTCAGCGCCTCGTCGATACGGGGCGGCGGTTGCCCAAGGACCGGCGCCACCAGCACATCCACGGTGCCGACGGCTCGCCGGAATGCGGCCAACGCGTCGTCACGCTGGCTGCGCAGGCGTCCCAGGGTGATCTGGATGTCCTCGCCGGGACGCATCGCCTCGTCCAGACCCAGCGTGAGCCGATCACGAAGCGTTGGGTTCACCCGGGTGACATCGCCGCCGGTGGCGCTGAGCACGTTCTGATAGGCCTCGATGGTGAGAATTCCGCGCTGGGACAGGGCAAGGTCAGGCACTGACGGCACCCCGACCTGAACCAGGTCGCCACCGAGGATGACCAGAGCGTCAACCGCGGCTCTGACGATGCGCTCAATCTCGGGATCCAGGTCCTCAAAGAAGTAGTTGGACGGCATACCCACATGCAGACCCGCCAATCCAACAAGCATCTCACTGGAGAGGTGAGCCGCACGGTTGGCAGTGGTTATCGTTTCGTCAGCCACGGGGTCGGCCATCGCCTGCAGCATCACGGCAGCGTCATGGGTGGTACGCGCCATTGGCCCTGGCGTGTCGAAGCTGGGGCTGAGCAGGCGCAAACCTTCAAGGCTGACGCGACCGTAGGTGGGTTTGATGCCGACCAAGCCGCACAGGGCCGACGGCAGGCGAATCGAGCCACCCGTGTCGGTGCCCAGCCCGCCGTAGATCAAGCCGGCGGCCACAGCCGAGCCCGTGCCGCCGCTGGATCCGCCGGAGACGATCTCCGTGTTCCAGGGATTACGCGACGGTCCCATCTGCGAGGTCGCGCCCGTTGGGTGGTAGGCAAACTCGTCGCAGTTGAGCTTGCAGGCAATGACCGCGCCGGCCTTGCGCAGACCTCGGACCAGCTCAGCGTCCACACTGGCCGGCTCGTTGCCGAAGACCGTGGAGCCGGCGGTCGTTACCGCGCCGGCCACATCGGCCAGGTCCTTTATCCCAAGCGGTACGCCGTGGAGCGGGCCTCGATAGTCGCCGGCCAGGATTTCACGCTCGGCCCGGCGGGCGTCGGCGAGCGCCGAATCATGCAGGATTGCCGTGGTAGCGCCCAAGGGACCGGCGTAGCGGTCGAGCCGGTCGAGCGAGTTGCGCGTGACCTCAACCGGGCTGACTTCGCCGGCGGCGATCAGCGCGCCGACTTCGGTCAGCGAGAGGCGGGCGAGTTCGTTTCCGGGAACCATAAGCCGCCCTCCTTAGCAGTGACTCGGTGCGATCAGGCCTCGTCGTCCCACCCAAGCCAGGTGACCTGGGCCGGCTGGCGCTCGCGCCGATCGGGCCCAATTGCGGGTGACGGGTGGCCCAGGTAGATATACCCGACGATCCGGTCCTTCTGATCCAAACCCAGAAAGTCCTTGCAGGCTGCGAAGTCGCACATCTCCCCGGTTCGCCACTTGGTGGCGAGACCTTCGGCGTGCGCCGCCAGCATCAGGTTCTGGGTCGCGCAACAGACGGACGCATAGTCTTCAAGGTTCGTGACGGGATCGTCCGACCAAACCTGGCTGACGACGATCACCACGGGCGACCGCCGAAGCCGGACGCGCGCTGAGCGGATGGATGGCGCCGAAGCGGGATCGTCCGGGTCCAGCTCTGATTCCAGGCGATCGGCAACCATGGCGCCCATCTCGTCGCGGGCCGTCCCGCGCAGGACGTGAAAGCGCCAGGGTTCGGTGAGGTGGTGATTCGGCGCCCAGACGGAGGACTGGATGATTCGGTCAAGCACCGCCTGCTCGGGGACATCGGCGGTTAGCCCCGTGATGCTGCGGCGGCCTCGGATTGCTGTGTATACGTCCATTCCGCTCGTTTCACGGCTGGCAGACGACCATCATGGTATCGGGCGCGCCGTAGCGGCGTGGACGGTTATGGTTGAATCAGGCAGTTGGCGAGCGAGGTTCTCTTGTGCACATTGGAGTTCTGACCGGGGGCGGCGATTGTCCGGGGCTCAATGCCGCGATTCGGGCCGTGACCCGGGCAAGCATTAGGCGCGGCTGGTCGGTTACCGGTCTGCACGACGGGTGGGCCGGCGTGCTGGGACGGAACGGGTCGCCGCTGACCCTTGAGAACACTGACGGATTCCTGGACGTCGGCGGAACCCTGCTGGGCAGTTCGCGCACGAACCCGCTGCGGACGCCGGAGAACTACGCCCTGGCGGTATCGGTCTTTGACGATATGGGCCTGGACGGCCTGGTGGCGATTGGGGGCGACGACACGTTGTCCGTGGCCGGGGCTCTGGCGGGAGACGGCCTGCCTGTTGTGGGCATTCCCAAGACCATCGACAACGACGTTCCGGGCACTGACATGTGTATCGGGTTCGATACGGCCGTGGAGACGATTGCGGCGTCGATCGCCCGCCTGCGTACCACCACCATGTCGCATCACCGCGCCACGGTAGTCGAGACGATGGGCCGGCAGGCCGGCTGGCTGGCCGCGCTGGGTGGATTGGCCGGCGGCGCCGACTACATTGCCGTGCCGGAGCAGCGCAGCGGGCGCGATGAGTTCGTGGCGCACGTCCAGCGCCGCTACGAGCAGGGGCGGGCCTACAGCATCGTGGTGGTGGCGGAAGGCGCGGAGATCGACGGGCTTGAAGTCGGCGAAGCCGGCGTGCAGACCACGGACGAATTTGGTCACATCGTGTTGGCCGCGCGCAGCGTGGGTGAGAGCCTTGCGCGAGCCATCGAGCAGGCGACCGGCATCGAGACTCGCTCCAGCGTGCTGGGCCACCTGCAGCGAGGCGGCACGCCGACGACGTACGATCGGGTCTTGGGCACGCGGTTCGGTGCCGCCGCCGTGGACTATTTGGCCAGCGGCCGGCACGGCCAGATGGCCGCGCAGCAGGGTCCACACATCAAGCCCGTGCCGCTGGTTGACATCGCCGGGCAAACGCGTCCGCTGGATGATTCCTACCTGGAGCTTCTCAGCCTCTTTGCCTAGCCATCGCCGCTGAAGCGTTTGCCGGTCGTGGGTCACTTTGTGCTACGAGCAGTGAAACCTTCTCCGACCGGGCGAGAGGTACAGGGGACCAAGTTGGCGTCTGAAGTCTCGACCGGAAGACGCCCGAATCCTTCGGCTAGCTCAGGCAGGTTCCGCCTCTCCCATCGAAGGGGAGAGAGCAGAGGAGTGAGACGGACGAAGAGAGGAACGGGGCTGGGTGGGTTGGCTGGTGAAGGGTGTGGTTCGACATGGGGCGCCGAGGACGGCGGCCCGGCTCATCACGAACGGGTGACGCGTGTCCTCGATTAGCGCCTGACGGGGGGAGGGCTGTTTACGGGGCACAGGGCGTGGGGCTTAGGTTCGCGGGTGTGAGGCGGCAGGCAGAGGTGGGGCGATGACTTCAGACACGATGCAGTGCCTTATCTGTCCGGGCGACCGGACGGTGAAGCTGACGAGGAAGCCGGTTCCCGAGCCGGGGCCGGCGGATGTGCGGATTCGGATCATGGGGTCGGCGATTTGCGGGAGTGACCTGCATTACTACCGGACACCCCAGGCCGAACGGGATCAGCTCGGCGTCAGCCGGCTGGCGCTGGGGCATGAAGGGGCCGGGGTGGTGGACGCCGTGGGTCCGGGGGTGACCTATCCGGCGGTGGGCGATCGGGTGGTGGTTTATCACCACATCGGCTGTGGGCATTGCGCGCACTGTCGACGCGGCGAGCCGGGCTTCTGCCGCGAGAGGCAGAGTTTCAACCAGGTTCGCGACGGGGTCGACGCGGAGTACGTGATGGTGCCGGCGAGAAACGCGCTGCCGCTGCCGGACGACTTCGACTTCGAGGACGGGTCGTTGCTGGCCTGCAACCTGGGGACGGCGTACGGCGCGGTGCGCAAGGCGAAGGCATCGGGCGACATGACGCTGGCGGTGAGCGGGCTGGGCCCGGTGGGGCTTTACACGGTGATGTTCGCGCGGGCGATGGGGGCCTCGGTGCTGGGGATCGACGTGCAGCCGAGCCGGATCGAGATGTGCGGAGATGTTGGGGATTGACGCGACGGCGAACGCGGCCGAAGTCGATCCGGTGGAGGCCATGCGCGCATTCGGCGGGGGCGACGGCGTGCATGCGGCTATCGACACCTCGGGCTTCACGCCAGCGCGGACAGCGGCGCTGGAAGGGCTTCGGCCGCACGGCATCTTCGTGGAAGTCGGGGTCGGCGGAGAGACGGTGTACAAGCTGAGCGCCCCGATTCTGTTCCGCGAGATCACGATTACCGGGTCGTGGATTTCCAAGCTGTACGAGTGGGAGGACCTGCTGGACTTCGTGCGACGGCACAAGTTGCCGGTCAAGGACGTGATCGCCCGGCGCTGCCGGATCGACGACGCGGTGGAGGCATTCAAGCTGGCGGACTCGGCAAGGACAGGCAAGATCATGTTCGACTGGACCTGAGGTCGGCAGGAGCGCGTCCCCTGTGCAGCGGGGAGGTTTACGGCGCGAGGCGGGGGCGTTAGGTTCGCGGGCGTGTGGCGGCAGGAACAGGCGTGCCGATGAGTTCAGAGAGCATGCAGTGCCTCATCTGTCCCGGCGATCGAACCGTGGAAGTGACGACGAAGCCGATTCCCGAACCGGGGCCGGAGGACGTGCGGATTCGGATCGGGGGATCGGCGATCTGCGGGAGCGACCTGCATAAGTACCGCCAACCACGGGCCGAGCGGGACGAGCACGGATACAGCAAGCTGACGCTGGGGCACGAAGGGGCCGGCGTGGTGGACGCGGTGGGTCCAGGAGTGACCCATCCGGCGGTGGGCGACCGGGTGGTGATCTATCACCTGATCGGCTGCGGACACTGCGAGCACTGCCGGCGCGGCGAGCCGGGTTTCTGTCGCGACATGGAGGGATTCAACTGGGTGCGCGACGGGGTGAACGCCGATTACGTGGTAGTGCCGGCGCGCAGCACGCTGCCGCTGCCGGACGACTTCGACTTCGAGGACGGCGCGCTGCTGGCGTGCAACCTGGGAACGGCGTTCGGGGCGGTGCGCAAGGCGAAGGCCTCGGGCGACATGACGCTGGCGGTGAGCGGGCTCGGCCCCGTGGGGCTCTACACGGTGATGTTCGCGCGGGCGATGGGGGCCTCGGTCATTGGGATCGACGTGCAGCCGAGCCGGATCGAGATGGCGGAGACGCTGGGGATCGACGCGACGTGCAATGCGGCGGAGACCGACCCGGTGGAGGCCATGCGCGAGTTCGGGGGCGGCGACGGCGTGCATGCGGCCATCGATACGTCAGGCTTCACGCAGGCTCGGACGGCGGCGCTGGAAGGGCTGCGGCCGCACGGCATCTTCGTGGAAGTGGGGATTGGCGAGGAGACGGTGTACAAGCTGAGCGCTCCGCTGAATGCGCGGGAGATCACGCTGACTGGATCGTGGATCTTCAAGCTGTACGAGTGGGAAGACCTGCTGGACTTCCTGCGGCGTCACAAACTGCCGGTGAAGGACGTGATCGCGAAGCGCATCCGGATCGACGAGGCGGTGGAGGCGTTCAAGCTGGCGGACTCGGCGACGACCGGCAAGATCATGATCGATTGGACCTGAGGTCGGCATGAGCGCCGGGCGCCCGCACGTGCTGCTGCTGGTAACGGACCAGCAGCGGGGCGACTGCCTTGGGATCGAGGACCACCCGGTGCTGCAAACGCCGGCGATGGACGAGATCGGGGCGACGGGTGCGCGGTTCCGTCGCGCTTACGCGGAGTGTCCGCAGTGCATCCCGGCGCGTCGCACGCTGATGTCGGGCCAGGACCCGGCGACGCATGGGATGTTGCAGAACCACCCGGACACCGAGTGGGATCCGCCGGCGACGCTGGCGGGCGAGCTGCGATCAGCCGGGTACGAGACCTGGTTGAGCGGCAAGTTGCACCTGGCGCCGAAGCGGAAGCGGTATGGATTTGACCGGATGTCGCTGGCGGATAGCACGCGCGGCGGCGGGAACGATTACCTGGACTGGCTGCACGGGGAGATTCCGCTGAATCGCTGGGCCATGGCGCACGGGGCGACGCCGAACGGGTGGATCGGGCGGCCGAGTCACCTGCCGGAGGAACGGACGCACGCGTTCTGGTGCGTTTCGGAAGCGATCAACTTCCTGCAGCGTCGGGACCCGAGCGCGCCGTTTTTCCTGAAAGTTTCGTTCATCGATCCGCATCCGCCGTTTACGCCGCCGCAGTTCTACTACGACCGTTACCACTGGCAGGACCTGCCGAACCCGGTGATCGGGGATTGGGCGGACCCGGTGGATGCGCCGACGCGGGGAATCGACATCGAGATGCAGGAGGCGCGGTCGCAGGGGCTGGAACTGGACGCGTCGGTGATGCACGCGTGCCGGGCGGGGTACTACGGGCTGATCAATCACGTGGACATGCAGGTCAGCCGGCTGTTGCAGTACATGAACGACATGCAACTGCTGGACGACACGCTGGTGGTGTTCGTGTCGGACCACGGCGAAATGCTGGGCGATCACCGGCTGTTCCATAAGTCGTGGCCGTACGAGGCGGCGGCGCGGGTGCCGCTGCTGGTGCTGGGGCCGCCGTCGGCGGACTATCCAACGCACGTAGTGCGCGACGAGCCGGTGGGCCTGCAGGACGTGATGCCGACGATCCTGGAGGGCGTGGGGCTGGAGATTCCGGAGTCGGTGACGGGTCGGAGCCTGATGCCGTTTGTGCGCGGGGAGTCGCCGAACTGGCGGGAGACGCTGCACGGAGAGCATTCGGGCGGGAAGAACCGTCCGGAAACGGCCTGGCACTTCATTACCGACGGGCAGACCAAGTACATCTGGTACAGCCAGTCGGGTCGGGAGCAGCTGTTTGACATTGCGAACGATCCGGACGAGACGCGGGACCTGGCGGGGACGGCGGACCTTGGGCCGTGGCGCGAACGGCTGATCGAGCGGCTGACGGACCGGCCGGAAGGTTTTACGGATGGGTCGCGGCTGATCGCGGGACGGCCGCACGGGCCGATGGTGCCGGGGACGCCGAGCGAAGGGAATGCGGCGGGGGTGTATGGGCAGGAGCGGCGTAGCGGAGATTCTGAGTTGGACGTAGGCGGTCTCTGAGTTTCCCGGCTAGGTCCGACTCCACTCGGCGTGAACAGTGCAGGCGGAGAGTTGAACTCTCCTCACCGTGATCTTTGCGTCGGACCTGTCGATGGCAACAACCGCGACCGTGCCGTCGCCTACTCGGCACTCAATAAGCGGTGCGTCCCGGACGAAGACGTCCAGAGGAGCGGTTTGTACAGAATCGAAGATGCTGGCCGGGACTTCGACGAATTGGTAGAGGCTGGGCACTTCACCGGGCGCCCCGCGGAACGCTCGCAGCATGACGATTTGCGAAACCCCTGACTGGTATTGGCGAAACAAGTCCTGCGTCCGGTTTCGACGGTCCCTTGCCGTACGCGCGTCCTGTATCCACGCGGCTTCGGTCAGCTTCGAGATGTGCAATGAAGTCCTGGACAGGTTCCGTGCGGCTGTTGATTTCAGTGAAAGCCGTCGCTCTGGTCCGACACTCGGTTGAACGGTCAGATCAACGAACCTGCGGGTCTGCGATCCAGGAGAGTCAATTCGCCATCCGAGGTGATCGCAGGCGTTTCTGAAGACGGTTTCGAAGGCAGTCAGGCCCAGCGGTTCGGTGGTGGCGCTGTGGTGGACGGACAGAGCAAGACCGAAGTACTCGATCCACTCTTCGGACCCGGTGAGCCATGTTCCAGGCTCCCTGATTTTGGCGCTTGGCGGATTGGCCAGCGAGTCCATGACCCTCGCAACGAACTCGACTTTGACTGGTGAGAAGGTGTCGAGTCTGGCCTTGAGTTCTGCGAGCGTCACCGACCGCCCATTCGGCGTTCGATCAGATCTACGAATGCCGGCTTGATCTCAACGCCTACCCAGTCACACTCCAGGTCGCGGGCCGCCAAGAGCGTGGTGCCCGAACCGGCATAAGGGTCGAGCACGACGCTGTTGCGCTTGCTGGTGATCGAGAGGCAGCGACGCGCCAGGGACATGGGCATCATGGCCGGGTGGTCATCAGCGTTGCCGTTGGTTCGCCTCAGCGGTTCGGTGGGGATATCCCACACCGTACGGAGGCGTCGGTCGCGCGGGCCTTTGACGGCTTCCTGGTCGTAGTAGTAGTCCTGCTGTTTGGACAGCAAAAACAGCGATTCGTGGGCCTTGGTCGGGCGATCAGCGACCGATTCCGGGTGGGCATTGGGCTTGTGCCAGATCACTTCGCTGCGTAGCCACCAGCCGGCTTCCTGAAGCGCGAAGGCCAGGCGCCAGGGGACGCCTATCAGATCTTTTGGCTTTAGACCCTCTGGCGTTGGCGGACGGACGCTCATGGCGCGGGCGCTGTTCTTGCGATCAGGGGCGCGATACATGCGATTGCCGGAGGTGTATGAGTCGCCGACGTTCAGCCAGACCGTGCCGTCGGGTCGGAGAACCCGCCGGATCTGATCGAAGACAGACACGATGGCGTTCAGATATGCGTCGAGGCTGTCGTCGCGACCGATCTGCTCCTCTACCTCGTAGTCCCTAAGCGACCAGTAGGGCGGCGAGGTCAGGATGGTCTGCACCGACTCATCGGGTAGCAGCGCCAGTGCTGTGCGGGCGTTTCCGCAGAGCAAGAGGGGTCGGCTGATGGCTTCGAAGGGGGCTCGGTCCAGATCGTCGACCCGAAGGTAGCTTGGCCACGACGCCACATCGGGCTTTGGGCGCGCGACGGGCGGAAAGAGGGTGCCCTGGTTGGCTGGTTCCTGCACGCTCCGGTTGCGCACGCTACGGCCGGCTGGGGCCACTGTGCAGCAACCGGTCCCCGATGACGCCAATCTGCCCCATGGCTTCAGTGTCGCGCCTTGATCCCGTTTCTGGCTAGCGGAAGAAGCGGAGGATGATGTTGACGATGACGGTGAGGATGAGGCTGAGAATGAGCATGGAGGCGAGGGGGAAGAAGAAGGAGAAGCGTTCGCGTTCGATGGCGATGTCGCCGGGGAGGCGGACGAAGAAGGGGATCTGACCGAGGAGGACGAGCAGGACGCCGCCGGCGAGGAGCAGGCCGCCCGCGATGATGAGCAGGCGGCCGAGGCCGCCGATGTTGAAGCCGCCGTCCATGCGTTCATGGTAGGTCTCCACCGGCTATGAACTGAAGTCCGGGTGTGAAACGATGCGCGGGGACCGACAGGACGGAGCGGACGCGAGCCATGCGCGCTGAATCTGGGGCGACCAAGCAGACTGACGTGGCGGTGATTGGCGGGACGCCGGCGGGCATCGCGGCGGCCATTGCCGCAGCGCGTGCGGGTCTGGACGTGGTGCTGGCGGAGACGTCGTGGCACCTGGGCGGCCTGATGACGAGCGGGCTGGGGGCGACGGATATCCGGCCGAACGAGTCGGTGGGCGGGATCTTTCGGCGGTTCGTGGGGCTGGTGCGGGAGCACTACGCGGCCACCTACGGCGAGGACTCGGAGCAGGTTCGGGTCTGTAATGACGGGTACCGATTCGAGCCTTCGGTGGCGGAGCGGTTGCTGGACGTGCTGGTTGGGGAACAGGAGCGGCTGGAGGTCTGGCGCGGGTGGCGGCTGGCCTGGGAAGGCGGGCCGTCGATGCCGGAAGGCGGGCGCTGGCTGGTGCATACGGAGCCGGGGGCGGACGTTACGCGGAGTGACGAGACGCCGGAGCGCCGGATCACGGCCGTGACGCTGGCGGCGGTGGACGAGCACGGGCGGGCCACCGGTGAGCGGGTGGGCCTTGAGGCTCGGGTGTTTGTGGATGCGACGTACGAGGGTGACGTGGCGCTGGGGGCGGGGGCGGCGTACCGGATCGGGCGCGAGGGACGGGAAGAACTGGGCGAATCGCACGCGGGGGTGGTGTACCAGGACTTTCACGACCGGATGACGTATCCGGGGTCCACGGGAGCGGCGGACCGGCGTATCCAGGCGTACAACTACCGGCTGTGCCTGACGGACGACCCGGCGAACCGGCGGGCGGTGGAGCGGCCGGCGGATTACGACCGCACCGTCTATGCGCCGCTGGTGGACGACGTGCGGAGCGGGCGGATGCCCGGGTTCTGGGGTCCGCGGGGCGGGACGGCGGTGCTGAACTTCGTGCCGATGCCGAACCGGAAGTCGGACGCGAACAACCACCACTACTGCTTCACGTCCAGCGACTGGGCCGAGGCGAACTTCGACTACCCGGAGGCCGGGCCGGAGCGTCGACTGGAGATTGCAGAGTCGCACCGCGCCTATACGGAGGGGCTGGTGTGGTTTTGTCAGAACGACGAGGAGCTGCCGGCGGACTTCCGGGAGGCGGCGCGGGCGTGGGGGCTGGCGGCGGACGAGTTCGAGGACAACGGCGGGTTTCCGCGGCAGATGTACGTACGCGAGGGCTGCCGGATCCTGGGCGGCTATCTATTCAGCGCCAGCGACGCGCTGCTCGACAGCTCTGGCCGGCGCTCGCCGCTGCACTGGGACAGCGTGGCCTCGGGCGGTTACCAGATCGACTCGCACGCCACGCGGCAGCGGGAGGACTTGGGTCTTGGAGACTCCGAGCAGACCGACGGGCGGCAGGTGGCGCTGGAGGGTTTCATCGGGCTGCACGAGGAGACGGTGCAGTACCAGATTCCGTATCGCGTGATGGTGCCGGAGGGTATCGACGGGCTGCTGGTTCCGGTGGCGGTGTCAGCCAGCCACCTGGGATACGGGACGATCCGCATGGAGCCGGTGTGGATGGCGCTGGGCGAGGCGGCTGGGACCGCGGCGTCGCTGGCGTTGGAGCGAGGCGTGCGGGTGCGCGACGTGCCGCGCGGAGCGCTGCAACGGGCGCTGTTGGCTGCCGGGCAGGTAATCACCTACTTCCAAGATGTTCCGCCAGCCCGGTTCGCGGGACACGACCAACAGGCGTCGGGCCTCTCCGAGGCTGTGCAGTTCTGGGGCGCGCGAGGTTTCTTCACCCACTACGCGGCACGCCCGGACGACCCACTCACCCACGGCGAGGCGCAGCGCTGGGCCTGGCTGGCTCGGCGAGCGGTGGACCCGTGGCGGCCGGTCGAGGTGGGTTCGGAGATGTTCGACAGTCAGTCGCCGTGCAGCTGGTCGGTCTTTACGGACATCGTGCGGGAGTGGATGGCCGAGCCATCGCCGCTGCGGAGGTCAATGGGAAGGTTGCCCGAGGCGCCAACACCCCAGAAGCCAGAGGCAACCATCAGCCGCGGCGAAGCCTGCCGGCTGATCGACCGGCTGTACGGCGAACTGGTGTAAGCGACGCCGGCTCGACCGAAGACTAGAAGCCGATGTTGCTGAGGATGCGGCGGAAGAAGCCGATGTGTTCGCCTTCGCGGAAGGTGAGGACGTGGACGTCGCTGCCGGACCAGACGGCCTGGGCGCTGTGGGCTTCCAGGTACTTCGGGTTTCGGGGGTCCTCGCGGATTTGCACCATCTGCGAGGCGCCGGGACGCACGTTGAACTCGAGCTCGCTGCCGACCAGGTCGTCGACAGGGACGGTGAACAACTCGGCGGCGGCCGGGTTGGCGAACAACACCTTACGGGTGGAGTCGGCCACGATCACGCCGTCGGGCTGGTTCATGACGATGTCAGCGAATCCCGGCTCCTCCGCAACCAGGGTGCGGATGCGTTCCTCGGCGGTGGCCGTCCGGCGCTGGCGCTCAATGGCGTAGCGGATGGTGCGGCGCAGCCGTTGTTCCTCGAATTCGCCCTTGACCAGGTAGTCCTGGGCGCCCTGACCAACCGCCGCGGTTGCCACCATTTCATCGCCGAGTCCCGACAGGATGACGATTGGAACGTCCCCGGCGCCTTCCTGAGCGGCCGTGAAAGTGTCCAGGCCCTGGGTTTCGCCGAGGCCGAGGTCCAACAGAATGACGGCGGGATCAAAGTCGCCGACAGCCCCCAGGCCGTCAGCCAGATTACCGAAGCTCTGAACTTCGTACTGCACGTCGCTGGTTGGGACGAGCATTTCTTCCAGCAACCGAACGTCGCCGGGGTTGTCCTCGATGACCAGGATGCGGAGCGTTTGTGCAGCCATTGTTCCCCTCCCAGCGGGCGCCGCTACGTCGCGGCTCGGATCGTTCACTGCCGAAGTGTGCCCAAACTGTAACAATTGACGCGGCACTCCCGTGGACTTGGAGGCGTTGGGCTTCGAAAATGCAGGTGCTGAACCAGGCGCGCCAGGACGGTCGGAGTGACTGAGCCAAGCCGTCCGACCGGCGACAAAGACGACCTGACGCAGATCGAGGTCGAATTCGCGCCGCTGCTGGCGCAAATCGGACGGATCATGACGTCGTCGGAGGACATCGACGAGGTCTATGACCGCTTTACCGAGGCCGTGACGTCGGTGATCCCGGCGGACCGGCTGTCGATCGTGGTCGTCGACAGCGAGGCCTGGCAGCACAAAGCGCGCTATTACGCGGGGATTGACGTGCCACTGGCCACGCTGGACGTCTGGCGTCCGTTGGACGGCCAGGTCGTCGAGACGGTGGTACGGAGCAAGCGACCGCAGATCGTGGACGAGAGCAATGTCGCCGCGGTTCTGGAGCAGTCGCCGCGCTTGCAGGACGGAGTCGCGGCCGGCCTGCGGACCTGGATGGACGTGCCGGTGATCCTGGAGCAGACGGTGGTCGCGGTGATGCGGTTCATGTCCAGGACGCCGAACGCCTACGACGCGCGCGATCAGGCCGTGGCTGTGCTGATTGCCGCGCAGATTGCGGGGGCGGTGGCCAACGCGCAGTCGATCGAGTCGCTGCTGGCCACGCAGGCCGAACTGGCGCGGTCCAACGAGGAACTGGAGCAGTTTGCCTACGTGGCCTCGCACGACCTGCAGGAGCCGCTGCGCATGGTGGCCAGCTACGTGGGACTGCTGGAACGGCGCTACCGGGGGCGGCTGGACTCGGACGCGGACGATTTCATCGAGTTTGCGGTGGACGGCGCGCGGCGAATGCAGTTACTGCTGAACGGCCTGCTGGACCTGTCGCGCGTGGGCACGCGTGGGCGCGAGTTGGAGCCGACGGAGAGCGAAGCCGCGCTGCGGGACGCCCTGATCAACCTGGAACAGGCCATCGGCGAGGCTGGCGCGGAGGTGATGCACGAACCGCTGCCGACGGTGCTGGGCGACCGGATTCAACTCACGCAGCTGTTTCAGAATCTCATCAGCAACGCGGTCAAGTTCAACACCAGTGACCGGCCGCGGGTGGCAGTGTCAGTGAGCCGGGCGGGTTCGATGTGGGAGTTCGCCGTTGCCGACAACGGTATCGGCATCGATCCGGCGCACTTCGACCGGATATTCCAGGTGTTCCAGCGCCTCCACACGCGGGATGTCTACGAGGGCACCGGAATCGGGCTGTCGGTCTGCCGCAAGATCGCGGAACGCCACGGCGGCACGATCTGGCCCGAGTCGGCCAGGGGTCAGGGCACCACGTTTCGGTTTACTCTAAGGGCCGTTGAGGCGGCACCCGACGGAAACTGAGGCGCACTCGATCCGCGGGTAGGCTCAGCTGGATACGCGTCAGGACTCCGGGTGAGTTCCCAGGCGAAAGGAGAGCAGCCATGGCCCAGGCCAGCGGCGCGCCAATCGAAATCCTGCTGGTGGAAGACAACCCGGGCGACGTGCGCCTGACGCAAGAGGCGGTCCGCGAGGCCAAGATCCGCAACACGCTGAACGTGGTCAACGACGGCGAACAGGCCATCGCCTATGTGCGCCGGCAGGGTGCATACGCCGATCGGCCGCGACCCGACCTGATCCTGCTGGATCTGAATCTGCCCAGGAAGGACGGGCGGGAGGTGCTGCAGGACCTGAAGTCGGACCCCGACCTGCACCGGATTCCGGTGGTGGTGTTGACCAGCTCGGAGGCCGAGCAGGACATCCTGCGCACCTACGACCTGTACGCCAACGCCTACGTGTCCAAGCCCGTGGACCTGGAGCAGTTCATGCACGTGGTGTCGTCGATCCAGGACTTCTGGCTCAACATCGTCAAGCTGCCGCCGGAGTAGCGCGACGCAGTTGAGGATTGAGCGCCGGCTGAGGTGAGCGAGCAGGACCCGGCCGGCGGTGTCTACGACGACCTGGAGCTTCCAAGCGGAACCTGGCGTCCCTACACCGCGATCCAGATGGTGATGACGGTGGACGGGGCCATCAAAGGGCCGACGGACGACTACTGGCCCATCAGCCTGGAGGCGGATCAGCGGACGTTCCGGCGGTTTCGCATCCACTTCGACGCGGTGCTGCACGGGGCGCGGACGCTGGGGATGCGGATCGACCGGTACATGTGGAGCGAGGAGCTGCAGCGCGAACGGCGGCGGCGAGGTCTGCGTGAGCCGCCACTCTTCATTGTGGTGTCGAACACCGGGCAGATCGATCCGAAGGATCGAGTATTTCAGCGCCGCAGCTATCCGATGGCGCCGCTGGTGGCAGTGCCCGAGGTTGCCGAAGTCACGGAAGGTCTATCGGCGGTGGCGGAGATCGTCAGGATTGGCAACGAGCGCGTCGATCTTGAGGGCCTCATGCGCTACCTGGCGGCCGAACGGGGTGTCCGGCGGCTGGTGTGCGAAGGCGGGGCAATCCTGAACTACCACATGCTGGCGGCCGGGCTGGTGGATGAGTTCTTCATCACGGTGACGCCTTCGATCATCGGCGAGCCGCGGCCGCGCACGGCCGTCGAGGGTCCGGCGGCGCTGCCGAGCGATCGACTGCAACAGTTGGAGTTGGTCACCACCGCCACGCACGGGGACGAGGTATTTCTGCGCTACCGCGTGCGGGGCGCACGTCCGCTCGCGTAGGCGGGCACAGGACTGCCGGGATCAGCCATTCGCTATCGTCAGGTCACCTGACGCGAGGTAGGCGCACGTGTGCCGCCAGCGTGGTTGGGCCGTGTCGAGTCCAACATCACCCATGTCGGAGAACCTGGTGAAACCACGAGGAATCGACTTCTTCGTCTACAACGTCGGCGACATCGCCAGGAGCGCGGAGTTCTACGAGAACACGTTGGGTTTGACGCTCGAGTCCTGGGAAAGTCCCGGCTGGGTCGAGTTCGCGGTCGGCAGCACGCAAACGGTTCTCGCCCTTCGTCTGGATCCCGAAGGCGCCGGTGCGGCCGTTCAGGGCGGCGCCATTGCCATTGCCGTGGACGACGTCGGCCAAGCCGTTGACGAACTTCGCCACCTGGGAGCGGACATCATCCTTGGGCCCGGCGAACAGGCGTCGTGCTACGCAGCCGGGATAGCCGACCCCGACGGCAACCTGATCCTGCTCCACAGCCGCAAAGACGGAACGGCGGGATAGAAGCAAGGCCGCAGACTGATCGCGGCACACCCGCGCGGTGACCAGGAGCAAAGCCCTTCATGCCGCAGGGTATGTCCGGCTCGTATTCGGGTCCCACTCGACTACCATGCGCGAAACGCCAGCGTGTAGGGGGATTGGGACATGGCCACGGTCGCACTGATTACCGAGGAGGGTGCCGCCCACCAGCAGCCGTACCGCGACGCGATTCGCGACCTCGATCTGATCGAGCGCGCGGAGTTGATGGATCCGGGCGGGAACACGTTTGGCGCGTCGGTCGACACGATTGGCGGCAAGGCGGGTGGCACGCACACGACGGTGGACTCGCTGCTGGCGGCCGGGAAGCCGGACATGGCCATCGTGACCATGATCGCGGCGCACGCCCCGGACGTGATCCGGCCGCTGCTGGAAGCGGGTGTGCACGTGATGGCCGAGAAGCCGGCCTGCGTGAACGTCGAGCAATTCGAGGAACTGGCCGGGCTGGCGGACGCCAACGGCGCGCATCTCATGCTGGCGCTGGCCAATCGCATCAGTCCCAGCGTCGCGGACGCTCGCCGCATCATCCAGGGCGACGGCATCGGCGACCTGTACGCCGTGCGCGCGGTGCAGGTGGACGACCAGACGCGCATCCAGTTGCGTCTGGACGATCCCGACTGGACGTTCCAAAAGAAGCTGGCGGGCGGCGGTCACCTGAGCTGGCTGGGCATTCACCGCCTGGACATGCTGAGTTACCTGGTGGGCGAGGACATTGTCGAAGTCTCGGCCATGACGGCGATAGCGGGCGGCGCGCCGATCGATGTGGAAGATCTGGGCATCGTGACATTCAAGTTTGCCGGCGGCGCGCTGGGGGTGCTGTTCAGCGGCTACCTGATGGACCAGAAGGGCCACAACGGCTTCAGCGTATATGGCTCCGAGGGCTGGGTGCGGGCGCACGAGGGCGAGGCAGACGCGCTGGAATGGCGTTCGATCTCGTCCGCCATGGCGGGGTCCAACGACCGCCGCTTCGAGTACGACGGTCGCGGCGGTGGCTACACCCCGTGGGTGGAACGCACGGTCCGCGCCTGCCTGGGCGAGATCGATCCGCCGATCACCGCCGAGGACGGCCTGAAGGTCCTGCGAGTGGTGCACGCCGCGTACGCCTCAGCGGAGTCGGGGAGCCGCGTCACGCTGTAGCCGGGGACCGACAAGCGGCGGCGCTGTAGGACGGCGGTCCGCCCACCGCCGGTGCGGCTAGCTTTCAGCCTGCCAGACCGCGAGGGGGTTAGCGCGCGTTTGCATGGGGAACGGCACTCGGGCTCCGGTGCGGTGGCCTTCGAGGATGGCCATGACCATTTCGAGCGCCGCCGTGGCGTGGCGGGCGCTGGAGACCGGTTCGTTGCCGTTTTCGATGCAGTCGATGATGTCGGCGGCGGCGTGGCGGTTCAGGGCATCGAGCAGTTGGGCGTCGCTGGCGGGCCTGCCGTCCGGGTAGGCGAGATCGGCTACGTCGACCGGTTCCCAGGCGAGGGTGGAGTCGCCCGGCAGGTTTGCGGGCGCGGGATAGTGGAGGATCGTGCGGCCCGCGTCTCGAACCGAGATGCCGCCTTCCGTGCCCCATAGCTCGTAGCCGAACCAGGGGGCCGGGCCGCCGCCCGGGCGCGTGTACGTGTCGAAGCGAGCGATGGCGCCCGAGGTGAACGCGAAGTAGCCGGTCAGGGCATCCCCGGCCATCTGGCCGAGGCCCTCGGGACCGTCGAACACGTCGTCGACCGTGACATCGCGTCCGTCGACCTGCATGTGACCCGTGGCCCAGGCCACGTCGCCGGCAATGTAGCGGAGCGCGTCGAGGACGTGGGTGCCGAGGACGCGGAGGTCGTGGGTGCCGCCACGCTGGTCGCACTTGCCGACGGCATGCATGTATCGGAGGGTCCCGATTGCGCCTTCCTGAACGAGTTGGGCCACGCGATGGGTTCCGGGCCGGTAGCGGTTCTGGTGAGCGACGGCGATCTTGGTGCCGGCGGCGCCGGCGGCCTCGAGCACGGCATCGGCTTCGTCAAGGCTGGCGGTGATGGGTTTCTCGATGTAGATGCCCCTGGCGCCGGACTCGATGACGTCCAGCAGCCAGCGGCCATGGTGCTTGAAGTGATGGGGGCAGATGGCGACCAGATCGGGCGTCTCGGCAGCGAGCATGGCGCGGTAGTCGTCGTACTGCTTCGGGTTTCCGATTTCGGCCGCCCGCTCGGCTCGCGGCTCGGCAACGGGATCGGCCAGCGCCGTGAGCTCTACGTTGGGGATCTCGTAGAACGCTTGGTGAATGGCGTGCCCGTAGGCGCGTTCAAGCGTGGAATCGGCAATGGCGGCGGCGCGGTAGGCAGGCATCGGGAGCTCCAGCGTGATGCGCGGTTGACGGGCGCATGATGCCTGAGCGCGGGATTACACACGGTACGGCCAGCCTGGAACGCAAGGAAACGTAAGATCAGGCGCCCCACCCGCTCAGGACCTCCGCGCATGGCTCGCGTCGCGCTTTTCCAGACGACGCCCGATACGGTGCTAGACGACGTGGCGCAGGCCATGGACGGGGCCGGCTACCAGGCAGCGCTGGACCGCCGTGCGGAAACCGCGCTCAAGATCAACGTCTCGTGGCATCACTGGTATCCGGCCTGCTCGACCACGCCGTGGCAGCTGGACGGCGTGATCCGGAAGCTGAAGACCGACAGGTTCGAATCCGAGTCGTTGTTTGGCGCCCACAACCGAACGGTGGTGGTAGACGCACGCGTGGGGGAGCGCCGCAACAAACATCTGCCGGTCGTGACGGCGCACGGTCTGCGCAACGTTCACCTGTACGATGACCACGCTTGGGTTCGATATGAGCCGAAGGGGCGGCTACGCACGCTGCACGAGGTTTATCCGGAAGGCGTGCGGATTCCACAGCGGCTGATCGGCGCGAACATCATCCACCTGCCGACGGTGAAGACGCACGTGTTTACCACGATTACGGGCGCGATGAAGAATGCGTTCGGCGGGCTGCTGTTCGAGAAGCGGCACTACTGCCACGCAACAATCCACGAAACCCTGGTGGACCTGTTGATGATCCAGAAAGAGATTCACCCGGGCGTTTTCGCGGTTATGGACGGCACCTTCGTGGGTGAAGGGCCGGGGCCGCGCTGCATGCGGGTGCAGGAGCGGAACCTGATGCTGGCCGGCGCCGATCAGGTGGCCGTGGACGCGACCAGCGCACGACTGATGGGGCTGGATCCGTTCGATATTCCGTTCCTGCGGATGGCGCATGAGGACGGGCTGGGGACTGCGGATGCCCGTGAGATCGAGGTGGTGGGCGCGGACATCGACGAGGTGCGCTGGCAGGTGGCGGCCCGCCAGGACACGTTCGCCAGTCGCGGCCAGAAGGCGATCTACTGGGGGCCGCTGAAGCGGCTGGAGAAGGTGCTATTGCGGACGGTGATCGCGCCCTGGTCATACGCGGCGTCGCGGCTGTATCACGACGTGTACTGGTACAACGTGGTCGGGCGAGGTCGGGTCCGGCGAGCGCTGCAGGGTCCGTGGGGCGAGTTATTTCAGCGGTACCCGTCGGTTGCGGGGCAGGCGTTGCCGGTACCGGTTGAAGAACATTCGGCGGCCGTTCGCTCGTAACCGCGGGTTGCTTCGTCTAGAAGATGAAGCTGTTGAGCGCGTCCTTGCCGGAACGTTCGATCAGTCAGCCTGTGCGACCTGGCGCACCACGCCGCTGGCCTCCATGCCCGCGAGGGCCAGGGCAGTCCAGTCTTCGCCTTCAGGTGCGTCGGCGGTCCAAGCCAGGTAGTCACGGATGATCTCGTGCAGCGTTCCGGTCGGTCGCCAGCCGAGGGCACGGATTCGAGTCGTGTCGGACCAGACGTGCCGGGTGTCGCCCAGACGGAAACGTCCGGTCACGTCCGGCTGGATATCGGCACCCATGGCCGAGAGCACGGCATTCGCGTATTCAAGCACCGTGGTTACGTGCCCACTGCCGACGTTAAACGCCTGTCCAACGGCATCGGGGTGCTCCAATACGAGCTCGACGGCGGACACTGCGTCGCGGATATGGGTGTAATCGCGCTGTTGGAGACCGTCCTCAAAAACAACGGGCCGCCGGCCGTGCCGGATGTGCCCGACAAAGGCGCGCAGCACACCGGAATAGGCGTTGGCGGGGCTCTGGCGCGGTCCCTGGATGATGCTGAATCTGAGGGCCGAGGTGGGGATGCCGTATCGGGCGCCGAGGGTGAGCGCGTACGACTCGGTCGCCAGCTTGGAGATGCCGTAGGCGTTGGTGGGCGCCGGATGATCTTCAGACGAGGCGGTAGGCTCGAGCGGCGCTTCACAAGCTGGACATGCCGGGTCCCAGGCGCCACGGGCCAGCTGCTCCACGGAACGAGGCGGCGGAAACTGCCACCCGTGGTACGCGCATTCATAGGCGCCCTCGCCGTAGACGGCCTGGGAGCTGGCAACCACGACCCGACGGACGGGCAGGCTGAACTCGACGAGCAGCTCGTAGAGCAGGGCCGTACCCGCGTCATTGACGAGGGCGAAGCGACTGAAGTCGGCCTGGTAGTCCTGATAGGCGGCCAGGTGCACCACGGCGTCAGCACCATCCAACGCCACCCGCCAGTCGTCGCGTTCAGTCACATCGCCTCGCACGCGGCGTACGCCCGGCGGGATGTCCGGCCAGGTTCGCTCCGGGTGGACGCGGGCAACCAGACTGTCGAGGACGGCGACGGAATGGCCTCGGCGGAACAGCGCGTCAACGACGTGGGATCCGATGAATCCGGCGCCTCCGGTTACGAGGACGTGCATGGGTCAGCCGCTCACGACAAGGCCCGTGCGGCTAACGGTGGATGTTGAACACGACGCGGGCACCACCAGGATCGAACGCAATCGGAAGCTCACGCAGCGGTTGGAGCGCCCGGCGGACGTCATCCTGCCGCGATGGCGGGACGTAGAAGACGAGGAATCCCCCACCGCCCGCGCCGGCGATCTTCCCGCCCAAGGCTCCAGCGGCGCGGCCGCGCGCGTAGAGCTCGTCGATGGCGGAATCGGACACTCCCTCGGCCAGCGCCTTTTTGTGACGCCAGGCGGTGTCCAGCAACTCGCCTAATTCGTCTAGCCCGCCACAGATGAGCAGTTCGCGAGCCTCGTGGGCGCAGGCTTTGAGGCGGTCGAGGTCGGTTCGAGACTGCTCGATACGCCGTTGTTGGTGGTCGAGGATCACCGCGGATGATCGCGTTCGGCCCGTGAAGAACACCAGCAGTCGGTCCTGGAGGCGTCGGGCAGTTGCCGGGGCAGCCCGGACATGCTCCACGTCAACTGTTTCGTCGGGACAAAAGTCAATGGCGCGCAGGCCGCCGAAGGCTGAAATGTACTGATCCTGCTTGCCAATTGGTCGGTCCAGGATCTCCAGCTCGATGCGGCAGGCTTGTTCGGCGAGGGTGCGGGCGTCCACGAGCCGCCCGCAGTAGGTGTGCAGCGTATGCAGCAGCCCGACCGTAACGGCGGCAGAGGATCCAAGCCCGGTTCCGGTGCTTGGCACATCGGCCAATGTGGTGATTTCGACGCCTCGGTCCACGCCGGTGATTCGCATGGCTTCGCGCACAAGGTCGTGGCGGATGTCGTCGACCGACTGGACGATCTCCTTGATGGAGTAGTTGATGTAGATATCGTCGTCGAAACGTTCCTTGACGATGACGTAGATGTACTTGTCGATCGCCGTCGTGAGCACGGTGCCGCCGTCGAGGCGGTAGTAGTCGGGAAAGTCGGTGCCGCCGCCGAAGAAACTGAGGCGCAGCGGCGTCTGGGTGACGATCACGGTTCGCTACCGGAGGACACGGCGACCGTTCAACCGGGGAGCAGCGGCGGCAGTCACCAGGGCTAGGCCACGGCGAGGACGGCCGTCATGTGCACGGTGACCGCATGGCAGACGATGTGGTGCAAGTCCTCGCAGATTTGGACAGACTCGCTTTCGATGGGGACCACAATGTCGGCGTCGATCGCCAGCGAACTCCGCGGTGGCGCTAAAGCCACGGTCTGAACGCCACGGTCACTGGCAGTCATGGCCGCCTTGATGAGGTTGGCCGATTCGCCGCTCGTGCTTATCGCAATAAATAGGTCATCGCGTCGCGCGAGGTTGCGGAGTTGCTGGGCAAAGACGAGCTCGTAAGAAAAGTCGTTAGCCCAGGCGGTCAGCAGCCCGACATTGTCAGTCAATGCCACTGCACGGACGCCTGGTGCTTCCGGAGCGTTCGTAATCGTGGTCTTGGACAGGTCAGTGGCAAAGTGGGATGCGGTGGCCGCGCTTCCGCCGTTGCCGGCGATGAATATCGTGCGGTCGGCGCGCCATGCAGCTTCGACGGCCGAGGCCAGAGGCTGAATCGCGGTGGGGGCAATGGCGGAAACCTGCCGACTCAGTGCGCGCAAATGGGTGCCCATGAGGTCGGACACGGCTGTCAGACTGCCAGCATTCGTGGCTTCCAGTCTCGCATCAGCGGTCAAGCGGGTTATGGAAGCATGAGCGTGCGCCGGTGTGACACGTGGGACCGCCAGGGTTGACCTTGACCAAGAGGGCGGCGTACTTCAAGTCAACGTGCATGGTTGCTTCAGTGGCGCTGTTCATCCGTGGGGGCGTCCTCTATCCCCGGCGCCAAGGACGCGTGGCCGTCCGAATCAGGCAGCCGGGCGAAAGTTCATGATACGAGCCGTCTCAGCCGTCAGGACACTGCCAACGATGCGTGAGGCCGCCGGAAAGCAGACGCGAAGGATCAGACGAGGACGTTTCGAGGGTTGTTGGCGACGCCGTTCACGCGATATTCGAAGTGCAGGTGCGGACCGGTGGTCCAGCCCGTGAGGCCGACGTAGCCGATCACCTGGCCGCGGCTGACGAACTGGCCCGGCGAGACTGGCGGCGGCGACGTGAAGTCGTCCAAGTGGGCGTAGAGGGTCTCCTCGTTCTGATTGTGGGCAATGACTACGATCATTCCGTAAGAGGCCTGCCGGTTATCCGGCACCACATAGTCGGCAGCCAGCACAATGCCGTCGTTGGCGGCCACGATGGGCGCCAGCATGTCGCCGGCAACATCGATGCCGATGTGGGGGCACTGGCCCCAGGTACAGCCGCCGAATTCGGTGGTGATGAGGCCCCAGAGCGGCCAAGTGTAAACACCGGCTACCGAGGTTCCCTGGGTCTCGGCCACCTGGCGGGCCAACTCGCGCGCCTGTTCCTGGGCTTGCTGGAGCTTCTTGATGCGTTCGAGCTGGGCGAGTTCGTTCTGGCGGATGTCACGTAGTACCACGATGCGGTTTCCCAAGACCGCAGCCTCGGCCTCGAAGGCGAGCCTATTTGCGTCGATTGTGGCCTGTTCACGCTGGACGCCAAAAATGAGGGCTTGCTGTTCCTGCGAACGGCGCTGCAGTTCCGCCTCTATGGTGGTTGCCTGCTGGCGCAGCTCATCCATCTGCTGGAGCCGGGCGGCCAGATCGGCGGTGCGTAACTGGACCGTCTGGCGGCTGCGGCGCAGGGATTCGATCTCCTCAAGGTCCTGGGCCAAGGCACGCTCGAGCGAGGTGGCGCGGTCGAGCGCTTCGGAGAACGACGAGGAGGAGAGCACGGTTTCAAGCGTGGAGGTGCGCCCGGCCTTGTAGAGGGAGCGAACGCGGTCACCGAGGTTGTCGGTCTCACGAGCGAGGGCCCGGTTGAGGTTGGCGATGGAGGCGTTGATGTCGAAGACTTCAAGCTCAACGGTTTCGAGTTGGCGATTGACGTCGCGCAGACGGTCAATGGCCTCGAAGCGCTGGCTGTCAATCACAGCGAGTTGCTGTTGGAGCGCGCCCTCGCGGGCCTCCGCAGCGGCCAGGAGCACCTGTTGTTCCTGGGCCTGGAGTTCGAGTTCCGCCTGTTCGCGCTCGGTTGCCTCAATTTCCTCTTCCGTCACCGCGCGGGCGATGAGTGGAGTGGCGCCCGCGACCGCAGCGCCCGCTAATGCCGCGCGCAGGAAGCCGCGGCGCGACGCCACGCGCAGGCCCGGTACATCGAAGAGGACGGCGTCACAGCGACCTGCGCACTGACAGCCAGGGCCGTGATCGGGCGTAGCGGCGCCTAGCTTTCGATCGATTGCGGTCAGAGCGTCGGCTCCCGCAGCCACAACTCAATACCCATTGAGTGTGCCACGAACACCGGGCCTCCCGGATAGGATTCGCGCACTCTCCGGACAGGTGCGGCGGATGTCTCGGTCCGACGGCCACTGGTCCAGCGGCGCTCCGACATCACGGCAATGTCAGGAACATCCGGTCGGGCAACGGCGGGAATGGCGCAGTCGGCAGCGCCTGGTACGAGTAGGCCACGGAGCAGATGTCGTCCTGTCGCGCCATGAACAGCCGGCCCTTGCCGTCGAAGTCCGGGTCGGGGTGGAAACCAAGATCCTGGATGGTGACGCGCAGGTCGCTCTGGAAGCGGATCGGGTCCAGGACGTGGAAGCGGTACATGGCGTGGCGGTGCTTGTTGAGCATGTGGCCATCCGGCTTGATGACCTGGTGCATGCCCAGGAACGGCGTGGTGTAGGTGCGGTATTCGCCGTTCACGCTCCAGTCGTAGGAGCCGCCGACGTAGTCCTCGGTACCGGTGCCGCAGATGGTGGGGTATTCCTCATCGCCATCGATGAAGAACTTGATTTCGCCCTCGCCCCACCAGCGGTCGTCCAGCACGCCCCAGCCCAACGACGTGCCGACGTAGTGCCCGCGGCCCTGAATCCCGTCGACGATGGTGTATTCCTCGGCGTACGGCACGGGGTTGGTACGGCGGAACTGGGCGTGGAAGTAGGCAGCGTCATCCGGGACGTCGGTCAGGGTGTAGTTGACTTGGTAGAAGCAGCGCTGGGGTTGGGCGGGGTGCTGGTTTTCGAGGGTGATGCGACAGTGGCGTCGAAAGGGCATCTGCCAGAAGCAGTTGAGGCCGCAGCCGGGATTGACGGCGATGGGCAGGGCGCTGACCTGGGCGAAGTGGTCTTTCAAGTCGCCTTCCCTGGTCGCCCAGGGCACGGCAAAGAAGTCCGGCAACGGCACCTCGACCGCAGGCTGTTACTGTCCGTCCCAGTACATGCGCAGGATGAGGTTGCGGGAGACGGAGCCGGTAATCCAGATGCTCTGGATGGCGCCGGGGCCCTGGATGTCAGCCATTTCCAGGGTTTCTCCAGGGTCCACCGAGACGGCGGGACGGCACTTCCAGCCGCGGCCCAGGTGACGGGCCTTCCCGTCGGGATCGGCTTCGGCCCTGGCGCCTCCGCCGCGTTCGCCGCGGGGGTTCTCGGCGGAGATGGAGCGGGATTGGGCCGACGAGAGACGGGAGAGGTTGCCGAGATGGAGTTCGAGGCCGTTGAAGGCAGTCATTGAATGGGTTTCTGATGTGGCAGGCGACGAGCGTATTGTGGGTGCTCTGAGCCCCATTCGCGACCCTGCTGGAGTGAGAAGGTGGAAAGGCCACGTGGCGTTTCCGTCTGGATCCGTCGTTGCTTACCGGAGCAGCTTGGCGTTCAGCGGCCTAGTTATTCAGAGTTTCGGGCCAAAGTCTTAATAACTCACCTTCTTATTCAGTTTTGAATAACAACGGGCCGGCAGCCATGCACAAAAGCTCTGGACTCTAGTCAGTCGCGCTAATTAGACTTCATGGCCTAAGTCTGAATAACGAACTCCGTTATTCAGAGTTGTGAAACAACGGACCAGCCCCCTCGTCATGAAACGTGGTGTAACCGGCCAATATCAGAGCATGGCCAGGGCCGGCGAGCAGTACAAGGCGTTCGTGCCAAGGCCTCTGCCGCCCGACCCACCGCTGGCACTCGATGGAACGCTGCAACAGGCCCTGGAGCGCGCGCTGCTCGCGCTGGGGCGGCTGGACAGCATTTCAACGCTGCTGCCGGCTCCTGAGCTCTTCATCTACAGCTACGTCCGCAAGGAAGCCGTGCTCTCGTCGCAGATCGAGGGCACACAGTCTTCGCTTTCGGATCTGCTGCTCTACGAATTGGAGCAGGCGCCGGGCGTGCCGCAGGACGACCTGGACCTGTTGGAGGTTTCCAACTATGTCGCGGCCCTCGATCACGGCATCACGCGGCTGCGTGGAGACTTCCCGCTCTCGAACCGGTTAATCCGGGAGATTCACGGCGTACTGCTCGCGCGCGGGCGCGGCAGCGACAAGGATCCCGGCGAGTTCCGGCGCTCGCAGAATTGGATTGGCGGAACGCGTCCGAGCAACGCCGCCTTCGTGCCGCCGCCGCATACCGCCGTTCCCGATTGCATGTCGGGACTCGAGCGATTCCTGCACGCGGATGACGATGGCCTGCCGCTGCTAGTGCGGGCCGGGCTGGCACACGTCCAGTTCGAGACCATTCACCCCTTCCTTGACGGCAACGGCCGCGTTGGGCGGCTCCTGATTACGTTTCTTCTCCACCATGGCGGCGCCCTGCGCGAGCCCCTGCTGTATCTCAGCCTGTATTTCAAGCAGCATCGTTCGACCTACTACGACCTGCTGGACCTCGTTCGGCGCGAGGGGGACTGGGAGGCCTGGCTTGAGTTCTTTCTCGAAGGCGTATGGAAAGTCGCGACAGCCGCCGTGGACTCCGCGCAGCGTCTGGAAGCGATGTTCCAGAAGGACCGCGCCAAGATTGAAGCCGCAGGCCGACGCGCTGGTTCCGCCCTGCGAGTACATGCAGCGCTCAAAGAGCGACCGGTGCGCACCATGCGAAGCACTGTGCATGCCACCCGCCTCTCGCTTCCAGCCGTCTCGTCGGCGATGAACCTGCTGGCCCAGCTGGCCATTGCCCGCGAACTGACCGGCAAGCGCCGCAATCGAGTGTTTGCATACGACCGCTATCTGGCCGAACTAGCCGAGGGGACCGAGTTGACCTAGGGGCGTCGCGCGCTGACCAGACGCCTTTAGGCTGAAGGTCCGTAGACCAGCGCGATCCAAGGAATAGATTCCTCTGCTGTCGTGCGTCACAATCCAAGCGCCGACGTTTCGACACCACGAGCCGACCTGATGCCGTCCACTGAACGACCGAATGTGATTGTGATCGTGAGCGACACGTACCGGCCGGACCACATTGCGGCGAATGGGCATCCGAATGTGGTTACGCCGGAACTGGACGCCTGGCTGGGGAAGAGTGTGACCTTCGAGCAGGCGACGGTGTCGAGTTTTCCGACGATTCCGATGCGGACGGACTGGTTTACGGGCCGCTTTGGTCATCCGCGACATGGCTGGCAGAACCTGGATCCGAAGGCGGTGACGTTGCCGGAGGTGCTGGCAGCGAACGGGTATCGGACGCAGCTGATCGCCGACACCACGCACCTGATGAACTCGCACTTCTTTCACCGGTTCGATCGTCATCACTTCAACCGCGGGCATGAAGGCGACGGCAAGTTTCTGCGGTTGAACGATCCGATCGAGCACGTGGTGGAGGACCCGCGCAAGACGCGGGTGGAGTTTGGGAATCACGCCTACACGCCGGTTCTGCCCGACATCCACGCGCATACCAACTACTGGCGGCGCTACGAGGACCAGTCGCAGCCGATGCGGATGGCGGACGACGTGTGCCGGTTCCTCGAGGATTGCTACGCAAGCCCGCAGCCGTTCATGCTGTGGGTGGACTGTTTTGACGTGCATGAGCCGTGGTTTCCGCCACGGTATCTGCTGGATCTTTACGACCCGACGTACGACGGCCCGCCGATAGCCCAGCCGAACTACCGCGAGGCGAGCGTCTACACGCCGGCGGAGTTGCGCAACATGCGAGCCCGGTACAAGGCGATGTGCACGCTGCTGAGCAAGGCGGTGGGGCGGATGCTGCGGACGGTCGAGGACGCGGGGTTGCTGGACAACTCGATCGTGATATTCATGTCCGACCACGGGATGTACCTGGGCGAGCGGGGGCGTACGGGCAAGTCGGGGATCCAGGCCGACGCGCGGAGCGTGTTCCCGTTCCACGGCGAGATCAACCGGATCTGCTGGTCGATGCACGTGCCGGCGTCGCTTAATCGCGCGACGGTCGCGCCCGGATCGCGGCTGTCGGGCCTGGTGCAGGCGCCGGACCTGGTGCCGACGGTGCTGGAGTTGTGCGAGATCCCGGTCTCGGGCGACCTGGACCTGGAAGGCAGCAGCCTGGTCCCGCTGCTGGAGGGCGACGCGAAAGGGCCGCGTCCGCTGGCGATCACCGCAACGACGACCAACGTCGACGGCGGCTGGGTGCATACGCGCGCGCCGGCGGTAACCGCCGGCGAGTGGAAATTACTGGTAGACGAAGGGGACGGAGACGGCGGACCAGAGCTTTATCGCATCGCCGACGATCCAGCCGAGTCGGTGAACCTGATTGACGACGCGCGAGACGAGGCGCAGCGGATCCACGCGATGATGCTGGAGTGGCTGGCGGCGCATGATGCGACACCGGCAGCTTTGGAGCGGCTGAGCGCCGAGCGCGTCGGTCTGGACTGAGCCGCTCACAGAGCGGTTCTCATAACGCAGGCGCGGGTGTGCAAGCCACCAGGAGACGCGGCGTGGGCTTTGCCCGCGGGGCAGAATGGCGGGATGCATCCACAAAATCTCGCGCACCGATGAGACGAGACCCATGCACGCGCTGATTACCGGGGGCGCCGGCAGCATCGGATCGCGGCTGGCGTCTGCGCTGATTGAGCGGGGCGACCGGGTGACTGTGGTGGACGTGCGGGCGGACCCGGTGGCGCCGTCGGCGGCCTTCGAGCGCGCCGACGTGCGGGTAGGCGAAACACAGGCCCCGGGCTATATCGACGACATCGTCGCCGAAACCCGGCCCGACACTGTGTATCACCTGGCCTCGCTTCTATCGGGAAGTTCGGAGACCGATTCGGAGCTGGCCTGGCGGGTGAACCTGGACGGCATCCGCCACGTGCTGGAGGCGGCGCGGATTCATGGTGTGGGGCGGGTGCTGTTTCCCAGTTCGGTGGCCACATTCGGCATGGGTGTCGGCGATACGGTCACCGACGACAGCCCGCAGTGGCCGGCGGGTCTGTACGGCGTGACGAAGGTGCTGGGCGAGCGGCTGGGCGTGTATTACTACCAGCGCTTCGGCGTGGACTTTCGATGTGTCCGGCTCTCGGCCATGGTGGCGCCCACGGCGCCGGCGGCGGGCGCGGCCAGCGCCTTCGTCTGCGAGCTCTACATCGGGGCAGTACGCCAGGGCGGCTATACCTTCAAGGTCTATCCGCACAGCCGCATCCCGCTGGTCTGGGTGGATGACGTGGTGGGCTCGATGCTGCAACTGCACGACGCCCCGGCCAGCCAGCTAAGTCGCCGCGTCTACCAGGTGATGGGCTCCAACCCAACGGTCCAGGAGATGGCCGACGCGGTGCAGCGGCGAATGCCGGACGTGAAGCTCCGTTTCAACCCGGATCCGGTGCCCGCCGGCGTGGTGGACAGCTGGGCTTCCAGCATGGACGACACAAGCTCCCGCGCCGACTGGGGCTGGGCGCCCAGGTTTGACCTGGAGGGGATGACGGACGCGGTGCTGGCGGAACTGCGAGCCGAACAGCCAGGCCGCTAGCTGCCTCGACGTCCAGAAGACGCGATCACCTCAGCCGTCGGACAGCCGAGGATCCGCGTTACTCCACTCCGGAGACCTTTGCGTAACCCAAGGTTGGTTGCGCGGAAGACCCCTTGTATGTTCCCAGAGCCTTGGAATGTCCAAGGTGTGAGCTGATGGGCCGGGACAGACCGTTGACCTCTGGGTCCTCTGAGACCGTGGGTGAGCAGGGTCGTCCCGGCCCCAGCGCTGACCCAGAGCCCG
>JAJDZD010000063.1 GCA_022824865.1 Chloroflexota bacterium | reverse complement strand
CGGCCGGCAAGCAACCCAAGGTGGCCCTCACCGCCTGCATGCGCAAATTGCTGGTTCTCTGCAACGCCCTGTGCAAGCACGAGACCCTCTGGGACCCCACCTTGACCCCCTAGGACTTGCCAACCCAACACAGTTGCTACGTGAGATTGGGACGCCGGGATGGCGGAGCTGAGGAAGGAGTGAGCGCAGAGGAGTGAGAGGTGAGAGACGAAAGGGAAAGGAAAACGAGGAAGGCGGGTGGGTAGGAATCGCCGCCTCTATGGTCTTGGTGGTGGCTCTGGCGGCGGTGGGTTTGGTTTGGGTCTTGGAGCGGTGCCGCTCCTGGTGGCCGTGTCATCGTGGGCGTGACGTGTCACCCGGATTGCACGCTGTACTCCGCCCGTACGATTTCAATCGCCCTGTCGTGACACTGGTTGTTCAGGTTGTCGTCAATGGCGACGGGAACCTCGGGCCCTGACATGCTTCGGACTTCGAGCATGCGGGCCTTGATTTCAGCGTCGGGGTCGTACTGATGCCACCAGAGGTACTTCCACTCATCGCTGATGGACTTGAAGTGCTGCCTGGCGCTTTCGGCCTTGGCCGATTTCATGGAGGGATCGACGGTGATCAGGGCGAGGGCAAGCAGGGAGGCCAGCATGGCGAGGACCGCACTGGTCCAGGCGGGCAGTACTTCAATGACAAAGCTGGAGCCCGCAAAGAATGAGGCGGCGGCAACGGCTGTAATCAGCCACTGGTGTTGCCGCCGAAACCGATCGGTTAAGGCGGCGTAGTACAGGTAATTGCGCTCAGCGTCGAGCCGCCCATCCCACGCTATCTGCGCAATCCCCGTTTGGGGGATTGGCCCGGCCACTTGCGTGCCACCGGTCTTGCAGGGACTGAGGATTTTAGCAAGGCGGGCTTGGACGTATGGGGGCTGAGGGGAGGGTGGTTGGCTTCGACAGGCTCAGGGCAGGCTCTACGGGCCGCCGACGGACTCTGGCCCGGCTCACCATGTACGGGGGCCAGCGAGCGGTTGCGCGGCGGACTGCCTGGGTGAGTCGGTTGCTACAGCCTGTGTGGTTCGACACGCCCTTCCGAAAGACTCCAGGGCGGCTCACCACGAACGGGGTGGGGCCCGACGGGCGTTCAGAGAGCTTGGGTGTTGTCGGCTTTGTGGTTCGACACGACCGTCCGAGGACTCCCGGTCGGCTCACCACGAACGGTCCAGGGCTTGGCCGCAGGGATCAGGACTCGGCTAGCCAGGAATAGATTTGTTGGGTGTCGGTGGGGGTCCAGTGGCCCTGGTGGGCGTTGGTCATGGCTTCGTGGTATTCGGAGGGGGTGAGGGGTTGGCGCCAGGTTTGGAAGTTGTGGTGGTCGTCGGTTTTGGCTCGAGTGTCGGCGTTGGTGAAGTCGACGAGGGATTCGAGGCGGGCATCCAGGCGTTGGACTACCTCGGGGTGGGTCTGGGCGAGGTTGGTTAGTTCTTCGGGGTCGTCTTGCAAGTTGAATAGCTGGGGGTCGTAGCCGGCGTAGCGGATGTATTTCCAGGGACCCTGGCGCCACATGGCGATGCCGGTGTTGGCAAAGTTGCTGTGGTATTCGCTGAAGACGTAGTTGGGACGGTCGGTGGCGTCGCCGCGGCAGAGGGGCAGGAGGGAGTGGCCGTCGAGGCCTTCGGGGTGATCGAGGCCGGCGATGTCCATGAAGGTGGGGAAGAGGTCGATGAGGGAGACGAGTTGGTCTGAAATGACGCCCTGCCGGAGGCCGGGGCCGGCGACGATGAGGGGGACGCGGGCGGAGGCTTCGTAAAGGGCGTTTTTGAGGGTTTGGCGGTGTTCCATGTTCATTTCGCCGTGGTCGCTGGCGAAGATGATGTAGGTGTTGTCGAGCTGGCCGGTGGCTTGGAGGGTGTCGAGGACCTGGCCGAGCATGGCGTCGGTTTCGGCAACCATGGCGTAGTAGTGGCGGCGGATGGCGAGGATTTCTTCGTCGGTGAAGTGGCCGTGGGTGTTCTTGGTGACGCTCATGTAGTCCATGACGGGGTGGAGGTCGGATTCGTAGGGCGGGAGGGTGACGTGGGCGGGGTCGATTGTGTCGAGCCAGTGTTGGGTGGCGCGGAAGGGGGGATGGGGGACGTTGGTGCTGGGATAGAGGAAGTAGGGCGGGTCTTCAACTGTGTAGTCGGTGAGGAATTGGCAGGCGTTGTCGATTTGGAGCCAGTCTTTTTGGTGGAGGCGTTTTGGGTCTTGGCCTGGGGAAAGGTATTCGACTTTTGCGGATTCCGAGGACGTCTCCGGGGGGATTGGCTGCTCGACTCCGGCGTGGGTGCTGGGGCTGGCTGCCACCCTCACCCCGGCCCTCTCCCTCAAGGGAGAGGGAGAAAGAGGCTGCCCTGACAAGGGAGCAGGGTGGTAGGTGGTGGCCTGGGGGCGGGGGTTGTGGGGGCGTTTGATGTTGGCGGCGCGCATCCAGGCGGTGAGGCGGGCTTTGAGGGAGTGGCCGCCGACGCGGTAGTCGGTTTTGCCGAAGACGTGGAGGCCGTAGCCGGCGTCTTGCAGATGGGTGCCGAAGGTGGGGGCGTCCATGGGGAGGCCGGAGGGGTTGTTCCAGGCTTCGACGCGGTGAACGTATTGGCCGCTCCAGTAGCTGGCGCGCGAGGGGGCGCACTGGGGGGAGTTGCAGTAGGCGTTGGCGAACGATGTGCCGCGGGAGGCGAGGCGGTCCATGTTGGGGGTGTGGGCGGCGGGGTGGCCGAGATGGCGCATGACGCGGCCGTCCATGCTGTCGGTCATGAAGAGGAGGATGTTGGGTTTTGAAGGCATGGGGGTTGGCCGTGGGTCGCAGCGCGGCGTCTGGGAGATTGTTGCACCTGTGGTGGGAAGGCGTGAACGCCGGCATCGAAGGAAGGTGCAGCCGCTGGCGAGGTCTCGTTTACTGGTGCGGAAGCTGCGGCGCTTGTTGACGCGCCCCGGGCTCGGCTAGGCCGGGCCGTCTGCGTCTTCGTCTACGAAGAAGTGTTTGAGGTGGACGTTGTGTTCGAGGCGGGCTTTGAGGCTGGCGAAGAAGTGGGCCCAGCCGGAGCATTGGTCGAAGGCGCTGGCCAGGCCGGGGTCGTCGCGGCGCCAGCCGGTTTCAGTGACGTGGACGACGGTGCTGTCGCCTCTTGATTCGAAGGTGAAGCTGAATTGGGTTCGGTGGCCGACGCCCCGAGAGGCGGGCCAGTTGCAGACGATGCGCCGGTTGGGGATGACTTCTTCGACCTGGACGTCGATTTCGAGGTCGGCGAAGCGCCAGTGGACGGTGGTTCCCTGGGCTAGCGGGCCGCTGGAGGTGTCGGTGAAGTAGGTGCTGATGGCGTGCTGGTCGGTGATGGCGGTGAAGACCCGTTCTATCGGCGCGTCGATGATGCAGGTGAAGGTGAAGCAGAGGGTGTGCTGGTCAGACATTCATCAGAGCCCTTTGCGGATCCGCAGGGTTCTCGCCCGCATCAATTCCCGGCGAAGCCGCGAAAACCGCACAATCTCAGACCCAATGGAGGTTGATGGTACTTGTAACACGGCCACCAGTTCGCGCGGCGCTTGCCTTCCATCCGGCGCAAGCCGGTGAAGCGGCGAATGGAGCTGAGCTGAAAGCGTGGATGTGACCGCAGCCGGCGAGTTTCGGCATGTCAGCATGACCGTCGGGACCTCAGTGCCGAGATGCTGATTCAGGTGGAAGGACAGCGGCAGGGCCTGGGCAAAAGGAGAGGTTCTTGCCGGACTCGAGCGAACGATAGTCGTGAAGGTTAGCGACCTGGCACGAGCATGGAGGCGCGACTGCGGATGCTGCCGACGCTAGACGTTTGGGAGAACGGCGAGCATGAATCCGGCATTGGCGGCAGCAGCGAAGGCAAGTCCCAATCCGAAGCAAATGGTACGAAGCCGATCCTGCCTGAGGTCAGCGAGCGCGGCGACGGCGATGACGAGGGGGATCAGCGCGATGAACGTGTCGCGCGAGTAGATATACCAACCGATTCGACCAGCCAGGGTTACGGCGAGAACGAATGCGAGCATCGCCATGCCGGCGCTGCTGAGGGCCATCAGTTGGGCAAACTCGTATCGTGATCCGCGGAGACGAGGCCGGAGTCGATCGGCAACTACCAAGACTGCGGGAAGGACTACCATTCCAACCCAGAGCACCAACGTGAGACTGTCAATCCAGGTCCTTCGTACTAACATCCTGGAAAGGTAGACCCAGAAAATGTCGGTGGACGTAAGCAGCGTCCAAGCCGGCCAGGGGCCGGACGCCGCCGCGCACCACACGTGACTCTCGCGTGCGATATCGCAGGCAGCGACGTCGGCCACCGTACTGAGATAGATATTTGCGCCGAGAGGATCTCCGTTCACCAAGATGTTTCGAACGATCCACCAGCCGTTGGCCACAGCGACAGCAGCGGCGATGAGCCCCAGCCGAATGACAGAGGCCCGGATCGAGAGACGCGAAACAAGCATGGCCAGCGGCACCAGTATCAGAGCGGGGTAGGCGCTGGCGCGGGCCGCCACGGCGAAGGCCGACACGGCAACCACGGCCGCCGTTGTTTCGCGAGACCAGTTGCATCGCACGGCCCAGGCCGTTGCCGCGCACACGAGTCCAACGGCCGCCAAGGCCCACGTGCTCGCCGTGACGCTCGCGGCCATGGAGTGGACGCCGGGCATTAGCGACATCCCCACGGTGACAATTGCGGGCACAGTCCAGGTGGATCCGGGACGTTGCAGAGCCCGCACGGCCAATCCCGCCGAGGTGACGGCGACAAGCGCCATGAGCGCCGAGAACGCACGCGACACCAGTAACACCGAGGTTGCCACCGGGTCGACGCTCGCCGCTTCAGCGATGCCCTTGCCGTGGATGGTCTTGAACTGGATCGCGGCAACTGCTCGTTGGTCGCTCTGCATAGCGGATGTGGCCGCAGCCATCAGCAGATACGGCAGCGGCGGAAACATGTGAAATCGCGGTTCCACGGTCTGCGGATTTACGATGATCTCCGGGAATCGATCTGCCGGCGCGAGTCCTGCGAACTCCCTGACCTCAACGACCGTGCCCACATGTGCTGGTTCGTCGTAATCGAAGCCGGCCCACTGCGTCGCGGCACGTGTACCGAGCCAGACGGCACACAGCACGACCAACAGAATGTATCCGCCGCGGGTCATGATCTCAGCGGAGAATCACAGTCGGGCCGAAGTCAGGGCCAGGAAACAAGCTGATGCTCGTTCGGTCTATCAGGACAATGACGATCGCGAGCACGGCAACGACCGCCACGCCAACTGCAGTGCGAATGCGGCTACCCGGCACTTCGATCGCCATAGCAAGGCCGGTAGCGAGTAGGACGGCGGTAGCTACCGCCGCGGCACGCAAGGGGAGCGTCTGGCTGTCTACCAATGTCCATATACGGTGCCACACGTCGAGGGGCGACAACTTTCGAGCGACTTCGAACATGAAGGCCTGATCACTGGGCAGAGCATCCCCGTTCAAGGACGTCCGACCCTCTGGATAGGCTTTGCCCAACGCCATTCCCACAAGAATCGGTTCGGACTCGGCGAGAGGGGCGATGCGAAGCATGACTCCGCGCTGACCCGGGAGATCAGACTGACTCAGCGGTGGGACGATGCGGGCGACGATGGGGCCAGAGCGGTCGGGCAAATCAAGGACTCCCGACCTGAGACTTGGTCCATGCGGTCCAGCGAGTAGCTCGATCCTTAGTTTGGCGTCAGCTCCTTCCTCAGCCGGGCCCATCCAGAGCCTGATGGCCACATCACTTTCGGTCAGACGAATCTCCTGGTCCGCTACTCGGCCGGCCGGAATGGGACCGCCGTGAAATGCCGGGAAAGCAATCACAGTAGGAAGAGAGTCGTAGCTGCGTAGCTCGGATGCCGGATAGACGACACTGAACGGCTGACGGACTACAACTAGGACGGCGCAGGCGACGGCGATTGCAATCACCAGGGCGCCCGCAACTCCCGACACGGAAATCATCCGCACGCGACGCTAGTTTCCTGCGACTACCTGGACGCCGAGAAGTCTAGCGGAGCGCCAGCGTAGGACAGAGCTCCTGGACCGGGTGGCAGGCGCCATAGAACCAGGGAGCAATGGAACGCGCAGAGGCGAGGGAACCCAATAAGCATGAGGGTCCCGCCAAGGAGTGTCTTAGACCTGGGCGCCCAGCTCTTCCAGGCGCTGGGTCAGGTTGGTGAGGGCTTCGTTGGCTGAGAGGTCGTCGCGGATGATGCCGGCGTCGAGCTGGTTGACGAAGGCGCCCCACTGGGGTCGGTCGACGGTGACGTAGTTGGCGGATTGCATTATGTCAACGACCATGTGGGCGGCTTCGTCGCTGTAGCTGGCGAAGAGGCGTTGGAGTTGGTCGGGGTCCAGGCGCTGGGCGGGGACGTTGGCGACGCGCTGGGTGTTGCGGTCAAGGGCGCGGAGGGCGTCGTAGGCGACTTTGGGCTCCTGGGTGCCGTTGCCGATGCCCATCATCATCCAGACGCTGACTGGGGCGCCGCCCGAACCGAAACGGGGGAAGGGGTAGAGGACGTTGTCGGGACCGGCACTGCGGGTCATCCAGCCGAAGCTGAGGCCGCCGAGGGACATGATGAGCATGGCGATGCGGCCCTGGGTGTAGCGGTACCAGAGAGTGCCGCTACTGCTCTGTGCGCTCTCGGCGAGGCCGTAGGTGGTGGCGAGGTCGTAGTAGGTCTCGGCGATGGCCTTGGCGGGGTCCGAGCGCAAGGGGGCGAAGGTGCCCTGGCTGTCGGGGAGGGCGCCGAGGGCGGATTGCAGAAAGAGGAAGCTGGGGGTGTAGCTCCAGAGCTGGTCGGGGGCGCCCCACATGGGTTCGACGTTGAGGAGGAGGCCGAGGGCGTCGCTGCCGCCTGGGGCTTCGGGGTCGCCGTGCATGGCGAGGGCAGCCTCAATGAAGGCCTGGCCGTCCCAGGCGCCCCGGGGCGGAATCTGGTAGTCGGCCGCGGCGGCGACGTCGCGGTTGACGATGGTGATCCAGGGGGCGGCGGCGACGGGGAGGGCGTATTGGACGCCTTCGACCTTGCCGGTTTCGAGGATGCCGGGCCAGTAGGCGCCGGGGTTGAAGGTGGAGTCGCTGGCGAGGTGCTCGTCAAGGGGCAGGAGCTTGTTGCCGGCGACGAGGTTGGCGAGATCCCACTGTTCGAGCATGACGAGGTCGGTGCGGGAGTTGCCGGAGCCGTCATCCACGGTTGAGGCGTAGTCCCAGCGGTAGCCGAAGTTGGAGGGGAGCGGGGTGCGGGAGAACTTGTAGCGGGAGTCGGTGTCCTGACGGGCGGCGAGTTCGGCCGAGAGCAGGATGGGTTCGACGTCCCAGTTGCCGCCGGCGAAGGTGGGAAGGGCGATGGAGATGGGACGGTCGGCACCGGCCTGGGGGAGGGCGCCTTCGCGGCTGGGGGCGCGGTCGCCGGCGGTGACGATGACAGTGGGGGGGGGCGTGGCGGCGGATTCGGTTGCCTGCGTGCCGGCGGCCTGGGTGCGTTGGGTGGACGGAAGGACGGGAGGCTGGACGGTGGGGATGTCGGGTTCGCCGCAGGCGGCGGCGAGGGCGCCGGCACCGGCGGCGACAGCCAGGCCGAGGGCGCGTCGGCGGGTGAGGGCGCGCGGGACCGCGGGTGGGCGGGTGGATTCAGTTGGGTGATGCTGGGTCACAGTGATACCTCCGCCGCCCGGGTGGCCGCGGGTCAGGGTGGCGGGACGGGAGAGCGGTCGGGAAATGGGGACCGGTGGGGCGTCCGCGCGGTTGGCCGACGGTCGATGGTTCTACTTTATAACGGGCGAGGGGCGGTGGTGTTAGGCGGCAACGGGACTCGGCCCGCTTCTGGCTGCGGCCGGCACAGGGTTATGGCGGCCAGGCTTGCGTTCAGCGCTTGTTGGCCGGGTAAGGGCATTGATGCACTCGGCAGTCGGCGGGGTCGAGCACTCGCCAATTTCGGGATCGGACACTTGCCTCTTGGGTAAGATTCGCCCAAGTCGGCTGGTGAGAGTCTTGCAATGATCTGGTTAGGGCTCGGTGTCGCTGGTGTAGCCCTGACGATCATCGGACTCATGCCTGGCAGCATCTACGATGATCGACAGGGACTTGTGGCCCTGGTCGTGGCTGGCTTTGGCGTGATGGTGGGCGTTGACGTCCTAAAGTCGCGCGCGGAACGCGTGGGGCGAGCGCGACGCGCCGAACGCCGTTACGCCGGGTGGCAGACATCGCGGGATCGACGAGTGGACCTGAGACAGCGGGGACGTAGCCGGGCGAGACGGACCGGGTCGAGTCGGGTCTCGCGCACGGCCCGAGTCCCGGCGGCAAGCCTGAGACGGCAGGCCGATTTGCGAGTTGCGCAGGGACGGCGAAGGGCCAACCGGGAACGGTCGAACGTCAAGCCACGTCGCGAGCAAATCGACTGGTGGACCGACGAGTTAGCGCCCATTGGCCGTAAGCACCTGCAGGGCGTCGGTCGTTCTCGTGCCCGGCCGTCCAGTCGTCCGCGTATCTCGTCGGCAGCCATGGAGCGCCAGCAGGAGCTGCGAATCCAGCAGGGCCGAGAGTACGCGGCCGAGGATGACGCCTACGATCGACACGGGACTGAAACTGTGGGTGAGCGAAGAAAGCGCGAACGTCTACGAAGGCGGCAAGAGAGGTACTGGAAGGAGACTAACTGGGGGTGCGGAAGCTGATAATGAGCGCTCAACGCTGATGTCGGCGGCTGACCTGGGTCTCCTGTTGGTGCTGCTGATCGGACATGTCACGCCCGGTGTGGTTGCGGCGTGCGTGGTGAGATTCAAGGGCTACGAATCGGGCTGGGCCGTTTTGGGCTGTCTCTGCTTTGGACTGGCCGCGCTGGCGGCCGTTGCCGGAATGCCAGCCAATCCAATCGCAAGGCCCGCCAGGCATCTGTCCGCGGCTGAACGAGTGCAGGCGGTTGCCCATCGCCTTTGGTCCGCGATTCGCGGGCTGGCCAGCGACGAACCCTCTGTTGAGTGTCCGCGCTGTGAGACCCGCTGCATCAACATTGGGGCCGATCGTCGCGTCTCGTGCCCAACGTGCGGCCTGCGGTTTCGCGCCGTCTTTTGCAACCAGTTCATATATTGATTTCGGTTGGCATTTGCGTCTTCGCCAGGTGAGATTCCAGCGTGAATGCGCGAGCGGGACATGGCCGGGATTCCCGGCGGCTTGGCAGTTACGAGAGGGTGCAGAAAGCCGCGTCGGCTGGGACGTGGCCCTACTGGTGCAGCAGTCGACGCCGCGTAGTTCGAGGGACGCTAGCTGACTGGCTGGTGGCTGGTTGCTGGTCTGGTGAGGATGAAGCCCGGGTAGCCGTTGTGGGCGATTTGGTTGCACTTTTGGCGGTAGGGGCCGACGCCGCCGGGGTAGGGCATGAAGACGCGGGGTTTGCCGGGGATGTTGGCGCCGAGGTACCAGGAGTTGGCGAGGACGTAGAGGGTGGTGTCGGCGACTTCGTTGACGTGGGCGACCCAGGCTTCTTCGGCCTGGGAGTCAGCTTCGGCGGTTTGGATGCCGCGTTGGCGCATCCAGGTGATGAAGTCGGCGATGAAGTCGATGTGCTGCTCGATGCTGACGGGCATGTTGCTGAGGACGGAGGGGCTGCCTGGGCCGGTGATCATGAACATGTTGGGGAAGCCGGCGACCTTGAGGCCGAGGTAGGTCTTTGGCCCCTCGGCCCACCTGTCGCGTAGCGCGAGGCCGTTGCGGCCGCGGATGTCGATCTTGAAGAAGGTGCCGGTCATGGCGTCGAAGCCGGTGGCGAAGACGATGATGTCGAAGTCAAAGTCCCGCTCGGAGGTTTGGATGCCGGTGGGCGTGATCCGCCGGATGGGGGTGGAGCGCAGGTCGACGAGGTGGACGTTGTCGCGGTTGTAGGTGGCGTAGTAGTTGGTGTCGAGCAGGGCGCGCTTGGCGCCGAAGGGGTGGTCGTGGGGAAGGAGCTTGCGGCTGGTTTCGGGGTCCTTGACGATCTGGCGGATCTTGCCGCGGATGAAGTCGGCGGCAGTGTCGTTGGCGGCCTTGTCGGTCATGACGTCGGCAAATGACCGGGCAATGAAGTCGTAACCGCCCAGGGCCCACTGGTCCTCGTAGATCCGGTTGCGCTCGGCTTCGGGGTAGTCGAGGGCCGAACGCTGGACGGGGTCGTGGGGGCCGCCGCCCTGGCTCCAGCGGGCTTTTTCGAGGATTTCCTGGTAGTTGGGTTTGACCTCTTCCTCAATGAACCGGCGGTCGGCGGCGCGGTGGCGGGCGGGCACGGTGAATTGAGGCGTGCGCTGGAAGACGGTAAGGCTCTCGGCCTGACGGGCGATGACGGGGATGGACTGGACGCCGCTTGAGCCGGTGCCGATGACGGCGACGCGCTTGCCCGAGAAGTCGACGGGGTCGTGGGGCCAGGCGCCGGTGTGGTACCAGTCGCCCTGGAAGGAGTCCAGGCCCTCGATGTGGGGAACGTTGCCGGTGGAGATGCAGCCGATGCCGGTGATGAGGTATTGGGCAGTGACGCGGTCGCCCTGGTCGGTTTCGATCTGCCAGCGGTTGGTTTCCTCGTGGAATGTGGCGGCCGTGACGCGGGTGTTGAACTGGATGTTGCGGCGGAGGTCGAAGCGGTCGGCGACGTGCTCGAGGTAGGCGAGGATCTCGGGCTGCTCGGGGAACTTGCCGCTCCAAGTCCAATCCTGGAGCAGTTCTTTCGAGAACGAGAAGCAGTAGATGTAGCTCTCGGAGTCGCAGCGGGCGCCGGGGTAGCGGTTCCAGTACCAGGTGCCGCCAACGCCGCTGCCGGTTTCGTAGACCTGGACGGAAAGGCCCATGACGTCGCGGAGGCGGTGGAGCATGCCGAGACCGGAGAAGCCGGCGCCGATGACGACGGCGTCGAAGTCAGGGCCGTTCCTTAGGCCAGCCACTTGATTGATTCTGCAGTTGCAGGCATCCGACCGGCTCGCACGACTCAGCCTCGCGCGGTCTTACTGTACGCGCAATCGCCTGTCCATGAGGCCGGAAGATTGGATGCGGTAGGCAGGGGCTCCTGGGTCTAGCGGAAGCTCTGCATCTTGTATTTGCCGCTGGCGTCTTTTTCAGCGCCTGGGAATGAGTATTTGTCACGGGTGAGTTCTTTCTCCCCGCCGCAGGCGGCCAGCGCGGCAAGGGCGCCACCGGCCGACGCGGCGAGCAGGACGATGAGCCGACGACGAGGCAGGCGACTGTCGGCCGACTGGTCGGCGGGAAGGGTGGACACGGTTCGCGGCGCGGGCACTTTCATTCGATCACTCCAGAGCGCGAAGGATGCGGCACGACAGGCGATGGTATCCGAGCCTAATGTACTGGCCGCAGACCGAGAAAGGGTTGGGGTTGGGATCGCTCTCAACGACTTGACGCCAGAAAGGGCTACTGAGCGTTGCGCATCTGATAGTTGCCGGTGCTGTCCTTCCTGGCGCCGGGGAAATCGTAGTTGTCGCGGGTGAGTTTCTCCTCACCGCAGGCGGCCAAGGTGGCAAGGACGCCGGTGGAGGCGGCGAGCAGGAGGACGAGGCGGCGGCGGGGCAGTTGGCTGACCGGGAGAGCGTTGGCGGGAATGGCGGACAGGTGTCCTCGGTCTACTGCCTTCATCCCGTCAGTCCTCGGTGCGGGTGTAGCGAAGCGGCCGACGGTGGGTACGGTGACTAGTGTACCGGCGGGGGACTTCGGCAGGGGTGGCCCAGGGGCCGCTGCGCCGGGTTCAGCGCGGGACCAGGAGCCGCTACAGAGTCTGCGACGACTTGAAGCGGCCGGTCCCGTCCTTCTTGGCGCCGGGGAAGTTGTAGCCGCCGGGTTGGCGCTTCTCTTCGCCGCAGCCAGACAGGACCGCGAACGTGGCGGTACCAACTGCCAGCAGGGCGACGACGCGACGACTGGACAGGTGGCCGGCAGGGCGAGGGTTGGCGGGAAGGGCGGAAACGCGTCGACGGTCAGGTGTCTTCATCCCGTCACTCCTCTGTGTGAGCGGGCAATGCGCCCGGCGGTGCGCACGGAGCCTAATGTACTGGCAATGGACTTCGGCGGTTTTGGGACGCAGGACTCTTCCTTACAGTCCAGCGGTCATGGGTCAGCGCCATTGGTTGTTGCACAACTGGTAGGTGCCGCTGCCGCCTTGCCTGGCGCCGGGTAAGTCGTATCCGCCTAGCCTGGGAGTGTCCAGGATGGGGTGCCAATCGACGCAATAGCCAAATAGCGCTGCATTTCAACCGTAGCGAAGGAATCAGGGACGCCACCTGCCTGTCGGATACAGCCCGCCAATCTGCGACTGTGCGGCGGTTACTAGACGCCGCTGCCGCCGCCGAAGCCTTTGCCGTCACGGCCTTTGCCCGGGAACGTATAGCCGCCGCCTGGCTTGTAGCGGTCATCGTCACCACAGCCCGCGAGGGCCGCGAGGGTTCCGGCCCCGATCGCGAGCCGAAGAACGAGGGAACGCCGGGATACGTTGCCACGGGACAGCGAGTTGGCAGCGGCGTCCAACGGCTGTGGCGTAGTCGCGGTTGACATTTCGGATGCTCCTTCGGTTCAGCGGCGGACGAGCACCGCTAGATGTTGCGCATGCGGTAGTTGCCGGTTTCGTCTTTCTTGGCACCGGGGAACTTGTAGCCGCCGCCTGGCTGAAGACTCTCATCCTCGCCGCAAGCGGCCAGCGCAGCGACGGTGCCGGCCGAGGCGGCAAGCAGGACGACAAGGCGGCGGCGCGACAGATTGCCGTCGGCTCGCGGGGCGGCGCGAAGGGCGGTCGGGTGTCGTCTTGCCAGCGCCTTCATTCCCTGGGTCCTATTCGTGTCTGGCGATGTGGCTGGCAGCCGGTGGGTGCATGTCAGACCCAGCCGTGGTCCTGCGAGACGACCTGGCCGGTGGTCTGGACGGTGTATTGGGTTCCGCTGGCAAGCGTGACCTGCTGGCCAGTAATGGAGGAGCGTTCGGCGGCGAAGAGGATTTCCATGATGTGACGGCCCCACTCGCCGGAGGTGGGCGGTTCGAGGTCTTCCTCGATTGAGCGGGCGAAGGCGCGCCATTCCGCGGTCATGCCGGCGGGTGGGTCTTCGAAGGGGACGCGGGTCCATTCGTTGTCCCGGCCGACGGCGACGAACCGGTCGCCCGAGCCGCTGATGCGGATGCCGCCCCTCGCGCAGATGATTTCGGACTGGTAGTTGGGGGCGCCGTCCCGGTAGCCGATGGCGATGGCGATGCCGGGGACGCCGTTCTTGTAATCGACGAAGGCGACGCCGTAGTCGTCGCCGGCCTGGTAGTGGCTCTTGGTTCCGATGCGGGCCTTGACGCGGGCGGCCTGGGAGCCGACGAGCCAGGTGAGCCGGTCGACCATGTGGACGCCGTTGGTCATCCAGTAACCGCCGCCGTGAAAGCGGCTGCGGTACTGGGGCCGGCGGTTGGCGTAGCCCCAGTTCTTGACGGAGTAGCAGACCACGGTGATGAGGGGGCCAAGCTCGCCAGAGTCGAGGATCTCTTTGGCCTTCATGTTGGGACCGAGGAAGTGCTGGGTGAGGCCGATCATGAGCTTGACGCCGTTGCGGCGGGCGGTTTCGATCATGTCGTCGCACTGTTCGAGCGAGAGGGCCATGGGCTTCTCGACGAGCACGTGCTTGCCGGCGTTGAGGGCGTCAACGGTGAGGCGGTGGTGGAGCTGATGGCCGAGGGTGACGGCCACGGCGTCGACTTCGTCGTCCTTGAGCAGCTCGATGTGGTTGGGGTAGGCGCGGGGGACTTCGTAGCGGTCGCAGAAGGCTTGCCGCGGGGCTTCGAGGAGGTCGGCGGCGGCGACGATTTCGACGTTGGGCAGGGTCTCGATGGCGTCGCCATGGGAGCGGGAAATGCCACCGAGTCCGACGATTCCAACACGGAGCATGACTAGGACTCCTTCCAAGGGGCTCGTCGGGTCGCAAGGGTAACGGCCATGCGGGGTTCGGTCGTCATTGCCGGATGCGAATCGACGGCTATCCGCCGCTCATTTTGGATTTGTACGTCTCCTGGAGTTTTGCGCGATCCTCGTCCGTCATGCGGTACCGATGGCCTTCGCGCGTCTGGGTGAACGGGTACGGGGACGTATCGGGCTGGCCGCAAGCGGTAAGGAGCATTGCAAGAGACGCACCGAAACTCAGGCAGAAGGATCGCCGACCGATCCGCCAGCCTGCGGATACCCCCATCGAACCGCTGCCTCCAACATTCGCCTGCCCGCCCGCGCCGGGTGAGCGGCGCGGGCGGGGTCGAGTCTCGCCACGCTATAGGTGATCGAGGCCTATGGATACACCGGCTCGCGGACGTAGGGCTTGGGTCCGGAGTAGTTCCTGAGCAGTCGTGCGCTTTGCTCCTGCACTTCCTCCAGCGCCTCGGCGACCGTTGCCTCGCCGATGTAGGCCTTGGCCGTTATCGGACGGATCTGCTGGTTCCACGCGGGCCACTCATTGAACGTGTACAGATGGCGTGTGTTGGTCCGGTCGCCATAGGCCTTGAGCCACTGCATGCCTTCGGGCGGCGGCGCGATTGACTCAGGCTTGCCGATCGAATTCCGGTGACAGGGCATGTGTCCGCGGTCGATACCCACCCGCTCCGAGACCTCTTCGCCCGCCATGAACATCACAAAGAGGGTTGAGGCCTCTTCGGTGCCGTTCGTGCGCGCCGTGGCGGTGACCATGTTGGCCTGGTCGTTCCAACCGTGGCCGGGCTCCATACCCTCTCGCACGTTAACTTCCGGCATGAGGGTCCAACGGAAGCGGTACTTGATGCGTGGGATCGCGTAGCCGGTGGAGTAGACGCGGCCGGACGGCCAGATGCCGACCCTGCCGGCGGCGAACGGATTGCCGAACTCGCCGCCGAGTTCCTTGGTCAGCTCCGCCGGCGGCGAGGCCTCGTGAACGAAGATCTTGTCCACCAGGTACTGCATCGCCTCCTGCGCCTCGGGCTGGTCGTACATGGCCTTGGTCAGGGCGTCGTTGAAGGGCTTCTGCAACCCGTTGGAGTACATCTGCGGCATGTACTGGAACTCGTAGTCGTTGCGGGCCCAGGTTCCGTAGGAGTCCGTGTCGGGATTCGTGATCTTGCTGTCCATCTCGGTCCAGTCGGCCCAGGTCCAGCTGTTTTCGCTTTGCGGCAATTCCACGCCGCTCTCCTCCGCCAGCGTGATGTTGCCGACGAAGCCGCTGATGGCAACCTGGAACGGCATCCCGAATTGCGGCCCGGTCATGAACTGCGGGGCCGGGAACGAATGGTCGATCTTGTTGTCGGTGTAGTCGTCCGGCACGAAGTAGTAGTCCTCGCGGACCAGGCCGTGCTTGTCCAGCAGGTCGGTGACTTCGAGCCAGTTGTCGCCCTCCTTGAAGCCAATGAAGAGCGACTGTGACGACAGCGTGGTGTCCGGGGCAGTACCGGCAGCGAACTGAACGCCCAGGATGTCGCTGAGGCGGCCGGCCGGTTCAAAGCGGACGTGAATGTTGGGCTCGATCTGCGCGAAGCGCTCCAGCGCCCACTGGTTGGCCTTGGCTCGCGGACCGGACGTGTGGTTGGACACGTAGCGGATGAACGAGACTTGCTGCTGTGGGGCGGCTACTTCGACAACCTTCTCGACTTCCTTGGTGACGACCTTCTCGACGATCTTCTCGACCTCTACCTGCTGGGTGACGACCTTCTCGACAACTTTCTCAACCACCTGGGTCTCACCGCAGGCGGCCAGCGCCAGCGCGCCGGCTGCTCCCGCCGTGCCTGCCAGCACGCGACGGCGCGAAATCATTGGTCTCACGGCACACCTCCCTGGTTCGAAACCGTTCTATTCGATAGCGAAGTATACAGACACGAAGAGCCCCCCCGGGATGAACGACGGGGCTGTCAAGCGGGCCCGATGAGCGAGGGCCGATGGGGTGCAGAGACTGCCCGCTCGGATCTAGAAACCCGCCGGACGCTTGGCGTGGTGGACCGGTGAGACGCGGAGGGTTGGGCGGCGGGGATTCCAATTGCGAGCGCACGAGGCGCCCGTCGGATTCCGGCTGACGTCAGGCTTGACGGCGCGTCGGCTGGTCTGCCGACGCCCGCCTAAATCGGGTTGCCTTGGGTGTACTGGCCTTTTTCGTCTTTCTTGCCGCCGGGGAACTGGTAGCCGCCGCCCGGCTTGTACTTGTCCTCGTCCTCGCCGCAGCTCGCGAGCAGGATGCTTGTGGTCGCGACGACCGCCAACAGGATTGCGCGTCGCCTAGGAGTTCCCCCAATGAGCGGCAGGCGCTGACTCGTAGACATGCCTACCTCCTCCCTTCTCGCAGGGAT
>JAJDZD010000014.1 GCA_022824865.1 Chloroflexota bacterium | reverse complement strand
CTTTCGTCCGACCTCCACCGACGGCGCCTGGACGATCCGCTTTCTGACCGACGACCTCGGTACCCTCGACCTGCGGGAGCCCGCTTAAAAGTGTTCACCATGTCTCCGAACACCTGTCCACCATGTGTCCGGTCTGGACACAGGGAGAGGGCTAGGGTGAGGGTCGAAAGCCCGGAAGTCCTCCCAACCCCTGAACCGGGCTACGCCTCCCGGCTTACGCAAAAGCCTCCGGTAACCCCCACCCGCTCATTGCCCCCCGCCTTCTCAGGAGACGCCGTCCCCCCTTCGTGCCCTTCGTGGACCACTCCCATCCCTTCCTACTCTTCTCTCACTCCTCTACCCTCTGCCCTCTCCCCCTCCCCCTTCACAATCGTCGACGCCAGCGCCAGCATCGAGGACAAATCACTCAGATTCGCCGGCACCACCAGCGTATTCCCTTCCTTCGCCAGCTGACCGAACTGCGCGATGTACTGCTCCGCCACCCGCAGCCGCATCGCATCCATGCCGCCCTCGCCGCTGACTGACTGCCCAATCCGCGTAATCCCTTCCGCCGACGCCGTCGCCACCGCCAGAATCGCCTCCGCCTCACCCTGCGCCTCATTGATCTGCTGCGTCCGCACCGCCTCCGACTCCTTGATCACCCGCTGCTTCTCACCCTCCGCCTCATTGATCTTCGCGTCCCGCTCACCCTCCGAGCTCAAAATCACCGCCCGCTTCTCGCGTTCGGCCCGCATCTGCTTCTCCATCGCATTCAGCACATCCGTTGGCGGATTGATATTGCGAATCTCATAGCGCAACACCTTCACCCCCCACGGCGCCGACGCCTGGTCCAGCTCATTCACGATCAGCCGGTTGATCGACGACCGCTCCTCAAACGTCCGGTCCAGATCAATCTTCCCCACCTCACTCCGCAGCGTCGTCTGCGCCAGCTGCGAAATGGCGAACTGGTAATTCGTAATCCCGTACGACGCCTGCTGCGGCTCCAGCACCTGCAGGTACAGCACCCCGTCCACCCCCACCTGCACGTTGTCTCGGGTGATACAGAGCTGTTCCGAGATATCCACCGCCTGCTCCTTCAGCGTGTGCTTGTAGGCCACCGTGTCCAGGAACGGCAGCAGGATGTGGAACCCGGCCTGCAGCGTGCGGCTATAGCGACCCAGCCGCTCAATCACATACGCCGACTGCTGCGGCACGATCACCGCCGTCTTGAACAGGACCACCACCACCAGCAGCACAATAGCGCCCACCACAATCAGGCCCACGATTCCCATACCCTCCACGGCTACTCCTCCTCCGCCCGCAGGTCCACGACCAGGTTCTCCACCCGTTCGATTCTCGCCCGCTGGCCTTCATTCAGTGTGATTCGGCCTACATTCCGAGCCGACCAGTCAGTGCCCCGCAGTCGCGCGCGGCCCATGCCCCCCGGCTCAATCGATTCCGAAACCGTAGCGATTTCGCCCACCACCACCTCATACATCGGCGGCGGCGACCCAACCAGCCGCCCATACAACTGCCGCCGCAGCCCAAACATTAGGACGACGGCCAGCACCACAAACAGCCCCCACTCCGTATACGGCTGCCCCGGTAAACCAATGGCCACGCCCAGACCCGTCAGCAGCGCCGCCACCCCCAGCAACACCAGGTAAAACTGCGCCTCAATCGCCAACAACTCCGCCGCCAGCAACACCACCCCAACAACAATCCAACCCCACCACGGCATTGCCGCTTCCTCGCTCGCTTCGTCCCTCTCAGACTACTCCGCAGCCCCCTGCCCAGAGAGATCCTGGGCTACGAGCCGAAAAGCTCGCGCCGCACCGCGTCTTGCGTTGTGCCCAGGTGTGCGGCAACGTCCGCCACGATCCCGCCCAGCGTGCCCACGCGCAGCGCCCGATGGCGCGGAACCGTCACGCTATGCGACTCCTCGCCGCTGGTTCTGGTCAGCGTCATGTGGCTGCCTCGCTGCCGGACCGGTTCATACCCATAGCGGCGACGCAACAGACGGGCCAGGTCTTCGCCCGACAGGTCGCGGGGAAGCCTCATACGGCGATGGCTTCGTCCTTAACGAAATGCAGCCGGACCACCTTCACCTCGCCCGTGTCGCCAAAGTGGCAGGTCACGGCGTCCCTCACCATTGCTTTCAGGTCCGCCCAATCGTCCCCTTGCGTGAAAATGCTGTAGCCAAGCGCCCGCGCGTCAAACCCGCCCTCCACGGCTTCCGTCACTTCAAAAATGATCTCCGCGGGCGCCTTCACGTGAACTCCAGTTCTCATCAGCCCAGGTGATGCCCCATCCCGGGCCCCGGAACATTGCCTGCCAAAGTGTAGAAACACCCCCACCGGCACACAACAACGCCCCAAGCACCGAACGTCCCCGCCTCGGGGGACGGGCTAAAGTCAGTCTGCCTGGTCCCCCTCCCCAACCTTGCGTAACGGCCGGCTTCCAACCGGCCACTTCCGCGCACCCAACCCCTAGCCGTCGTGGTGATCTTGCGTAAGGGCACGGTCTCCGACCCGCCCGTCTTCGTCCCCTCCGCCATCCCGGCGTCCCCGGCCGGGACCCAGCAGCAACCAACCACCCAACCGGCACCCAAGCCACCCCTGGCAACCCACCTAGACCAAAGACTCCCAACCTCGCCCTCTTAGCTCCCTCCCCGCCCAGCCCACACCACCAGGTCAAAGCTCCCCTCCCTCTCCCCATCCACTCCAAAGCCACTCTTCCCAAACGCCCGCAAACTCCGCCCGTTCTCCTCCCCCACATCCACCGCAAAAATCCCGTCCGCCCCTTCCGCTTCAAACCCAAACCCCACCAGCAACCCGATCGCCGTCGACCCGATCCCCCGGTCCCAGAAATCCTTCTGAATCTCGATATCGATCCGCCGGCAATCCAACCCCGGATACCGCCGCAGAATCCGCTCCATGTTCATTTCCTGAAGCCAGCACTCGCCGACGGTCGTTCCCTCAAACTCGATAACGAAACAAAACCCCGCCCAGGAAATCCCCCGCACAATCCCCTGCACCTGCTCGGTCGTGTACGTCCTCGGCTCCTCATCCGCGTAACACGCAATCTCCGGGTCGTTCCACAACCCCACCACCAGCTCCCAGTCATCTTCGTTTAGCGGCCGCAGAGTCACCGCCCCCGCCCCCAGCGTCACATCGTGGATCCGAAGCCTGCCGCTCTCCTTCTCACCCCAAGCTACTTTCAACTCACTCCTTCCACGCCCGCGCTACCCCAGCGCCAGCCCCTCGATCTCCGCCCTTGAAATCTCCACTCGTTCCGCCGCCTCCAGGAACCCTTCCCACGTCGGCCCCGGCAGCTGCAGCGGCCCGCCCCCCAGCGCCGCCCGCGACCGCCGTTCGAAGTCCCCCGGCACCTGCACGTCGCTGAACCCCTCCGCCGGCGCCGCCGACCGCACCCGCTCCAGCTGATGCTGGATCAACCCCCGCGTCTCATCCCCCCGCCCGAACGCATCCACGTCAATCGCAAACGCAAACACCGACGCCCCTTCGCCAAGGTCCTCCCCCGCGCTCGCCGTCACCACCGACAGCAGCGTCGTCATGATCGCGATGGCCGACCCCTTGTGCTCCCCGAACGTCAGCATCGTGCCCCCGTCGTAGAAGTCGTTGGGATCGGTGGTGGGTCGCCCTTCCGAGTCCCGGATCCATCCCTCCGGCACCGACTTCCCGCTATCGCGCGCCACCCGCACCTTGCCTTCCGCCGCCGCGCTGGTGGCGAAATCCATCACGAACGAATCGCCCTCCAACCCCGGCGCCCCGAACGCAATCGGATTTGTCCCCAGCCGTCCCTCGGCCGCCCCGAACGTCGACGTCATCCAGCCGCTGGCGGACCCCAGCGAGATGTACAGCACCACCCCCAGGTCCGCCGCCAGCTCGCCCCACTCGCCCAGCCGCCCGATGTGCCGCCCGTTGATGATCCCGCCCATCGCAATCTGCGATTCGCGGCACTTGGCGGCCAGCTCGCGCGTCAACCGGTCCGCCGCAAAGTGCCCCAGCCCCGCCTGCCCATCCAGCACCACCGTGGTGTCGGTTTCCACGTGCACCCGCGGCCGCGCCGCCGGGTCCATGTGCCCTTCCTTGATCTGCCGCACGTACTCCGTCACCCGCTGCAATCCATGCGAGGGATGCCCCGACAGGTTGGAGTTCACCAGCCAGGTTGTGATCTGCTCGGCCATGTCCCGGGGTACCCCGGCGGCCATAAATATGCGAGTGCTGGCGGCGCTGACGCCGTCGATGCTGAGGTCGATCATTGGGGGATCCGTTCGGCGGCGGTCCAGCGCATGGTAGGGCGTTTGCCGACATAATGACCGGCCCCCCAACGGAAACTCACCGCATGGCGAACCTGCTCGACCGCTGGACCTACCGCACCACCCCCACCGTCGTCTTCGGACGTGGCTGCCTGGACGAGTTGCCCGACCACGTACGCCGCATCGCCGACGGCCCGGTGCTGGTCGTCACCGACAGGGGACTCCTGGAGGCCGGGGTGGTCGAGCGCGTAACCGACGTGCTGGCAGACGCCGGCATTGACGCCGAGGTCTGGTACGAGGTTGAGCCGGAACCGCCCACCGACAGCGTGGACGCCTGCGCCGAAGCCATCCACCAGACCGAACCCGCCGTGGTCCTGGGCCTGGGCGGCGGCAGCGCCATGGATACCTCGCAGATCGCCGCCTGCGTCGTCACCAACGGCGGCCGGGCCGAGGACTGGATCGGCGTGGAGGTGGTCCGCAAACCCGGCGTCCCAACCATCAGCATCCCGACCACCGCCGGAACCGCTTCGGAGGTCACCGGCAACGCCGTGATGGTGCTGCCCGACCGCTCCAACAAGATGACCGTCGTCAGCCCCTACATCTATCCGCAGACCGCGCTGATCGACCCGGCGCTCACCGACTCGGTCCCGCCGCACATCACGGCGGCCACCGGCATGGACACCTTCTGTCATGCGGCCGAGTCGTTCATCACCAAGCGCGCCACCCAGCACACCCGCCAGCCCGCCGCCGACGCCATGCGCCGCACGCTGGAGTTCCTGCCCCGCGCCGTGGCCGACGGCACCGACCGCGAAGCCCGCGACCAGATGTCCTACGCCTGCCTGCAGGCCGGCTACACCCTGGCCAACGCCGGCGTCATCCTGGTCCATGGCCTGGCCCACGCCATCGGCGCCCGCGCCGGCATCCCCCACGGCGTCGCCAACACCCTCTGCCTGCTACCCGTCATGCGCCTGGCCGCCGAGCAGAATCCGGCGCTGATGGCCGAACTGGCCGAACCGCTGGGCGTTTCACCCGACGTGTCGGACGAAACCGAGCGAGCACAGGCAGGCGTGGCCGTAATGGAGCGCCTGGTGGACCAGGTCGGCCTGCCGACTCGGCTGGAAGAGGTCGGCGTCCAACGCGCCTGGCTCCCCGACGTAGCCGCCGCCACCCTCACCAACACCCGCGTCGCTGACAACAGCCCCGTCCAACCCAACGCCGCCGAACTCACCAGCCTGCTGGAAGGCATCTACTAAGCGAACAGCCCTACATCCAACGACAAGCCGCCAGCGCCTTCCCCAGATCCTCTCGGGCTTCAGCGTCCAACGCCTGCCAGTAATTCAGCGTAAACAGCGCAAAGGCCAGGCCATTGGTGGTGTGGATGTCAGCCGCATCGTTGGCGTCGCGTTCACCCAACGCATACCAGAAGCCCCCAACCGGCGAGGCCAGGCGGCGGAACATGGCCGCGACGCAGCGGCGGGCTGACTGGATGGCTTCGGCGCGACGGTGCTCAGTCCGCCGCCCGTACTCGGCCAGCAGGTGAACGGCGTCCATGTTGGCGCACATGCTGCCGTCGTGGAACAGCCCGTCGGTCCGCCGGCAGGCCAGGGTGGCGTCGATCATCCGCTTAATCCCCGGCTCGTCCACCCCCAGCGGCCACAGCAGGTTTAGCCCCAGGTTCCGGTGACCCCGCATAGCCCAGCCCAGCTCCACGCCCGGCCCAGTGCCGATGAATCCGGATACCGGGTCGCGGCGCGCCTCCATATAGGCCAGCACCTGCCGCCCCTGATCGTCCAAATCGTCGACATGGTTGCAGCCCGCGAACCGCGTGTAGAACCACAAGTACTGGAACGCTGCCTTGGCCGCCGAGCGCGGATCCTCGGCCCAGGCCTGGTCCAGCCACGGCCGCCAGGCCTCCTCGCCCACCGGCGCCCACGGCAAGTCAGACAGGCGATCCAATCCACGCGGAAACGGCCGCGCGGGCTCGCCCAAAACCTCGAATCCAATTCGCACCACCGCGTCAAAGTGCATCCGCCAAGTGCCCGGTCCGCCGCCAATCTGGGTCGCTGTCGGCTCATAGATGCCCAACTCGGAGTTGAAGGCCGCATGCAAGGCCGCCAGCGCCCGCGGCCGTGCGCGCCCGATCGCGTCCTCCGCGCCGACCTGCCGCAAGGCCACCAGCGCCCAGACGATGGTCTCGATATCGGCCGAAGCGCCAGCCTGCGGGTTGTCCCTGAACGGCAGCAGATCACCCGGCGGAGCTTCAACACTCGCCACATAGCGAACGACTCGCTCTTGCAGCCAGGCCGGCGGATTGTGCAGGCCATCAGACTGCGTGATCAGGGGCAACTGGGCGCCCCAATCCGCTAAGCAGTCCATGTCCGCCGGCATCTCCAAGTTCCTCTCGTCGGCGCCGGAGCTTCAGCCTCTGCGCGCGTACTCCAACATCCCGTCTCGGTCCATCCCCTCCAGCCCCAGATCAGCCAAGGTGCGGCGGTTGGTGTCCATCGGCTCGTGGAGAACGGTGAGTCCAAGGGTTATGACGGCGTCCATCACCGGCGTGGGTACCTCCAGGGCGTCACCAAGACCGGACCAGGCGCGCAGACCGTAAGGAACATCCTCGGAGAGCCAGCGGGTATCCAACTGGCCCGGCGCCTTCAGGGCGGTGAGCATCCGGCTGCCGTTGATCGTGGCCCAGAGGTCGGGCGGATCGGCATGCGGACCGAACCCGGCGGCGTGGAATGCTTGGGCGGCGTCGGGCAACTGGTGGCCGAGGGCGGCGGCCACCGCCCGGCGCTCCCCGTCCAGCGCCATGATGGCGTCCACCACCCCGGGCGTGACGCCTTCGTCGTAGAAGTAAAACTCGCCGCGCGAGCGCTCGATGCGCCCGGCATTCAGCAGCACCCCGGGCGGATGCACCACCGGGTTCATGGCGCCCAGCCCGCAGGCAAACACGTCCGGCAGGGCCACGATTCCGGGAAAGAACCGCCCCAGCCCGGCATGCACGCGCTCGGTGGCCGAGGCCGGAAACACCCCCAGCCCCATGTGCGGAACCACGCCCCAGATCGTCGCCTCCGCGGGACCGGTCTTGCGGCAGACGTAGGGCGCCGTGTCCGTCTCAGCCACCGGAATCGGCGGCGCACCGGCTTCACGCAGGATGCGCGCCACTTCCAGCGCGCCCAGCGTGCCGGGCATCAGGGTCAGAGTCTGATCGTCGCGCAGGTGCGGCACCAGCGCCTCGGCCCACGGCGCGTGACCGTACGCCGGCACGATGACCAACAGCGTGTCCGAGGCCGCCGCGGCCGCCGCCACGTCGTCCGTAATCTCGGCAGTCCGGGCCGACCCCGTGTGCGCCACGCCCAGCAACTCGATCCTGCGCGACTCGCGCACAGGGGCGATGGCCTCCGGGAAGTCGGGCAGTTCGGCCAGGGTGACCGAGTGCCCCGCCAGGGTCAGGTTGGCCGACACCGCAAAGCCGGTATTGCCGGCCCCCAGCACCGTTACATCCGTAGCCACTGCTTCCTCCCAGCAGGGCGAGTTCTCGCGATAAGCCTAGTGTGCGCCTGGGCGTGTGCTCACGCTGCAGGCCGCAACAGCTCGACCAACATGATCTTGGGCACCGGATCGTCCGGCAGATGCGGGTCGCCTGGGTCGGGCGGAACGTCCACCAGGCCGCGCAGCAGGAAGCCTGCCTGCCGAAACGCCGCCACCCACTCCTCGAAGGTTCGGAAGTAGAAAGGGACTTCGTACTCGGCTCGCTCCGTGCCGAACGTCTGGGCGAGCGTTCCTGACGCAAAGTAGTCGTCCACCTTGCCGCGCGCGGCGAGCGCGTAGGGACTGTTCATCGACAGCAGCAGGCGGCCGCCGGGCTTGAGGGCGTCGGCAATCCCACCCAGGACACCTGCCAGATCCTCGCAGTCGTCGAGCATCATGTTCGCCGTCGCCACGTCAAACGCGCCTTTGTGGGAAGGCAGCCCTTTGCCCAGGTCCCTCTCCACGAACTCGATCCCGTGCGGATCCCGCGCCTCGAGTTCCCGTGCGTGCTCCAGGAGCCGCGGCGAGATGTCCACGCCCACAACCCTGGCCCCGTGGCTCGCAAACAGCCGCGCCACGTGACCTTCGCCGCAGCCCGCGTCCAGGACCCGCTTGCCAGACACGTCGCCGGCCAGCTCGAGGAGGCCACGAGCCAGGTGATCGAGAAACCGTCGCAACGAACCCGACTGGGCCTGCGCCGCGTACCAGTCGGCAATCGGGTCGTAGGCGGACATCAGATCGTTGGGCTCGTTGCCAGGCCCGACCAATTCGGATCGCGGGGCTCGAACGGCGCCCATTCGAACTCGATGCTCCAGCGAGCGAACCCTGAAAGCGGATCACCGCGGTCGGTCAGCACGCAGATGCCCTGGTGCCACGGGCCGGGTCCCTCGCCGGGTAGGTGGCCGGAACTACGGACGACCAGCGCCTCTCGGCCGTTGGGCAACGCGGTGCGGAGCAGGGTGGGGCCGGGGGTATGGCCGCACAGGAACAGGTCGGCCGAGGCGACGGCCGGGCGGGACAGCGCGGCGTCAATCTCCCCGGCGGTGAAATCCGGCGTGAATGCTGGATCGGTGTCCCAGGTAGTGGCGAACGGATTGCCGGGCATGCCGTGGCAGACGTACACGTCGCCCTGCCGCGCCCCATCCAGCGAAAGCTCGGCAGGCAAGGCTCGCAGCCATGCAAGCTCCGACAGACTGAGCTCGGCCTGCCCCGGTTCGATCAGCGACAGGAAGGAATCGGGCGAGTCAGGCCTCCGCCGCCGTTCGGACACGGTCGCTTCCCAACGCGGCGTCCCCCAGTCCCGGAAATACGCCTCGTTGTTGCCGTAGATGACCTCGACGCCCTCCGCGCGCAGCAGCTCGATCGTCTCGCCCGGCGGATCGGGCGAAAACGGCGACGTCAGGAAATCGCCGCAATGCACGATCAGGTCGGGCGCATGCCGCCGGCACGCTGCCAGCGCCGCCTCCAGCCCGGGCACAAAGCCATGAGTGTCCCCAATCAGGCATATCCGCATGCGGCGCCCCAGAGGACGGACCACAGACGGGAGCGAGCGTAGCGCCTCTGATTCGAGCCCTTTGATAGTTCGCCAATTGCCTTCGTCGCCCATGGTTCGATGCCGCACGCGGGAATGTCGCGACAGGGGCATTGGTGTCCGGCAAGCTGGCTTGAGCAGTTGCTTTCAGCGGACGGAGTGACATGGCGGAATCGTCAGTGCAGACCGTGTTCTTTGACATCGACGACACGCTGATCGATGACGCCGCGGCAACGCGAGCCGGCGCGCTGGGCTTGTTCGACAGGTATCGGGATTGGCTGGGCGGGTGTGACGAACGGCTTATGCAACGCTGGATCACATTGCTGGACCACCACTTCGAGCGCTACCTGCGCGGCGAGACCTCGTTCATCGGCCAGCGCCGCGCACGAATTCGCGATCTGTTCGGACTGACACCGGATCAGATGCCCGACGCCGAAGTCGACGCCATCCATACCGTCTACCGTGAGTTCTACGACGGGGCCTGGCAGCTTTTTCCCGATGCAGTCGAAACCCTGGACGCTCTGGATAGTTGCCGCCTTGGAGTCATCAGCAACGGGTCGTCAACGCAGCAGCGTCAAAAGCTCGCATCGGTCGGCATTCTCGATCGCTTCGCCGCCGTGCTGATCTCCGGAGACATCGGCGTCGCCAAGCCGCAACCGGAGATCTTCCAGGCGGCCTGCGACGCCATGGGCGCATCGCCGTCGGATTGCCTGCACGTAGGAGATCGATTGGACGTGGACGCGCTGGGGGCCCGCGACGCGGGGCTGACGGGCGTGTGGTTTGATCCGCTCGGCACGGGTGGCGCACCAGCGGGTGTCCCCACGATCTCGCGGCTCAGCGATCTGCCGGCTTTGGTCTTGCAGCGCTGACCGCCCGCTACCAGACGCCAATAATTCTGAGCAGGTCAACTGCGAGGGGAAGGGGCCGGGACTCGCGACCGGTGATCCGGATCGACGTCTGGACGTCCGGGACGAAGCGGATTAGATCGCGAGCCTTGAGCGCTGCCTCTGTACGTCCGTCGAAGTAGCGTCCCCACCACGCCTGGTTGACGACGTCGTTGAGGTTCTCGATCACGTGGCCGCCGGCCAGCGCGGCCGCGGCGCGCTTGGGACCGATGCCGCGGACCCCGGGGATATTGTCCGAGGTGTCTCCGACCAGGGCCATGTAGTCGCACCACTGCCAGGGTTCCACGCCGAAGCGTGTGCGAATCTCATCGCCGTCCACGATCTGGTCGGTGCTCTTGCGCATCGTGTTTGCAATCGCCACCTGATCGCTGAGTAGCTGGTAGAAGTCGCGATCCACCGACACGATGACACTGGACCGACTCGCTCCAACGCCGCGGACGAGCTCCGCGATCACATCGTCGGCCTCGGCGCCGGTCGTCTCCTCGAACTCGAGGCCGATGGTCCGCAGTCCCGCGTAAATCGTCGGCAGCCAGGCCAGGTGGGAATAGTCCGCGCCGGCTCGGTTCGCCTTGTAGTCCGGCGCCATCTCCACGCGAGATTCAGTGGAGCCTTCCCCATCGTAGACCACCACCGCCTCACACGGCATCAGGCCGTGGATGGCCTTCCGAAGCAGAGCGAAGAATCCGAACACGGGTGTCACATCCTCGCCTTCGCTGTCCCGGATTCGCGCCGGAAATCCGTAGGCGGCCCGCCAAAGGAGGTTCATGCCGTCGACGACGACCAGGGGCGGGAGGTTCACGACGCGACGCTCATCGCGTACTGGGAGTCAACGAAGGTGGCCCGCCAAACTTCCTCTCCGTCGTCCGTGTGCTCCCCGGTAGGTCTCAGACCGACGGATCGCGCCAGCCTGCGAGAAGCGATGTGATCCGGGTGAATCCTGGCGCCGACCTCATGCAGTTGAAGCTGGTGCCGAAGCCACGTCAACACTCGGCGACTCGCCTCCGAGCCGAAGCCTCGTCGCTGGAACGCAACACCGACTACCCACGCCATATCGGCCCGGCCCTCTTTCACTCCGGCCTGCACATAACCCACGACGGTCCGGTCGTCTCTCAGCCGCAGGGTCCAGTTCAGCCACAGTTCGTCGCCTGCGGGCGAGCGCCGGGACCCCCGGCGACGAATCGTTGCTCTCACGTCGTCCGCGCTTGCCGGCGGCTGTCCTCCCGTAAAGGCGTGAATCTCGGGATCCTTCAGCAACGCAAAGAGCGCGTCGCTGTCGCCTTCCACCATCGGAGCCAGTTCAAGACGCTCTGTTTCAAGGGTCCAATCCGCATCAGAAGGAACGCCTGGTTCGGGCACTCCCAGTGCTCCTACATCTCGTCCGGCAATCGGAGGAAGCGCCTGCCGCGCGCGCGGAGGCTGGCCGGCAACTTGTCCAGGCGACTCGACAATATCGTGCCTGTGCGCGTTTCCCGTCGCGAGTGCTGTAGACGATACCTCCGGCAGTTCCGGTTGCAGGTCGAGCGAAGGCATAGACTGGCGCCGGGCGGTGATCCGGTGGACTTCGTTTTGGCGGAGCCCGCCACGATCAGTTTGGCGAGGATCCGGCACTCATGGCGGTAGCGAAGCGGCTGCTGGCGTTCTATCTGGTGGCCATCGGGATCGCCGTGGCCGTGAATTTCATCCTGACGCCCGTCTACAACGATGGAACAACCGACTACCCCATCTGGCGGATCCTGAACTGGTTCATGGTCGCGGCCTCGTTGGTGATCCTGGTGGTGGGGTTCCGTCGGCGACGCGACCCGGAACGCTCGGACGTCAGCGCCGTGGAATACCTGCGGGGCAGCTTCGCCTACTACGGGGCCATCGTGCTGGTCATGCTGATGCTGTGGGAGTGGTACTGGACGCTCAATCCCTCCAGCGAGACCGGCGATGCGGTGACGGCGCACCTGATCTACTTCCCGCTGGTCAACGCGCTCTTCGTGGTCTTGTCGCTGGCCACCGGCCGCCACCTCTGGAACGAGGCCGGCCCTTAGCTGAACTGCGGGATACTGCGCCATCGGCCGCCTGATGCGTTACGGTTCGGCGACCTGACCGTGCGGGGCCGCTCGCAAATGTCCAATGGTTCGTTCCGCGTTGCCCTGACTGACGGCCTGCGCCACGAGCGGGTCGTTGAACACCGCCAGCCGCTGGACGCTATTGGCGCCACGCTGGACGTGGTGCCGGCGCCGACCAGCGACGAGGAAGCCGTGGAGCGTTTTTCCGGCTACCAGGGCGTCATCTATTCGCACGGTCACTACCGCCTGCATACGTTCGACGACTTGCCCGACCTGCTGGGCGTCATCGCGCCGACCGTGGGCGTGGACCACGTGGACATCGAGGCGGCAACGGCGGCCGGAGTGGTGGTGGGCAATATCCCCACCTTCGCCACCGAGCAGACGGCGGACACCGCGCTGTACCTGATCCTGGGAGCGGTGCGTCGCATCCCGCAAATCCTCAACGAGTGGGAGGCGGGGCACCGCAACATCGCCGAGTGGGAACGCCGGATCGACCACATAGGCGACATGCGCGCCAGCACCCTGGCCTTGATCGGCCTGGGTCGGATCGGCCGTGCCGTGGCCGCGCGCGCCCAGGCCTTCGGCACCCGCTGCATCGCCTACGCGCCCACCGTCTCGCCCTGGGAAGCCCAGGGCCTGGGCGTGGAACTGGTGGACCTGCACGAGGCCTTCGAACAAGGGGACATCGTCTCGGTCCACCTGCCCTACACGCCGCGCACCCACCACTTCGTGGACGCCGACCTGCTGGCGCGGATGAAGCCCACCGCCGCGCTGATCAACGTCTCGCGCGGCCCCATCGTCGACGAAGCGGCGCTGGTTGATGCCTTGGAGTCCGGCGCAATAGCCGCCGCCGGCGTCGATGTCTTCGAATCGGAACCCCCAACCCCCGACACGCCACTGATCAACCTCCCCAACGTCATCTGGACGCCTCATATCGGCGGCTCCACCTCCGTCAGCGTCCACCGCGTCGGCCAGGGCTCCGCCGAACAAATGGCCTGGGTCGCCCAGGGCTACTGGCCCCGCGACACCGTCAACCCCGAAGTGGAGCCGCGCAAGCCCCTGCGGCGGCGGGGGTATCCGGAGCGGTCGTGAGCGCGGACCCCATCCGCTGGGGAATCTTGTCAACGGCGCGGATTGCGCGGCGGTCGGTGGGGCCGGGGATTCTGAAGGCTCGGAATGGGGTGCTGCGGGCGGTGGCGAGCCGGTCGCTGGAGCGGGCGCGGGGGTTCGCGGCGGAACTCGAGATTCCGACGGCTTATGGGTCGTACGAGGACCTGCTGGCGGATCCGGAGATCGATGCGGTGTACATCCCGTTGCCGACGGCGCTGCATCACCGCTGGGTGATTGCGACGGCGCGGGCGGGGAAGCACGTGCTGGTGGACAAGCCGTTTGCGGTTGACGCCGCCCAGGCGGTGGAGATGGTGCACGCCTGCCGGGAGGCCGGGGTGCAACTGCTCGAGGGCTTCATGTACCGCTACGACCCGCGGCACGCGCGGCTGCGCCAGCTAGTCGCCGAAGGCGCGATCGGCGACCTGCGGCAGATCAATACGGCGTTCTGTTTTCCGATTACCCGCGACCCGGCCAACGTACGCCTCTCCACCGAACTGGCCGGCGGAGCGCTGGGCGACCTGGGGACCTACTGCGTAAGCGTCAGCCGCCTGCACATGGGCGGCGAGCCGCGTCGGCTGGCGGCGCAAATGACCGACGACCCGGAGTTTGGCGTGGACTTTGACGGGAACGCGCTGCTGGAGTTCGACGATGGTCGAACCGCGATGGTGGCGTTCAGCTTTCTGTCCTCCCGTCGGCACTTCCTGGAGTTGGTCGGAACCGATGGAACCCTGCGGGTCGAACGCCACGTGCTGGCGCCGGGTGAATCGACGAGCATCGAGACCCATACGCTGCGCGGGGTGGTGACGGAGCTGTTTCCGCCGTTCGACACCTACCAGGCCGAGGTCGAGAATCTGGGCGACGCGATCCGCGGCGAGGCGGCGCCGCTGGTAGACGGCGACGAGGCCATCCGCCAGATGCGGGTGCTGGACGCCGTGCGCGAGAGTGCGCGTAGCGGCGAGTGGGTCGCGCTCAGCGAGTAGAACCTCACGGCCGCGAGGAGGACGCCATGAAGCGGGTAGCGAAGCCCGAGGGCAAGTTCAACGTGGTGTTGGAAGACGCGCCCCTGCCGGCCGTCGGCTCGCACGACGTTCGCGTGCGAAATGTTCGTAGCCTCATCAGTCGAGGCTCGGAACTCTGGCGCCGCTACATCCGGCCGGAAGCGGTGGACCCGCAGATTATGGGCTATTCGGTGGCCGGCGTGGTGGACGACGTGGGCCCACAGGTCGAGACGTTCGCACCGGGCGACCGGGTGGGGGTGTCGGGGCCGCACGCGCAGTTCGTGGTGCAGGACAGCCGGATTGCGTCGGCTTCGGACGGTCCGCGAGTCGTACGCCTACCGGATGCGCTGGACTTCGAGCAAGCCACCTTCTGGCCGCTGACCACCAGCGCCGTCCTCTGGATCGAGAACGACAACATCCAGCCGGACGACACGGTGGTGATCGTGGGCCAGGGCCTGGTGGGCAGCCTGATGCTCCAAGTCGCCCGGGCCAACGGCCAGGGCCGGCTGGTGGCGGTGGACGCCTTGCCCAACCGCTGCGCGCTGGCGGCCGAGGTGGAAGCCGACGAGGTGATCAACGCGGCCGACGAAGACCCGGTGGCTCGGGTACAGGAGCTGACCGGCGGCAAGGGCGCCGATGTGGTGATCTACGCCGTGGGCGGACGCGCCGGCCTGCGGGCCTTCGACCAGGCCCAGCGCATGACCGCGTCCGGCGGCCTGCTGCAGGTGGTGGGGCTCTACGAGGACGACCCGCTGCCGCTGTCATCCAGCGAGATCCAGCGCAAGCGCCTGATCGGCGGCGCGTTGCCGGATAGCGACCGGGTCGCGGCTTCCAAGCGTTCCCTCGAACTGCTCACCCAGTCCCGCATCGCGACCGACCGCATGGTCACCCACCGCTTCCCCTACCAACAGGCCCCCGAGGCCTTCCACTTCCTCCACGACCATCCGGAGACGGCGTTAGGGGTACTGTTGACCTGGGATGAGGACTAGGACGAACAGCAGCTAGCTGCCGACGATGGCTTGCTGCTGGGGGGATCCGGGTGCACGCTGATTGGGCACTGCTGCTTGCGGCGAAATCACCATGTCTAGGCGGAACGGAGCGCTGCTAAAGCCTCCGAAGGACAGGAAGCCTCGCCGTCTCAGCGACCACAAGCGCACGCTGCACCGCCGGATCCAGCGGTTTGAGCTGCGCTACGAGATGACCACCGAGCAGATGCTCGAACGAACCGCGACCGGCGAGCTCCGGGAGACGGCCGAGATTTCGCAATGGCAGTACGACGCCGACGTGCTGGACTTCCTGACCGCCAAAGGGGCGAGAAACACGGCTGGCTCAGGTTTGACCGCTACGAGATAAAGCGCCGAGAGGTCCTGGCCGCGCACCCTTTCCTCGTTGCGGACCGTACGCAGTTCGTACCAACGGAGGGGAGAGAGGGGCCAAAGGCCTACTCGTGTGAAGGCGTTGTGATCTGTCGCGGCGGTGTAGAAATCGAAGTCGCGAAACTGCTCCAAGTCCGGGTTCGTTTGGGCCAAGTCGAGGTACGTGGGCTCAAGTACAGATACCACGCCAGGGTCTTCAGCGGCGGAGTCGGGCGGAACGTGCTTCGTTACGACAGTGGGCATGCACATACGCCGGGGGTGTATCACCGTCACGAGTACGACGTGGACACCGGCGAAGACCGGCTGACAACGTTGACTCGCGAGGAGTTTCCGGTGCTCAGTGAGATGGTGGATGAGTTGGCGGCGATGTTCCCGAACGCCAGATAGCCGGTGATTCCCGAGCCCTATTCGGAGTTCATCGTTCCGGCGTGGGGTTTGCTGCGCTGGTGGAGCGTGCTGCTGGCAGTGGGCGTGATAGCAGGGGCCTGGGTGGCGCGGTGGCAGGCAGGACGGACAGGACTGGATCCGAGGCAGGTGCTGCCGCTGCTAGGGGTCACGGTACCGGCTGGAATCCTGGGTGCGCGGATCTACTACCTGGTCTTCGAGTGGGAACGGCGCTTCGCGGATGAGCCGGAGCTTGCCTGGCAGATCTGGGAGGGCGGCGTGGCGCTCCACGGGGCGCTGGCTGGTGGGTTGCTGGCTTTGGCGGTCTACGCGCGGCTGGCGCGGCTGGATCTGCTGGGCTGGCTTGATGCCGCAGCGCTCGGCTTTCCGCTGGGCCTGGTGATCGCGCGCTGGGGCGATTACTTCAACCAGCAGTCGTTCGGGGTGCCGACGGACCTGCCGTGGGCGCTGTCGGTGGATGAGCAGTTCCGGCCGCTGCTGTACCTGGAGAAGAACGGGTTTCATCCAACGTTTCTCTATGAGTCGCTGTGGACGCTGGTGGTGTTTCTGGGCGCACTGGCGCTGGTGCGGCGCGGGAGTGGACTGTGGTCCGGGGACTTGGCGTTGGGGGTGTTGGCGGCGTATTCGGTGGGGCGGTTCTGGATTGAGTCGATACGGGCCGATCCGATCATCGTGGGCGAGGGACTGCGGCTGGCGATGATTGTGAGCGCGGGAATCGCGACCGCCGGGATCGGGGCACTGGTGCTGCGGCGCTGGCCCGGCCGAATGTTTCACGTGAAACATTCGGCCTAGCGTCAGGCGGCGGATTCGGCGCTCAAGGCTTCGAGGGTGGGGTGGAGCCAGAGAGATTCGAGGGCCAGTTCGAGTGCCGAAGCGGTGTCCAGCGTGGGGTCGACGGAGGTCCAGCCGGAGGCATCGCGGGACACGGCGCGGGCGAAGAGCGGGGCGGTGTTGGTGGGGACAGCGGGGTGGCGGTAGGCGGAGGCGTCCAGGTGCTGCTCCCAGGGTTGGGCCACGCCTTCGGCGCGGCCGGGGGGCGCGCCGCGCATGAGGCCGCTGCGGTTGACCAGGGAGTCCCAGGCCGTCACCAGGAGATCGCGCGCGTAGCGGCGTTCGATGGGCGGCTGGCCGTGAAAGGCGGCCAAACGAAGGGCGCGCAGGAGCGTCGCGACATCGTCGGCGGTATACGTGAGTCGGTCGCGCAGCCAGCCACTGGTCCGGTCGAACGAGGTGGCCAGGTCCAGGAACAGGTCGCCGGCTCGCTCGCTGACGCCGCTGTCGGGCGGCATCAGCGGGGTCAGCCGAATCAGGGCGGACAGCGCGCTGGCGGCTTCGAGGATGTCCGCGGGTTGCTGGTCGCGCAGCCGGTAGGCGAGGCGGCGCTGCTGGACGGGGATGAAGGCGCGGAAGTCGTCGCGGGCCGTCACCGGGCCAAGCCGGGCCTGTGCCCTGACCGTGCGGTGGGCCTCATCGACGGTGTCCGGGAGGCTCTTCCGGTAGAAGACATATAGCTGGTCGGCCGCGGATTGCAACCTGGCGGCGGTCTCCTTCTTGCCGGACGCGAGCGCCAGCCCGGCCGCATCGGCGGTGGCCCAGATGAGGTCGATGTTGCCGAGCGGGTCGTAGGTGTCGTCGGAGTCGAAGAGGACGCCAAGCCTCGGGCGGAAGAGATCGGCGTAGACGCGGTTGGCAGTTTCGACGGCGAGAGCGGTGTAGGCGGATGCGAGCCATAGCTCGTGGCTTCGGGCCTCGCCGGGCGGCGCCTGGGGCGCGCGCAGCCGGTGGGCGCGGGCCAGGGCCTGGAGGAGGCGCAAGTAGAGGGCCGCGGTTCGCACCCGGACAACGCCGTCCGCATTGTGGACGCGAGGGGGCTCGCCAGGATTTGCCGGGAGATCCACAGTGGCCGTGGCGAACGGCAGAGCGATTGGGACGGCGTCGGATCGAGCGGTGGTGAAGGCCGCGCGGCTAGCCGCGTCAAGCGTGTTGGCGGGCAGGCCGAGGCCTGGCTGGGCTGCGATGAGGCCGCCGACGTAGCGGGCGTACCAGTAGCCCTGCCAGCCGGCGGTGGCCAGGTCGGCGTCGCGGTCGGGCGGGGGCTCGGGCCAAAGATCTGACAAACGCTGCGGAGCGGTGGATTCGCCACAGGCCGCCAGCAAGGGAGAGACCGCCGCCAGCGCCAGGAAGCGGCGTCGCGCTATTGGCAAACGTCCACCCTTCGCCGTCTCATACCCGACCGATACCTCCTTCAAACCGTCGTCGGGGCGTCCGGTCGATACGTTTGGTCACCGCGCCCGATTACGATCGTGGCATGACAGGACAACGCGTGCTGGGCGCACTGGCTCTGGCGGCGGTGGTGGGAGCGCTGTTGTTCCTGCCGCAGCGGTCGACGGCGTACGAGTTGCGCTGGGACGTGCGGATATTGCGGGACGCCATCCAGCCGATCTACAACCCCAGTCTGACCACGCCGGACAACATCAACCTGAAGCCGCACGAGATGGTGCTGGCGGTGGAGATCAACGGCGACGCCCGCGCCTATCCCATCGAGCCGCTGGTGAGCTACGAGATCGTGAACGACGTGGTGGGCGGTGTGCCGGTGGCCATTACCTGGTGCCCGCTGTGCTACAGCGGGCTGGTCTTTGAACGGCTCTGGGAAGGGCAAACCCTGACGCTGGGGGTGCAAGGCGCGCTCTACAAGGGCGCCCAGACCTGGTGGGACCACGAGACCGGCAGCATCTGGAGCCAGGTGTTCGGCGAGGCGTTGGACGGCCCACTTGACGGCGCGCAGCTTAGGCCGATTGTCGCTTCACTGACGCCCTGGGGCTCCTGGCTCGAGCAGCATCCGACCACGCTCGTCCTGAAGCATCGGCTCGGGGTTGGCGCGCCCAACAGCGCCTTTCACACCCAGAGCCAGCCCAAGGACATCTGGGTCATCGGCGTCGACATCGACGGCGCGGGGGCCGGGTTCTACTTCGACGAGACGGCGCGACTCGGCGTACAGCAGGCGGTGGTTGGCAACACGCCGGTGGTGGCCTTTGCGGACGCCGAGAGCCGGCTGGTGCGTACCTACGAAGCGCGCGCCAACGGGCGTAGCCTCACCTTCCAGGCAGACGGAACCGACCTAATCGACCGGGAAACCGGGAGCCGCTGGGATGGGTTGAGCGGCAAGGCGATCTCCGGATCGCTGGCCGGCGAGACGCTGACGCCGGTGCCGTATTTCAGCATCTGGGACTGGGCGTTGCGATTGCACTACGGTAAGGACACGCCGATTTATCCAGTTGAGCTAACGGCGGCGACCTAGCAGATCGCACGCCACCAAATGTGACTCGCCGCGTGTGTATCTCGACGCTTTTGGATTGACCCTATAGACGACAAGACTAAATCACGGACACCTATGCAGTTGTTTGTCTGTCCACGAATTGAAGAGCGGCGCGCGTGAGTAACCCCGATCGACTTTCTCTTTCTCGGGCCGCCGCTTCATCAATGATGGACAACACGCGTGAGGGCATCGTGATATTGACGCGCACGGTTTTACTGGAGAGTCTGGAAACATCAACATCAATCAGCGCCCAGACTCCGTTCTCGTAGTCCTGATTGTCTTGATGTAGGTCGATTGGCTTGCGTTCCGGAATAGACTCGCCATCCATAAGCAATCCTTCAATATGACAAGCAACAGCTTCGCGGGCTGAGGTTATGGCCTCCTCGTACGATTCACCGCCAGAGAAGCACCCGGGTAGATCGGGAACAGTAACTCCGTAGCTGCTTGTCTCGTCTTTATGAATCACGATTGGAAACTGCATTAGCGCTAATCGAAAACTGCGATGCTAGCTTTGACGAGGGTGGATCTGGATTGATGGCGCCAGTTGGCCGGCGTCCAGGCTTTCCGGAGTGTCTTGTCGCTCATTCCGCTTTCCAAGCCTTCCTGAATGGCTGCCTGCAGTCGGCGAGGAGCGGCGGTGTGGTCTTGCCGATCGCTAATGAGATTCCGGCAGGCAGCGAACTCGTTTCTGGGTTCGCCGTTCGCGCCCGCGCCGCTGCTCGTTTGCTCTCGGCGATCGGTCATGGCGAAATCCTCCGCCGGCGATCGGCGCCGGTGCGCGAAGAAATGTCCGCCCGTAGAGAATGTGAGCAACGAATGGGTCGTAGTGGTTGCGGGGGTCGGATTCGAACCGACGACCTCCGGGTTATGAGCCCGACGAGCTACCACTGCTCCACCCCGCTCGCTATTGTAGCGAACCGGCGCGGGAGGAGCGGCATGACCTGTGGGCGTGCGGGGCTAGGGCACGCGATCCGAACCGAGAAGGCGCGGGGGAAACGGCTTCGGAGCGATTCTGATGACCGGTGAGCGTCGGACCGGTCGATAAGCCGCATTCTGTCGTGGGCGGCCATCTATCTGGGACCGGCGTTGCCGCCGGCCTCGTGCAGCCTACCTGGGACTGGGCGAGCAGCCTGGTGGCGTCCCGACTTGGCCTTGCTTCCGGTAGAGGTTAGCCGTTTCACTCCCGCGCTCCCGAGGTGGGGGCGCGGGCATCGTCACTGTGCCCCTGTTCCGGCCCTTGCCGGCGCGAACCGATTCGGGCGACGGGTGTTACCCGCTACCGCGCTCTGTGAAGTGCGGACTTTCCTCTCCGGCCGAAGCTGGAGCGGCCGCCTGACCGGCCCGACGCTCGTGCCTATGGTCACACAGTGCGGGTCGTTTGGGGGTTGGTTGCCCGGAAGACCCCTCACCCTGCCTTCTCTGCCAGGAGAGGGACAAAGAGGCGGCGCGGGCTTACACAAGGGGCCAGCCTAGAGAGACAGACATGACCGCGGTGGAGTGGGGCTCCTTAGCAGGGCAAGAGTGAGTGCGAGGTCGGGCCATTCCGGTCGACTCGATGGGTTTGGGTCTGGCGCGGCTGCCGTTGGTGAACGGCGATCCGCGTGATCGCTCAACCTGGGTGACCTCTCGGCCGAGGCCGGGAGGTGTCATCCCTAGAAAGGAGGTGATCCAGCCGCAGCTTCCGCTACGGCTACCTTGTTACGACTTCGCCCCAATCGCCAACCCCACCCTCGACGGCTGCTTCCCAAGGGTTAGCTCACCGGCTTCAGGTGTTGCCGACTTTCATGGCGTGACGGGCGGTGTGTACAACGCCCGGGAACGTATTCACCGCAGTGTGCTGACCTGCGGTTACTAGCAACTCCGACTTCATGCAGGCGAGTTGCAGCCTGCAATCCGAACTGAGACCGGCTTTAAGGGATTCGCTTCCTGTCGCCAGGTTGCTGCCCGTTGTACCGGCCATTGTAGCGTGTGTGTAGCCCGGGATATAAGGGCCATGCGGACTTGACATCATCCCCACCTTCCTCCGCGTTGTCCGCGGCAGTCACGCTAGACACATACAACTAGCGTCGAGGGTTGCGCTCGTTGCGGGACTTAACCCAACACCTCACGGCACGAGCTGACGACAGCCATGCAGCACCTGTTACACGGTCCCGAAGGAACTCCCGATTTCGCGGGATAGCCGTGTAATGTCAAACCCCGGTAAGGTTCTTCGCGTAGCCTCGAATTGAACCACACGCTCCGCTGCTTGTGCGGGCACCCGTCAATTCCTTTGAGTTTTAGTCTTGCGACCGTAGTCCCCAGGCGGGACGCTTACCGCGTTAGCTCCGGCACGCAGGGGGGTTGAGCCCCCCACACACCTAGCGTCCATCGTTTACGGCGCGGACTACCAGGGTATCTAATCCTGTTTGCTCCCCGCGCTTTCGCCCCTCAGCGTCAGGTCAGGCCCAGACCGCCGCCTTCGCCTCTGGTGTTCCGTCCGGGATCTACGCATTCCACTACTCCCCCGGACGTTCCACGGTCCTCTGCCTGCCTCCAGCCTGGCGGTTTGCTCGGACCCTCCCCGGGTGAGCCGGGGGCTTTCACCGAACACCTATCAAGCCGCCTACGAGCGCTTTACGCCCAGTGATTCCGGATAACGTTTGCCACCAAGGTATTACCGCGGCTGCTGGCACCCTGTTAGCCGTGGCTTATTCCTGGGGTACCGTCATTTGCGTCCCCCAGAAAAGGGGTTTACAACCCGAAGGCCTTCATCCCCCACGCGGCGTCGCTGCGTCAGGCTTTCGCCCATTGCGCAAGATTCCTCCATGCTAAACCCCGTAGGGCTCGGGACCATATCTCAGTCCCCGTGTGGCGGATCATCCTCTCAGACCCGCTACCGATCACTGCCTTGGTGAGCCATTACCCCACCAACTAGCTAATCGGCCGCAGCCCCCTCAGCCGGCGCCATGACAGATTCCCCTGCCACAGCTTTCGTCCACCTGTCTACCAGGCGACCACATGCGGGATTACCTCCGGTTTCCCGGAGTTTTCCCCCACCGACCGGTAGGTTAGCTACGTGTTACGCACCCGGACGCCACGGTCGTGGGCGCTCCGAAGAGCCTCCCCGTACCGTTCGACTCGCATTGGTAAGGCACGCCGCCAACGTTCATCCTGAGCCAGGATCAAACTCGCCAATCCAATCTCAACACACGCCCTGGCGGGCGTGATACAGATCGCAATTAATTCAGAGCGCCGGGTATACCGGAGCCCTGAGCCACCGAGTCATCCTCGAATCACGTGGATTACTGTCGCGCCAGACACATTGGAATGACGCGAGTACTCGCACTCACTCTTCCCCTGTTAAGGTTCCGTCGCGCCCGCACGCGGCTGGAATTGCCGGTGCGCCACCGGGGCGGCTGATGAATCAAGCGCCGCCGAACTGCGCGGATGCCTTTTCAGGCAGTCGCCCATCGTAGCACGCGCAGACCGCTGACCCGCAAGGGTTTCTGGGATTTCCGGGCGGACTGTCGACTCCGAAATCGGCGCGAATAGGTCTCGGCCCAGCCGCACCGGTGCCGTTTCGGGTGCTAGGATGCGCGGACACCAAGGTTGACGTGACACACCTCGTATCAAGATTGGTGGAGGGAGTCGGCCCAACGAAGCCGGGCAACCTTCGGGCGAACGCTCGAGAGGGTGCCAATTCCGGTAGCGGAAGCTGCAAGATACGAGGGTCACCGGCGCGAGGCAGCGCCCCAAGGCGGGGCGCACGGCGCCAAGGGGTTTGCGACGGAGTGAACGGCCCACCGTCCCCAGCTGTTGGGCAGCCAATGGCGATGACCGTGCCCGCGCGTGACGCGGGCGGGCCGGGTTACCCGGCGATACGGAACTTCGCCATCCGCTGACATCTCCGTCGGCGCCTCTGCCAAGGATCATCCGCATGTCCACGACTCTGACGCTTCGCTGTCGCGAGTGCGGTCGCGCCTACCCACTGCAGGCCACGCACATCTGCGAGTTTGATTTCGGACCGCTGGAAGCGCAGTTCGACTACGCCGCCATCCGCAAGACCATCTCGCGCGATGCCATCGCCGCGCGGCCGCCCACGCTCTGGCGCTACCACGAGTTGCTGCCGGTGGAGGGTGGTTGGGACGAAACCTGGCCGGTCGGGTTCACGCCGCTGCAGCGCGCGGACAACCTCGGCGAACGGTTAGGCCTGACCAACCTGCACATCAAGAACGACACCGTGAACCCCACCTACTCGTTCAAGGACCGGGTGGTAGCGGTGGCAATCACCAAGGCCCGCGAGTTCGGGTTCGAGACCTTCGCGTGTGCGTCCACCGGCAACCTGGCCGGGGCGGTGTCGGCCGCCGGTGCGCGCCACGGAATGCCGACCTACGTGTTCATGCCCGCCGACCTGGAAGTGGGCAAGATCCGCGGGGCGGCGGTGTATGGCGCGGGCATCGTGGCGGTGGAAGGCACCTACGACGAACTGAATCGACTGTGCAGCGAAATCGCCGACCTCTACAACTGGGCCTTCTGCAACATCAACATCCGGCCCTACTACGCCGAGGGATCCAAGACACTGGCCTTCGAGTCGGTGGAACAGCTGGGCTGGGTGGCGCCGGATCACATCGTGGCGCCGATCGCGTCCGGCTCGCTGTACACGAAGATGGGCAAGGCGATGAAGGAATTGGTGGACGTGGGGCTGCTGGACAGCCAATCCACCCGCATCCACGGCGCCCAGGCGGACGGCTGCGCGCCGGTGGCCGAAGCGTACGCCCGCGGGCAGACCACCTACCGCCCCGTTCGCCAGCCCGACACGGTGGCGAAGTCGTTGGCCATCGGCAACCCGGCCGACGGGTTCTACTCGCTGAAGCTGGCACAGGAAGTGGACGGCGTAATTGAAGCCGTGACCGACGACGAGATCGTGGACGCCATGCGCCTGCTGGCTTCCACGGAAGGCATTTTTGCCGAGACGGCCGGCGGCGTGACAATTGCGGTATTGGCGAAGCTTGCCGATCGCGGCGTAATCGCCAGGGACGACCTGACGGTGGCGCTGGTGACCGGCAACGGGCTGAAAACGCAGGAGGCAATCGACGGCCGAGTGGACGCCCGTTATGAGATCCGACCGAGCATCACATCGTTCGAGCAGACGCTGGCCGACCGCGGCGTGCTGACGCCAGCCTAATTTGCGCAGGAGACGCACTTATGCCCAATGTCCGAATCCCAACCCCGCTCCGCAACCTGACGGACGGCAAGAACAGCGTGGACATCGACGCCACGAACGTCGGCGACCTGGTGGAGAAGCTGAACGCCGCTCACCCCGGATTCTCCGAACGGATCCTGGACGAGGACGGCGAACTGCGCCGCTTCGTCAATATCTACGTGGACGGCGAGGACATCCGCTACCGCGAGGGTTTTGACACCGAAGTCGGCCCGAGCGACGAGGTGTCGATTGTGCCGTCGGTAGCCGGAGGCTAGCCACACCAACCGCACTCACGGGTGCGGCGCCTCGAGCCCCGGAGCTTCGGCTCCGGGACGGGGGCAGGTGCGCAATCGGCCGCCGAAATCTTCGGCGACTATCAGCCGCCGAGGGTGTCGTAGACGGCGTCGGCCTTGTCCAGCTCGCTGGGCTGGAACTCAATCCCGAGGCTGCGCGCCCGCGCCAGGTTGAAGTTCGTGTCGGTCTGTTTGGGATCGACGATGGGCATGGTGGCGGGTTCGGCTCCATTCAAGATGTCCGCGCCCAGCGCGCCGACGTAGGCGCCGGTCTTGAGCCCTGAGTTGCCGACGGCGACCAGAACACCCTCGCGGGCCCAGTCGGCCACGAGGCCAAGCTCGGGCAGGTTGTTTTCGGTCACCATCCAGTCGATCACGTCGGCCGGCGGGACGATTTCGCCGTTCGCATCGCGGAGCTGGTGGAAATTCACCATGGCAATGAGATCGGCCTTGTCCTGGTAGTCGACGACGGCGCGCTTCCACTGGTCGAACGTGTCCAGCAATAGAAAGTCCAGAACCTCGAACGGCCTGGCGGCGGCGGCCTGATCGTCGCGCTGCAATTCGGCGCGAACGGTTTCCGAGCCCGCGCCAGCGTCCGCGAGGATGACGACCCGGGTCGCATCGGGAAAGAGCCGCTTCGCGGTTGCGAAGGCCTGGGTGTGCGGAATGCGCTCCAAGGCTCCGGTGATCGATCCGCCTGGCGCCTCCAGACTGTTGATGGGGGCGTAGATCGTCGGGTCAATGTTGACGCCGGCGAAAACGGTGGGGATCGGGGCGTCGGGGCTCTCCTCGGTGTACCTGACGGCCACGTGCTCGAGCGCGACATCGTCCGTGACAAACAGGAGGTCGGGTGCGAAGGCTCGCAGGGCGTCAAGAGCCTCGGTGGCGCGCTGTTCGATCTGCTGGGGGCTTGTGAAGGTGATCCGCGTGTCCATTTCGAAGGTCTGCAGCTGGTAATCGCGATCGCGGATCAGGCCTTCATGGGCCAGGCCCTGGATGATCCCTTCGTGGAGTTGCCTGGTCCATGAGAACTCGTCGCTGTACGAGTGCACGACAAAGATGCGGTGTGGTTCGTCGGCGGAGGCATCAGTGGGCGCGGAGGCAGGCGAGTCGCAGGCCATCGCGACGGCCAGGGCCACCAATAGTGAAGCCATTCCCAATGCGATACGAGGGATGGAATGCCGATCAACCATGACGCTCACGTCCAATTACCTTCACAATCTTGATAGGCCCAGCGAGGGGACTTGTCCAGCTTCCGGCTGTCGCCCGCTCAGGCGTCGGGCGGCAGGGGCTTGCGGTTATCGAAGCCTTCGTCGCGGCCGTGCCAGTAGTCGATCGAGTCTTCGCCAAGGCGCCAGCAGAGGAAGGCGTCCTCGCCGTCGACCTGTGACGGGAAGTCGATCAGGCCCGTGGAGGGGTCGCGCAGCACGATATTGCGCGACCTGAGCCAGGCGACCAGCGGCTGCACGTCCCAGAGGGCGGCGACGAGCGCCTGGTGGGCGAGGCTGACTTCGACGGGGGTGCGACGGCTGGAGGTCTGGGCGTCCTCGAACGCCTGGCGCTCGGACCCGGCTTCCATCCAGACGCGCTGTAGGCGGCCGACGATGCGGCGGACCTCGGGCAGGAGTTCGGTGGCTTCCTCCAGCGTGTAGGTCAGGCCCTCCTCGTCGTGCTCGTCCATGGGTCGCGGCCTCGCCTCAGGTCTGTAGGTAAGTATCGGCCAGCACGGCGCGCGCGTGCGGGCCTTCCGTGTCAAGCCGGGGCCACATGGTGCGTTCGCGCGCGACCTGCAGGGTGGGAAACCAGGCGGCGCGCAGGTTACCGGCCAGATATACGGAGCCGCCGGAGACCACGGAGCCGTGGTTGCCGGCCAGTGCGAGCGCGGCCTGGAGGGCATCGTGCGGGTCGGAGGCCTGGGCAATGGGGGCCTGTCCGCACTCGTCCCCCGCGTCGGCAAGCTGGCCGACGGGGAACGCGGGCTTGCGGTAGACCTGCGGCTCGGTGGCCACCCAGACGTCAAGGTGAGGCAGCAACTGCGGCAGTACCTCGGAAGCGGCACGGTAGCCGACCATGCCGATAAGGCCGACGCGGGGGCGGGGCAAGCCCCCGGCGTCGATCACCTGTCCCAGGGCGCGGGCCTTGTCGCGGTTGTGGGCGCCGTCCAGGTAGACGGCGGTTCGGCCGGGCATGCGTTCAAAGCGGCCGGCGAGGCGGCCCCGGGCAACCGCCTGCTGGACCGCGGGCGAGAGTGCAGGGCCCAAAGCGCCCAGAGCTTCAAGGGCGGCCTCGGCGAGGCGGGTGTTGCGGGAACGGAAGTCGGCGCCGTCCAGCGGCACTTCGATGAGCGGCTGACCGATAGCGGCGGCGGCTTCGCGCACCGGCGGCTGGGCCTCAGGCGGGAGCGGGCCGCAGAGGGCGGCGGCACCGGGCTTGAAGATGCCGGCCTTATGCCAGGCCACGGTTTCGAGCGTGCCACCGAGGCTCTTGAGGTGGTCGCGCCCCACGCTGGTGACGATCGCCAGGTCGGGATTGATGACGTTTGACAGGTCAAAGCGTCCACCGGCGCCGACCTCCATGACGGCGATGTCGACCCGGGCACGAACGAAGTACTCCAACGTGAGCGCGACCCAGACCATGCCGTAGGTGGGCTGGCCGTCGGGATCGGTGGCGGCGAATCGGTCGACGTGGGGGCGGATCCAGTCGACAAGGTCGACAAGCTCCGAGGGTCGGGCCAGTTGGCCGTCGCAGTCGAACTTTTCCAGGGCGGTCTGTAGATAGGGGGTGCAGTGCAGGCCGGTGCGGAGGCCGGACGCGGACAGGCCGGCCGCGACCTTGGCGGCGACGGAGCCCTTGCCGGAGGTTCCGCCGACATGCACGCAGCGCAGGCCATCCTGCGGGTTACCGAGGGTGGCCAGGAAGCGGCGGAAACGGGCCAGCCGGCGTTCGCCGGCCTGGATGGACTGTTCCAGGGTGCGCGGCGTGGTGGGGCCGGCCGGGCCCTTGATCAGTCCGTTGACGTAGCCGACGGCGGCGTGGCCGGCGGCAATTTCGGCGTCGGTGACCGGCGTGTCGTCGCGGGTGAGGACGCCGGTATCAGGCAACGTTGCGTTGGGCGAGTTCGAGCGCCTCCAGCATGCCGGCGAAGGACTCGCGGGTGTTGGCTTCCTTGCTGCGGTCCTCGGGGTGCCAGTGGGTTTCCAGGTTCACGGCGCCCGCGAAGCCATCGTCGATAAGGGCGCGAAGCTGGCCGACGAAATCGACCTCGCCGCGGCCGACGCACTCCCAGGCGATCAGCCCGGTGGAGTGATCGACCACACTCGCGTCCTTGACGTGGACGTGATCGGCCCAGGGCCGGGCGATCTCGTAGCCACCCGGGAATGGGTTTCCGCCGGACACGAAACCGTTGGACGGGTCCCAGTTCAGCCTGACGCTCGGGTGGTCAGTGGCTTCCAGGATGCGCACGGTGTTGACGGCGGTGTTGCCCCAGCAGCTGCGGACGTTCTCGACCAGGAGCGTGACGCCGGCGGCATCGGCGCGGTCGCCGGCGTCGCGCAAGACGGCGACGATTCCGGCCAGCCGATCGTTGGGCAGGGGTCCGCCATCGGGCAGGCGCGGGCTTGGGTTGCCCATGCCGATCATGCCGTCGCGGCGGCAGGAGAAGATGCGGACGTAGGGCGACCCGAGGGCCTGGGCGACGCGGATGCCGCCTTCCAGTTCGATGCGGTGCTGGTCCCAGCCGTCGATCGCGACCAGGTCGCCTACGTCGCTGGGCGGAAGGATAAGGACCTTGAAGGCCTGCGTGCCGACGGCGGATACGTAGAGGCCTCCGCGTTCAACGGCGGCACGGGCGCGTTCGACGAGTGCGTCGTCGCACTCGTAAGCCGCGCGGCCCCAGAAGTCCTCGATTTCGATCTGGGACATACCGAGGTCGGCGGCGACGGCCACGCCGTCGTCGACGTCCGAGGAGATCTCGCTGTTCACCACGCCCACCGAAAACGGTAGGTCTGTGTCTACACGGGTTGACATGTCAGGCCGCCGTTGTTCGAGACCAGAACGACATCAGGAGTTCCTCCACTTCGGAGCGGCGGTCCACGGCCGCGCGCAGCGCCTTCATGTCGAGGCCGTCGCTGCTAACCGACACGCCGCGCAAGTGCTCGGCCACGTCGTTCGAGGCTCGGGTCCAACCGTGCATGAGGCTGCGGAGTTCACGGGCCTGTTCCCGCGTGAGCGCCATGGGCGGCTCTCCGGCGAGGCAAGTGGGCGAGCGTAGCGCGTCTGACGGCTCGTCGGACGCGGCAGTGGCGGAAATAGGCCGGTGGTAGACTCCGCTTCCTGTTGCCGGCGTGCGGCGCCCAGAGGTTACAGGCGTTGCCGCCGCTCGCCCCTTTGCCGCGGGAGGCCCAATGGCGATTCATGCTGGCGCGCCGCGTCGCTCGACGCTTGCGCCCGGGGACCACGCCAAGCTGGACGACCTGCGAGCGCGCCTGGCCGACCTGAAGGACGAGCCGGGCGCCACGCTGGAAGCGCTTTATGCCGCGCAGGCCGTCTTCTCGTACGTGCCGCCCGAGGCCGTGACGATGATCGCCGAGGAACTCAGCCTTCCAGAGAGCGAAGTCTTTGGCGTGCTGACGTTCTACACGATGTTCCACCGCAAGCCCTCGGCCAAGTACGTGCTGCGGGTGTGCCGGGATCTCAGTTGCCACATCTCCGGCGCGCCAGCGGTGCTGAAGGCCCTCAACGAGGCGCTGGGCACTCGGGTAAGCGAGGTGACCGAGGACGGGCTGTTCGAGACCGAGTCGGTCTCGTGCCTGGGGCTGTGCGATCTGCAGCCGGCGGTAATGGTGAACCTGGAGCAGCACGGACCGCTTGACGCGGAGAAGGCCCGCAGCCTGCTGGCCGAGTTGCGGGCGCGAGAAGCCTGATGGAACTCGTCGTCACCAAGAATTTCGGTAACCCGGAGTCGTGGACGTTGGACAGCTACCGCGCGGCGGGCGGGTACCAGGCCCTGAAGAAGGTTCTGGACGAGATGTCGCCGGAGGACGTCTCGGAGGTGGTGAAGGAGTCAGGGCTGAGCGGGCGAGGCGGGGCATTCTTCCCTACCGGGCTGAAATGGCAATTCGTGCGATCAGACCCCAAGACGCCGCGGTACGTGGTGATTAACGGCGACGAGAGTGAGCCGGGCACGTACGTGAACCGGTATTCGCTGGAGTTGGATCCTCACCTGATGCTGGAGGGGATGCTGATCGCGGCGTACGCGTGCAACGCCACGTTGGGCTATGTCTACATCCGCGGCGAATACGGCCTGGCACACGAGCGAACACAGGCGGCGATCCGCGAGGCGTACGAGGCCGGGTACCTGGGCCAGAACATCCTGGGCAAGGAAGGCTTCGATTTCGAGGTGACGTTCCGCCGCGGAGCCGGAGCCTACATCGTGGGCGAGGAGACGGCGCTCTTCAATTCGCTTGAAGGCAAGCGCGGAAACCCGCGGTACAAGCCGCCGTTCCCCACGAATGTGGGCGTGTGGGGGTTGCCGACGGCGATCAATAACGTGGAGACACTGTCGGCGGCGCCGGCGATCATCGAGAACGGGGCCGAGTGGTTCCAGAACCTGGGTCATGGTGAAGCGGCCGGCACCAAGATGTATTGCCTGTCCGGCCGGGTGGCCAAGCCGGGCGTGCATGAGTTGCCGCTGGGCACCACCGCGAGAGAGTTGATCTACGACTATGGCGGCGGGGTGCTGGATGGACGGCCGCTGAAGGGCTTCAAGCCGGGCGGCGCGTCATCGGCGCCGCTGGGTCCGGAGCACCTGGACGCGCCGTTGGAGCCGGGTTCCATGGCCGCGCTGGGCACGATCATGGGCACCGGCGGGGTCGTGGTCTACGACGACACGGTCTGCATGGTGGACGCGGCGTACCGCGACGCGCTGTTCTTCGAGGAAGAGAGTTGCGGGTTCTGCATTCCCTGCCGCGAAGGCACCCCCAACCTTGTGCAGATCCTGGAGCGAATCATGCACGGGCAGGGCAGCATGGACGACCTGGACCTGCTGGAAGACCTGGGCGCGAGCATGATGGCCTCGTTCTGCGGGCTGGGGCAGTTTGCGCACCAGCCGGTGCGCGGGGCCGTGCGGGCGTTTCGCGACGAGTTTGAGGCGTACATTCTTAACCGTTAGTGCGAGCCGGGCGCCTGCCAGTTCACGAATAACGGGCGACTGGTCTAGGCGGAACGCGGGCTTCGATTCGCAAGCCGAGCGGGTAGCTCGAAGTCGCTTTCGGACCGCTTAGTTACGCCGTTGCAGCCGGTTCGTCGCGGTCGGAGTCTTCGGTCCAACGGTACTCGCAGCGGTCGTTGTAGTCGCAGTAGCGGCAGTGTTGGCCCGGGGTCGGTGTGAAGTCGGCAGCACCGATGCGTGTGGCCAACGCCTGGTAGCGGTTGAGCACGTCGTCCGCGGTGGCGGGGTCCGGTGACTGGGAGATGCCCTGGTTGTCGGTGAGGTAGTAGACGGTGAGTCGCGAGACGGCGCGGTCAAAGCCGCGTTCGAGCGCAAGGGCGTAGGTGTGGAGCTGGGTGCGCAGGCGGCCGGGTAGTTCGGACGGGCGGCTGCCGCTCTTGTAGTCGATGACCTCCAGGCCGTCTGATCGCTCGTCGACCCGATCAATGACGCCTTCGACGGTGTGAGCGTCGTCGGGGCGCAGGCGGAGACGGAAGCGGCGTTCAAGCATGACGGGGCGACCGGGCGCGTGTCCGCGGGCGGACCAGAAGCCGTCCAGGAGTTCGTGGCCGCGATCCCAGATGTCGGGGAAGCGCTCGCGGTTCAGGCGCGGGGCGTCGCGCCAATAGGCGGCGTGGAGTTCGTGCAGGTCGTCGCGGGTGAGGCGAACGCCGTCGCGCAGTCGCTCGAAGGCCCGGTGCAGGACCGAGTGGACGATGGCCCCCACGGTGAGCCGCGGTGAGAACGGGATTGGGATGCGCTCGACGTAGCGGAAGCGGTACGCGTAGGGGCAGAATTCGTACAGGGAGAGCTTGGTGTAGCTCAGGCGCATGGCTGGGACCGGTCGTGGCGATGGTCTGAGCGGGCGATGGTCATGGACTCGAGGCCGGGTGGGACGGTCGGCGGGCAGCCGCGGTGTAGGCGCGGCGGAGGACGGACTCTGCAGGTTTGCCATTGGGGGCGAAGGTGGAGTCGCGGGCGCCGGTTGCGTCGGGATTCCAGCGCCACCAGAAGACGCCCTGAAGGGACTCGAGCCGATAGGGCAGGCCGAAAAAGGCCGTGTAGAGATTTGCCTGGAGATCGGGATCGATTTCGTGCGGCTTGACCGGATCGGCGTCGCGCGGCTGGACAGCGGCGGTGGCGGTGCTGCGGTAGCCCAGTTCGGTGAAGATGACCGGGCGGTCGAGCTTCCGATTCGTACGCCAAGTTTCGATTTCTTCCAGCCAGACATTCCAGGCGTCGGCGAGCTGGGCGTGGCTGATGAGGCGATCGGCCAGCGGGAAGTAGGCGTTGATGCCGATGAAGTCCAGGTCGTCCCAGAAGGGCACGTTGGCGTAGCCGCCCAGACCCTCCGAGGGTGCGTGGCTGGCCGCGTAGGTCAGCGGCCCGCTGAAGCGTCGCCGCACGCCGGCGATTAATGAGCGCCACTCAGTGGCGAGCGCGACTTCGGAGAATCCAAGGTCGGTGCCAAGACAAAGCAAGTCCGCGCCAGAGCGTTCGGCCAAGTCAGCGTAGTGCTGCGTCATCGACGTGTAGCCAGTGAACCAGGCGGCCGGGTCTGCAGGCCGCATTTCGCCGCGCCAAACGCCGTCGTCGCTGTCGACGAATGGCTTGAGCATGACGCGGAGACCAGCGGCGTGCGCCCGATCGATGAGCCGACGGATTTCGCCGTTCGGGGGCGTTCGCGAGGGGTCCGGGCGGATGCGAGACGCGTCGTTGGTTGCCTGATACCAGCCGGGCGCTATCGACACCCAATCTGCGCCGGTTGCCACGGATGACTCAATCAGCCGCGCGGCTCGCTGCTCTGCAAAGTCGGTTTGGGACAGGCCGGCCAGGGTGAGGCCGTGCATGAAGGGCTCGCCGGTGGGATCGCGTCGGCTGACGCCGGCGAGGCCGCAAGCGGCGAGGCCGGCGCCGGCCGAGGTGAGCGCCGCGACGGCCAGAAGCGTCCGGCGCCGGATTCTTGCCGGCGGGCGCATCAGGAGAGAATCGGGCAGCGGGAGCTAGCGGCCCAGGATCCAGCGCACGTCCTCGCTCATCATCTCTTCGTTCCACATGGGGTTGAAGGTGAGATCGATCTCGGCCTTGCGGACGTGGTCCAGCGACTCGGTTTCCTGCTTGACCTGCTGCAGGATGTAGGGCCCGGCCGGACAGCCGGGCGTCGTGAGGGTCATGGTGACGGTGGCGCGCTCGTCGCCGGCGGCGGCTTCGGGTTCGCCTTCGCCGGCGACGTAGGGGACGACGTCGACCTCATAGATCAGACCCAGGTCAACGATGTTGATACCGATTTCCGGATCGATGACGGAACGCAACTGATCTCGGACCTGGTCGGGGGTTGTGGTTGCCACGGGGAGCCTCGTTGTTGCAGGCCTTCAAGTGTAGTGGGCACAGGCTACTGGGCACCGACGCAAGACTCACCGGCAACGACGCAGACTGGCCCTCCTCCCGTGGAACGCCTTCCCTTGGTCGCAACGTGGTGGCTAAGTCTGGAATCCGATCTCAGCCGTGACCCTTCGCTGACGATCGTCCAGGGTCACGAAAACGAGCTGGTCCGGATGCGGAGCAACGTACAAGGCTGTGGCGACGTGCCAGAGGTCGGCTCCGCGGAGATATCCGGCCTCCAGAATGGTGGCCAGTTCCGTCGCCAGCGGCCGGTCCGGCAGCACCCACTCAATAGGTGCTACAAGCTCGGGCTGAAAATCAAGTCCCTCCCTGGCAAAGACTGCTCGCAACTCGGCTTCCAGCAGGTTCGCGGACAGCAAGCGCGAATATTCATGCAGCCGGCTGGCAACAGCCGAGCCCCCGGTTTCGTCGAAGGCCACCGCGACCAGTGCGGATGTGTCGACGTAGGCGGTGCTCAGCGGCCTCTCTCGGCGAGGAAGCGCTCAAGGGCGCCCGGCCGCGCTTCTGCAGCCTGTAAACGGCGCCCTGGCGCAGAGGCAGGAACGAGGGCGCCTCGCCGGCTGAGATCGTCCAGTCGCACGTCGAGCGCTACCCGGTCGACGTGCGGGTCCCGGGTCTTCGCCCGCTTGTCTCCATAAGCCAGTGTCACAACTCAACTCTCCGATGCCAGACGCGCAGCTTCAACTCACCTTGCGTCGGCATCAACGGGATCGCTCTCATCGTTGAGCGTACATCAGCGAATCCTAAGAACCTCGGTCCAAAAGTGCGCGATCGGTGTCGAAGGTGGACGTTGATTTCCTCGGAGAAGTACGTATTGCTGACACTCCCAAGCCAAACGTCGGACGTGGCCTGCCTCGTTCAGCCGGCTTCGTAGCCCGGCAGGATGCGGACGCCCGGATAGTTGACGGCGCGGCCGGCTTCGATTTCGAGGCGGTGGTCCCACTCGACCTGGTGCACGCGATAGGCCCAGGCGGCGCGCGTGGGATCCCACCAAACCTCGGCCCAGTGGGCGACGCTGGCCCAGTGCGGTTCGTACTTCAGGCCTACGCTGCCGGGTCGAAGGATGGTGGTGGTCTTGTATTCAAGCTCGAGAGGCGCGTGGATGTGCCCGACCACCATCAAGGCGGGAGGATTCGGGCCGAGCAGGCGATCCAGTTCGGGCGCGGGCGTGTCGGCCCAGATGAAGTCCTGCAAATTGACGCCGTTAGCGTGAGCCAGCAGCAGTTCCGGTCCGTCGTCAATCTGCAGGCGCAAGTGCTTTGGCAGGGCTGCCGCGCGCTCGCGCAGGTCGGCCGGGAGCAGTTTCACCGTCCAGTCGAAGACCGCCAGGATCAGGTCGCGGCGCAGTCCACGGCCGGGCACGGCCTTGAACGATCCAAGCGCCAGATCGCGCTCGGTGTCGCCCATCAGCAGCGTGATGCCAGCAGCTTCCAACGTGTCCCACACTTCCAGCGGGCGCGGACCGCCAAGGAGCTGATCGCCGGCGGAAACGACGAGCTGGAATGGACCCTGCGCATGGATGTCGTCCATTACCGCGCGCAAGGCCGTCAGGTTGGCGTGTACGTCCGTGAGAACCGCGATTCGCATGCAGCGGCCGAGTGGTGACTGGTTCCGCGCCGGCTCCTCGACGGGGCGGCAAGCGGAAGAGGGCTCGTTCAGCCTAAGCAGCGCGCGCTGGGGCTGGCAACAGAATCAACCTGGGCGACCGGTCCCCCGCTAACCTGTGTTAAGCTCTGCGTGAGCGCGACGCCGTTCGGTGCGTCGCGTCCTTTTTGTCCCCCATGCCTAAACTGAAGACCCGGAAAGCTGCCATCAAGCGTCTGCGCCGCACGCGGCGCGGCAAAATCACGTCTTCCAAGTCGTGGGCCGGTCCCTACCGGCGGCGCAAGAGCCGTCGCGCTCGCCGGGCGAAGAATCGCGAACACTCGCTGCCGCCGGGGCAGCGACGGCAGGCGGAACGCCTGCTGGCGACAAACTGAGGCAGACCAATGGCTCGTGTTAAGCGCGGTGTAACCAAGCGCCGCCGACACCGCAAGGTGCTGAAGGCCGTGCGCGGCCACCGCGGCGCGCGCAGCCGGCACTTTCGTGCCGCGCATGAGGAACTCATGCACGCGCGGCAGTACGCCTACCGCGACCGGCGGGCTCGCAAGCGGCAGATGCGGCGCCTCTGGATCATGCGCATCAACGCCGGCGCCCGCCTGCACGGGCTGACCTACAGCACGTTCATCCGTGGCTTGCAGGCCGCGAACGTCACGCTGGACCGGAAGGCACTGGCGGACCTGGCGGCCAACGAGCCGGCCGCCTTCGAAGCTCTGGCCGACACTGCCCGAGCCGCGGCCTAGGGCGGCGTAGTCCCGGCGCGGGGCCACTCCCGCCATGATTATCAGCGTTCGGAATCCGCAGGTGGCGCTGGCGCGCCGCTTGCATCGAGCGTCGGTTCGCCGGCGCGACGGCCTGATCCTGCTGGAAGGGCCGCGCCTGGTGATGGACGCCGCCAAAGCCGGCGTTCTCCAGACTGTCCTGGTCGCGGACTACCCGAAGCCCGACGTGAAGCTGGCGGCGGACGCGGCGGCCGAGGCCGGGGCGCGGGTACTAACGGCCGCGCCGCACGTGCTGTCCGCGGCCGCCGACAGCGCCTCGCGACAGGCCATCGTGGCGGTTGCACATCGACCGCAGGTCGCCGAACTCGAAGGCACGCCGCTGGTCCTGGTGATCGACGGCGTGCAGGATCCGGGAAACGTCGGGACGCTGGTCAGATCGGGCGCGGCCGCGGGAGCGACGCTGATCGTTCGCACGCGGGGGAGCGCCGACCCCTTCGGACCCAAGGCGCTACGCGCCGGCGTGGGCGCACACTTCCGAGTGCCGATTCGAGAGGCGGCCACCCCTGCGGACCTGAAGCCGCTGGCGGAAGACATTGTCTTCTACACCGCGGCGGCCGACGGCGAGCGCGGCTATCACGGTATTGACTGGACCGGCCCTTGCGGACTGGTGGTGGGCGCGGAGACGCGCGGCGTGTCCGACGCCTGGCGAGCCGCCTGCCGGGAAGCCGTGGGCGTACCGATGCTCCGCGGCGTCGAGTCGCTGAACGCGGGGGCCGCGGCCGCCGTTATCCTGTTCGAGGCCGCGCGGCAGCGCGCGGCACCCCCCCAGAGCTGACCCGACGGTGCAAGAGCGACTTGACGCCCTGCTGACCTCCGCACGCGCCGAGCTTGCGGCCGCCGCGGACGACGCGGCGCTGGAGCAGTGGCGCGTCACGCACCTGGGGCGGCGCAGCGAACTAACCGGGTTGCTGCGTTCGGTCGGCAGCCTGCCGCGCGAGGAGCGTCGCGAAGCCGGCCAGGCGGCGAACGCGGCGCGGCGCGAGCTGGAAGAGGCCCTGGAGACCCGCCAGACCGAACTGCGTCGCGGCGCTGACGGCGCGCAGGTGGACGTGACCATGCCCGGGTATCCAGTGCGACTGGGCAGCCTGCACCCGCTGACGCGAACCCTGCGGGAGATCCGGCGCGTGCTGGCGCCGCTGGGCTTCCGGGCCGTCAGCGGCCCCGAGGTGGAGTGGGATCGCTACAACTTCGAGTTACTGAACATCCCGGCGGACCACCCGGCGCGGGACATGTGGGACACGTTCCACATCGACGACAAGGCCCGGCCGGGAGAACTGTTGCTGCGAACCCACACGTCGCCGGTCCAGGCGAGAGTGATGGAGCAGATCCAGCCGCCGGTACGGGTGATCGTGCCCGGCAAGGTCTATCGCTACGAGGACCGCGACGCCTCGCACGAGGCCGAGTTCATGCAAGTCGAGGGCCTGGCCATCGACAAGCACATCACGATGGCCGACCTGCGTGGAACGCTGACCTACTTCGTGCGGGCCATGTTCGGCCCTGACCGCGAACTGCGGATTCGATCCAGCTACTTCCCGTTCACGGAGCCCAGCGCCGAGGCCGAGATGTCCTGCCACGCCTGCAACGGCGACGGCTGTCCGGTGTGCGGCGGGACCGGCTGGATCGAAATCCTGGGTTCCGGCATGGTCCACCCGAAGGTGCTGGCCGACGTGGGCTACGACCCGGACGTGTACCAGGGCTTCGCCTTCGGCATGGGGGTGGAGCGCATTGCCATGCTCAAGTACGGCGTAACCGACATCCGGTCCTTCTACCGCAACGATCTGCGGTTCCTGCGGCAGTTGCGCTGAGCCATGCGCGTTCCCTTCGAGTGGCTGTGCGAACTGACGGGGATCGAGGCGTCCGTGGACGACGTGGCCACCCGGCTGACCAATGCGGGTTTCGAGGTCGGAGCAATCCACCGCGCCGGTGAACACTGGGACCGCATTGTGGTTGGCGAAGTCGTACGTATCGACCCGCACCCCAACGCCGACCGACTGAATCTGCCGACCGTGAACACGGGCAGCGAGGAAATCCAGGTGGTCTGCGGCGCCTGGAACTTCGAGGCGGGCGACCGTATAGCTTTCGCGCCCGCAGGCGCGCGCCTGTGGGATCCCTACGCCGACGAGCCGGTGTTGAAGGAGCTGAAGCCGACGCGCATTCGGGGCGTGGTCTCGCGCGGCATGTTGTGCTCCACGAAGGAACTGGGCATCAGCGACGACCACGAGGGAATCCTGGTCCTGGATTCCGACGCGCCGCTGGGCCAGCCGCTGGCGGAGGCGCTGGGCGGCGAGGTGCTGGAGTTTGAGCTCAAGGCCAATCGCCCCGACGCGCTCTCGGTGCTGGGCATCGCCCGCGAGGCGGCGGCGCTGTACGGAACGCAGGTGAGCTCGCCGATTCCGGACCATCGCGCGGGGGAGCATGGACCGAGCCAGCCGGTTCAATTGCAGATCGACGATCCGGCGCTCTGCGCGCGGTATTCGGCCGCCCTCGTGCACGAAGTGAAGGTGGGCGAGTCGCCGGCCTGGATACGGGACCGGCTGGAACAGGCGGGGGTGCGTCCGATCAGCACGATCGTGGACGCGACCAACTACGTGATGCTGGAACTGGGGCAGCCGCTGCATGCCTTCGACTGGGACACTGTGCGCGGCGGCTTCATCGGGGTTCGCACGCCGCGGCCGGGCGAGCGCCTGGTGACCCTGGACGGCCAGGACCGCGAGCTGACGCCCGAGACCCTGTGCATCGTGGACGCCGAGGGGCCGGTGGCGCTGGCGGGCGTTATGGGCGGCCTCGACACCGAGGTCACCGACACGACGTCGTCCGTGTTGCTGGAATCGGCCACCTTCGACCCGGTCAGCATTCGCCGTACGGCGCATCGCCTGAACTTGCGCAGCGAGGCGTCGCGACGCTTCGAGAAGGGCCTGCCGCCGGAACTGACGGTGCTGGCGCTGCGGCGCTGCGTACAGCTAATCGAGGAGATCGGCGCCGGCCGGGGCGAGTTCCTGACGGCCGACGCCTATCCCGAGCCTTCGGATCCGGCGGCGGTGTCGCTGGCGTTCGACCGCATCGAGCGGCTAATGGGCGTGGCTTACGACCGCGGCGAGGTTCGGCAGGCGCTCAACTCGCTGGAGTTCGGGCTGGACGAGGACGGCGACGAGCTATGCGTGACTCCGCCGTTCTGGCGTCGCGACGTGACGGCGCCGGCGGACGTGGTGGAAGAAGTGGCCCGCCTGGTCGGCTACGAGCGCATTCCGGACACGCTACCCACAGGGCAGGTGATGGACCTGGCGCCGGGAGAGATCGACGAACGCGACGACGAGGCGCGGGACGTGATGGCGGGCCTGGGCTTTGCCGAGTGCGTGACCTACGCGCTGACCAGCGAGGCCCGCATGGCTCGTCTGGTGCCGCCGGACCTGCTGGACGCCTCGCCGGACACGCCGCTGGGCGACGCCGACGCATGGGCCGCAGTGCACGAGTCGGCCATGGACGACGCGGGACGTGCCCTGGCGGACCGGCTACTGCCGCTGGACCGCGAGCCGCTGCGCCTGCGCAACCCGCTCTCGATGGAAGAGAACGTCCTGCGCCTGACCGGCCTGGGCACCATGCTGGAAACCCTGCGCGCCAACCGGCGGCACGCCGACCGCGACCTGTTGCTCTTTGACTATCAGCCCTCGTTCCTGGCGCGCGACGGCGACCTGCCGGAGGAACCGAACTTCCTCACCGCCGTGATCGGCGAGCGCGTCAGCGCCGGCCGCTGGAACGAAACCGGCACCGTTGAACTGCCGTTCGTGCGCGGCGTGGTGGATGAGCTGCTGTCTCGCTCAGGCGTGCCAGCCGACGAGACGAGCCACGACGACCTCCAGCACCCGACCTTTGCGGCGGGCGCTGCCGCTGCGGTTACCCACCGAGGAAATCTGCTAGCCGCCTATGGCGAGGTGGACGCCGAGGTCGCCGCGGCCTTCGACCTGGACGAGCGGTCCTGGGCATTGCTGGTGGACATGCCCGCGGTTCGCGAAGCCTCCGCTGGCCCTCCCAGTTTCAGCGCCTGGTCGGAGTACCCCTCAGCCCTGCGCGACCTGGCGATCGTGGTTGACGCCGAGGTGACGCAGGCCGACGTGTACGACGCCATTCTGCGCGCCGGCCGCCCGCTCCTTCAGTCGGCCCGCCTTTTCGACGAATACCGCGGCGAACAAATCCCCGCCGGCAAACGCAGCCTCGCCTACGCCCTCAGCTACGCCGCGCCGGACCGGACGCTAACGGACAAGCAGGCCGACCGGGCACACAACCGGGTGGTGCGGGCGTTGCAGCACCGGTTAGGAGCCGAGTTGCGCGGCTAGGCCGGACTCGTCCCGGTCAGGATCGTAGTTTTCAACGCATCTGAGCGGAACCGCCCAAATCTACACCCACTTTGCCCGACACTCGTAATCAACACCAGCTGTCAACGCCAGTCGAACCTAATATCAAGCTCACGCAACACGGTGTAAATGTCCTGGTACTGGACTCCGAATTGCGTACAGACATTCGGCAGGGGAACTCTGTTCTTTGACTCCGGCCTAAGCGCTTCATGAGTAACTACGATCGCGTTATGCACTTTTCCGTAGGCTGCAATCCATCCGTCGGCTACTCGAGAAAACTCATCCTCAGAGGCCTGAGAGTATTGTCGTCTCTGCCGGACCCACTGGTGCATCTCCGAGAAAGTCTGTACAACGTCTCGTTCAGCAGTAGAAACGAACATCACGCCGGCGACCCGATCAGCCCATTCGACTAAGCCAGCCGGATATAGAAGCTCCGCACGAACTCTATCGATACTCGATACTCTTCCCTGGTGGGCATAATGCGTAAGACTCTCCCAGAACCCCGGACAAAGGTCTGGCGCATAGTACTGGCGAAAGGCTGTCACGAACACGTTGGTATCGAGAACAAAGGTTCTCGGCTCGGGCGCCGCTGAACTCGCGGTCACTAAATCGGCAGGCCCATCTTCTCAGGCATGCGCTCAAAGGTCTCGCCGCGAATGCCGGTAAGGCCATATGCCTCACGATACGGCAGGCGACCCTCCTTGACGGCTCGAGCAACGGCCGTGCCGAATCGCGGACCAATACGCCATCGCTGAGTGCTCCAGAAGTTCCCACCGCCAGACTCGCCACGCCGAATACTGCGGAGTTCATCATCCCTATAGTCTGAGTAGAAATCGAAGAACATCCGCCGGCTGATCAACTCAGAATCGAGGGCACGACGTGCGGCGACAAGTGAACTTACTTTGAAGTGACGCGCAATGGACTGATATGGATCCCGCGCTCGTCTAACGTCACTCCAGAACTCACTTAGCTCTGCCTCCGGTACCAGAAACTCAGCAGCGGCGCTATTGCAGAAGTTCTCAGTCTCGTCCGGCGGAGGCTGCAGTGCCTCGAACCGAGAGACTCCATCCACTCCAATAAAGATATGCGCCAATTCGTGGGCCAAGGTGAATATCTGCGCGGCCTTGAAATCAGCGCTGTTAACGAACACCAACGGGGCATATTCGTCGACAAGGGCAAAGCCCTGAAATTCGTTCGGGTCGAGCTTGCGCCGCGTGTTGTTTCCAACGATTCCATTGAACACGACAAGTACGCCGGCATCTTCGATTCGATCCCGAAGCCGTCTCAAGGCATCTGACCAAGTGCCCTCGGCCGCGGCCCATCCGTCGCTCAACTGCAGTGCATCGCGCATTGCCGTAGCTACACGCTCAGGCCGAGAGTCCAGACTAAAGACTCCCACAAAGTCCAACGGGTCGCTCTTTTCCTCAACGAGGTCGTCGTGCATCCAAGCCTGACGGCGCTGCATGAGGTAGACCGTCTCCAGGAGGTCAGGACTCGGTCGCTCAGGCGCGCCGACGTTTCGGGTCCGAAAGTCGGAGATTGGCAGACGATCTTCGGGCGGCTCGTCCAAATACAGAAAACCCACTGGCGTGTGGGTGTGATGCGCGACCTTGTCGGCTTGCGCAACTGTGATCGTGCCCGAGGCTTCCCATTCGGCCACACGTTCCGGCCGTACGCCGACCTTTCGGGCGAGCACGTCGACGTCCAGCCTTGCCCGCTCGCGCGCCCACCGCAACACAGACGGCTGCAAGGTGATCAGCAGCCTGCTCACAGCACTGCCTCCTCGCCGCCAGTCGGCGAATGCCTGGCCCGAATTATAGAAATCAGCCTGATCCGGCTTCCGACGGCTGCGCGGTGCCGGCGTTGGTTCTACTCCTCGAAGGTGACGCTCGCCGCGTGGAGTTCGTCGGGGCAGGCGCGGTCGATGGGGACGGGGGTGGGGAGGTTGTTTTGCTGGATGTAGCCCTTGGAGGCCAGCCAGGCTTCGACTTCCTCGCCACTGACGTCGGCCAGCATGCGGCCGTCCACGACGACGCAGGGTGAGAGCGGCTGGCCGCTCCTGGCGACCATCTCGTAGTAGTTGGTCGCGTCGTTGATGATGTCCTTGTCCTCATAGTCGAGGCTGTACTTGTCGAACACGGCGCGAACGCCGGCGCTCCAGCCGCAGACGGGCTTGAGGTAGGCGGTGATGGCGGGCTGGTCAGTCGTCATGGGGTTCACTCGCAGAGGCTTCACGGGTTGTCCGATTCTGGCAGACCGGAGCGGCGACGGGAAGAGGAGCGTCTCGGGCGGACGAGAGTTGACCGGCGATTCGTGAACCGCCACGCTGCGGGTGCCGCGGTGGAGAGGATGACCGGCATGACGCGACTGAACGTGGGCGACCGATTTCCCGAACTGACGGGGCGCTGGGACGACGGCCGACCGGCCCGCATACCGGACGACCTGGACGCCGGACCTGCGGTGCTGCTGTTCTATCGCGGCCACTGGTGATCGCATTGCCGGCGGCAGTTAGTCGCCTATAGCTACGTGCTGGACGCCTTTACCGCGCTGAGCGTGCAGGTGGTGGGGCTGTCGGTCGATTCGGCCGCGGACGCCGCGGCGACGCGCGAGCGTTTGCAGGTGGACGTGTCGCTGGTGGGCGACCTCGCCTACCCGGACTCGGTGGACGCGCTGGGGGCGTACCGAAACGAGGACCGGCAGTCGCACCAGGCCAGCGCCTTCGTGCTGGATGCGGACCGCCGCGTGGAGCACGCGGTCTACAGCGCCACCAACGTCGGGCGGTTGATGCCCGAAGAGGTGCTGCGGATCCTCAGCTAGCCGAGGTCAGGCCAGGTTTGGGTTGACGGAGGCCCATTCGTCGACGGGCGGGATGATGCCCATCTCGATGGTCTCGTCGCGCAGCGCCTGCAGGTGAACGTAGGCGGCGTCGAGTTCCGCCAGCTCCGCGTCGTCACCCTGCGGCATGGACCAGGCAACGCCGTCCGGCCCGAGCTCAGCGGGCATGGCCATCATCACGTGCGAGTACGGCTCGCCTGTCAGATAGGCGCCGCAGGGCCACTCGAAGGTCGACCCGCCGGCGGCGGCGTGAACCATCATGGCCGTCTGGTGGCCGGGCGACTGGAAGGATGAGCGTCCGCGCAGCTTGATGATGCGCGAGCCGCCGTCCAGCACGTCCTGGCGGATACCGGCCCAGCCGTCGGCGTCCAGGCCAATCCCGTTCACCGTGGCGGCGCCCGCGATGACGTCGTTCAGCAGGACGCCGTCAATGCGCGTTTCGCCCTTGAACAGCGCCATCTCCTGGCCGTGGCCGCCGTAGGTGCGGCAGCCAGTGACGCGGGATTGGGACACGCCGAAGTGCTCGGCCAGGCGGGTTTGCAGGCGGGTGCTGTCCAGGCCGGCCAGCGTGCTGACGCGTGAGGCGGGCAGTCCGGAATGCACCAGGGTGACCAGCCCAGTGACGTCGGCCGGGTTAAAGACGATGACGACCAGTTTGGCGTCGGGCGCATTGGCGGCGATGTCGAGTCCCAGTTGGGCGGCGATTTCGGCGTTGCCGCGCAGGAGGTCTTCGCGGGTCATGCCCTCGCGACGCGGCGCGCCGCCGGAACTGAGTACGTAGGCCGCGTCGGTCAGGGCTTCGGCGGCGTCGGTGGTCCAGGTGACCTCGGCGCCTGGGAAGCCGCAGTGGTGAATCTCGGCCGTCGCGCCCTCCAGGCCGGGCCCAAAGGGGTCGAACATGGCGATGCGGTTGGCGGCGCCGGTGGCCAGCAGGGACTGGACGATGTTGGAACCCACGGCGCCGGCCGCGCCCATCACGGCGACCTTGTCGTTGGTGACGTATTTCATGGCCGCCGGCGTCAGGCCTTCATGCCAGCCAGGGCGTCGCTGGCGGCGGTGGTGAGCATGCGCAGGTCGTTGCCGAAGTCGATCAGGGTGAAGCCCTGCTGGACCAGTTCACGGGCCTTGGCCACGTCCGAGATTGGCGTGCCGGCGGGCTTGCCGTTGGCCTGGGCCCCGGCCAGGATCGCGTCGATGGCGGCCACGTGGTCGGCGTCGACAAACGCCTCGGACGTGTTGAGGCCCATGGAAATGGCCAGGTCGTTCGGCCCGATGAAGGCCACGTCAATGCCGTCCACGGCCATGATGGCCTCGATGTTGTTGACGCCTTCCATGTCCTCGATCTGCGGGCAGACCAGCAGCTCGTCGTTGATGCGGTCGCGGTCGGCCATGTTGATGGTGGCGCGGCCGGAGCCGGCGGAGCGGTGGCCGACGGGCGGATAGCGGCAGGCGTCGGCGATGGCCTCGGCCTGTTCGACCGTGCTGACGTGCGGAACGATCACGCCCATGGCGCCAGCGTCCAGCGTGCGGGCCAGCACGACCGGGTCATGCGACTCCACGCGGGCCATGGGGATGCCGCCGCGGGACTCAATGGCGCGGAACGCCTCGGTGGTGGTGCCGATGTCCCACTGGGCGTGCTCCACGTCCACGGCCAGCCACTCGTAGCCGGCCACGACGAGCGCCTCGGCGGCGATCGGCGAGACCAGGTTCAGAAACGAACCGTAGGACGGCTGGCCAGCCTGGATTTTCTGCCGAACGGGGTTGGGGAACTGCAAGGGAGACCTCTTCTGGTGAAGCGACACAAAGCTGGGTCGATTGTTACGCACGGATGGGGGGCTGTCAGTCGGACGTGGGACTGAATTACGCGCCTACACTGGCTGTAGCGAGCGAACCTGGAGATTCATGTATGCGGACCGAGATCGAGTACAACCCGGCCTACACGATGCTGACGCTGGAACTCTCCAGCGGCGAGTCGGTGAAGGCGGAGCCGGGGGCCATGGTGGCGCAGCAGGACGTGGAGATGACCACCGGCATGGGCAGTGGCGGCATCTTCGGCGGCATCAAGCGCATGGTCGGGGGCGAGTCGTTCTTCGTGAACACCTTTACCTGCCACGGCCCCGGCAACGGCTGGGTGAGTCTCGCCCCACCGGTGCCCGGGGACATCGTGGGTCATGAACTGCGCGGCGGCGAAAGCCTCATCGTCCAGTCAGGCTCCTTCCTGGCCTCCAGCGGCGACGTGGAGTTGGACACCAGATTCTCGGGCGGGCGCGGCTTGTTCAGCGGCGAGGGGCTGTTCCTGCTGCGGGCCTACGCCGACAGCGGCGGCGGCACGATCTGGTTCGACTCCTACGGAGCGGTCAAGGAGCTGGAGATCACGCACGGCTCCGAACTGGTGGTGGACACCGGCCACATGGTGGCGTTCACGGAGGGCGTGGACTACAGCATCGGCAAGGTGGGCGGCATCCGCTCGCTGATCGGCGGCGGCGAGGGCCTGGTAATGAAGTTCCGCGGCATGGGCACCGTATGGGTGCAGAGCCGGAACATCTCGGCGCTGGCCAACTCGCTGATCCCGTTCCTGCCGAAGCCGAGTTCCAGGTAGGGCGCGGCGAGCCGGTCTACGGCATCTGACGCCCCTGGGCCTAGCCCGATAGACAGGCCATGACCGGGTCGTAGTCAGGCAGTTCCGGCACGTCCGGAGCAGTCTCGATGTGGGCGACCTTGCCATCGGCGTCGACCACGATGACCACGCGGTTGGCGATGTTCATGCCTTCCAACAGCACGCCGTAGGCGCTGGCCGTCGCCCCCAGCGGGTTGAAATCGCTCAGCACGGGATAGCTCACGCCCGTCTGCTCGGCCCAAGCCTGCTGCGACCAGCCGTTGTCAGTGGAGATCGCGACCGTCACCGTGTCGGCGAGCCCGGCCAGCTTCTCCTCGATGATCGGGAGTTGATTGCTGCACGTCGGCGAGAAGGCCGCCGGCACGAAATTGATGACGACCGTCGAACCGCGATGGTCGCTCAGCTTGAACGGCTCCTCGCCCCTGGGTTTCGAAGGAAGCTCGAAATCGGGGGCCTCGTCGCCGACCTTCAACGTTGCTGTTTCAGACATCACTCGCCTCCCACAGAAGTTCTGGCTGCGATCGTACGGGCCGGGGCCCCGGCTGGCTATTGGTAGGCCGACGCCTGCATGCCGAACCAGGTGGCGTAGGTGCCGTCGAGGGCGATGAGTTCCTCGTGGGTGCCGTGCTCGGAGACGCGGCCGTCCTCGATCACGTAGATGCGGTCGGCCATGCGTACGGTGGAGAAGCGGTGCGAGATCAGCACGGCCATGCGTCCGGCCACGAGTTCCTTGAAGCGCTGGAAGACCTCGTACTCGGAGCGGGCGTCGAGAGACGAGGTGGGTTCGTCCAGGATCAGTAGCTGGGCGTCGCGCATGTAGCCGCGGGCCAGGGCGATCTTCTGCCATTCGCCGCCTGAAAGTTCGGTGCCATCGCCCCACCAGCGGCCCAGGGTGGTGTCGTAGGTGCGGGGCAGGCCCTCGATAGCCTCGGCGGCGCCGCTGCGGTGGGCGGCCGACTCGACCAGGCCGGGCGTGTCCTTCAGCGGCAGGTTGCCGTAGCCGATGTTGTCGCCGGCGGTGGCGTGGTAGCGCACGAAGTCCTGGAAGATCGCGCCGATCTGGCTGCGAATGCTGGCCACGTCGTAGACGCGCATGTCGCGCCCGTCGATCAACACGCGGCCCGCGGATGGGTCGTAGAGCCGGGTCAGCAGCTTGACGATGGTGGTCTTGCCCGCGCCGTTGGCGCCGACCAGGGCGATGGTCTCGCCGGAGTTCACTTTCAGATTGATGCCGCGCAGCACCGGCTCGCGGACGCCCGGATAGGCGAAGTTGACGTCGCGGAGCTCAATCCCGTCTTTGATCGGCCTAGGCACAGCGCGCCGGCCGGGATCGGGGCGAATGTCCGGCTCGAAGGCGAGGAAGTCGAACAGATTGGTGAGAAACAGGTTGGCTTCGTACATCGAGTTGACGCTGGCGAAGATCATGCGCAGGCGGTCCTGGGTCTGGACCAGCGCCTGGTGATAGAGCGTCAGGTCGCCCAGCGTCAGCCGGCCGGCGATGGTGGCCAGCGCCACGAAAATGTAGAGGCCCGAGGCGGTGCCCGCCGACAAGATGCCCAGGACGAAGGTGACGCTCTCCCGCGAGATCGTAAGCTTGCGGTTTTCGCGGTAGAAGCGGGCAAAGGTGCGGCGGTACTGATCGAGGAGGTGGCCGCCCAGGTCGAAGAGCCGGACTTCCTTGACCGTCTCGTCCGAGGTCATCACGTAACCCAGGTACCAGAGCCGGCGCGCGTCCGGGGCGCGACGCCACTGCATGCGGTGACTGAGGCGGGCGAACCACATGTCCGCGCCCAGGTAGGGGATGGACGTGACCGCCACCACGATCAGAATCCACCAAGCCAGCGAAGCCAGCAGCGCCGCGACCGAAATGAGCTGGATGAGGCTGCCGGCCAGGGAAAAAGCGTTGGTGACCAGGCCGGTCGGGCGCATGTTGGCCTCGCGGCGAGCGCGTTCCAGCATGTCGTAGAAGGTCGAGTCCTCGAAGTAGGCCAGGTCCAGGGTCTCGGCCTTCTCCAGAATCATGATGTTGATGCGGTTGGAGAAGCGGTCGCCCAGCATGGCCCGCAGCGCGCTACCGCCGTGGTCGAGCGCGGTGGCCGCCAGGGCAAGGGCCAGTTGCAGCACCACCAGCGTGATCACGCGGTTGACCGCCTCATCGGTCCCGCCGTTAGCGATGGCCTCGACGACCGCGTCGATCACCAGCTTGGTCAGCCAGATCGTGGCCGCCGGAATGAGAGCCCGGACTCCCGTAATGGCGGCCACCCCGGCGGTGAGTCCGGGGCTGGTCTGCCAGACCATGCCCAAAACGCGCGGCGTGTAGGCGAAGGTGGTGCTGAGGGCGCGGAGGTACTCGCGGGGACTAAAGCCCGCGCGCCCCGACGGAGGCCCCTGCCGAAAACCCATGAGCGCGATGGGCCGGGATAGATACGAGGACTAGAGGCTAGCAACCGACCAGAGCGCACCTACGTAGGGTTCGTCACCAATCGCGTCGCTGGATAGTGAGCCGCCCAGGCCCACCAGAAGGGCGTGCTGTGCACGAGCGGCGGCAAATGCGCGCCGGCCAGCGGGCCGGATATAGCTCGTCCGCTCAGGCTCCAGACGCTGCCAGTCTCGCGGTCACGAAACGCACCTTCGGCAAATTCGAAGGAGAGCATGCGGCCGTCGGCTTCGCGGCTGTGGGCGGCGGCCATCCCTACGTCGCGCGCATCGGCAATCTGGGCAGTATCCAAGACGGACAGGGCGCCGGGAGACCAGAGGGCCACGACCGGCTGACCGCCAACTTCGTCGTTCAGGACACGCTGGACGGCCAGGTGGCCAAAGTCAAAGGCCGCGGCTTGGCCGTTCAGTTTCAGCGCCAGCACGCGCGCAGTCGGCGGTAGCCGGGAATCGGACACGCCTTTGAAGCCCTGCGGTGGACCCGAGTTCCGGTCGTAGCCGGGATAGTTGGTGGCTCCGTATGTCGACCACTCGTCGCGCTCAGGACGGCTTTCGGGTCCGAGGACTTCACCGTCCGCAAACGTCTTCCGGAACTCCTGGTGGCTCAGCAGGAGGGACGGGCGCGGCTGAAGCCGCAAACCGGTGTAATCGCCGACGATGGCCTCTCCGGTGAATTGACGCCACCAACTCTGGGTCAAGGTGTCCCACAAAACTCGTCCGCCCCGGTAGAGGGCGTCGACAGTGCTGAAGCTTATGGCTGCCCCCAGCAGGCGACGCTCAAACACCTGCACGGCGTTGGTCCGCGGGTCGTAGGTGACCAGCAGCGGCTTGCCGCCGACCACATCATTGACGACCTCATGCCAGACGAGGTATCGCAGGGGATACGCCCGTGCACGCGAACCAACGGAAAGCGCTATGGCCGGGTCTCGCGGGTCGAGGAAGGCGTCGGCTTCCTCGACAGTGAGGTAGCGCGGCCTACTGATCGGCTCTGCGCGATATCGTTCGAGGCCGCTGGTCTGCAGCGCCGTAAGAGCAACGCTGGCTATCTGGAAACTGGTGTTCCAACGCTGGCCGCGTAGCATTTCGGCCAGCCGAAGATCGGTCGGCGTGGCGGCCACTAGTGTCGCCTGCCGGGCAGCGATAACTTCGGGCGGAACCTGCATATGGCCGGCGGCGCCAGCTACGGAAGTGTTCGGTGGGATCACCGCCGCGAACGGCGTCTCTTCGGCCGGGCTCGAATCGTCCGGCGGCGGAGTGATCGGTGTGCTCTGGACCGACTCGTCACAGCCAGCAAGGGCCAGGCCGGCGGCCCCCACCAGGGTCAGCAGGCGCCGGCGGTCGATTCGTCGGTTCAGGAGTTCGCGGCGGCGTATACGCGCGTCGCGGGCCGGAAGGCCGCCCAGGCGAACCAGAAGTGGTTGGCGTGCACCAGCGGCGGCAACTCCTTGCCGGCCAATTCTCCGCTCAGCGCGCGGCCTGTGATGTCCCACGTCGATCCTGTCTCCTGATCCTTGAACGCATTGTCCTGAACGGCAAAGGTCAGTTCGCGTCCGTCGACCACGCGTCCATATGCCACACCCGACCCAACCGCGCCGGAGTCGGCAATTGAAGTCTTGTCCAGCGCCGACACCGTATTCGGCGTCCAGAGCACGACGATCTTCTCACCGCCAACGTCATCGTTGACGACACGCTGCTCGCTCAGCTCGGTGAACGGGTAGGCCACGGCTTCACCGTTGATCTCCAGTGCAACGACACGCTCGGTCGCCCGCAGGCGCGTATCCAGGCGGCCCTGGAAAAGGAAGGGTCGTTCCTCAATGCGGCCATCGGACTGGAAGGGCCGGTCGTCGACGGTGTCGTATCCACCGTACGGATTGCGGCCATAGGGGCGGGTGAAACCCGTGTCGCGGGAAAGGACTTGTCCGTCCGCAAAGGCGGCCTTGAACTCGTCGAACGCGATCAACTGCGATGGCAGGAACGTCAGGGTCACTCCGGCCAGGTGGCCAACCAGGCCCTCGCCAGTCAGCTGCTGCCACCAGGTCTCGGTGACGTCGTCCCACATGATGAGGTCGCTGTTGCGCAGGTTGCCGGAGACGCCGAAGCGCAGGACCGACCCGAGCACTTCACGATCGAACACGACCGACGAGTTGCACAGCGGGCAGAACGTGACGGCGACCGGCCGTCCGCCGATGACGTCGTTGACAATCTCGTGGAAGGTCAGGATCTGGAGGGGATAGGCGCGCGCCTCGCCGTTGACGCGAAGTGCGATGACCGGCTCGCGCCCGGCGACGAACTGAACGGCCTCGGCATAGTCGGTGAACTTAGGCTCATCGATTGGCGGAATGCCGTCGCGGGGCACGCCGCCCGAGAAGATTTCGTCGAACTTGACCAGCGACGTATCAAAGTCCGTCTTCCAACCGATGTTGCGCCAGGCGGTGGCCGACAGCTGGTCGCGGTCGCTGAGGGCTATCAGACGCTCGGCGCGCGCGGCCAGGATGTCGGCCGGCACCTCGATCGGGCTGCCGGACGCGCTCACCGGGGCGGGCGGCAGGATGCCGACGTCCCCTTGCGCTTGCCGCACGCGGGCCGCGATGTCCGGCAGCCGGGTTCCGGCCGGCGGGCCCGAGGGCGGCGCAGCGGTGGCCGCGGCCGGAGTCGCCGCTTGCGTTCCTCGCGAGGTTGCTGACGGCGTAACTGGCCGTGAGGCTTCCGGCTCGGCCGGCGGCGATGGCGTGTCCTCGCCACAAGCGGCCAAGACCGCAAGCGCGCTACCGCCCAAAGCCGCAGTGAGCAGTCTTCTACGTGTCATTTGGATTGGATTCTTCATGCGAAATCGGTGGAGGGAGTCAACGGCTTAACAGTACGGCGAGCGACCCGATTCATCAGGAAGAATTCGAACACAGGCGGCGCCCGTGTCGGCTCGACGTGGCCTCAGAGGCCCTGGGCGGAGGCGCTGTGGAACACGTCGACGCCGGCGCCAAGGCCGCCGTCGGCATCGCGCAGGATGATGGCGGGGCTGGCGAAGGCGGTGCGTCCGGGGTAGACGGGGACACGGACATCCCAGCCGCGCGACCGCAACTCGGCGATGGCCTTGTCGCCGAAACGCGGATCCACCGTGACCCAGGGGGTACTGGCATCCAGGCGCGGCGCGGCCACGGCGTCCTGGGCGCCCATGCCGAAGTCGAACACGTGCGCGATGAGCTGGGTGAGGCAGTTGGTGATGCGGCGCCCACCGGAGGCGCCAACCGCCAGTGTGCGGCCGTCCGGCGCGCGCACGATCGTGGGCGTCATGTTGTTGAGGCCGGTGCGGTTGGGAGCGACGGAGTTCGGGCGCCCGGGCACGGGATCGAACCAGAACATGCCGTTGTTCCAGACGATGCCGGTCTCGCCCGCCACGACTTCCGAACCCCAGGCACCCCCGAGGGTGTTGGTCAGCGACACCAGCGTGCCGTCGGCGTCGGCGGTGCAGAGGTGGGTGGTCGAGGTTTCCGACTTCTGGCGTTCGAGCGCGCGGGCCGGATCCTGGTAGGCCCAGGCATCCCCGGCGTTGGGGACGGGAGGCGGGGCGCCGGCGTCGATCTGGCCGGCACGCGTGGCGGCGTACGCCTTCGAGGCCAGCGCGTCCCAGGGGGCACTGGCCCGTTCGGGATCGGTCATGAATTCGAAGCGGTCGGCAAAGGCGAGGCGGGACGACCAGAGGTAGGCGTGCAGCCGCTCCACGTCGTCGTGCGCCAGACCGGCGGACGCGGCCCGTTCGTAGATGTTGAGCGTCTCGATGGTCGTGGGTCCCGCGCAGCCGGGACCCGGCGTCAGGACCTCGGCGCCGCGGTAGGTGGTGGTTAGCGGCGGCGAGACGCTGGGTCGGTATGCGGCCAAGTCGGCGCGTTCGATGACTCCGTCGTTCTCGGCACAGGCTGCGGCGATGGCCGCGGCGATGTCGCCCCTGTAGAACGCCTCAACACCATCCTCGGCCAACACGTCCAGCGTTCCGGCGAGTTCAGGTTGGGCGATGCGGATTCGCTCCATGTGGTCGGACTGCGGCGGGTCGCCGCCGGGATAGAAGTTCCGCTGCAGTTCGGGATGACGCCGGGCGGCGGCCGCGGTGCCCTCCATGTACATCGTGTCGAACCAGCCGAGTTCGAAGCCATCGCGAGCCAACTTCGCCGCAGGGATCACCAGGTCGCGCCAGGGCAGTCGTCCTTTGCGCTCGTGCAAGAGGCCCAGTCCGGCCACGGCCCCGGGAACGCCCATGGCCCGGTAGCCGTGGATGTTGGCGTCGTCGACTACGCCGTCCCAGAGGAAGGCGCTGACATTGCTGCGTCCGTCGCGCGGATACCGGTCCGGCGTGGACCCGGACCCGGAGCGCATCGGGAAGGCCACGACTTCAGCCAGGTCGGGTCCGGTTACGACGGCGTACCCGCCGCCGCCAATGCCGCTGCTCCAGGGTTCGACCACGCCGACTGCAAGGGCGGCCGCCACCGCCGCATCCACGGCCGATCCGCCTGCCGAAAGCACCTCCACGCCCACCGCGCTCGCGGCCTCGTGCTTGGTGGCCACCATGCCGCGCCGGCCGCGGGCTTCGGACTTCTCGATGGTGAGTTGCGTGCGTGAAGCCGACATCAGCGAACCGCCGCTTCGGAAAAGAGGGCGCTCACAGACTCGCCGGTGTGAATTCGGCGGATCGCTTCGGCCAGCATGCGCGCCACCGAGATCACGCGGATCTTGCCGCTGGGGCGATCGGGGTCCAGCGGCACGCTGTCCGTCACGACCATTTCCTCAACGGGAGAGTCCTCGATCAGTTCGTAGGCCGCGTCGATGAAAACCGGGTGCACACAGGCGGCGTAGATGGCCTTGGGGTTGTGGCGCAGGACTTCGCGCAGGCCTTCGCGAATGGACTGGCCGGTCACGACCTCATCCTCCACGTAGAGCACGGTGCGTCCGCGCACGTCGCCGGCCAGGCCGCGGATGGTCACGTCTGAGGTGATGGGATCGCGAAACTTGTCCAGCACCGCCAACTGCGTGCGCAAACGGCGGGCGCACTCGCTTGCGGCCTTAATGCGGCCGGTATCGCCCACCACGACCAGGTCTTCGATGCCAAGCCCGGCAAAGTAGTCGGTGAGCAACGGCATGCCGGTGAGGTGGTCGCTGGGCATGCTGAAGAATCCGCCGATCTGGTCCGCGTGCAGATCCAGCGTCAATACCCGGTCGGCCCCGGCCGTGGCCAGCAGGTCCGCCACCAGCCGGGCGGAAATAGGCACGCGCGGCTGGTCTTTCTTGTCCGACCGCATGTAGGGGAAGTACGGCAACACGGCTGTCACCCGAGCCGCCGAGGCTCGGCGCATGGCGTCGATGGTGATGAAGAGTTCCATCACCGAGTGGTTGACCGGACGTTGGGAGGTCTGCACGACGAACACGTCGGCCTCGCGGACGTTTTCCATGACGCGAACGAACGTGTTGTCGTTGCCGTACTCAAAGATCTCAATCTCGCCGGGACGGCAGCCCAGTTCGCGACAGATGCCGTCGGTCAGCACGGGATGCCCACGGCACCCGAAGACCATCAGCCCGTCGTCCGCCATGCCCATTCCCCGTCCGCGCAGCGCCACGGGCTAGCGTATCGGGTCGTAGCAGACCACGACCGGCGTCACGGCGTGGCGGAGCACGTGGGTGGCGGTTCGGCCCAGGTCGCAGTCGTGCTCGCCAAGAAAACGGTGCGCCCCGACGACGATCGTGTCGGCCTCCTCGGCAAGGCTGGTTTCGACGATCGCGCTAAACGCCGAGCGGGCCTGCTTGACTTCCGTACGCACCGGCGCGCCGTTGGACGGCAGCAGGCGACGGGCGTCACCCAGCACGGCTTCGGCCTGGCCAAGCATCTCGTCGCTGGACACGTTCAGGGGCAGCCGGTGGCTGACTTCGATGACGTGCAGCAGCAGAACCGAGGTGCTGCGAGCGCGCGCCAGCAGGGCCGCCGTCGTAACCACCGCCTCGTCCATGTGCTGGCCGCTGACCGCGGCAATTACAGGGCGTTCAGGTTGGTACGCCATGCCGTGGGCGCGCGGTCAGGACGCGGCGGTCGCCTGGGCGCCGTTGGCCTGGGTGCCGGCCGGCTGTGCGAGCAGCATCTCGCGCAGTTCGGCGTTTATCTCCTGGGCGATGTCCACGTTCTCGCGCAGGAAGGCCTTGGCGTTCTCGCGGCCCATACCCAGCCGGGTGCTGTCATAGCTGTAATGGGCGCCGCTCTTGGTGAGCACGCCGTGGTCCACGCCCAGGGTCAGCAGGTCGCCCTCCCAGGAAATGCCCTGGCCGAACATCATGTCGAACTCGCAGAAGCGGAAGGGCGGCGCGACCTTGTTCTTCACCACCCGGACGCGGGTGCGCGCGCCGATGACATCGGTCCCCTTCTTGATCTGCCCGATGCGCCGGATGTCCAGCCGGACCGACGAGTAGAACTTCAGCGCGCGGCCGCCGGGCGTGGTTTCCGGGTTGCCGAACATCACGCCGATCTTCTCGCGCAACTGGTTGATGAAGATGACGATGGTGCGCGACCGGCTTATGTTGGCGGTGAGCTTGCGCATGGCCTGGGACATCAGCCGGGCCTGCAGGCCCACCTGGGTGTCGCCCATATCGCCGTCAATCTCCGCGCGCGGGACCAGGGCGGCCACGGAGTCGACCACGACCAGGTCCACGGCGTTGCTGCGGACGAACACGTCGGTGATTTCCAGGGCCTCTTCGCCCGCGTTGGGCTGAGAGACGATTAGCTCGCCCACGTCCACGCCCAGGGCTTCGGCGTAGGTGGGATCCATGGCGTGTTCCACGTCCACGTAGACCGCGGCGCCGCCGGCCTTCTGTACCTCGGCCACGACGTGGAGCGCGAGGGTGGTCTTGCCGGACGCTTCCGGGCCGAAGATCTCGACCACGCGACCCCGGGGCAATCCGCCCACGCCCAGGGCCACGTCCAGGGACAGCGAACCGGTGGACACGGCCGGCACCTGGTCGGCCTGCATGGCGCCCATGCGCATGACCGAACCGGTGCCGAACTTGCGCTCGATCTGTTGAATCGCGGAGTCGATCGCCTTTGCCTGGTCGTTGGCCATGCGCCTGATCCCATCAACCCTGGCGCCGGGGCGGCCGGCGCACGCTCGTGGGGTCATGGTACTCCGGTGTCGCTACTCTTTACATCGCACCGGGGATCAGACACCCCTGAATGCGCCGCCTCCAGGAGCAGAGGCCAGTGACCAAAGTGTCCGTTGAACTCGGCAGGCACGGGCGCACATTTGCGACTCGGGAGCGGGCGCGGGAGATTGGGACGCTGATCCGACGCGACTACCAGCCCGAGGCGGGCGTGGTTGTGCTCGACCTCTCGTCGGTTGCACTGGCCGGCACCGGATTCATGAACGAGTTTGCAGGGGAGATGGGGGCGCTTTGGCCCGACGCCACGCTGGTGGTGAAGGGGCCAAAGATCCTGGTGGACAAGCTGCTCTTTCACGGCGAACGCCGCGGTTTACGCATGCGCGCCGCGAATGACTCGGAGTCGTAAGGCCTTACGCTCTACTCGGCGCGTTGCGCGTGTTGCGCCCGGTCGCCTGCTCGGATAGCGTGCCAAGGGACCGTCTAGAGAACCGGTGGCCTATGCAGTCCAGGCAGACGAGAGCAGCTGTTCTCTACGGGCCGGGCGACCTGCGGCTGGAGTCCCGCGAAGTTCGCGAGCCCGAAGCCGGCGAGGTCGTGCTGCAGGTCGCGGTATCCGGCATCTGCGGGACCGACCTGCACTACTGGGACGGCTGGCAGTTCGATTCGTGGTTTCCCGAGCGATCCGATCCGTGGATCCCCGGGCACGAGTTCACCGCCACGGTGCAAGCGGTCGGACCCGGCGTTGACGACCTCAAACCGGGCGACGGCGTCGCGGTGGAGCCCAACAACTCCTGCGAGGACTGCCCCGAGTGCGACCGGGGCATGTTGAACTTCTGCTCCAATCGCATGCCGATGGCCTGGGGCGCGTGGTCCGACGTGGTGATCGCCAACCGCCACCACCTCACCCCGCTGCCGACCGGCGCGGACATGCGTACGGCCAGCCTGGCCGAGCCGCTGGCTTGCGTGGTGCGCGGCTTCGATCGTGTGACGGTAACTCCCGGCGACACGGTGTTCATCGCGGGCGCGGGCCCGATCGGGCTGCTGGCGCTGCAGGTCGCCAAGCACCAGGGCGCCGGGCAGACGATCGTGAGCGAACCGGGCGAGACTCGCCGCAGGCTGGCGGCCACGCTGGGCGCGGACCTGGTGCTGGACCCGACGGTGGACGACACGGTAGAGGCCGCCCGCAGCCTGACCGATGGCTTTGGCGCGGACATCGCCATCGAGGCGGCGGGGGCCGGACCGGCCTTCCAGGCGTGCCTGGACACGGTGCGCGACTCCGGCACCGTGCTGGTGATCAGCGTGGGCAACCCGTCGGAAATGTTCAGACTGCGGCTCTACGACTTCTTCGCGCGCGAACGCAAGATCGTGGGCAGCAACACTCGCGTGCACACATTCGAGCGGGCCCTGGACTTGATTCCCGAACTCAATGTCGAGCCGATCATCACGCACACCTTCGACCTCGACGACGCCGTCGAAGCCGTGATGACCGCCAAGTCCGGCGCGGGCGCCAAGGTCGTCTTCGACTTCCGGTCCTGACCCCGATCAGCGACGGCGACCCCGATTGGTAGCCGGCTGACGGCAACCGAAGACCTGCGCGCCGTGAGCGCCGGCAACTGGCGTAATTTCGCGGAAGTTGGGCTGAAGGAGATCGCGCGGGCTCTGGGCGCTCGTAAGGACCGCGCGCAGTTCGCCGTCGGGCGCCATGCAGGCTCCGGCGTCCCGGATGAGTCGCGCGGCGGGGCCGTGGTCCACGCGCGGCCCGACGTGGAATGGCGGGTAGCACACGATCACGTCGAAGGGCTGCTCGCCGGTCGGCGCGCCGTCCGTCAGCCGTACGTCCGCCTCGAGGCCGTTGGCCTTCAGCGTACGGCCGGTCGTTTCCACGGCGGCGTAGCTCCAGTCGACGGCGGTCAGCGTTCGGTCCTGGCGCGCCGCCGCCGCGGTGAGCGCGCCCGAGCCGCAGCCCAGGTCGAGCCAGCGGCCGTCCCGTTCGGGCAGGTTCTCAGCTAGCAGCTTGGTGACGGGATCGACCCGGGCAGGTGAAAAGAGGGCGGGATGCTGGCAGAGCGTGACTTCACGACCGGCGATCCGCAGAGTGGAGGTCCACGCGAACTGCTGGGGCGGGGGATCGTCGACCTGGCGCTCGAACAGGTACAGACGGCGATGCTCGCCGACGGCGCGGTCGACGATCGGGCCGACGATCGGCGTCAGGCGTCGGCGGAGGGACTCAATGCCGCGCGCCCGGTCACCCAGCAGCGCCAGCAGCCCGCCCATCGGCAGTGCCCTTGCCGCCGCGCGAACCACCCACTCCGCACCGGCGCGACCAAGCCAATATGGAGCCCGAACAACCGCGAAGTTGGCCTCCGCCGGCAGCAGGTCGTCCAGCGGCAGAACCGTCCAGGCGCCAGCCCCGGCCTGGCAACTCTCGGAAGCGCCTGCGTTCAGCGGAACCAGCATGCCGTCGTCCGACCAACCGGCGGCGGCCGCGGCGATGGCCAGGCCGGCGTCCCAGGCGGCGACTTCCAGCAAGGGCGCCTCCGGTCGCTGGCCCAGCGAGCGCATCAGCAACCGCAGTTCCTGGTCAAGCTCGCCGCCCGGCTGGTCGGCGCGGGCAGGAATCGCAACGGACCCGCCCGGCAGCCGGAGCCGGCGCCAGTTCAGGGCTGTGGGCTGGTTCAATGCAATCGAAGGAAAAATGGCATGTGGCGAGCGTAGCTGTCAGAGCGTTCGAGTAGGCGGCCAACTCACGCGCGGCTATGAATTGCGCCTCTTCAGTGCTATGTATTGCTGTCAGGACATACGCACCAAAGACCGAGGAGTCCAGGTGATTGAATCGAAGCTGGCATCGGACGGGCGGACAACGCTGCCGAAGGCGGTCCGCGAGGCGCTGGAAGTCCAGCCAGGGGACCGGCTGCGCTATGTCATCTTGGACGACGAAGTTCGAATCCGCGCCGTGAGGCCCATCCAGCGGCTGTACGGCGTGCTGGCGTACGACGGGCCGCCGGTGTCGCTCAACGACATGGAGCGGGCCATTGGCGAGGCAGCGCTAGGGGACTAGACGGCCGAGGGCGGCGGCCTATCGAGGTGCGACTCACGTAGCATGCCCGCGGCGCGTTTGCGCCGATTGCATAAGCCTGGGGCCGGGCGAGCGTCGCCGGCCGTGGCGGACGGGCGGATGACTCTGCGATGCAGCTGATCGACCAGCGCCTCGCCTACTCGGCGACGGACCTGGTGGGCTTCCTGGAATGTCGGCACCTGGCGAATCTCGAGCGCGCGGCGACGCTGGTACCCGAGGTGAGGCGACCGGTCCGCGACGATCCCGTGCTGGACCGCATGGCCCGGCGCGGCCAGGAGTACGAGGCACGCTACCTGGAAGAACTGCGCGCCGAGGGTCGGGAGATTGCCGAAATCCGGCCGCCCGACACCGTGTCTCCGGCCCGCCAGATCAGGTCGGAACACGCGGCCACGCTTCAGGCCATGCGTCGAGGCGCGGAGGTGATCTACCAGGCCGTTCTGCTGGATGAGCGACGGCTCGGGTACGCGGACTTCCTCCAGCGAGTCGAGACCCCCAGCGACCTGGGTCCCTGGAGCTACGAAGTCGTGGACACCAAGCTGGCCCGCCAGCCCTCGGCCCCCGCCGTGCTGCAGATCTGCATGTATTCGGATCTGCTCGGCGCCATGCAAGGACGTCTCCCCGATCGGATGCACCTGGTGCTGGGCGGCGTCCAGCGCGAGACCGTCAGCCTGCGGGTGGCCGACTACGCCGCCTACTACCGGCTGGTGGCGAGGGAATTTGAGGCGTTGCTGGACAGCCCGGACGAGGTCTATCCGGTCCCCACGAAGCCGGAGCCGGTCGGGCACTGCGACTTCTGTAGCTGGACGCTGGAGTGCCGCGCCCAATGGCGTCGGGAGGACGACCTGGCGCTGGTGGCCGGCCTGTCCACGCGCCAGCGCCGCGCGCTGCACGACATCGACATCACCACGCGCCGCGGCCTGGCCAAGCCGTCGCCACCGCTGCCGGAGCGGGTGGAGGGCGTCAGCCCTGAAGCGTTGGAGCGGGTGCAGAAGCAGGCGGCCATCCAGGTGCGTGGCGAAGGACGGGTGATTTCGGAGCGCATCCCGCCCGAGCGCGACCGCGACACGGCGCTGGTGCCGGACCGAGGTCTCTGGGCCCTGCCGGAGCCTTCGCCGGGGGACCTGTTCCTGGACCTGGAGGGCGACCCGTTCTATGGCTCGGACGAGGTCGACGGAATCGACTACCTCTTCGGGGCCATCGAGCCGGGACAGACCGACGCGGCAGGCGAACCGCTGTTCCACGCCTTCTGGTCGATCGAGGACGGGAATGTGTCGACCGCAGCCGAGCGCCAGGCGTTCGAGGACTGCATCGACCTCATCATGGACCGCTGGACCACCTATCCAGGCATGCACGTCTACCACTACGCGCCCTACGAAACCGGCGCCATGAAGCGCCTGGCCGGGCGTTACGCCACGCGCGAAAGCGAGGTGGACCAGCTGCTGCGCGGGCAGGTGTTCGTGGATCTGTACCGGGTGGTGCGGCAGGGCATCCGGGCCTCGGTGGAGAGCTACTCCATCAAGCGGCTGGAGCCCCTGTACAACTTCAAACGGGAAATCGACCTGCGCGACGCCGGCGAGAGCATCGTGGAGTTCGAACACTGGCTGGAGCCTGATCCGGACACCGACCGGGACGCCCTGCTGGAGCAGATCAAGGCCTACAACCGCGACGACTGCGTTTCGACCTACTACCTGCGCGAGTGGCTCGAAAAGCAAAGGGCGGCCCTGGTGAGCGAGGTTGGCGCCGAAGCGCCGCCGCGCCCAACGGTTGTGGAACCCGAGGAAACGGTGGACTCGGAAGAGCAGCTTGAAATAAAGGAACTCGTGGACCGGCTGACCGAGGACCTGCCGAAGGACCTGACGGACGGATCATCGCTGGAGGATCCGGCCCAGCGCGGACGCTGGCTGCTGGCCCAACTCGTCGACTGGCACCGTCGCGAGCACAAGGCCGTGTGGTGGCGCTACTTCCACTTGAAGGACGAGCTGACCGAGGACGAACGCGCGGAGGAAACGGATGTGCTCGGGCGGCTCACCTTCCTTGACGCGCGGCCCGACCCAAACCCGCGCGCACGGTCCACGTTCTATCGGTTCCAATTTGCGGAACAGGACCACAAGCTCTCAGTCGGCGACTCGGTGCGCACGCAGGACGGCAAGGACGCCGGACGGATTGTGCGTCTTGACGACGAAACCTGCGAAGTTGAGCTGCGTCTCGGTTCGTCGCGACCTCCGCCACAGCCCACCTCGCTCATCCAGTTCAACTACGTCAACCCGCGGCCGAAGCCCGGCAGCCTTAAGCACGTGACCCGGTTGGTCGTCGACAACGGTATTGACGCCGACGGGCCGCACCAGGCGGCGCGCGACCTGTTGATGCGCCGGCCGCCGCGCGTTGGCCAGGCCGAAGGCGCGCCGCTGGCGGGTGAGGGCAAGGATGCGCAGGCTGCGGCCCGGCGCCTGGTCCAGACGCTGGACGAGAGCTACCTGGCCGTCCAGGGTCCGCCCGGCTCCGGCAAGAGCACGGTGGGCGCGGAGATGATCGTGGACCTGGTGGAAGCCGGGAAGCGCGTCGGCGTCACGGCCAACAGCCACAAAGTCATCGGCGAGCTACTCGAGAAGACCGCACGGGTGGCCGAGTCAAGGGGTGCTGACGTCAGGATCGGCCAGCGCACCAACGACGAGCCCGCCTCTAAGAGCTTCCAGCACCTGGAGAGCACCGACGACGCGTGCGACAGCCTGACCGCCGGATTTCTGGATGTCGTGGGCGGCACCGGCTGGCTTTGGGCGAGCGAAAAGATGGGAAGCTCGGTCGACGTCCTCTGCATCGATGAGGCCGGCCAGATGTCGCTGGCCGACGCCCTGGCTGCCGCGCCCTGCGCCACCAGCCTGCTGCTGCTGGGCGACCCGCAACAACTCGACCAGCCGCTGCAAGGCGTGCATCCGCCCGGCGCGGACCGGTCGGTACTGGCGCACGTGCTGGACGGTGCCCAGGTCATGCCCAAGGAGTTTGGACTGTTCCTGGACGGCACCTGGCGTCTACACCCGAGCATCTGCAAGTTCACGTCCGAAATCTTCTACGAGGACAGCCTGCGTTCGCATCCGGGACGCGAGAACCTGGACCTGGCCGGGTCGCCTCCCTTCGAAGGAACCGGCCTACGCTTCGTGTCCGTGCCGCATCAACGCCGGATCAGCGACTCGGAAGAAGAAGCCGAAGCTATCGCGGAGCAGGTCGATCGGCTACTCCGCTCGCAGCCGTCGTGGACGGACGCGGAGGGCGCGGGGCATTCCCTGACCGACCAGGATGTGCTCATCATCACGCCCTATAACCGGCAGATCCGCGAGCTCGGGTCCAGGCCGGAACTCAAGGGGCTGCGCATCGGCACGGTGGACAAGTTCCAGGGCCAGGAAGCGCCGATATCGATCTACTCCATGGCCACCAGTTCAGCCGACGACGCCCCGCGCGGGATGGAGTTCCTGTACAGCCTCAACCGCCTGAACGTCGCCACCAGCCGCGCCAGGTGCCTGGCCGTGGTCGTGGCCAGCCCCGACCTGCTGGCCGTCCGCTGCCGCACCCCACGCCAAATGCACTTGGCCAACGCCCTGGCCCGCCTGTGGGAACTGGCCGAGGCCGTTACGATCGACGCCTGACGTTTTCGCATCTGAGCTACTGCCAGTCACGCGATCGTGGCGTGCCCAAGGAGCTGGACGAGATCGGCGTACAGGTCTCGGCCATCACCTGCACCGACCCGTGCTCGTCCTGGAGTTCGCCACTGACCATCATCACCGGAGAATCCAGAACCGCGCGCTGATAGCGGGTGAAGACGTCCGGACGGACGATCACGTTCACCAGCCCGGTTTCATCTTCCAGGGTCAGGAAGGTGTATTCGTGCGCGGTTGGCGGGTGTTGCCGGTTGATCACGATCCCCGCCACCGTCACCATGATTCCCGTGCGGGCCCGCTCGCGTAGGGAATCCGGCACGCCGCTGTCGCCCAGGCCCTGGAACTGCTGGCCGCTGCCTCGGCCGTCGTAGCTATTCCCGGCGCGACGGGCGCGCTCGCCATAGCGTCCTGTGGCGATCTGCTGGGGCTGGCGACCTCCACCGGTTCGCTGCTTCCCAACGGCGGAGCGTTCACGTGGCCGGCGAACGGCCGCCGGGATCGAGACCCGACGGATCCGAGGACGCGGCCGGCTGGCGGCCAGGGCCGGCAGGTCCGCGGCTCGCAGCACGCCGATTTTGGCCAGCTTGGACCGCAGAAACTCCAGCCCGCGCCAGCGGGTCGAGAGGCCGGTGGCGGCAAAGTCCATCCGGGCCTGCACCAGCGCGTCGGCCGGGGGCAGCGTGACCGGCTCCTCCAGTTCCGCCGCCAGTCCCGGCAGTTCCCCACCATGAGCCGCGGAAGCGTAGGCCTGCACTTGCCAGAGCGCCGCGCGCCGCTTCAGCCCAAGACCTCGAAAAGCGCCGGCCATGGCCAGCGCTTCCAGGGCCTTGCGGGGTAACCGGGTACGGCGGCAAAAGGCTTCCAGCGAGCGATACGGCCCACGGGCAATCTCGCCGTCCAACCGCTCACGGTGGTCGTCTCCCAGACTTTCCACGTACCGATAGCCCATCCGCACCGCGCCGTCCGGCTCAACCGTGCACTCGAAGCGGCTGCGCTGGATATCCACGGGGCGAACCGTCACCCCGTGCCGCTGGGCGTCGCCGACCAGCGTGTGCGGGCTGTAGAAGCCCATCGGCTGGCTGTTGAGAATCGCGCAGGTGAACTCGGCGTGGTAGTACACCTTCAGCCACGCCGAGACGTAGACCAGCAACGCGAACGCGCAGGAGTGCGCCTCGGGAAACCCGTAGCCCGCGTAGCCTTCGATCTGCGCATAGATCTGCTCCGCCGTCCCCGCCGGGATGCCGTTGCGGGCCATCCCCTGCATCAGGTCATCCTGCAGCGCTTGGATGTGCGCCAGGGAGCGCTTGCGGCTCATCGCCCGCCGCAGCGCGTCAGCCTTGGTTGCCGAAAACCCGGCCGCCACCATGGCGATCTGCAGGCACTGCTCCTGGAAGATCGGCAACCCCAGCGTGCGCTGCAGCACCGAGGCCAGACCGGGCCACACCGGGTCGGTCGCCTCCTGCCCGAGGCGGCGCAGAATCCAGCGCCGGTGCATCTTGGTGGTCATCGGGCCCGGCCGGATGATCGCCACCTGCACCACTAGGTCGTAGAAGCACCGCGGCCGCGTCTGCGGCAGCACGTGCATCTGGGCGCGGCTTTCCACCTGGAACAGGCCAATGGTGTCGGCCGCGCAGACCGCGTCGTAGACCTTGGGGTCGTCGAATCTGAAATCCCCCAGCGCCAGCCGCCGGCCATGCCGTTGCTCGATCAGCCGGAAGGCTCGCTGCACCAGCGTCAGCATCCCCAACCCCAGCAGGTCAATCTTCAGCAGCCCGGCGTCCGCGCAGTCGTCCTTGTCCCACTGCGCCACGCTGCGCCCTTCCATCGTCGCCGGCTCGATCGGCACCGAGGCGTCCAGCGGGCGCGAGGAGATGATCATGCCCCCGGTGTGGATGCCCAGGTGCCGGGGAAAGTCCACGATCTGCCGGCTGAGTTCGAGCAGGTCGCGACCCACACGACCCGAGATCTCGCGCGGCACGTCGCCGCCGGCCTGATCCGGGTCTGGCATCTCCACGCTCGGATGCCACTGCAACCGCTGCGCCAGCCGGTCCACCTGGGCCGGCGGCAGCCCCAGCGCCTTGCCCACGTCGCGGATCGCCGAGCGTCCGCGAAAGCAGATCACGTTCGCCACCATCGCCGCCCGTCGGCGGTCGTAGCGCTGGTAGACGTACTGGATCACCCGTTCGCGCTCCTGGTGCTCGATGTCCAGGTCGATGTCCGGCGGCTCGTCCCGGTCCGGCGACATGAACCGCTCGAACATCAGCCCGGCCGCCATGGGATCCACCATCGAGATCTCCAGCACGTAACAGAGGATCGAGCCCGGCGCCGAGCCGCGCGTGTTGACCAGGATGTCGTTGCGGTGACAGAAGGCCACCAGGTCGCGGACGGTCAGGAAGTACCCCGCCAGCCCCTGGGCCTTGACGTACCCCAGTTCCTGCTCCACCCGCTGCCGAACCGTCGCATTCGGGTCCGGATACCGCCGCCGCACCCCCTCCCAGACCAACCGCTCCATGTAGCGGTATTCCGTTTCGCCCTCCGGCGTGGGATACGCCGGCAAGCCGTATTCCAGCTTCCTGCTCAGGTCGAACGCGCACATCTCCGCAATCCGCAGGGTGTTGCTGATCGCCTCCGGAATGCTGGTGAACAGCCGTGCCATCTCAGCGGCCGGCTTCAGCGCGAACTCGTGATTGGGCCGCAGCCGACGCCCCGCCGTTTCCAGCGTGACGGTGTGCTTGATACACACCAGCACGTCCTGCAATCGCGCCCGCGCCCGGTCGTGGTAGTGGACGTTATTGGTCGCCACCAGCGGTAGCCCCGTGTGCCGCGCGACCTCCAGCAAGCCGGCGCTGATCAGGTACTCCGCCTCCAGCCGGTGATCCTGCAGTTCCAGGAAAAAGCACCCCGCCTCGAACATCTCGGCATACGTCCCCGCCAGCTCAACGGCCTGGCTGCTGTCTCCAGCCAGCGTCGCGGACGCGACCGCCCCCTGCGGGCAGCCCGAAAGCCCCACCAGCCCTCGCGTGTGCCGCGCCAGGGTGTCCGGGTCCAGCTCCGCCGTCCCCTTCGGCTGGTCGTGGTGCGCTGCCGTCGCCAGCCGGCAGATGTTGGCGTAGCCCTCCCGGTCGCGCGCCAGCAACGTCAGGTGACGCCCCCCGGCCATGCTGGCCTCCATCCCCACGATGGGCTGCACCCCAAGCTCACGCGCCGTGTACGAGAACCGCACCGCGCCGTAAACCCCGTCGTGGTCGGTGATCGCCAGCGCCCGCAACCCAAGCTCGGCCGCCCGCGCCGCCATCTCCTCGGGATGCGACGCCCCATCCAAAAAGGAGAAGTTGCTGTGCGCGTGCAGTTCCGCGTAGGCGGGACCGGTCAATCCAGCGCCCCCTGGGCAAACCAGCGCGACTCGACGCGCTCGCGGTACAGCACCAGTCCCCGCCCGTCGTCCAGCCGCACGTGCAGGTAGTCGCGGTCCACCGGTTCCGCCCACCACCCGGTCTGCACGCGCTGCGGCCCGTAGCGAGCGACGACCTTCCTGGTCGTCCCCTCCAGCGTCACCCGGCTGGCCCCGTCGATCCTGCTGATGCGCACCGGACGCGGCGGCGTGAACAGCCGGGTAAGCCCCCGAGCCCCCGCCAGACCAGCCAGCCACGCCGGAGAGAGCGAGGGTGTATCCCGCTGAGCGCCCGCCGCAACGTAGGCGTCAACTCGGCTGGCGGCCGTCTCCAGCGTCCAGGCCTCGGGACACAACTCCATCCGGAACACCGCGTCGTCCCCCAACTGCGCCCGCAGGCGACCGATCGCGTGGTTGGCGCGCACCGCGCGTTCCGACCGGTTGTTCAGCAGCGACCGCTGTGTGCCGGCCCCCGGAACCAGGAGCTCCACGTTCAGGCAGATGCGGACGACGCCGGGTCGGTGCAGCGGAATCTCCTGCACGGCATCGTCGGCCTGGGTGTCGGCCCACGATTCCAAGCGCCAACGAGCCGCATCTCGCAAGCGGGTGGCGCTGCCAGACGGCTCGGGCAGGACCAGCGTGAACTGCTGCACCGTCCCGTCGGCCCGCTCGATCCGGCTGCCAACCTGCTGTGCCATCAGGCCTCGGTTAGCCAGCCGTGTAGCCAGCCGCTGCGCCAGGGCCTGCAGCGCGAAGATCAGCCGGTCGACGTTGTGCTCTTCCCACTCGAAGTCGATCGCTTCATTGAGGACGATCGGTCGTGGCCGCCCCCGCGGGGGATGCGGATCCTCACCACGAGCCAGTCGCTGCGCCCGCGCACCCTCGATCCCGTAACGCGTCCGCACGGCGTTGACCGGCAGATCGGCAAACGCGCCGAGCGTGACGATGCCCAGCATGCTCAGATGCTGGAGCGTCCGCTCGTCCAGCGGCAGCCGGTCGACCGGTTGGCTAGCCAGGTATGTCCGGTCGTCACCCGAAACCACGGCTACGGCCGCATCTCCCGCCGTACGCGCCGCAACCTCCGCCGCCAAGCGACCCGTTGCCAGTCCAACCTGGGCGACCTGTCCGGTCGCCGCCTCCACGTCGCGGCGCACCCGCGCGACCAGCGCCGCGTCGGGGCCGTACAGCGGCCCCAGGCCGGACGCGTCGGCAAACGCCAGCCCCACCCCGGCGTCCTCCACCACGGGCGAAAACTGGTCCAGCACGTCCAGGACCGCCTCGAACGCTTGGGCATAGTGCGGCCGATCGTCGGGCACGTAGACGCCCTGCGGGCAGCGCTGCGCCGCTTCCTTCACGGCCATCCCCGGGTGCAAGCCTGCGGCGTGGGCGGCCTCGGAAACCTCGATCAGCCGCCGCTGGTTAGCTTGCCGCGCGTAGATCGCCAGCGGCAGCGCCGACCACGACGGCTGCGCCTGCGCTTCCACCGTGGTTCGAAAGCGCGGAATCCATAGGCAGAGCGTCTTGCGGTCCACTGGGCCTCCTCACAAACGGACAATCGATCACGAGGTGCTGCGCGCCTGTATTGCTGCGCGACTTCAGCACCCGAACCTCCAGCGTCAGCCCCGTCGGCACTTGGGTCAGGCGGCTGTGCTGCCAGCGCCAGCCCCGGCAGGTCACGCCCAAACGCAGCGAGGCCAGATAGGGCAATCCGGCAACCCTCCGGTTGCCGGTCGTTGTGACCACCACCAAGCTCGCCGCTCCGCGCCCCGCCAAATCGGCCAGTTGCGACCACCGGTTGGCGCGTGATCTGGCGGTTTCCAGATCCAACAGCACGGCCTCGAAGGCGTTGCTGCGCAGCAACGTCGCGGCCGCTTGGAGCGCGGCCTCGGCATCCGGCGGCCGCACCACTACCAGACGCGACAGATCCAGCCCCAGCGCCACCCCCGCGGTGGGCGCGAACGTCCTGGGCAGATCCACGTAGGCCGCCAACCCACCGCCTTCCAGCGCGTCGCCCAGCACCCGCCATCCCAGCGTCAGCGCCCCGCTGCCCGCTGGTCCGGTCAGTTCGCTCAGGCGCCCCCTGGGAATCCCGCCGAACCCGGTGGCCTGGTCCAGCACCCCGATGCCGGTCGAAAACCCGGCCTCCGACGGGCTGACGCCAAACAGCCGCCCTGCGGCATGCAACCCCCAGCGCTGTTCGATTTCATTCACGACCGTCCGCAACGCGGCGGGACGCTCGGTGTCGGGAAGAGCCAGCGGAACACCCTGGGGAGTACGGGACGTCAGGATACCGTACGAAAACCGAACAAAAGAAGGGCGCCATGCAGAACGATGCCCTAGCGGCCCGGTTTCTCCACGCCCGTGGCAGACTGCCCACACCAGAATCCGAAGGGCTACGGGTATGTCCGCCAGCGCCGATCTGAAAGAGCGCATCGCCGCCGTGGTGGAGTCGCACCGCGATGACATCGTCGACGTCGGCGAAACGATCATGCGCAACCCGGAACTGGGCTTTAAGGAGTTCGAGACCGCGGCGCTGGTGCAGCGCAAATTCGACGAGTTGGAGTTGGATTACCGGTCGGGCCTGGCGCGAACCGGGGTCAAGGCGAAGATCGACACCGGGCGGCCTGGACCCACGCTGGCGCTGATCGGCGAACTGGACGCGCTGGTGGTGGCCGGTCACCCGATGGAGAACTCGGAAACGCACGCCGCCCACGCCTGCGGGCACAACGCGCAGATCGCCGGGCTGATGGGCGCGGCGGCCGCGCTGAGCGATCCCACCATCCTGCGGGACCTCTGCGGCTCAATCGTGCTGTTTGCCGTGCCGGCCGAGGAGTACGTGGAGGTCGAGTACCGCCACGGCCTGGTGCAGGAGGGGGAACTGGAGTTCCTGGGCGGCAAGCCGGAGTTGATTGCGCGCGGCGAGTTCGACGACGTGGACCTGGCCATGATGATCCACACCCACTCGCGGCCCGACGAGAACGGCATGGCGTCCGTCACCGCCTCCAACAACGGCTGCGTGGTCAAGCAGATTCGCTACGTCGGCAAGGCCGCCCACGCCGGCGGCGCGCCCCACCTGGGCGTCAACGCGCTCTACGCCGCCCACATCGGCCTGGCGGCCATCAATGCCGTACGCGAGACCTTCCGCGACGACGACGCCATCCGCGTGCATCCCATCATCACTCGCGGCGGCGACCTGGTGAACGTAATCCCGTCCGACGTAACCCTGGAAACCTACGTGCGCGGCAAGACCACCGACGCCATCGACGCGGCGGCCTCCAAGGTCGACCGCGCGCTCAAGGCTGGCGCCTTGGCGCTGGGGGCCGAGGTGGAAATCATCACGCTGCCCGGCTACCTGCCGCTGGTCAACGACCAGGACCTGGCCGAGCTGTTCCTGGCCAATCAGCGCGTCGTGCACGGCGAGCCGCAGGCCCGGCGGCAGGGGCACCGCACCGGTTCGACCGACATGGGCGACGTCTCGCACATCATGCCGGCGCTACACCCGTCGATGGCCGGCGCCGTGGGCAGCAACCACGCGGTGGACTGGTTGATCGACGATCCGCAGATGGCCTACCTGGAACCCGCCAAGGCCCTCGCCTGGATGGCCGCCGACCTGCTGGGCAACGGCGCCCGCGAAGCGCGGCGCGTGCTGGACAACTTCCAACCGCGCATGAGCAAGGACGAGTACCTCACCTACCAACGAGGCCTCAGCCAGCTCGAGCGCTGGTCCGGCGCGGACGACTAGGCGAGGTCGGCTTGGCTAGCCGCCGGTCGCAACGGGTACGGTTCGCCGACCAGCCGACGGCCCTGGCTCGGCAGCACTGACGTCCCCCAACCCGATGCAAGCGTGGCCGAGTATGACGCCACAGTCGTCGTGTGTACTGGACAGCGGACAAGGCCGCAGCTGCGACGACGCAATGACGCGGCGTAATCCTTCAGCGCTCGGGAATCGAGCCCGTTGAGGAGGTCGCTCTGGTTGGCGTTCGCAGCAGCGGCGGTCTGGCTGTGGGCGAGCCTCGTACCCCAGATCACCTACCACACGACTTCAAGTGGTGAGCCGGCGGGCGACGTGCTGGTTGCCTGGCCTGGCTGGGCGGTGCAGCAGGATCTTGGGCCACTAAGCGGAACTATTGGCCGATTTCAGATTTGGGTTTCGTCGGATCTCAACGGGAACGAGCTCACTCTGCTGGCCTCCCTAGTCGATGCGTCCACGAAAGAAGTGTTGAGGCAAACGAGATTTCTCACGAACCCGTCCTACACACCAGTAGCGCGAACGCTGACATTTCCTAGTTATGACGTGCCGAACGGTCAGCGGTTGCAATTACAGCTTGAAGTGGCGCCGTGGGAAGGGCGTCATGTCGTTTACGGGCTAACTCAAGCTCAATCCACTTACGCGAACCTGGCGCTGAATGGCGTGCCGGACGCCGGCGAAGGGCCGCTGGCCTTTGCGCATTACGTCACGAACAGCGGCTTTCGAGCGGCGATTAACGGCGATCTCAACGCCCGCATCAGACTGGCACTGGCGCTCGTCCTGACCGGACTCACGGGGTTGACGCACCCCCGTCTGGCGATGCGGCTCGGCCTGCAGTCCGCCACTGCGGCGGGAAGGCGACTGGCGAGTCTCGCCGCGCTATGGAAACGGCGCTTCGCTGGCCCAAATCACGAAACCTCCTCGGATCGCCCGTCCACGGATCGCCTTCGCGTGCTGACGGTGCCCTGGTACCCCTGGCCGGTCGCGCTGATTCCAGTCCTGCATTTTCTCGCTGGCAATCCGCTACATTTCACCTTGCGTCAGGCCCTGGTGCCAGCGGGCGGCATCCTGCTCGTCGTCACCGTTTGCATAGCAGGGCTTTGGTTGATCGTCAGAAGTTTGCATATCGCTGCCGCTGCTGTGACGGCGGTGGCAGTCGTAATCTTCGCTTACGGGCATGTCGACCGTGCGCTGGACGGGCGACTTGACGATGATGTCCTTTTTCCCATTGCTGCCGTCCTGTCTGTCGCCGCAGTCTGGCTAGCTGTTCGGAACCGGGAGCGACCAGCTCATTTGGTGCCGTTTCTCAACGTAACCGTCGGCGCGTTATTCCTGTTTCAGGTAGTTTCCCTAGTGGGGACGGCCTCGGATGTTTCCGTTCGCACACCTCAACTGTTTTCGCCGCCGCCTACAGACGCTAATAGCTATCGTCCTGACATTTTCTACATCATACTTGATTCGTACGGGCGCAACGACACGCTTGGCGAGTTTGACAATTCCGACTTCCTTAACAAGCTTGAACAGCGCGGATTCTACGTTGCGAAAGAAGCAACCAGCAACTATAGAAACACGATCCAGTCCCTGGCCTCAAGTCTAAATCTCGCTTATCTTCACGACCTTCCGCCTACCGCCCAGAAGTCCAAGAGCGACGGACTTGAGCTGGTGCAGAACAATGTGCTCGCGGCGACTCTCCAAACACATGGATATACCTACGTTCACCTTGAGTCGGGGTCTGTCATTAGCAATCGCGCGCCGACCGCAGATATCTTCGTCACGTTCACACCCGCAGGCGTCGTGGTCTCGAGCGCCGAAGATGAGGTCAGACATACGCCAGTTGTGCGGGCCACGCAGAATGAAGGGATTCGCGACAGCAGCTTACTTCGATCCCTCATTGACACCACCGCACTGCGTCCTCTGACTGGCCATCGATTTGGCCCCGGGGATGACAGCCCGTACGATTGGTGGGCGCCCGAACGGACGCTGAAAATGTTCGAGTTTCTCTCCGATCCGCCCCGTACATCCGGGCCGGCGTTTGTATTTGCTCATATCATTAAGCCTCACGCTCCGGCAACGTTCGATCGCCACGGGAATATGCTCATTAGTCATCGCAAGCAGGACGAGTTTAGCGACACACACGATCCGACGGTGCCGGATGCTTACACAGGACAGTTGATTTACATTAATTCACTGATACTAAGGACGGTTGATCGTATCTTGGAAAGCCGCAGTGAGAAGCCAATTATTGTTATTGCGTCCGATCACTCGCGGGACGAAGCAAATAGGCACGCTATTTTTGCCGCATTTCATTTTCCGGACGGTGGGAACGCTGTACTCTATCCGTCTATTAGTTCAGTGAACCACTTCCGATCCATGCTGGACTATTACTTCGAGTTTAACCTTGGCCTTCTGGAGGATATCCAATTTGACCACCATCCCAATCAGTTTGATATCCCGATTACCTCGACCGTGAACGGCCCGTCTCGATAGCTCCGACGAGCTGATTGGCGACGATGTGCCAGCCTGGTCCTTTGGTACCGTTGACTAGGCGTCAGCGGAGTCGTTTCCGGAGCGCACGGCCCTGGGCCGGCGTCTGGTTTCATACAGCCGACGGCGCGTCACCGTAGCCGATGAACGGGTGCCGGGAAAGACAGTCGCCGCCTACAATGCCCGGCGACAGCTCCCGAGGGTATTGGGATGCGACGGTTGCTTGCTATTGGACTGCTGCTCATCGCGCTGGCGGCGTGCGGTGAAGCCGAACCCGCCGCCGAGACTTCAGAACCCGCGGAGGGTGGTGTGAAACAGTATTCGTCTCATCCGGGCACGGTCATCGAGGCCGGCAAGAGCTACACGGCCGTGATCAAGACCAACCTGGGCGACATGACGTTTGACCTGCTGGCGGACGAATCGCCGCTGGCGGTCAACAGCTTCGTGTTCCTGGCCCGCGAGGGTTACTTCGACGGCGTGATCTTCCACCGCATCATCCCCGGCTTCATGGGACAGAGCGGCGACCCGACCGGAACCGGCGGCGGCGGCCCCGGGTACAAGTACGACATCGAGACGCCCAGCGGTCCCTACATCCGCGGCTCGCTGGCGATGGCGAACGCGGGTCCCGGCACCAACGGGTCGCAATTCTTCATCGTGTTCGACAACTTGACGGACCAGGGGCGCTTGAGCCCCGACTACTCGTTGTTCGGTCAGATGACGGACGGCGAACCGGCGCTGGAAGCGCTGGAAAGCGTGCCGGTGACCGCGAAACCCAGCGGTGAACGATCACAGCCGCTCGAAGAGGTCCGCATCTCCACGATCGAGATCATCGAGCGCTAGCCGGTGGCCGTTGGCGCCGCGCCGGCGCTGCGCCTGGCGGTCGATCCCCCGTTCAGCCTGTGGACGGCGGCGCTTCTGCACGGCTGGTACGCGCTGGCCCCCTTCCGTTGGCTGCCCGAGTCGGAGACGCTTGAACGTGTAGACCGGCTGCCTTGCGGGACTGTCTACACCGTGCGCCTGCGGGCTGCACCCGACTTCGAGGATGGGCGTCGCGCGGTCGATCTGGAGGCGCGCCCCACACCGTCCGCCGCGGATGCCCGCGAACTGGCCGCCCGCGCCCGGCGCATGCTGCGCCTGGACGAGGACCTGACGGACTTCCACGCGCGCTGCCGCCGCTCGCGCGCGCTGCGACCGGTGGCCGAGGTTGGCGCGGGGCGGCTGCTGCGCAGTCCGGACCTCTGGGAAGACGTGCTGAAGGGCATCTGCACGACGAACGTAACCTGGGAGCGGACTAGGCGCATGGTGGCGGCGTTGACCACCCTGGGGCCGACGCCAGAGGGCGGGCGCGCGAGGGCATTTCCGACCCCAGCCGAAGTCCTGGAGGCCGGATCCGAATTCCTGCTGCAAGAGGCCGGCGCCGGATACCGGGCGCGATCCATGCTCAGGCTGGCCGAAGGCGTGGCCGGCGGCACGATTGACCTGACCGCTCCGGACCAACCTGACGCCACCTCGGCCGACCGCTTGGCGGCATTGGAATCGCTGCCTGGCATCGGTCCCGTGACCGCGGGATACCTGGCCATGCTGCTGGGCTCGTACGACACCCTCACGCTGGACAGCAGCACGCGGGCCTTTGCTGTCCGAACCTTTGGCGAGGCCGCGGCCGACCCAGCGAGGCTGGCGCGCCACTACTCGCGCTTTGGCCGCTGGCGGGCGCTGGCCTTCTGGTGCCAGCGCTGGGTAGCTGGGGAACAGGTGCGGGCGCGGCTGGCGGCCGAGCTGGCGTGACAGACATGGAAACCCCGGTCCCCGAACTGCCGACACAGTCCGACGGTATGTCGCCAGCCATGCGGCGCGTTCTCACGTTCGGCCTGGCCGCGGTGGTTATGGCGCTGGATCAGGCCGTAAAGCTCATCGTCGATAACGTCCTTCCGCCCTGGGGCGCAACCGTGGAGCCGCTCTTCGACTTCCAGCGTGTCTACAACCCCGGCGTCAACTTCGGCCTGCTGTCCGACTACCCGGAGCTCGTAATGGTCGCGACGGTTGTGATTGGCGTGGGATTCGCGGTCTACGCGTTCAGTCGCCCGCCGCGGCGCTGGGCGACCATCGGCGGCTTCGCGCTGCTGCTGGGCGGCGGCTTCGGCAACCTGATCGACCGGTTCCGTCTGGGCGCGGTGTTCGACTACCTCAACATCACCCCGTTCGTGGGCTACCTGAACCTGGCCGACCTGGCGATCGGCGCCGGCGTGATCCTGCTGCTGCTGGACACCATGCTTTGCCGCGAAGCGGGATAGCAACCGACTAGGTCGTTCAGCCGGACGTCAGTCTTCGTCGCTCCCGGTGATCTCCGAGAGGCGTCGGTTCGATTCCCTCGATTCGAGGAATCCGCGCCGCACGATCGCGGACGGCAACTCGTCGCCCTGCAAACCGAAGCCTTTCGCTTCCAGGAGCCGCGACACCCGCTCGTTGTGCTCCCAGAACTCGTTTTCCAGGCGCGCATTCTCCTCGGGATCCTTCGATGTAGGGCGCAACTCCCAGAGGCTCTCCAGCGATTCCACCCGCCCGTCCTCATATATGCGCACGTGGCTGTCGTTGGTCATCCGGTGTGAGGAGTAATAGTCCAGGTACTCACCGCTGTCGTCGGACCCGAACAGGTACCAGATCGTCCACCCGGCCTCGACGATCTTGCCGCGCTGCCTGTTTTCGACGGCCTCGCGCGGGAGCTCAATGCCCCAAACCTGGAACCTCTGGCTGAATCGCTCTTCAATGCGACGCATCTGCTTCACTCCGCCGCGAGAAGGGCACGGCACTACGTTGAATCGGGCACAACGCGCCACAACCGTGCGCCAGGAGCCGTCGGGTCGCCCTCCGGCGGGTGGTCATTGTAGAAGTCGAGGAAGTAGAGCCCGTCCGACAGGTATGCGACCCCGGTGATCGTGGCGAAACCATCGCCCACGTACTTGACGAAAACGGTGGGCGCACGCGCCACCTCGCCACTCGCGTCCAGCTCGATCTCCCAGATCTCCTTGCCGTTGTCGGCCGGCCCCTCCACGAAGTTGAATCCGTAGGCCCCCATATACAGGTTGCCCTGGCGTTCCGCTGGGAAGTCGCCCCCGGTGGCGAAGGCAATGCCCACAGGGGAGATGGCTGGAGGACCGAAGAACCAGATGCCCTGCCGCACGATGCTGGCGTCGGTCCCGTCAAAGCCATAGTTCCGTCCGGCTTCCAGCCTCAGCAGGCGATCGACTGCCGGGCCGTTCTCGGCCGTGTAAATCGCGTCCTCGCCCGGACGTTGGGCTAATGCGAAGTCGTTCCGCAGCCCCTTGGCCCATTGGTAGGAAATCGGTGCATCGGGCTGGGTTGGGTCGAATCTGGGATTGTCGGGCGGGGCGCTGCCGTCCCGGCTCAGTCGCAGCAGCTTGCCGCCAAAGTACTCATCGGAGAGTCCCCGCCGCTTGTGCTGCCCGTTCCCCACCGCCGCGTAGAGCTGGCCGTCATTCCCAAACAGCAGTCCGTGAATCTGGTGCGACACACCGGCGGCTTCGGCGTCCATGCGCAAGATGTCCACCGCGCGCGTGGCCGTCCTGCCGCCGTCGTCGCTCTCCAAACGCACGATCTTGTTGTGCAGTTGCCCATCGCCCCCGCGGTAGGCAGTGGAGACGAATACATCGCCCGAGGTGGGGTCCACGGCAACGCCGGAGGTGCCGGTCTGACCGCTGAGGCGTGGCGGCGGATCGGAAGGCCGCTCGTCAAGAACGTCGGTTGCATACAGCCAAATCGAACCGTCGGCGCCAAGCGCACGGACCGAGCCGTAAAGTTCGGTGATGTAGGCCACGGGTGCGTTTGGCGCGTCACCGGGCGCTGGTACCGGCGCGATCTGAACCGGCAATGTGAGTGCGTCGGCAACCAGTTCTACGCGGAATCCTGGCGCGACCCGCCAGGGAACCTGAGGCGAGCGGAACCGTGAGATCATGATGGGCTCGGTGTCGGCATCGCCCAGCAGCGTGTTGTCGGGCTCGAAGAAGAACGCACCCGCGGCCGACGGCGCCCCGATCAGAAAGCGTCCCGGATCGAGTTTCATGTAAGGAAGCCACACTGAGCGCAGAACGCCAGCGCTGTCCCGGAACGAGATACGCGACGGCGGAACTTCCAGACCTTCCCGGCCGGCATCAAACCTGAAGAATGTGCTCTCGAAGCGGGGCGCCCTGCTGAAGTCGCGCACGCTGTTCTCTATAACCCCGCCCGTGATCTCGTGCAGTGGGCTCACGGATCCGGTGATCAGGAGCGAACTGTCGGGCTGCAAGACCACTGGGGAACCGTCATCCGACGTCCAGCGGAAGGAATAGCGCCGGACGTCGCGCAAGCGCATTGGGTTGGGACTGAATAGGCCTTGCTGTGCGGTAAGGACGACGCGCGGCGCCGACCAGGCAGACCATTCGCTTAGCGGGTCGAGGCTGGAATCTCGGTGGCGGGCACGGATGGCGTAAACCGTCTTGTGCTCCAGACCCAATCGCCCCGCGAGCGGTCCCTGGAACACTCCGCGCTCCAGCACCGCTTGATCGGGCTGCCAGGACGGCACAATCGACGACCAGACGCGTCTCCCGCTCTGAAGTTCGCGTATTTCGAACTCGGTGGCCGTGCGCCGGTCATCCGAATCCGCATCAGCGAACGGCGCGGTCTGCAGCGCCATGAAAAACGGTGAGAGCTCACGAGCAAGGAGGGCTGGCGCAGGCTCGATGATTACGGGGGCCTGGGGCGGGGTGTTCCCACTGGCTGCCGGGGTAAGCACGGCGGACGGCGTCTCGACAGGAGCGGTGACTGCGGGCTGCACTGCAGGAACCGGCCTGGCTTCAGGCGCGAGTGAGACGTCCGCCGCCGTCGCTGAGGACAGAGCGCCGGGATAGGCCACGCCCCGCGCGTCAAGAATAAAGGCGATCACTGCTAGGTACTCGGCGTCTGTCAAGCTCCCCGGGCCGTCACCTGCAAGCGGCATCGTGATCCTGACGTTCTCATAAAGGTCACCCGCGGTCGGATAGCGATTGTGGAGACCCGGCTCCAAAAGGGTCGGGCCGGCGCCGCCCTCAAGGTTGCCGCCATGGCAGACCGCGCAATGAGCCTCGTAGACCTCCGCACCGCGTTGGATCTGCGAAGCGTCCGTGCCAAAGACCGGTGCGGCCGTGAGCCCTAGCAGTACGAGCACCCCGGCCACAAGGACCGCAGCCCAAAGACGCACTCGCAGGTACGACCTCAGCGTCATGTGGGCCTTTCACCGGGGCTCGGAAGAATTTCAGGCGAGACTGAACAGATCATCGGTACCCCCGGCGCGATTCGAACGCGCGCACCCGGCTCCGGAGGCCGGCGCTCTATCCACTGAGCTACGGGGGCTGAACTGGACGGGCATTCTAATAAGCTGCGGTTCCATGGAGTCCTGGCGACTGCTGGTTTCGCCTGCCGACGGTGGGGCGCGCAATCTCGCGACCGATCAGGCGGTGGCCGAAGAGGTGCGTGACGGCGCGTCGCCGCCGACCCTGCGTTTTTACACCTGGCGACCGGCGGCCCTCAGCTTGGGCTACGGCCAGCCGCTGACGGCGGTGGCTTCCGATCTGGCCCCCCAATATGGGATTGACCTGGTCCGACGCCCGACCGGCGGACAGGCCATCCTGCACAACGACGAACTCACCTACGCCGTCATGCTGCCGCGAACGCACGCGCTGGCCGCCGGCGGCGTGCTGAACTCGTACGAGCGCTTGAGCGCTGGTTTCGAGCGCGGCTTCGCCGCCCTGGGGCTGGAGGCGCGGCAGGGCGACTGGCGACCCGTGGCGTCCGGCGCCGAGGGCCTCCTCTGCTTCGCCTCGCCCAGCACCCACGAGCTCTCGGCGGAGGGCGTTAAGCTCATGGGCAGCGCGCAAACCCGGCTCGGCGGCGCCTTGTTGCAACATGGGAGCATCCCTTTCGCGCACGATCCGCGTATCTACGACTTGTTGCGGCTTCCGCGCCCGGCGTCGCTACGCGGACTGCGGGACCTCCTGTCTCCGGTCCCGACGGTGGGCGAGTTGATCGAGGTCCTGGCCACCGGGTTCGCGGAGGCGCTGCGCGTGGCCCTAGTACCCGGCGACCTGAGCGCGGCGGAACGTATGCGCCGCGATGTACTGATACGGAAACGGTACGCCTGCAATGCCTGGCTTGCCCGACGCTGATTCGCCATTGACCGAAGTCATGCAGCGCGCCCTCACCGTGCTGTGGGCGCTCGGTCCCACGGTTGCGCTTGACCTTGGATGCGGCGCCGGCCGCGAAACCCTGGCCCTGGCTGCCCTTCCCGGCGTGCGAGTTGTGGCTATCGACACCGACCCTGAGGCACTGGCCGCCGCGCCGCCACACGCCGATGTGCTCTACGTGCGAGCGGACGCAACCCGTCTGCCGCTCGCGGACAGCGCCGCGCAGGCCGCCTACAGCTTTGGTCTCTTGCAGGCGCTCGGTCAAACCAGCGACGCGCCGACTCGCGACCTGATGGAGGAGCTGCAACGCGTCCTCGACGCGTCTGGGGTCGCCGTCATGGGGACGCTGGCCGACTTCCGCCGCATCGAGCGGCCCGACCGCAGCCTGACGGGTGCCGAGGTGTCGAAGGCGCTGCGCGGACGCTTCGTGCTGCAGGAGTTGATCGGCTTGATGGACCTCGAACACGACGGCCAGCGCTGCCGCTACTGGTATATCGCCGCGACCCCGATCGCGGACGAGTGAGCGATCGGGCCGCTAGTCGTAGTTGGAGAAGGGGTGCTCGCCCAGGTAGCGCCGCTGGCGCGGGGTGGCCTGGGCCAGGATGTCCGGGTCGAAACGGAAGTCCAGGTACGGCGGAAATTTCTGCACCACCATCCGGCGGCCGTAGTGGACCTGCAGCAGGTAGCGGATTCGCGAACTGGTGTTGGCCGTGCCGCGATGCCATACATCGGACCGGAACAGCACCACGTCGCCGGCGTTGCAGAGGATGTTCTGCCCTTCCACCCCTTGCCAGCTGGTCTCGCCGTCGCGGGGTTTGCGGCCGGCGCGGTGGCTGCCCGGAATGAAGTTGGTCGGCCCCAGTGCGTCGTCCAGGTCATCTAGGTAGTAGTGAGCCGTGGCCGTGAACACCGGGATCTCCACGCGCGGATCGGCCATCAGGTCGCTGGGTAGCTCGATCGGCTGGTAGTCCGAGTGGAAGTCCTGGTCCAATCGGCCGGGCCCCGTCACCCAGCCCGTCATGCTGATGCAATGGCAGTCGTCGCCCATCACCGCGTCCGCCACTTCGGCAACCGGCGCACGGTCCAGGAACTGGAGGAAGTAGGCGGAGCGGTTGAAAAGCATGTTGACGACCTGCTGGTAGAACGTCGTTGCCTCGCCGCTGGACAGATCAATGCCGCGCCTTGGGCTTTGTTCCCGCCGATCATTGGCGCGTGGATTCGGCTCGACGCGATCGATCCGGCGCCGCAGCTCTGCGACTTCCGCGGCGCTCAAGACGCCCGGCATGTAGGCGAAGCCATCGCGGCGCACGGCCTCGGCCAGTTCGTCCACGGTCTCATAGGCGACCAGTTCAAGGCCGGGCATCGTCTCCACCCTCCTGTTCAGGGCGTGAATCGCGGCAGCCACTGCCGGAATCGCTCAGATAGAGGCAGCCCTTAGTCGTAGTTCGAGAACGGATGCTCGCCCAGGTAGCGCCGCTGCCGGGGGGTGGCCTGGGCCAGGATGTCCGGGTCGAAGTGGAAATCCAGGTACGGCGGGAACTTTTGCACCACCATCCGGCGGCCGTAGTGGACCTGCAGCAGGTAACGAGTCCTGGAACTGGTGTTAGCCGTGCCGCGGTGCCAGACGTCCGACCGAAACAGCACCACGTCGCCTGCCTGGCAGAGGATGTTCTGCCCTTCCACCCCTTCAAAGCTGGTCTCGCCCTCGCCCGGCGGTCGCCCCGCGCGGTGGCTGCCCGGGATGAATTGGGTCGGTCCCAGCGCGTCGTCCAGGTCGCTCAAGTAGTAGTGGGCAGTGGCGGTAAACACCGGAATCTCCACGCGCGGGTCGGCCATCACCTCGGTGGGAAGCTCGATCGGCTGATAGTCGGAGTGGAAGCTCTGGTCCACCCGGCCAGGACCGGTGATCCAGCCCGTCATGCCGATGCTGTGGCAGTCGTCTCCCATTACGGCGTCCGCCACGTCCGCCACCGGCGCCCGATCCAGGAACTGCAGAAACCAGGCATTGCGGTTGAACAGCAGCTTGGTGTGGACTTCGTAAAAGAAGCCCTCGGAGTCGGAACCGTCCGGAGCGCGCGGGCGCAGGTGGCGCCGGTCGTTCGCGCGGGGATTCGGCTCGATTGCCTCAATCAAGTCCCGCATCTCCGCGACCTCGTCGGCACTGAGCACGCCGGGCATGAAGGCGAATCCGTCCCGCCGAACGGCCTCGGCCAGTTCCGCCACGGTGTCGTAGGTCTTCAGTTCCAGGGCCATCGCCATAGCGTTCCTAGCCTTCCCGCTCCAGCCGATCCACGGCTGCCTTGGTGACGTCCTGCGGGCCGCCCGGTGATCTTACCGAGACGGCTCCCGCGGCGTTGCCGCGTCGACAGGCTGATTCCAGGTCGGCGCCGGCCAGCCAGGCGCTCAGCAGGCCGCCGGCAAAGGCGTCCCCGGCGCCGATCGGATTGATCGACTGAACATCGAATCCAGGAACGTGCCGCAGTTCCCGGCCTGCACCCGGATCCAGCAGGCTGCCGCCCGCGCCTTGTTTGACCACCACCGGACCCTGGAATCGCTCGCGCAGTCCAGCGCGCCCTTCCGAGTACTCGCAGCCCAGCGCCGCCGTGAACTCTGCCCTGCTGCCGATCAGCAGGTCCATTTCGGTACCGATGGCCGTGATTTCGTCAAAGTCCAGCGCGCCGGGCCCGCCCTGGCCGATGTCCAGAATCGCCCGCGCCCCAGCCGCACGCGCCGCCCGGCCGAACGCGCACGCGGCGTCGGTCAGCGGCCGTGGGAAGCAGAGATTGATTCCGCTCAGGTACACGTGCCCCGGGGTCCAGGCGGCCAGCAGCGCTTCGTGGTCCAGTGGCGGTCCGGGGTACCAGTAGGCCTGCCGCCGTCCGTCCACGCCCAGGGCAATGGTGTGCGTGGCCGTGCTGCCGGCGCGATCACCCAGCACCTCGACTCCATGATCGGCGAGACCGGCGGCCAGAAAGTCACCGAATGGATCCGAACCGATTACGCCGCCGAGCTGACAGGCGCCGGTCAACCCCGCGAAAACCATGGCCGTATTGGCGGCCGTGCCGCCGAGCAGCACGCGAGCCGGCTGCTCGTGGCTCACGTCGCTGGCCTGGGTGAACTCCACGTCCGGCACGGGAAACCTCTGGAGGCCCTGGATGCTGACGTCGACGACCGTGCTGCCGACGCAAAGCAGGCGGGTTAGGTCGCTGCCGGTTTCGGCCGCCGGGCTCACAACTGTCCGTCGCGATCGAGGCGCTCGGGCGCGTATGTCTGATCCACGAACAGCCCTAAGAGCGCTCGACGACTTCGTTCGTGGACAGCGGCAGTCCGGTCGCGACGGATGTCACGTCGCCAAACGCCCAGCCGAAGACCCCGCGCACATCCTCGCGATGATCGTTCCGGCAGGCCGTCTCGGCCTGATCGCCGAACGTGCGCTGATAGATACCCACGTTGCCGAGATTGCCCAGGTGGTTCTCCACGATGTCGTTGAGATCCACGCAGTCGGTTGGCCACGCCAAATCCTGCGTTCCTGAATCCGCGGACGGCGCCGTTTGATCGAAGGCCCAGCTAAACACCGCGCGCACGTCGTCCCGGTGGTCGTTCTGGCAGCCCTGCTCGGCCTGGTCGCCAAAAACCCGTTGATAAATGCCCACGTTGCCATCGTTGCCCAGATGCGCCTCAACGATGTCGTTCAGATCGACGCAGGTCGTCGGCCACTGCTGCGGCGCCGCCGTCGCGGTCGGCGAAGCCGCTGGCGCAGGCGCCGCGGTTGGCGAAGCCGGCGGAGCGGGCGCGGCAGTTGGCGTGGTCATGGTTCCGGCATGCAGCGGGGTATCGTCCAGCGTGGCCAGCGACAGTTCGACGTTGCCCGTAGCCTGGCCGCGCTGCGCCAGCATCCAGGCAATTACGTCCAGGTACTGCCGCTCCGTCAACGACCCCTCGGCGGCCAGCGGCATGGTGGCGCTGGTGTAGTCGTACAACTCGCGCGTGGAGGCGAACCGCACCAACGTGCCGGGCCCCTTGAGCGGCGTGGCAAATCCGTCGTTGCCTCTGGATCCGTGGCAGGTGGCGCAGGACTGCTCGAACACGACCGCGCCGCGCTCTACCTGCGCGTCGGTCAACCCGAGCGCGACGCCGGCCACCAGCAGTGAAACCGTTAGCGCAGCGGCGAGTGCAAGGCTTGTGGCCCGTCTCACGCGGCGGCCTCTTGCATCCGCGTCCGTAACTCGATGATCAGCCGCTCGGGCTCCGCCACGCCCAACCAGACGCGGTCCACCCGCAGGAAGGGGAACAACCAGGGGGTTCCCATGCGCACACGCCGGCGCAGCGCGACTTCCACCGCGCGTTCCAGGCGGCCCAGGCTGAACTCACGCCGCCGATACGAAGGCGAAATGCCATAGCTGGACCGGGGCCGAGCGATCGGCCCGCCGACCAGATTAATGTCGGCGTAAGGTATCGCGGTATCCACCAGGAACCCCACCCGCAAGTACAAATCGTCCGCGCGCAACTCCACAAAGCCGTCGCTTGCCGCCCTGTAGATCGCCACGATAAAGGGCACCACCGCAAAAAGGGCGACCGCCGTGGCCAGGTTGATCGAGCGGCCGGGCGAGTCCGCCGGATTGCCCACGGCGCGCATGAGGGCAAAGCCCCCCAGCAGCGCCACGCCGCCAGCCAGCAGGTACAGCGCGTTTCGGTCCACGCCGGTGCTCAGCCGCCAGCGGCGGCCGCTCGCGTCCAGGGGGGCTGGCTCACGCGCCATTCAGGCCCTCCATGCGATCGATCGCCTGGGTGCCGAACAGACGCACGTTGTCGCGAATGCCGGGTTCGCAAAGCGCCTCGCGGTCAAACCAGCGCATTTCGCTGTGCTCGGACTCCTCCAGCCGCTGCGCCCCGCCGACCGCGCGGACGAAGTAGACCAGGTCCACAAGCGCGTGGCCATCGCCGATTTCGTGCAGAAGGAGACTCTCCGGCGCGGGCAGCACGTGAACTCCCTGTTGGTCGATGGCGGGACGCTCCCCCACGATCTCGATTTCGAAGCCGGTCTCCTCGCGCGCCTCACGCCCCAGGGCCTGCACCGGGTCTTCATTCAGCCCGATGTGCCCGCCGAAGGGGAGCCACATGCGGAATCTCCGGTGGTTGAACAGCAGAACCTTGCCATCACGCACCAGGTAGCCCGAGCTGGTGAATCGTTTGTGGACGGCCGCCACCACCTGGCTGCTACGTTCGCGCGCGGATTGTACGGATGACCGCGGGCGGGCGTGCTCCATGCGGTCGAGCGCCCGGGTACCCAGCAGGCGCACGTCGTCGGTAATGGCCGGGTCTTTGAGCGCCTGGCGGTCGAACCAGCGAATCTCGCTGTGCTCGGACTCCGCCAGCCGCTGCGCGCCGCCGACCGGTCGGACGAAGTAAATCAGGTCGATGTGGACGTGGCCCGGCTCGATGTCCTCCAGCAGGATGGTCTCCGGCGCCGGCAGCACGTGAAGCCACGGCTGGTGGATCTCCGGTCGCTCGGCGACGACTTCGATATCGAACCCGGTCTCCTCGCGCGCCTCACGGTGCAGGGCCTCCACAGGGTCCTCGTTGGGCTCGATGTGCCCGCCAAAGGGCAGCCACATGCGCAGCTTGCGGTGGTTGACCAGCAGGACCTTGCCGTCACGGACGAGGAACCCCGTGCTCGTGAAGTGTCTATCGACGGCCGCCACCACCTCGGTGCCGCGTGCGTGCGCGGATTGTACGGGCGGCGGCGGTCCCTTGCGGACCCGTCCCCGCATTGGTGGAGATGGGGGCGAGTTGAACGCCCCGTCCAGAACCTGTCACCCCGATGCGTCTACAGGTATAGCCGGACGCTTAAAGTCTCGCCGTGGCGTCACTATCCGGCCGCAACGGCGCACGACCAGCCCGCGTGTCTTGGTCGGTCTACGCGGGCGCCTTGACCGACGCACCCTAGATTCCTTGCGCCCGGAACGCCCCGCTAGGGACGGGCCGGCCGGACGTCGCGGGGCTTAGGCCGCGAGCGGGAGCTGCTGCTCTTCGCCAGTTACTTGGTTGCCGGGGGGATTTACGAGCTCCCCAGCAGGCTCGACCTGCAGCATCGGACTTCGGGGCTCTGTCAAAACCCGTCATCCCCGAGGCGAAGACCTTAGCGAACGTAGCGAGCGATCTGCCTCGCCGCTTCGCGCGCGCGAATCTTCTCCCGATTATCGTACCGTCGCAGGCCGCGCACCAGTCCAATTTCCAGCTTGGCCCAGCCACGGGCCAGGAACAGCCGCAACGGAATGGCGGTGCGCCCCTTGGCGTTGATGTGTCCGGCCAGCAGGTCGATCTCGGCGCGGTGCAACAGCAGGCGCCGCGGCCTGTCGGGATCGTGGTTAGCATGCGCGGCGGGTTTGTAGCGGGCGATATGCACGTCGCGCAGGAAGGCTTCGCCCTCTTCCACGGTAACGAACCCCTGGGCCAGGCTGACCGAGCCGTTGCGGATACTCTTGATCTCCGAGCCGCGCAGTTCGATCCCAGCCGTCAGGCTGTCCAACACCTCATAGTCGCGGCGCGCCCGCCGATTGACGGCCACCGTGCGCTGGCCCGACGGGCTCGGCTTGGGTCCTGCCCGGCGCCTACGCCGCTTTCTTGCCACGTTTTCCTGGTGCGTGCGTCGCGCTTGCCGAAGGCCCAATGGCCCGGCGTCCGCATTCTGCCCCGCCCTGCGGGGCTGGGAACGACGCTAGACGGCGGCGAACCCCCGTGCGGCCGGCGCCTCGACCATGTCGCTCATCAGCTTGGGCAGGGCCATCGTGTGGCTGCAGGTGCGCCAGCCCTGGAAGAACTCGCAGTCGCAGGTCCAGGATCCGTCAGCGTAGGTAACGATGTGACTACTGTTGTCGCCGTCGAACCTGACGCGCAACGACTCCACATGCACGCGCTCCGGCTCGCTGGCGTATTGATGCGCCTTCTGCACCTTGCTGATCAGGCTGGATTGCACCCTGAAACCTCCCCGGCGGCACGGCCGCACATAAACCAAAAACGCCCGGCCGCACAGGCCGGGCGCATCACGCCACGCGAACCGACGGCCGCCCCCTCACAGCGCCGACCCTCGGTTCATACACCAAGTATAGCCCCGCCGGTTTCCGCGGGCCGCCGGCCTAGGAGCCGTAGAGCAGCCGGAAGGCCAGCCGTTCCGGGAGGCCCGCGACGCGCATGGCGGCCTGGGTGGCGGCAATGTCGTAGGCAACGCGGTGAAAGGTGAAGCGGCCGGTGGCCGGCTCGTAGCACGCGTAGGCTGCGCGCGGATCGCCGTCCCGCGGCTGACCCACGCTGCCCGGATTGAAGATCAGGCGGTCGGCCTCAGGGTCGATGTCGTCCTTGTCATTGGGCACGGACGCGGAAAAGGCGCCGATCCCGCGGACACCTTCGTGCCAGCGAAACGTGATCGGCACGTGCGTGTGGCCCACCAGGCAGACCTGCGTGCCGAAGTATCCGAAGTTGATCTCCGCCAGCCGCACGTTCGTCAGGTATTCCCAGAGCGGCTCACGCGGGCTGCCGTGCGCCACGTGCACCGAGCCGAAGACCGACGAGGTATCTAGTCCCATCAGGTACTCGCGAGTCTCTTGCTCCAGCGTCTGGTCGGTCCATTGGCACGCGGCGCGTGCGTCGGCGTTGAAGACCGCCAGGTCCGCCTGGCCGGTGGCGCCCCAGTCGTGATTGCCGGCCAGCGATCGAAACGGCAGAGAGCGCAGCAGCTGTACGACCTCGTTGGGATGGGGTCCGTACCCCACCAAGTCGCCCAGCGACCAGATTTCGTCCACTGGCCCGGCGTCCGCCAGCACGGCTTCCAGGGCGGGCAAATTGCCATGCACGTCGGCGATGATCAGCACGCGCACTGGCGGACCTCCGCGGGTCGTGAGCCGGCCGGCGCGCCGGTGCGTCTCATTATGCGACCGTTACCCGCGGCCGGAGCCGGACGTCGGTTGCAGGCCGCGGTCCCGCAGGCGGGCCACGAACTGATCGCCGCGGTCAAACTCGTTGCTAAAGAGACCAAAGGACGCGCAGGCCGGCGACAGCAGCGCGGCGTCGCCGGATCGAGCCAGAGCCAGGGCGCGATCCACAGCCTGGGCCATGTCGGCGGCGGCTTCGATCCGGCACCCCTCCAGCAGCGGTCGCAGCCGGTCCGTTCCGTTTCCGGGCAACAGCACCACCCCGCGCAACCCGTCGGCTGCGCGCAGCCGCTCGGCCAGGGGCGCAAAGTCCAGGCGCTTGTCGGAGCCGCCCGCAATCAGCACCCACGGCCCCGGAATGGTGGCCAGCGCCGCCAGCGCGGCCTCCGGCGTGGTCGCCGTCGTGTCGTTGTACGCGCGCACGCCGTCAACGGTCCCCACCAGTTCCTGGCGAGCCGGAACGCCGCCAAAGCCGCGCACGGCGTGTTCAATCGCGGCCTCGTCCACCCCCGCCTGCCGCGCCGCCGCCGTCGCCAGCACCAGGTTGGCGCGGTTGTGCCGACCCGAGAGCAGAGCATCCCCCCAGCCCGGCGGCGCGTCCTCGAGGTCCGGGCGCACCACCGTCCCGCCCACCCGCGCCGCGAACCAGTCCGGCCAGCCGCTCCCTTGCGGGATCACGGCCCAGTCGCCCGCACGCTGATTAGCCACCAGCGACAGCTTGGCCTCGGCATAGGCCCGCATGTCGTCATAGCGGTCCAGGTGGTCCGCCATCAGGTTGGTAACGATGGCCCCGCGCGTGCGCAGTCCGGTTCCCGCCAACCCCTCCAACTGGGCGCTGGACAACTCCAGCACCACGGTGGACCCCGGCTCGATCGCGTGCAGCTGCGCCAGCGCCGACACGCGCATGTTGCCGGCCAGCAGCGCCTGTTCCCCACCCGCCACCAGCATGGCGTGCAGCGCGCTGGCGGTGGTGGTCTTTCCCCGCGTGCCGGTCACGCCGATCACGCGCGCTTGCCGGCACCAGCGCAGAAACAGCGTGAACTCCATCTCGATGTACGCCCCGGCGTCGCGAGCGGCTTGCAGGTACGGCGAGGCATCCCGAACGGCCGGGTTGCGTACCACGATCTCAGCGTGCCGGAAGTCGTCCGTCTCGTGCCGGCCCAGCACATAGCGCACACCGCGGGTACCCAAGGCGGCCACGCTGGAGGCCAGCTCGGATTCCGAACGTAGGTCCGTCACCACCAGGTCGGCGCCGTGGTCACGCATGAACGTCGCAACGCCCAGGCCGCCGCTCTGAACGCCCAGGCCCATGACCACCACGCGCCGTCCGCGCAGAGCGCGAGGATCGTGCGCCCAGGCCGGCCGTGAAGAGTCGTTCAGGTCGATTCCGCCTGTTGATCCAGCGTTAATCGCAGCGACAAACGGTTATGACAACTCGCGCCCGGAAAATCAAGAGGCTTGCCCTCACGGGCACCAAAGGCCGAACGATCTACGGACGCTTTGTTCGCATTTTGAAGCGACAAACTATCCGGCTCCCAAGCATTGCGACTGGCCCGCCGTCGGCCGATTCCGAACGCTATCAGATTCAAAGTTGACTAAATCGTACCGAGACTTACACTGGCGGGAGTGTGGCAGCGGTTCGGACGTTGCTGCATAACGGGTTCAGGGAGGACGGTTTGATCGTGAGGCGTTGCCACCGTCGTCGCGATTAACTGAGACATACGCTCGCCCCTCGGGGCGAGCGTTGTTGTGTCAAGGGGCCGAACCGTCTGCCTGGCGCTACGCAGGGATCACATGCACGGCGGGGAGGCACGGCATGGCATCGGACTGCTCAACGTTCAATTCGGCGCTTTCCTGGTATTCGGGCCGGCTCACCGAGAAACGGCGGTTCCCGCCCGCGGAGGTCAAACGCCACCTGAAGTGGCTCCGCGAGTTTGGTGAGTCGTTTCCGCAGCGCGTAAACCCAACCAACATCGGGCAGCGCGAAGTGGTGCTCTATTTCGCCGAGCATTGCGACGACTTTGGCGACCCGGTGGAGTGGTATTACCGATATAAGGCCATCGAAACGTTCTACGAGGACATGTCTTCCGAGTTGGACTTGCCCAACAACCAGATCAAGGGCCTCTACGACGAGTCCGATCTCGACCCCGAACTGCTCGAGCGGATTCCCGATCGCCCGCGCATGGCCCCGGTGGACTGGTCGCGCGACGACCGCCACATGTACTAGCCGGCGGCGCCGGGCCGTACGCCTGGCGTCCAACACGCCAAGGCCGCGCTACCATCCGGCTACGCCGCGCCGCCGCTGAGTCTGGCTCGTGACGGTTCCCGAGTTCCGTGCGCGCAAGGGCGTCGGCAACCCACTGGTCTGCGTGACGGCCTACGACGCCCCGTTCGCCCGGTTGGCCGAACGCGCTGGCGTCGACGCCCTGCTGGTTGGCGACAGCGTGGGCCGTACCGTGCTCGGGTACGAGAACGAATTGCCCGTGCGCGTGGACGACATCCTCCACCACGCCGCTGCCGTGACCCGGGCGGTCACCTCCACGCTGGTCATCGCGGACCTCCCCTACATGTCCTACCCCACGCGCGATACCGCCCTGCGCAACGCCGCTCGGCTGCTACAGGCGGGTGGGGTAGCCGCCGTCAAGCTGGAGGGCGGCCAGGAAACCGCCGAAGTCACCCACGCGCTCACCAGCCGCGGATTCCCCGTGATGGCGCATGTGGGCCTGACGCCGCAGACGGCCCACGCGCTGGGCGGATACCGGGTGCAGGGGGTCAGGTTATCCGCGGCGCAAGCCATCGTGGATGGCGCGCGCGCCCAGGCCGAGGCCGGCGCCTTCGCGATCGTGCTGGAACTGGTTCCAGCCGGTCTGGCTCGGGCGATGACCGAACACTTGGACATCCCGACCATCGGGATCGGCGCCGGTCCGCACTGCGACGGTCAGATTCAAGTGCTCCACGACCTGTTTGGCTTCGCCGAGACCACGCACCGGCACACGCGCGTCTTCGCGGATGTTGCCGGGCTGGCCGAATCCGCCTTAGCCGACTACGCCCGCGACGTGCGCCACGGCGTGTTCCCCGCGCCGGAACAGAACTTCAAGGGCAATCGCGGCGTGCTGGACCGCCTGAAGTTCGACTGAGCTAGTCGTCGACGCGGCCGTGCCGCGGCTCGTCGATGAAGAAGCCGTGCTTCTTGGCCACGCGCTCGCGGTAGTACTCGTTCCAGCGATGGAACGAGGGGGTGTCGCCAACCACCGCTTCGGACGTAATCAACATGGCCGCGGCGCTGCCGGCGTTGCGCAGGGCGGAGCGAGTCACCTTGAGCGGATCGATGACGCCGATCGCCACCAGGTCCTCGTACTCGCCGGTGGCGGCATTGAATCCAATGCGCCCGTCCAACTGCAGGACTTCGTCAACCGCCACGGCCCCGTCGTAGCCGGCGTTATCGGCAATCACTTCCAGCGGCACGCGCAGTGCGTCGCGCACAAGCGTGCGGCCGATGGCCTCGTCGGGCGACAGCGACGGGTCGTCCTTGATCGCTTCCGAGGCGCGAGCAAGCGCCGTGCCGCCGCCGGGCACGATGCCCTCCTCCAGCCCGGCGCGGGTCGCCGAGATAGCGTCTTCGATCCGATGCTTCAACTCAAACTGCTCCACCTTGCTGGCGGCGCCGACCCAAACCTCCGCGAATGACCCGGTCAGATTGTTCGCGCGCTCCTGGTGCTTCTCACGGTCGAAGTGGTTCTTCATCCGCCCGTGCTGCATCCAGATGTATTCCACCCGCTCGCGGATGGCCATCGGATCGCCGTGACCCTTCACGAAGAACGTCTGCTCCCTGGTACAGCGCACACGCTCGGCCTTGCCCAACACGTCCAGACCAATGGCCCGCCAAGGCTCGCCGGTCTCGTGACCCACCAGTGTCCCGCCCGTGAAGATCGCCAGGTCCTCGAGCATCCAGCGCTGCCGCTGCCCGAACACCGGCGCATTGACGCAAATGACTTCCAGGTTGCCGGCCTGCTTGTTGGTCGCCAGCATCGTCACCACTTCGCCAATCAGCTTACTGGCCACGATCACCAGTTTCTTCCGCCCGCTGGCCGCGTACTGCTCCAGGAACGGCAGGAAGTCGCGCAAGTGCTCGACCTCGCGGTCGGTGATGAGAATGTCCGGCTCTTCGATCACCGCCTCGGTTTCGGCCCTGTCGGTGGCGAAGTGGGACGACAGGAATCCCGTATCGAAGCGCATGCCGTCCACGTACGTGACTTCCGTCTTGAGTCCCTTGCCGTCGTCAACCGTGATGGCGCCCTCGACCCCCTGGCGCTCGAAAACGTCTGCGATCAGCTCGCCAACGAACGGATCATTGGCGGACATGCCGGCCATCCAGGCGATCTCTTGCCGTGACTCCGCCCGCACCGCCTGCTGATAAAGCGCGGACTCGGCCTCGGCCAGCGCCGGATCCATGCCGCGCCGGATCATCATGGGGTTGGCGCCGGCCACGATGGCCTTGAACGCCTCGCTATACATGGCCTGGGTCAGCACCGCCGCCGTGGTCGTGCCGTCGCCCGCTACCGTGTTGGTCTGGCGACAGGCCTCGTAGACGATCTGCCCGCCCGTGTGAAGAAACGTGTTTTCGACTTTGACGTCCCGAGCCACGGTCACGCCGTCGTTGGTCACCGTGGGCGGACCGAGGCTGGGCTTATAGGCCACGTTGCGACCCTTGGGTCCCATGGTGACCTTGACGGCATTGGCCACCATGTCCACGCCCTCGCGGAGGGCCAGCCGGGCTTCGAGGTCGAACACGACCGCGCGATCAAGTACCACGCCAAGCCTCCTCGGTCAGGCTCATGGAAAAGCGGGAAAAAAGGCGCGGCTCGTTGAGCCGCGCGGGTTAACCATTGTCCGGTACGCACCGCCTGCCGACAAGGACTCCTTGACCGGAGTTGTTGCGGGCGCGGCAGTCGCGCCGGCGGTGTCGTGCCGCACCCTCACAACCTGGCTGGGTTACGCGGTGCGCGTGGAACTCGTGGCGACCCGCACCTGGCGAGCCGGCGGTCCGCGCAGAAGCCGGGCTGGCGTAGGACACTGCGGCCGCCAGGAGCCAGCGGTACCCGGCGGCTAGAATTGACGGACGGTGGAAGCTGGGTTTCGGATCCCGCCTCGTACCTGGAACAGGGTCTGCCTATGCGCCGGGGCATCGTCATTGCCGCCGTCCTGGCCCTGGCCTGCCTCACCGGCTGGCAAACCGTCACGCCGGCCGCGGCCGACAGCCCAACCGTGTTGGTCATGGACGTCGAGGGTCCCATCAAACAGCCCACGGCCGACCACATTGCCCGCGGAATAGACACGGCGCATACCGACGACGTCGACCTCGTCGTCATTCGTCTCAACACACCGGGTGGGCTGCTGGAGTCGGTGCGGACCATCGTTCAGACGCTCCTGGACTCCGAGATTCCGGTCGTCGCCTACGTCTCGCCTGCCGGGGCCCACGCCGGATCCGCGGGAACCTTCGTCGCGGCCGCCGCCAACTTCACGGTCATGGCGCCGGCGGCCAACATCGGCGCGGCCTCATCGCTCGAGTCCGTCGGCGGCAAGATTCGGGGATCCGAGGCGTACAGGATCGGCCAGGACTTGCGCGCCTTCATCCGCAGCATCGCCGAAGCGCGCGGACGCAACGCCGATGCCCTGGAAGACACGGTGAGCAACGCGACCGCGTTCTCGGCGCAGGAGGCCCTGAATCTCGGCGTCATTGACCTGATTGCTCCCGACCTGCCCGCGGCCCTGAATCAGCTCCACGGACGGCAGACCACGACCGCGGCGGGCGCGACGACCGTCGAGTCCCGCGATGCCCGCATCCGCCACCTGGGACCCACCGTGCTCGAGTACCTCATGGGCTTGCTCGCCCGGCCTGAGGTCGTGTTCGTTCTTTTTGTGACCAGTTGCCTCGCCTTGCTCGTCGAAGTGTTGTTTCCCGGCTTGATCATTCCCAGCCTGGTTGGTGTGATCGGTTTGGCGTTGGCGATCCTGGGCTTCCTGAATCTGCCGGGGAGCTGGCTCGGGGTCGTGCTGATAGTCCTCGCCGCCGTCCTGTTCTACGGCGAGACCACCGTACCGGGCATCGGTTTCTTCGGTGCTGGCGGCGTCCTGTGCCTGGTTCTCGGCGGGATCTTTCTGTTCGGCGACTTCTTCCGTCCGTCGGACCTGCCGGAACCCAGCTTCATGGTCAATCCCCTGGTAATCGCGGTGATGGGCGGGACCGCGTTGGTGGCCTGGCTCGTGTTCCTTCGTCTCGCTCGCGCCGACGGCGGGGAGGCGAGCGGATTTCAGTCCGCCGCCGATGCGGCGCTGGTGGGGCGCAGGGGCGTCACGCTATCCGACCTGCGGCCATCGGGGAGAGTGCAAGTCGGTGACAAGGACTGGGTCGCGACGGCCGATCCAGGCGTCTCGATCGACCGCGGCGAACAGGTCAGGGTCAGAGCGGTCTACGGAGAGGTGCTCAAGGTCGAACGCGCCTGAGCGCCGACGCGGCATCCCCTCGGAACGCGGCCGCTTAGGCATCCCACGGAGGAAACTCGTCCATCAGCTGATGATCCTCGTCGGACAACGCACAGTTCTCCAGCAAATCAGGCCGTCGGCGCACGGTGCGGTGCAGCGCCTGCGCGCGACGCCAGCGTTCGATCCGCTCGTGGTGCCCGCTGAGCAGCACGGACGGCACACGCTGTCCCCGGAACTCTTCAGAGCGCGTGAACTGCGGGTGGGAGAGCCGTCCGTCGGCGTGCGACTCGCCAACCAGCGAGCCGGCGTCCCCTACCACGCCCGGCACCAGGCGGGCCGCCGCGTCGATCACCACCATGGCGGCCACCTCGCCCCCGCTAAGCACGTAGTCGCCCACGCTGATCTCCTCATCGACGACCAGCGTCCGCACCCGCTCGTCCACGCCCTCGTAGCGTCCGCAAATCAGGATCAGGTGCCGCCGCGCCGCCAGGGCCGCGACCCTCCGCTGCGTCAGCGGCCGGCCTTGCGGGGTCAGCAGGCCAACCCAGCCGTCGGATCCCCGCAGGTCCTCCACCGCCGCGACGATCGGTTCGGGCTTCAGCACCATCCCGGGACCGCCGCCGTAGGCGTAGTCGTCCGTTACCCGGTGCGGTGGTTCCGCCCAGTCCCGCAGGTTATGCACTCGGATGTCAATGGTTCCCGCCGCGCGCGCCTTGCCCAGCAGGCTGACTTCCAGGAATCCTTCAAAGCTCTCGGGAAACGTCGTAACCACGTCCACCCGCCAGGCCGGGGGCATCAACGCAGCCCCTCGATCAGGTCGATCGTCAGCACCCGGCGTTCCGGATCGAAGTCCTGCACCACGTCGGGTATCGCCGGCACCAGCACTTCGCCGTCGGGACCTCGCACCACGTACACGTCATTGCTGCCCGTGGCGATCACTTCGCGCAGCGTTCCGACGGGCTCACCGTCTAACGCCACGACGCGCACGCCGATCAGCTCCACGCCGTAGTAGCTGCCATCCGGCAGGGGCACGGCCTCCCGTAGCGGCACCGCGATTTCGGCGCCGCGCAAGTCACGGGCCTCTTCGCGCGTGTACACGTCCCGGAGCTTGAGACGCGGCTTGACGCCGGGGTGGAAAGCTTCAATCTCGATTGGGTCCCGTCGAGGACCGACGTACACACGCCGGCCAGCCTCCAGATTGGCCAGAACGTCAGTCTCCAACCGGATACGAACTTCGCCGCGCACGCCGAACGCCCCCAGCACGGTCGCGAGGACGATCTCCGTGGGCGCTTCCGTCAGCGGCTCTCCTGAATATCCAACGCCAGCCGCCGGTCGCCGCCAATCGGCGCGGCGTGCATGACCGCCCGGATAGCTCGGGCAACCCGCCCCTGCCGTCCAATCACCCGACCCATGTCCGAGGGATGAACGTAGAGCTTGTAGATGCTGAGATGGTTGCGCTGGACTCGATTCACGCGCACCGCGTCTGGCTCCGTCACCAGGTTGCGGGCGATGAACTCGACCAGTTCGTCCATGCGACGACGCTAGGCGCTGGGCGCGGCGGCCGCAACGGGCGGTTGCGGCGCGTTCTTGGCGATTTCCAACAGCTTCCGCACCCGCTCCGTCGGTTGCGCGCCCTTGCGGATCCAATCCTCGGTCGCGGCTACATCCAGCCGGATCGTCGATGGGTCGGTCAGCGGGTCGTAATGGCCCAGTTCGGCGATGCGCCGGCCGTCGCGCGCCCAGCGCGCTTCGGCCACCACCACCCGGTAACTGGGACGCCCCTTGCGCCCCGTGCGGGTCAGTCGAATTTTCAGCATGTGGAAAAGACTCCGGAGAACTCGTGGGGGAGAACCGGCGGCGGGCCTCACACCCGTCAGGCACACCGGCTCCCCGATCATACCCACGCCACCCGCCCCTGTCACCGGGAACGATCGGCAACTCCGATTGACCCCGGACCGTCCTCGGCTAAAACCTTGTAAGGCACTTCTACACTCTCGTCGATCAGACGTGGACGGAGCGCACCGTCGCATCTCGGAAGGCTTGATTGAGAATGAGGGCTAAGAAGAGCGGCGCCCGGGCCGTGGCTGAACGTCAGCGCGTCACGCAAACTACCCTGCGCGATCTGGCACGGCGCCCGCTCACAGAGCGTCACCGGGTGCTACGCAAGGCGCAGATTGCAGTCGACCCCGAAGAATCTCAGGCGTGGGACATGACGCTGCTTGACTTGGTTCTTTAGCCGCAGAACTTCCTTTTGCCATCGATTCACCGACTTGGGCCATGTCTTTTGGTGGGTCTACCGCGAGCCGGGGGCCGAGTAGGCGGAGAAGATCGTCGCCGGCGTTGGTATCGCCGCTGACAGTCCGAGTTGAGGGCCAGTCCAGCTAGACTTCGCAGCCCGTCTTGGAAGCTCGTGCTATGGCCGTTCGGGTCGGGGTAATCGGAGCCGGGGCCTACGCCCAGCGTGCCCATCTGCCGCCGCTGCGGGGGCACCCGGATGCCGACATCGCCGCGCTTTGCCGCCGGAACCCGGTTCGACTAGCCGAAGCCGCCGACGCGTTCGACGTCGCCAGCCGCTACACCGACTACGCGGATCTGGTGGCCGACGACTCGCTGGACGCGGTCACGATTTCGTTGCCGCACAATCTGCACTACGAAGCCGCCCGCGCCGCCCTTGATCGCGGCCTTCACGTGCTGGTCGACAAGCCCCTCACCCTGCGGACGGACCACGCGCAAGAGCTGGTGACGCTGGCGGAACAACGCGGACTGACATTGATGGTCGCGTTCAACCGGCACTACGAACCGCCGTTTACCAAGGCCCAGGAACTCCTTGCCGATGGCGCCATCGGCGAGTTGCGACTGATCCAGGCCTTCATGGCCTACGACTGGGACCTGTGGATGCAGCCGTCTGATCGCCGTTTCACCGGCGCGGGGGCCGCCATGTTGGACGGCGTGTCGGATGCCCAGTCCACGCTGCTGCACGAGACCAGCTTCCGAGGCGACGCCGCAGCCAATGGCGGTGGGTTCTTCGCGGATGGCGGCGCACATGTCCTGGAGGCCTGCCTCTGGCTGGCCGACTCGCCGGCCTCCACCGTCTTCGCGCTGATGGACTCGCCGGAGGCCGATCTCTACACCGCACTCAACCTGCGGCTGGAGTCGGGCGCACTGTGCAGCCTGGCCTGCGTGGGCGACACGCCCACGCCGCGCGATTTCGGCTTCCACCTCTACGGGACGACCGGCGCCATCCACATGCGCTGGGGCCATCTGACCCTGGAACGTGAACTGCGCGACCCGCAGACCTTCGACAACACGACCATGCCCTTCATGGGTAGCGCCCCGGCCAATTTCATCGACGTCATCCTGGGACGCGACCAGCCAAGGGCAACAGCCCGGCACGGCCTGCGCCAGGTCGCCGCCATGGAAGCCGCCTACCGCTCGGCGCGCACGGGCGAGCCGGAACGCGCCTAGCTCTGGCCTGCGTTCTGCTCCGTTGCTGACGAGTCTTCCGCCGGCGCCTGCTCGTCGGTCGGCGGCGCGTCTTCTCCCTGCGCTTCGGCTTCTGCCTCTGCCTGAGCCTCGGCGTACCCCGGCACCAGGTTCGGATCGAAGTTTCCGTCCTCGTCCTGCCCGACTTCCCATCGCTCCGCCCAGGGCAGGAACACTGACGGAAACCGATCTTTGGCAACCACGCGCCCACCTAGCATGACCTGTCGGGTGATGACGGTCCGCAAGCCGGGAATCGCGCTGTCGGTCTTCTCAATCTCACCCGGCGGAAGTTCCGTGCTGGGCTCCACGCGCAGCGGCGGCGGCTCGATCTCCTCGCCTCTCCAAGCGTCCAGCGTGACCTGGCGTTCCACCGCCGGTCCCATCAGCCGGAACGCCACTGTTTGCCGTCTGGCGTCAAACTCGCGTCGGATCAGGATGTGGCTCGGCGTGTCGTTGGTGAACGCCAGGTCCTGGGCCGGTTGCCAGATCGCCGCATCGAACCCGGGCGGATTGCCGGGGCCAAGCTCGTAGTAGCCAACGCGGTACGCGTGCTGCCAGCGCTCGCTGATGGGCAACCCGGCCCAGAACGCGGCCCGGAACAGCGTGGTCGACACCTGGCAGATGCCGCCGCCGATGCCCGGCTCCGTCCGGGTGGGGGCGATCACCAGGCCCTCCACGAACCCGTTGCCCTCGGTAATTGGCCCCACCGTGGCGTTGAACGAAAACGTTTCGCCAGGCGGTATCACCGTGCCGTCGATCAGCCGCGACCCGTTATTGATGTTGTGGACGCGGTTGTCGCTGGAACCGCTGAAGCGCGACAGCCCCTCCGCGATCAGGTTGTCGAACTGCAGCTCGCTCGCGCTCAGCCTTGTGATTGAGGGCTGGATGGTCACGAGCGGAACACTCACCCGTTGCTGCCCGCTGTCGAAGGCTGTCTGGACTCGCGACCAGAGCCTCTCGGCGTCGATCGTGCGGCCGGGCGTGCCCTCAACCAGCGGCACCACGTCGCCGTTCGCGCTCACGCGGATCTTCGGCTCCACGGCCGCAACCCGCAGCGTGTCCGCGATCTCTCGCGCCACCCGCTCAAAGGCCCGGTAGCTCACGTCCACGGTGATCTCCGGTGCCGTGGGCGGCCCAGCCACGCGCATGTCCTGGGCCAGGTCTTCGCGCGCAATCGACCACCGGTGACCCGGCGCGACCACTTCGATATGCCCTTCCATTAGCTCTCGCGCGCGTTCGGACGCGGGTGTCACGTCGGCCGTGGCGACCTGAGGCGCCAGCGAGCGCGACTGCAAATCAATGATCAGCCGCTGCGGCGTGTCGAACCGTCGGCTCATCACCGCCAGCACGTCCGCCGGTACGAGTTCGCGACCTTCGCTCGACGGATAGACCCGGGCGAGGCGTTGGCCGCCCTGAGTTTCGATCCGCAGTGCGGCGTCGGTCGGTGCTCGCGCAATCTCGGCGCCAATGCGCTCGACATACGCCATGAAGACGGGCGGATCAAAACTGACCGTCGTCCGCCAGTCCAGCGGCGCCTCCAGGGTCTGCTGCTGTTGTCGGAGACGCATCTCCCAGCTGCCTCGCCGTCCCCAGCCGTAGGCATGCGCAAGCGGGGTGGCGTAGTCGACCTCGATGCCGACTTCGCGTCCAGTGGGGTTCCACGTTCGCCCGTCCAGCCGAAAGATGACCGGAGCATCGCGAAAGCCGTCCCAGCGCGCCGCCAGCCGGGCGCGTGCTTCGGCCCTCGTCAGACCGCCCACGTCTTCGCCGTCCAGACGGACGCCCGGATAGAACCGGTCCGCGTAACGTGCCTCGCCCACCGCCACAAATGCGGCGGCGCCAGCGGCCGCCGCCGCCACGCTGCCAAGCACGCCGGACCCGGCAAACAGCAGGATGGTGCGTCGGCTGAGGTTCATGAAATCTGGGCCGCCCGCGCGGCAAACATGCGTAGCCGCGCTGCCTCAACTATAGGCGGCGTTCCAGGAAGCGCTACGAAATTGCCGCACGATACGGAGCGTTCGGTGCCGGTGCCTGTGCTATCGTCGGCGATGCTGGCCAACCGGTCAGCCCCTCCTTTGCGACCCGTTGTTTGTGGCGTCCCACGCCGCTCGTTTTCCGGCATAGCACCCATGGCAACCCTCATCCAGGAACTCGAAAAGACCTATCTCAAGCCCGACGTGCCCGACTTCAACGTCGGCGACACCGTGCGCGTGCACGTGAAAGTGCGCGAAGGCGAGCGCGAGCGCGTCCAGGTCTTCGAGGGCACCGTCATCCGGCGCCGCGCGGGCGGGGTCAACGAGAACTTTACGGTCCGCCGCATCTCCGGCGGGGTCGGCGTGGAACGAACGTTCCTCTTGCACTCCCCGATCGTGGACGACATCCAGGTCGTCCGCTACGGCAAGGTTCGCCGCGCCAAGCTCTATTACTTGCGCGACCGGGTAGGCCGGGCCGCGCGCGTCAAGGAGCGGCGCGCCTAGCCGGCGCGGGAGGCCAGACCAGTCCCCACCCTCCCGCTCAGGCTCCCACCGCCGCACCGGGAACGCCGGTTGCTGCGGGAGGGGCATCGCCTGATCGCGGGGGTTGACGAAGCTGGCCGCGGTGCCTGGGCGGGCCCGCTGACCGCCGCGGCCGTGATCCTGCCACCCGTTGCTTACGCCGATCCCCGGCTGTTCGCGGGTGTTGCCGACTCCAAGCAGCTCTCGCCCCGCGCCCGCGAGCGCCTGGCCCGCCTGATTCACGCCCGAGCCGCCGCCGTCGGCGTGGCGCACACCTCCCCGCGTGAAATCGACGAGTCCGGCATTGCCGCCGCGGGGCGCCTGACCATGCACCGCGCGCTCGGCCGCCTGGGGCTCGACCCCGATCACGTGATTGTGGACGCCTTTCCGCTGGACGCCGCCAGCCGGTTCGCCGACCGGCAGACGGCCGTCATCCGGGCCGACGCCACCTGCCTGGCCGTGGCCGCCGCCTCAATCTGCGCCAAGGTCGCCCGCGACCGCCTGATGCGAGAGGTAAGCCGCCGCTTTCCTGACTACGCCTTCGATCGCAACAAGGGCTACGGCACCGCCCGCCATCGCACCGCCCTGCAGTCGCTGGGCCCCATTGCCCTCCACCGCCAAAGCTTCGCCCCCGTTCGACAGGCCCATGCCGCGCATTCCCTGGCCCTGGCGGTCTAGGCGCCGTGCGCCCACCGAGCGGGCCGACCTGGGCCGTTGGGGCGAGGACGTCGCCGCGCGCGAACTCAAACGGCGCAAGTACAAGATCGTGGACCGCAACGTCCGCCTCGGTCGTGGCGAACTCGATATCGTCGCCACCGACCGCGACGAAACAGTATTCGTGGAAGTCAAGACACGCCGCGACCAAGCGTTTGGCGGAGCGCGCGCCGCCCTCACGCACACCAAGGCTCGCCAACTGGAGCGACTCGCCCAGACGTACCTGCGGCAGCATCGCGACCGCGCCGGCGCGTACCGTATCGACGTCGTCGCCATTGACGTTGACCCTGGCGGCGACTACACCGTGGACGTGATACCGAATGCCGTGCAGTTCTGACCCCCTGGCCTTGCTGCCCCCGAGCGTAAAAAGACACGATCGCCGGATGACGATCCCGACACGAGCTTCGGCAAACCCCGGAGGTCGCTGGTTCGGTCGCTGGCTGCGTGGCGCGGTTGTACTGGCGGTGCTGATGCTCACGGCGCTCGCGACAGTTGCGCCGACCCATGCCGATACCGGCGACTACGCGGTCGAGGGCGGACGAGTCTTCACCCAGGCCGCTGAGACCAGTGTTCCAGACGCCGGATTCGCCGTCACCGACGCCGATGGGCTCCCCTTCTGGACCGAGTTTCAGCGCCTGGGCGGCGTGCAGGCGCTGGGCTACCCGCTGTCGCGACGCTTCACTTGGGACGGCTTCACCGTCCAGGTGTTTCAGAAGGTCGTACTGCAGTGGCGTCCGGAGCTCAACACCTTTGCGTTCGTCAACGTGTTCGACCGGCTCAATCTGGAAGGCTACGACGACACCCTGGAAGAGCTGTTGGTCCCGCCCTCGGAGAACTTCGATGAAGCGGGCCTCACCTGGGACCAGATCATCGCCAGCCGGCAGGCGCTGCTGAATGCCAACTCGGCCCTGCGCGATGCCTACTTCGCCGTCGACGACCCGCTGCGCTGGTACGGGCTGCCCACCTCGCGCGTCGTCACCTACGACCATGTCCATACGATTCGGCTGCAACGCGCCGTCCTGCAGCAGTGGCTGGTCGACCTGCCCTGGGCCTCTGCCGGCGAAGTCACCGTCGCCAATGGCGGCGATTTGGCCCGCGGCGCCGGGATATTTCCCGCCGAAGCCTTGATGCCGGAGGTCCGGCCTCGGCTCGGCCAGGCCGCGCAGCCGCCCGACCAGCAACCCACGCCCGCCCCGCCCCCGCTGCCCGACATGTACGGCCCCGTCACCGCCCTGCGGGCCGCCCTCGGTCTGCCGTCCCTGATCGAAAGTCCGGAACTCATGCAGGCGGCTCAGGGTCACGCCAACTACTACATCGCCCACCTGGACGACCCGAATTCGGGCGGCCTGCACACCCAGGTCTTCGGCTATGCCGGCTTCACCGGCCGCACCATCGGCGACCGCGCCCGCGCCGCCGGCTACCCGCTGGGCTGGGTGGACGAGGTCTTTGCGTTCTTCACGCCCGCCAATACGGTGACCTGGGCGCTTGAGACCGTCTGGCACCGCTACATGTTCATTCATCCGTCCGCCGTGCACGTGGGCTACGGAACCGCGACCGGCGGCGGCACAACCATCACCGTCTTCAACGTGGGCTTGTCGCCGCAACACACCGCCGACGCCCCGCTGCCCGCCGTCGTGCCAGTCAACGGCGCCACCGACGTCGCCGTCAGCTGGGCCGGCTGGGAGTCGCCCAACCCCGCGCCGGGCGCGCTCCGCCCGTTCGGCCCGGCCATTTCGCTGCAATTCGGACTGAACGACGAGGTTGAGTGGGGCGAGGCCGGTTTGTACGGGCCTGGCGGCGCGACGGTCACCGTCGCCCGCACCCTCAGCCAGTGGCGGCGCGCTCTCTCGTTGGTGCCCCACGATCCGCTGGCGCCGGGCACCACCTACACCGTACGAGTCAAAGGAACCCGCAACGGTCAGCCCTTTACCGTCGAGTCCAGCTTCACCACCCGCCAAGCCTAGCCGCCCGTAAAATGAGCCTATTCCACCCCCGGCCGGCAGTCCCTCTATGCACCTGATCTCCGAGCTTGGTCACTGGGTATTGGCTTGGGGCGACTCGCCCTGGGGCGGCCTGGCGCTTTTCGTCCTGGCCTTCTGGGAGTCCAGCTTTTTCCCCATCCCGCCGGACGGCCTGATGATCGCGCTGGCCGCTGGCAACCTCCCGTTCGCGCTGGGTTTTTCCGCCATCGCAACCGTCGGCTCGATACTCGGCGCAATGCTGGGCTACTGGATCGGCCTGCGCGGCGGCCGCCCCCTGCTGGACCGCCTCTTCGCCAAGCAGCGCGTGCTCTACGTCGAGCGCCAATACCAGCGCCGCGACGTCTGGGCCGTCACCATCGCGGCCTTCACCCCCATCCCCTACAAGGTCTTCGCCATCGGCGCCGGCGCCTTCCGGCTCAACTTCCGCCGCTTCATGCTGGCCTCGCTGGTGGGCCGCGGCGGCCGCTTCTTCCTGGTCGGAATCCTGATCACCATCTTCGGCGCCCAGGTCGAAGCCGCCATCGACGAGTACTTCGACGTCCTGGCCATCGCCTTCGTGGTGCTCCTGGTCCTCGGCTTCGTCGTCATCCGCTTCGTCATGCGCCCGCGCGCTACGGCGGCCGACGCCTCGTCCGACTAGCCCAGTGCCCGCGCCGAGCCGCTACGCCGTGGCGGCCGACGTTGTGGTCGTTGCCGAAACGCCGGAACCTTCCGTCCTCCTCATCCGCCGCCGCAATCCCCCGCTCGGCTGGGCCGTCCCCGGCGGATTCGTGGACCCCGACGAGGACCTCATCGACGCCGCCCGCCGCGAACTCTTCGAGGAAACCGGCCTCAAACCGCCGGAACTCCAGCAGTTGGCCACCTTCGGCCACCCCGACCGCGACCCCCGCGGCCGCACCATCTCCGTCGTCTATGGCGCCCGCCTCCATCACGCCGCCCTCCCCGCCGCCGGAGACGACGCAGCCGAGGCCCGCTGGTTCCCCCTCAACGCCCTCCCCACCACCCTCGCCTTCGACCACGCCACCATCCTGGACCAGGTCCTCCCGCGACTCACAGGTCAATTGCGCGCCGGGTAGCCAGCGGGGTTGCCGTCCGATGGTCTGAGGCCGTAGCGTGCCTAGTGTCATGGCATCAGTAACCGAGACAAAGACCTCCGCCCCGGCCGCCCTGCTGGCCGACCTCCGCCGCATCGTCGGCGATGCCTGGGTCCTCTCCGATCCTGATGACCTGCTGCTCTACGAGTACGACGGCTCTGTCGACCGCGCCCTGCCCGACGCCGTCGTCTTCCCCGACACCACCGCCCAGGTCCAGGCCATCGTCCAGTCCGGGTTGCGGCACGGCGTGCCCGTCGTGGCGCGCGGCGCCGGCACCGGGCTCAGCGGCGGGGCCATCGCTCGCTGCGGCGGAATCGTGGTCGCCACCTCCCGCATGAACCGCATCCTCGAAGTCGACACCCGTAACCGCCGCGCAGTCGTTGAACCGGGCGTCGTCAACGCCGACCTCAGCGCCCACACCCATCGCTTCGGCTTTCACTACGCCCCCGACCCCTCCAGCCAGTACGCCTGCACCCTCGGCGGCAACATCGCCACCAACGCCGGCGGCCCCCACACCCTGCTCTACGGCGTCACCACCAACCACGTGCTGGGGATTGAGTTCGTCACCATGGACGGCCGCGTCGTCACCACCAGCGCCCTGCCCGACGGCCCCGGCTACGACCTGACCGGCCTCTTCTGCGGCAGCGAGGGCACCTTCGGCATCGTCACCCGGGCCGTCGTCCAACTGGTCCACACCCCGGCTGGCGTCCGCACCCTGCTGGCCTCGTTCGACTCGGTGCCCGCCTGCAGCGCCGCCGTCTCCGGCATCGTCGCCGCCGGCATCGTCCCGGCCGCCGTGGAGATGATGGACCAGCTCGCCCTGGAAGCCGTCGCCGCGTTCATCCCCCGGGCCAACCTGCCGGTGGACGCCGCCGCCGTGCTGCTGCTGGACGTCGACGGCGTGCCAGCCGAACTGAACGACCGCGAGGCCGAAATCCGTGACGTGCTCCTCGCCAACGAAGCCCGCGACATCCGCGTCGCCCAGAACGACGCCGAACGCAACCTCTTCTGGCTCGGCCGCAAGAGCGCCTTCGGCGCCATGGGCCGCATCTCCCCCGACTACTACGTGCAGGACGGCGTGATCCCTCGCACCACCATTGCCTACGTGCTGGACGAGATCCGGCGCATCAGCCGGTCGTTCGAGCTGCCCATTGCCAACGTCTTCCACGCCGGCGACGGCAACCTGCACCCGCTCCTGCTCTTCGACAACCGCGTACCCGGCGAACTGGACCGCGTGCTCGACGCCGGCACCGCCATCCTGCAGGTCTGCGTGGATGTTGGCGGCATGCTCAGCGGCGAACACGGCATCGGCATGGAGAAACAAGCCGCCATGCCGTTGGTCTACGGTCCGGACGACCTGGACGCCATGCGCCGCGTCCAGCAGGTCTTCGACCCCCACGCCCTCTTCAACCCCAACAAGATCCTTCCGGCCCCTGTCGGCTGCGCGGAGGTCAACAACCTGCGGCGGTCGGCCTCGGAGACCTCCGCCTGACCCAGGCCTGGCCTCCGGCGCGTCGCCTCCTCGGCTCGGCCGAAGGCGTGGGAGTCGTGGTCGCGGCCGTCTTCGTCCTGGCGACGCTGCTGCTGGCCGCCCTGTGGACCGTGGAAGTCGGTACCGGCCAGGAACTGGATCCGAACTTCGAACTCGGCCCCCTGGGACCGGACCGCGTAGTTGTCCAGGAAGTCACCGTGCGGACCCCCGACATGATCGGCCTGCAAATCGCGGCGCGCGCCGAGGGCACGGTTCAGCCGCTGCACCTGCAAGCCGACCTGCTGGCTGGAGACACCCTGATCGCCACCCGCACGCTCCAGGTATTCCCATCCGCAACTCTTCAACTCTGGCGAGTAGCGTTCGACCGCCCCGCGCCCGTCGGGCCCGTGGCGGTGCGACTGCAGGTCGAAGCCGCGCAGTCTGGCGGCGTCGTCTACGGCGCCACGCGGGACGACCAACAACCGGGTGGCGTCCTGCGTCTGGATGGGCAGGTTGAGTTCGCCGACCAGGACCTCGCCCTGCGGGTGCTCCACCGCCGCTCGCTCTGGACGCACGTCGAAGCCCTGGTCGGCGACCTGCGCCCCGCCCGCGCGGTCGCCGCGCTCACCCTGGCGGCCGTGGCGGCCGGCCTCGGCCTGATCGCAACCGCGACCACGCGCGCGCTTCGCCCCAGCCAGCCGTGAGCGCCCCGCCGCCCCGCTTGGCCGCCATCCTGCTCGCCGCCGGCCAGTCCACCCGCATGGGCCAGCCCAAGGCCCTGCTGCCCTGGGGCGGCGTGCCCCTGGTGCGACACCAGGCGGACCTGCTGACGTCCCACCCGGCCATCGATCAACTTCTTGTGGTCGTCGGAAACCTTCAGGACGAAGTGAGCGACGCGTTGAAAGGCACCCCGACACGCGTCCTCGTGAATCTCCGCTTCCGCGAAGGCCGCGCAACCTCGCTCGCCGCCGGCGCTCGCGCCTTCCAGCGCACCCCAACCAGCATCCTGGTGGCCAACGTCGATCAACCACTCGAGGCCAATCTCCTCCAACCCCTCGTCGCCGCCTGGCGCACCGATCCCGTCGCCCTCTGGCGGCCCACCTACAAAGGCAGCGGCGGCCACCCCGTCATCGTCCCGGCCGACATCGCCCCCGAACTCGAACAGGTCACCGAAGCCACCCAGGGCCTGCGCGCCGTCGTCACCCGCCATCGCCGGCGCCTGCGCTCCGTCCCCGTGGACTCCCAACTCGCCGTCCTCAACCTCAACACCCCCGCCGACTACGCCGCCGCCCAACCCGCCAGCGACCCCGCCCCATCGCCTAAACTGTCGGCGGGCCCATAGCTCAGCTGGAAGAGCGCCTCAATGGCATTGAGGAGGTCGTCGGTTCGAATCCGATTGGGTCCACCCCTCTAGCCACGGACCCACGGTATTCGCGACTCCTCAACCGTCGCGGCCGCCATCCCCTGGGCGAGTTTCTTGGCCGGGAAACGTGGTCCTCACGCATTCAGGCGACAGCGATTGGAACGTCCGACTCGCGACGGAGAGGCGGCAAACCCGGCGCGCTCGAAGTACACCTGCACCCAGCGCGCGATGCGCGGATCGTCTTCCACGATCAGGACCGTGCGGCTCACGGCGATTCCTCTAGGGCGCCGGCAGAGCCGCGGTACCTCCCAGAGGCACCGCGGCTCCCCACGGATGGGTCGCTGCCTAGGCTAACCCTAGCCGCCACCGCGCCGCTCACCGCCAGCGCCGTGCTCGCCGCCGCCTTCACCGCCCTGGCTGCCGCCGCCGTGCTCGCCCCCGGCTTCGCCGCCGCTGCCCACTTCGGCGTGGGCGATCCAGCCCGTGAACGGTGCCGCCGTCGCCGGCAGCTGCACCGCCAGCACCTGGCCCGGCTGCAGGTCCACCGGCGTCGTCGGCCCCAGCTCCACCCCGTTCGAGAGGTGGACCTCGATCCGCACCTGCGGCAGGACGCCCGAGGTCGTGTTCTGCACCGTCCCCGTGAACGCGTTGCCCGCCGCGTCGTAGCTCAGGATCAGCCGCGCGCCGCCGCGCACCGCGTCAAAGGTCTCGTCCAGCGCCAGGTTCGCGCCGCTGCCTTCTTCGCTGCCCGCCGCCCCGCCTTGACCGGAGCCTTCGCTCCCGCCTTCGCCGCCGGGCCCGTGGCCTTCGCCGCCCGCGCCCTCGCCACCACCGCCTTCACCGCCGGTGTGCGGCACCGGGCCCGGGCCGCCGCAGTCGAACACTTCCACGTGGATCACGTAGCCGTCGAACGCCACCCCGGCCAGCTCCGGCTCACTCGCCACTGCCAGGCTCGAGGTCGCCTGCTGGCCCGGCTGGAGGTCACCGACCTGACCCGGCCCCAGCTCGCCGACCGTCTGCGGGCCCGACTTCAGGTGCGGTTCCACCTGCACGTAGCACTGCGTCTGGCCCAGCGCGTTGCGCACCGTGGTGTGGATCGTCTGCGTCGCCGCGTCGTAGCGCGCGTCCACCGCGATCCCGCCCAGCACCCCGGTCCAGGGCTGGTCCAGCGGCGTGATCGGGCTCGACATCGCGGCCTCCCGCG
>JAJDZD010000040.1 GCA_022824865.1 Chloroflexota bacterium | reverse complement strand
CGTGACCAGATACGGCGAGATGTAGCCGCGGTCCAGCTGCACGCCGTCCACGAGTTCAAGCTCCAGCGCGTTGGTGCGGCCCTCTTCCACGGACACCGCGCCGTCCTTGCCCACGCGGTCCAACGCCGTGGCGATCTGCTTGCCGATGGCCGGGTCGCCGGACGAAATCGCGGCGACCCATTCCATCTCCTGCGGCTCGCTGATCGCGCGGCCCTGTTCGTTCAGCGCCGTCTCGGCCGCCGCCACCGCTTTCTCCATGCCGCGCTTGATGATCATCGGGTTCATCTCGGCGGCAACCGCGCGCAGACCGTTTTGGATCATGCGCTGGGCCAGCACCGTGGCCGTGGTCGTGCCGTCGCCGGCCACGTCGTTGGTCTTGGTGGCCGCTTCCTTGATCAGCTGCGCGCCCATGTTCTCGAAATTGTTCGGCAGGTCGACATCGCGGGCGACGGTCACGCCGTCGTTCGTGATGATCGGCGACCCGAATTTGCGCGCGAGCCCGACGTTGCGCCCCTTGGGCCCCAGCGTTACGCGCACCGCGTCGGCGACCGAGTTGACGCCGTTCAGCAGCGCGCTGCGCGCGGTTTCATCGAAAATCAGGTCTTTTGACATCCCGGCCAGGCTCCTTCGTGGCGGTCTCGCACTCCAGCGGTTGAGTTAAATAGGGTAGGCGCAACGCGCCCGGCGGCACGCTACCGCGCGCCGACATTCGGCCCGCAATTGTAACGCAGGAACGGCCCACAATGGGCACCAAACACCGGTCAAGGGGTCGAGCGACCACGCCGGTTGCTCCTGAAACGCCAGCCTTACGAGCCTTCTGCGGCCAGGGCTGACCGCGTGCCTAGCGTCCCTTCCAGTACGGGTTCGGCGACCAGTAGCGCCGGTTCTTGATGCCCAGCGCGAACGTGGCCTCGGTGCTGAACTGGATCGATGACGTCAGCCGGGTCAGCGCGTCCTCGCGGGACGCCGCGCCCATGGCGCGGTAGTCACGCCCGTCAATCACGGCGTTGGCATTCCAGCCGGCCAGGCCCTTCCAGACGCTGACCTCAATTTCGACATCGTCAAACTCGATATACGTGACCTCGCGGTCGTCGCTCGCGGTCGGATCGGATGACACGGCAGTCCAAGAGGGTGGCGAAATGATTGCGCGATTATACGGGTGCTCCGGCGTGGGGCATGCGCCACATGCGGCCCGCCATCCCCCGCCCCCTCATCCCCGCCCGCTCTGTGATTCCGAGCGGAGCGAGGAATCTCGGGCGTCGCCGCCACCCACAGGGAAACGCGGGTTTCAAACCCGCCGTCCGCGCTGGGCCCACCCGTCCTTCCCTTCGCCGATAACGCCCCGCCCACCCCTGACGGGAAGTACAGCAGAGGCACCCCGGGTCGGGGAACGCAACGTGCCGGACGGCATCGAAACCATCGTCTCTGACCGTCTTGACAGAGACGTCGACCTGGACGACGACGCCAAGCTCTACGTCATGGCGCCCTCGACGAACACCCTGTAGGGGTGCCCCTTGGAGCCTGTTTCATAAGTCGCTCAACCCGGCGAATTCATGGGTCGACAGGCTCGCCACGAATGGTCCTGAACCTGTAACGCTCGTCCAGAGCTTGTCGAAGGACGAGATTTGGCGACTTATGAAACACCCTCCTTGTGGGTACCCTCGTCCCGCTTCACAGGTCGTACAGTACAGACGCCTCCGAGTAACGTAAGGTGCCGTGGCGGACAACAGCCTTGACGACATCGTGCTCGGCCGCATTTATCGGGATGATCTTGAGGAAAACGTAGCGAAGTACGTCCTACGTGCCTTGGACGGAACCCTCGACGAATTCATCGAAGGTGATAGCGACAAGAAACAGCCATCGCGCCCCGCCACCCCCCAGTCACCCGCCGGCGCCAACCTGCGCCGCGTATCCGTCACCGGCTTTCGCGGCATCGGCCCGCCGGCGGACCTGGACGTCGTTCCCGGCCCCGGCCTGACCTTGGTCGTCGGCGCCAACGGCACCGGCAAGTCCAGCTTCGCCGAGGGCCTGGAGTTCCTCCTCACCGGCCGAAACTCCCGCTGGCAGGACAAATCCGCCGAATGGCGCCACGGCTGGCGCAACCTCCACGCCCAGGACCCGCCGGAACTCCAGGCCGTCTTCGCGGTGGACGGCAAGACTGAGGAAACCTTGGTTTCGCGCCGCTGGCATTCGACGGACGCGACCAGGATTGAGGACCATGCGCTGGAAGGGCTGGACGCCCTGGAATGGGCATCCGCGCTGGAAACGCATCGGCCTTTTCTCTCCTACGACCAGCTCAGCGACATCGTGGAAAAAGGCCCCTCGGCCCGCTTCGACGCGATGGCCGCCGGCCTGGGCCTTGAGCGACTAACGGACGCACGCGAGCGACTGCGCCACCAGCGCCTGACCGACCAGCGAATGCTCCGGGAAGCGCAGCAGGAACTCGACAGGTTCCAAGCCGACCTGGATGCGCTGGATGACGAGCGTGGGCGTGCGGTGCGCACGGCTCTTGAAAACGAACCGTGGGATCTGGAGGCCGTCATCCTGGTGCTGGAGGGCGTGCTCGGCGAAGACGCAGACCGGCCGCTGAACCTACTGCGGCGCCTGACCACGCTTGACTTCCCTTCGGCTGAGGACATTGAAGAATGCTGCCGAAAGCTCCGCGAAGTGCATACAGAGTTGCAAGAGTTCAAGGGCAGCAACGCAGCGCGCGCTGCGCTCCTGCAGTCTGCGCTCGAAGTAGCGCTGCTCGTACACAAGTACGAGGGAGACCAGCCATGCCCTGTATGCGGGGAAGGAAGTCTGGACGATCATTGGAAAGTCGCGACCGTTGAGCGCACCTTCGATCTTGCAGACGAGTGGGTGCACGCCACCCGCATGTCCGTTCAACTGTCGGATGCATTCGACCGCGTCGGGGAGTTGTGCAAACCGATGCCAGACTGGCTCTCAAACGCCGGTCAAGTAGGAATTGACGCGTCCGCTGTAACCCAAGCATGGAATTGGTGGTCGCGCGCGCTCACTGACGAGCCGGGTCTCCCTAGAGTGGAGACACGAGACGTTGATGAATTTGGCCTCCCTTGGCACGAGAAGATTCCCAAGAACCGTCCAGTTGTGAGAATCCGCTTAGATGAGGTTGACCAGCCGAAGACTCAAGAGGCTGACCAGCCGAAGACTCAAAAGGTTGACCAGCCCAAGTTTCAATGGGGCATGGACATAGGCGCTGATTTCGCATTCATCAACACGCTGACAGATCAAGGCATGCTCGAAGTCGCCGGACGCCTAACGGAGCGTGGGGCGCAGGTGCGCACAGCCTTGGAATCGCTGCGCGAACGAGCCGGGAACGAATTGGACCGCCGCGAAAACCAGTGGCGCCCCCTCCGTCGGCAGTTGCTGGAATGGCTGCCCGTCGCCCGGCGCGGCCAGCGAGCGGCAACTCGCATGGCACCCACTCAGGCAGCCGCCGACTGGCTGGCAAATGTCGAAGACGACGTCCGCGCCGAGCGATTCCGGCCAATCGCCGATCGCGCCCGGCGCTTCTGGGAAACGATGGGCAAGGGCAGCAGCGTGGCGCTCGACGACCTCACGCTTGCAGGCCAGGCAAACCGCCGGCACCTGGACATCGCCACTAGCGTCGATGGCCGGAACACGCCGGCGCTGGCCGTCATGAGCCAGGGCGAGCTAAACGCCCTCTCGCTCAGCCTCTTCCTGGCTCGCGCCCTGCTCCCGGAAAGCCCCTTCCGCTTCCTGGTCATCGACGATCCTGTGCAAGCCATGGACCCAACCAAGGTGGAGGGCCTGGCCCGCGTGCTGGCCGAAGCCGCCGAAGAGCGTCAGGTCATCGTCTTCACCCACGACGAGCGCTTGTCGGCGACCGTCCACCGGCTGCGTATTGAGCACAAACTGCTCGCAGTCACCCGGCACGAGAACTCCCAGGTCCAATGCCAACCGGTTCAGGAGCCGGTCCGGCGACACCTCGGCGACGCGCGCGCCGTCTGGCTAACCGACCCCTTGGACGACAACACGCGTCAGCGCGTGATCCCCGGCTTCTGCCGCCAGGCCCTCGAAGCCGCCTGCGTCGAGGCCGTCTGGCGCGCCCGCACCTCCGCGGGCTGCGACTACGCGCGGACGGAGCAAGACGTCACCCACGCGCAGACGCTGAACGACAAGCTCAAGCTTGTCCTGCTGGACGACCTGAACGGTAACCACCAGGACATGCGCAACGCCCTCTACCAGCGCTTCGGAACTCGGGCGCGCGACGTCGTGGACGCCTGCAACCGCGGTGCCCACGGCCACTGGCGTGGCGGCATGGACGGTCTGATCGACGGGACCGAGTGGCTGGCCAAGCGCATCCTGACCCAGGTCGCACCATGACCCCGGAACTCATGGTCGAGTCACGATCACTGCTCGACGCCCCGCCCTCGTCACACCCCGGCCTCTGGGAACGCGCCGCCATCCTGCTGGCCCGCCAGGCGCTCGAGGAATCGCTGGACGACTTCTGGCTCGCCCGCTCACCCGACCTCCTCCACGCCTCCATGCGCGCCCAACTCCTCTGCCTGGGCCCGCTGATGAACAACGACCACGACGCCGCTCAGGTCGCCCAGCTCTGGGGCGCCCTCTCCGACGCCTGCCACTTCAACACGTACCAGCCCACGCCCAGCCCCTCCGAGGTCCACACCTGGTTGGACCAGACGGAGTGTTTCTGCGCCCTCCTGGCCCGTAAGGCCGGCCGTACCGTCGCCCACACGTAGCGGGCGTCAAGCGAAGACTCTCGATCTATCCTGAGACATGACCCAAGGGCCCCAGGCTGTGCACAGCCTGGGCCGCTGAATTGCTCCGTCTCGCTGGTAGTCCCCGGCCATTCCAACCCACCTCTCTGTCATCCCGAGCGGAGCTGGGAATCTCACGCGCCGCTCCCACCTTGATCGCACGTTGTCCATCGCCCCGCGGCCGAGGCGCGTTTCCACGGCTCCTGCGTCCCCGTCATGCCCGCGTCCGCGAGAGTCCACATTCGCCCGTCGCCGGCCGGACCGAACGGCCCGAGCGCTTCGCCAGGCCAGGGTGAACACATGCAGCCGGAAAGTGAACACATTTCGCTCCCCGGTGAACACATCCGGCCGAAAAGTGAACGCATTTGGGCAAAAAGTGAACACATTTGGCGGAATACTGAACACATCCGCGAGTCGCGGTGAACACATTCGGCAATATCCCGGCCACGCCGTCAGCACACATGCGGCGTACCCGCCACCACCATCTGAATCGGTCGGCCCCAGCACCCGGCCTCGCCGCCCCCCTTCAACGAGACCTTGGAGGCGCACCTTTGTCAGGAGACCTTTGCACAACGGCCCTCTTCCTCAAAGGTGCGGCCGCTCTTGCTCCCTCTCCTGAGACCTTTGCGTAATCCGATGGACCGGTGTGCGGTGTCAATCCCTTCGAGGAGTCGCCGTTCTTTCCCCTCTCCAAGGGGAGAGGCAGGTTCGGGCGTCTTCGGCCGAAACCGGTGAGGGTCTTCCGGGCACCCAACTACGGGTTACGCGAAGGTCTCTCCCCTGGGAGACCGTTGCATACCCCCCGTCCTCCGGGGCGCGGCCTTTTACGTCGCCCAGGGGAGAGGTCGGTGCCGTCGTCCGCGGCGGGTGCGCGGTGCCAATCGCTTCAAGGCGACACCGCTCTTTCCCCTCTCCTGGGAGCCTTTGCAAAACGCCTGTCGACCTCGAATGTGCGTCCGCTCTTAATCCCTCTCCTGGGGGATGTGCAGACCGGGGACATCATTTACACGTGTTCGGAGACATGGTTTACACATCTGGACATGAAATGGAGGACCGGGATGTGCCGTTTGCGGAGCGACAGGT
>JAJDZD010000008.1 GCA_022824865.1 Chloroflexota bacterium | reverse complement strand
CCCAGCGAACCGATTCCAGGTGCGCGATGCACGCTTCGTTGCTGGGGAATCGCTGGAAGATTCGGATGAGGTCCATTGCTCGCCCCTGTCTGCTCAACTGCCCTATTGTAGCACGCTAAGCCAGGAGTGACTAATTCCGTTCGGCGTACATCTCGGCGATGATGCGGCGCAGTTGGGACGCGCTATCGGCCGAGAGGCGGTCGACGCGATTCCGAAGGCGCTGCTTGCTGATGGTACGAATCTGGTCAACGGCGATTTCGGCGTCCTGTCCCGCGCAGCGCACCTGGAGGCGTCCGCGCCAGCGGGGGTGCAGGCTGGTGGTGAGCGGGCAGACGACCACGGTATCCAGAAACCGGTTCATGGCATCGCGGCTGACCACCACGACCGGTCGGACCTTGCGAATCTCGCTACCCAAGGTGGGGTTGAGATCGGCGATGTAGATGCCGTAGCGGCGGGGGAAGTCCGCCATTACTCCAGGCCGTCGGCCAGGGCGACGTCGAAATCGCTCCAATCCTCCGATTCGGCGGCCATGGCGCGGGAGGTTTCCTCCCACGACAGACGGTGGGTCTCTTTGCCGCGCAAGGCGATGCCTTCGTCGAACTCTTCCAATATCAGCCGATCGCCCCAGCCGTACTTGTCCAAGAGTTCCTTGGGGAGGCGGATACCCCTGGAGTTGCCGATGGCGATCAGCTTCACCTCCCTGGTACGAGGCGATTGATTCATCCCATGCTCCTGCGCGTGCGCGTTCATGGTGTAATTATAGTAATTACCCTGATGGGTCTACGTTGATGGGTGCGCGGAAGACGCGCGGGTCGGGGTGCCGCCCCCATTCGGCAGGCTCAGGGCAGGCTCTCCGACGGACTTCGGCCCGGCTCACCACGAACGGGCGCGGTCGCCGTGCGCCAGGAGTACTTGACGAGGATCGCGTTGGGTTAGTTGATGCGCCAGTGGGGTGGGTGGTTGTGGAGGATGCGGTGGATTTCGGCGGCGCAGTGGGCGGCGGTGCGGATGTTGGTCTGGACGGTGATGCCGGCGACGTGGGGGGAGAAGAGGCAGTTGGGAGCATTGAGCAATGGGCTGCCGGTGGGGGGTTCCTGTTCGAAGACGTCGATGGCGGCGCCGGCGATGGTTCCCCGGTGGAGGGCGTCGGCGAGGGCTTGTTCGTGGACGACGGGGCCGCGGCAGGTGTTGACGAGGATGGCGTTGGGGCGCATCTGAGCCAAGCGCTCAGCGTTGATGAGGTGGCGGGTTTGGGGGGTTAGCGGGGTGTGGAGGGTGACGATGTCGGCGCGCTGGAGAAGTTCTCCGAGTGTGTCGACGGGTTGGCCGCCATGGTCGCGGACGACGCGGGCGGGGACGAAGGGGTCGTAGACGAGGCCCTGCATGTCCAGCCCCATCGTGAAGGCGCGGAGGACGCGGAGGCCGACGCGGCCGCTGCCGATGATGCCGACGGTGCGGCCGTCGATTTCGTGGGCGGGCAGGTCGCCGCTGTCGCGCCAGCCGCCGGATCGAACCAGACGGTCACGATCGGGGATTTGCTTGAGATGGGCGAGGGCGGCGGCGACGGTGAATTCGGCGACGGAGGCGGCGTTGGCCTCGGGGGTGTAGCAGACGGGGATGCCGCGTCGGGTGGCGTGCTGGACATCGATGCTGTCGACGCCGACGCCGTGTTTCTGGATGCAGCGCAGGTTGGGGGCGGCGTCGATGACGGCGGCGGTGATGGGGGCGACGCGGACGATGATGGCGTTGGCGGCGGGGGCGACGGCGCGGATGGCGGGCTCATCGGGGCGGTGGGGGCGGATGACGTCGGCGAATTCCTCGATGGTGTCGATGCCGCCCTGGTGGATGGGTTCGGTGACGAGGACGGTGGGGCGTTGGGTGGCACTCATGCGGGCAGGGGGTCGATGGGGGGCCGGGCGGGCAGGTTGACGAGGTGGGTGTATTTGAGGGCGTTGCCGGTGTTGAGGAGGACGATGCGTTCGTCGGGGGCGATGTCGCCGCGTTTCAGCAGGGTGGCGAGGGCGGGGACGAGGGCGGCGCCTTCGGGGGCGGCGAGGATGCCTTCCAAGTCGGCGAGCTGGCGCATGGCGTGGACGAGTTGGTCGTCGTCAACGGCGACGGCGGTGCCGCCGGTCTCACGAAGGATGCGCAGGATGAGGCGGTGGGCGAAGGGGAGGGGGACGAGGAGGCCGTTGGCGACGGTTCGGGGGTCGTGGGGACGCTCAGCATCGTCAGCACCCGATTCGAAGGCTTCGACAATGGGTGCGCAGTCGGCGGCCTGGACGGCGATGAGGCGGGGCGGGGTTCCTTTGAGCCAGCCGAGGTCGGCGAGTTCGCGCATGGCTTTCCAGACGCCGATGAGGCCGACGCCGCCGCCGGTGGGGTAGAGGACGACATCTGGGGGATCCCAGTCGAAGGCTTCGGCGATTTCGAGGCCCATGGTTTTTTTGCCTTCGACGCGGTAGGGCTCTTTCATGGTGGAGGCATCGAACCAGCCGGCTGCGGCGGCGCGTTCGGAGGCGATGCGGCCGGCATCGCTGATGACGCCGCGGACTTCGGTGACGTCGGCGCCGTAGGCGACGCACTCGGCCTTGATGGGGTCGGGGGTGTTGACGGGCATGACGACGCGGAGGGTGATGCCCCAGGCGGCGCAGTAGGCAGCCCAGGCGCTGCCGGCGTTGCCGGCGGTTGGAATGGCGATGTCGCGGACGCCGAGCTCGTGGGCGCGGGCCACGCCGACGGCCGCGCCGCGGGCCTTGAAGGTGCCGGTGGGGTTGGCGCCTTCGTCCTTGAGCCAGAGGTTGGTGAGGCCGACGTGCCGGCCCAGGCGGTTCAGGCGGAGAAGGGGGGTGGCGCCGGCGCCGAGGTCGGGGGCCTGGCGCGGGTTGTCGAGGGGGAGGAGTTCGCGGAAGCGCCAGAGGTCGTGGGGGCGCTGGCGGATGTCCCCAGGGGTTACGGCGGCGCGGACGGCATCGAGGTCGTACTCGGGAAGCAGGGTCGCCTGGGCGCCGCGGCTGACGGATTGGAGGACGGTGGGGTCGTGGGCTTCGCCGGTCTCGGCGCAGCGGAGGGTGGTGAGGAAGGAGGTGGAGGGCACGAAGTGAACCGGGGCGTCAAGGGTGGACGGATGGGGAGTCTAGCTGAGGAAGGGGAGAGGGGAGAGGGAAGAGAAGTGAGAAAGGAGAAGAGGAGGGGATGGACGGGGTGGTGCGGAGACGCTGTGGGGGGCGCCTCCGCACCGGGTTTGGGGGCAGGTCTAGCGGGCCTGTGGTCGGGCGCCGGCGAGCTGCTGGAGCCTGGGAAGGCTGAGGATGGAGATGAGGCGCTTGCGGCCGCCGGATGGGGCCAACGCGCCAGCGCGGCGCAGCTTGTTGACGGCGAGGCTGACGCTCTCGCGGACGGTACCGAGACGCTGGGCCAGTTGCTCGTGGGTGACGCGCAGATCGGTGGCGTGCTCCTGTTCCGCCATCTGGAGGATCGCCAGGGCGACGGAGCCGGCGACGCTGTCGAGCGCGGTTTGCGCGGCGCGCCGTTGGACGGCGACGAGCCGGGACGACTGGCGCCGGATCAGGTCGTTCATGATCCCGGGGCGATGCCGGGCTAAGCGGCGAAAGGCCGGGACGTCGAACCAGGCAATGGTGACGGGACCGTCGGCTTCGACGCTGGTGCGTTGCTGGCCGTCGGTGGGGAAAACGTTTTCAAACCAGTCACCCTCGCGGAGCGAGGCGGTGGCGAGCTGGCGGCCCTTGGGGCTGATGCGCCAGACGGTGACGCTGCCGCTGCAGACAATGCCGACGCGCCGGGGGGGCAACGCCGGCTCCAGGACGATCTGCCCGGTTCGGTAGGTTGCTAACCGCGCGCCTTCAGTTCGAAGGCGATCGACCAGCCGGTGCCCAGAGGATCTGATTGGTGGGGACATGTCCGCCCTCCTTGGTAAGAAGCGCCACCCCAAGCGCTTCTCCAGTTGTGTACGAGGCTAGGACGGCTAGATGAGAGAACGCTAAGAGGGCAGGGATTCGGAGCGGGGGGCGGACCGGCTCAGGGTTGGAGGCCGGACACGCTGACTATGAAGGCGTCGGGAGCTCACCAGGCGCGGGTGGCTGGCCTGCGGGGAGACGGATTTCAAGTTCGGCGCCGCCGAGGTCGGCCTGGCGGGCCTGGACGCTGCCGCCGTGGGTTTCGGCAACGCTGCGCACGATCGTGAGGCCCAGACCGGTGCCGGCGCCGGCGCGCGAGCGAGCGGGGTCTACCCGATAGAACCGGTCGAAGACATGCGGGAGATGCGGGGCGGGGATGCCCGGGCCGTTGTCACTGACGGTGAGGGAGACGGAACGGTCGCGGACCGTGAGCCTGACTTGAATGACGCCATCGTCGGGAGTGGCGGTGATGGCGTTCTGGACGAGGTTGCGGAGGGCGCGTTCCAGCTTGTCGGCGTCGGCGAAGACCCAGGCGGCGTTGGCGCCAGCAAGGACGAGGGAGCGGCCGGCGGCTACAGGACCCAAATCGGTGAGGACGCGCACGACCAGGGCGCGGAGGTTGACGGGTTCGAACTTGAGTTCACCGGGCGCATCGAGCTCGGCGACGGCGAGCAGGTCGTTGACGATGCGCTGCATGCGGTCGGCCTCGCGGGTGATGGCGGCGGCGGCGGTGTCGTCGATTCCAGAGGGGTCGCGGCCGAGGAGTTCGGCGTTGCCGCGGATGACGGTGAGGGGCGTTTTGAGTTCGTGGGAGGCGTCGCCGACGAAGCGGCGTTGGGCCTCCACGCTGTCCTCGATATGGTCGAGCATCCGGTTGAAGGTTCGGCCGAGGGCGCTGAGGTCGTCCTTGCCGGCGCCGATGTTGATGCGTCGACTGAGGTCGCCCTGGCGGTAGATGGCTTCGGCGGTGCGGGTGATTTCGGCGACGGGATTAACGGCGGTGCGGGTGAGATACAGGGCGCTGAGCGACGCGACGACGAATACGACGGCCGCGCCGCCGATGAGGAGGTTGCGGGAGCGTTCGGTGGTGCTGTCAGCCAGTTGCATCGACTGGGCGCTTTGCAGCACGCCAACGAGATCATTCCCGCGGAGAATCGGAGCACTGAGGATGCGCAGGCGGAAGCGGCCGGCGACGTTGATGGTTTCGACGGATTCCTGATGTGTCTCGATGACGCGCATGGCGCCGTCGGTCACGGGCAGGGACTGGCCCCGCAGGTTGACGGAAGCGACGACCGGACGACCCTGCGGATCGAGCACCTGAAGGTAGACCTCGCGCTCGCGGAGTTCGTCGACCGGCAATTCGATGAGCATGCCGACTTCAGGTCGAACGCCGGTGAGGCCGCCGCTGACCTGGGCAATGCGGACGACTTCGCGGGCCCGACCGCGGAGGGTTTCGTCGACTTCGGTATCGACGTGGGCCATGAGGAGGAGTTGGAGCCCGATGCCGAAGACGGTAATGGTGACCGCGATGCAGGCGAGGTAGAGGAGGCGGAGCTTGAGGCGGATGCTCATGCGCCGTCCTCGCGCAGGACGTAGCCGGCGCCGCGGACCGTCCAGATGAGGCGGGGACGACCGCCGGTTTCCAGCTTGCGGCGCAAGTAGCCAACGTAGACGTCGACGACGTTGGAGATGGTGTCAGGCGCGAAGCCCCAGGCGGCCTCCAGCAGGCGCTCGCGAGAGAGGACGCGCCTGGGTTGGCGCATAAAGACGCGCAACAGGTCGAACTCGGTGGCGGTCAGCGAGACGAGGGTTCCGGCACGGGTGGCCTTACGAGCGGTTTCGTCCAGCTGGAGGTCGGCGAAGACGAGGCGATCGGATTCCGGCGTGCCGGGGCGGCGGAGAAGGGCGCGGAGGCGGGCGACCAGTTCGCCAAAGGCAAAGGGCTTGGGCAGGTAGTCGTCGCCGCCGGCGTCAAGACCAGCGATGCGGTCGCGGACACGCTCGCGAGCGCTGAGGAATAGGACAGGGACATCGCTGGTTTCCCGTATGCGCTGGATGACGGCGAGGCCATCGAGGCCGGGCATCATGACGTCGAGCACGACGACGTCGGTGGGATGCTCAGCGAGCGCCTTGAGGGCGGCCTGGCCGTCGGATGCGATGCGGACATCGAAGCCCTCGATCTTGAGGCCACGGTCCAGGAGGTCCAGGATCTCGGGATCGTCGTCGACGGCGAGCAAGCGGGGCTTCACGACGGGATGGTCAAGCGCCATGACGGGAGCCTACATGCGGCAGGGGCGGGATTTCGCGGTAGATTGAACATTGGAGATGTTTTCGGGACACCACCTTCTAACCCTGACACGGCTGCGCGCCCTGGCGTGGGCGGTCTGTGTTGCGCTGGCGCTGGTACTGGCGGCCTGCGGGCCGGACGAACCGGATTCCGACGAGCCAATCGTGCTTGACGTGGCCGACAAGGCCCGGGTGACGATTGAGGCCGAATTCGGCACGACCAAGGTTGAGATGGCGGGACTGCAGGAACTCTGGATTACACGGTCGTCGGGATGGGATCCGTGCCCCGAGATGTTGGGGCCGGAGTTCCAGCCCGAGACGTGCTGGATCCGCGCATACGTGGACGAGACGTTGGTTGCGACGCTGTTGCCGGAGCCCAACGGGACGCTGGGGCCGTATGCGATCCCGCTTCACTTTGACGTGTTCGACTTCGCTCCGGGCCAGCACTTCCTGCGACTGGTTCAGGTGGGCCGGCTGGAACTGCGTTTTACGGATGCGTCGCCGCTGGAGCTTGTGCTGGCGGCGGAGGCGACGCCGACGCCCGCCGCCCAGGAGTCGCCGGGGAACAGGGGTTAATCCAAGGCGGTCCAGGCGGTCGATGCGGTTGACGATGCGCTGAGGCCCCGCGGCTGACAGCGATGCCGCTCAAGGCCCGGCCGGGAGGCCGGTAGCTTGCCTTAGGGCCCTGGTCCGCCTGCAGGCGTCGATAGGTCCGTCAGCCTCGTGGGATCTCCGACGTCAGCACTGCGGAGGCGAGCGCCAAGTCGTCCAGCAACTCAGCCGTCGAGTCCTCGTCCACGCGCGCGATTTGCAAGATCAGCACAAGAATGTCCGCCTGCTCGGCAATGAGCAGCCGGGACTCGAAGGCATCGGTGCCGCTGACGACGCGAGTGCGGGCCGCAGCAGCTCGGTCCCCAACGCGCGGCGGCGCCTGCACGACGAGTGCAACCAGTTCGGCCGGACGGTCGGACGTCTGGAAGCCCTGGACCAGACCGCCGGCCACGGTTTCCAGGAACGGCCCAGGATCGTTGAGCCACTCGTCAGCGACTAACTGCTCCACGCTGGAGGCGCTTTGTCCGACGAAGAGGAGGGCAAACAGAAAGGGCTCGGTCCGACGGATCAGGAGCGGGTCAAGGAACTGGCCCTGTAGGCCAAAGTTTCTAGCGGTGATGTCTTCGTCGGCACCGCGCACCACCGCGAGTCCGAGACGCTGGGCGAGGGCGCTAGGGTCCGGCAAGCGGGCCTGGAGCTCTTCCAGGGTGTAGCGGGCAAGTTCTTCGGGCGAGGCGGTGGGCGGAGGCGGGGTTGGGCTGGCCTCGGATTCGCTGACCGGCAGGGGCGGCGCCGTTGCCACGGGAGACGCCGTGGCAATCACAGTTGGCGCCTCCGTAGGGGTCGGCGTGGGGCGGGGCGTGGCCGTGGCGAAGGGAATGGGCGTCCAGGTGGGCGACGGTGATGGCGTGGGCGTGGCGGCAGGCACCGCGGCGCGCGGCGGTCCGCAGGTCGCCGCAGCCAGCACCAGCGCGATGATGGACGCCGAGGCCATACGCGCCAGCCGCGCCCCGAACCCGCTCACACTGCCAGTCGCCCGTCCTCGATCAGCGAAATGCCGCCGGCCAGGATCGTGGGCCGGTTGATCACGCCGTCACTGTGGAAGGGCACGTCGGTCGCGCCTCCGATGTGAAGGCTGTTGCCGAGGGCGACATGAGCCGTGCCAACAACCTTCTCGCACTCAAGGACGTTGCCGCTGATGCGGGTGGCGGGGTTGGTGCCGATCCCGAGTTCGGCGATGTTGCGGGCGTCGTCGCCCAGGCGGTCGAAGACGGCTTGCAGGTCCTGCGCACCGGGGCCGGTGACGGACCGGGCCAGGCCGTCGCGCACGTCGACGACCATGGAGGCCACGGACACGGCGTCATCGGGATCATCGACCGGCAGAGCGGCGTCAAACACGAGGGTGCCGTGCGCGCGGCCCTCCAGGGGCGCGATGAAGGCCTCGCCGGCCGGCAGGTTGCCGAAGGCCCCGGGCGCGGTGAAGACGCCGGTATCGGCGAAGCCCCGGCGTCCGTGAAGGTCAAGGTACAGGTCGGTACCTCCGGGCGCGGTCAGGCGCACGGAGTCGGCGGCGGTCAGCAAAGCCGCCAGCGCCTGGGACATGCGCGCAATGTCACCGTAATCCACCCGCAGCGTGCGCATAGCCATTTCGTAGGTGATGGAGGGCATGCTGGCGACGCGAGCGCCGGCGGCGCTGGCGTTGCGGCGGGCGTGAGTGTGGCTGAGCGACTTGCTGGTGGGCAGGAAGCACACGTCGGCTTCGGCCATCGCCTCCGCCACCCGCGCGGGGGGTTCGCTGCCGTGGTCGGGCGCCTCGGGCATGAGCAGCAATTGCACGTTCGGGGTGGCGCGGAGGGCACCGCGGGCAAAGAGTTCGCCCAAAGGGCGCTTAGGGGGATCGGTGACCACGAGCACGCGTTCGCCGGATCGCACACCCAGCGATTGCCGCATGACGGCGTCCAGCATTTGCGCCTGGTCGGCCTCGAGCGGGCGCGGCTCAATGGCGTCGGATCCGAGCTCCAGCACGGTCATACGAGAGATTCCTTACGCTGTGAGTTGACGCAGTGTGACATCGTGGAGGCCACGTACTCTGCCGCGCGCGGCCGGCACACCACGTAAGCGTTTCGGTTGATGGGCTCTGTCTACCAGGATATGCATCGACCCCGGCGGCCGGGGCGGCTGGCGTATGTGCCGCGACCGCGCATCAATGTAGGTCGGCTGCTCCTGCGGGTGGGCGTTGGCGTGGTGGCGCTGGGCGCGCTGGCTTTTGTGGTGCTGTCGGGCCTGACCGCCTGGTTTCTGACGCACCCGCCGCAAGCGGACGACATGACCACGCGGCTTGACTACGACGTGGGGTGGGTGCGGCTGAACGTCCCCACGCGCGGTGGGGCCAGCCTAGCCGCGTGGTACGGCCCCGTGATCGACCCGGCCGGCACGGTGATCGTGACGCACGGGATCGCGAGTACGCATCGCGACATGGTGAGCAAGGGCAACATGCTGCGGCGGTTGGGCTTCAACACGTTCGTCTTCGACTTCAGGGGCCACGGCCTGAGCGATCCGGGCGTGGTCACCCTGGGTGCGCGCGAAGTAGACGATCTGATCGACGCCTTAGACGTCGTCGTGGGCCTGCCGGGGGTGGATCCGCAGCGGGTGGCGGTGATTGGCGATTCGATGGGCGGAGCGGCGGCGATCATGGCGGCGGCCCGCGACCTGCGAATCGCCGCGGTGGTGGCCGAGTCGTCCTACGCGCGGCTGCTGGATACCACAGACCATTCGTTCCAGGCGTTTCTGGGTGTTCCGGCGTTTCCATTCGCCGGCCCGGTGCAGCTGATGGCGCGGATCTTCAGCGGGGTGGACCCAGGCCAAGTGAACCCGGCGGACGATATCGGGCGGATCAGTCCGCGGCCGGTATTCATCATCCACGGGCAAGCCGACCGCTACGTGCCGACGGAGGTGGGGCAAGAGCTCTACGAGGCGGCTGGCGAGCCGCGGGTGATCTGGCAGCCGCCGAGCGTGGGGCACGTGGGGGCCTTTCCGCGGCGGCTGGGCGAGTACGCGGTGCGGGTGAACGCGTTCCTGCGGCAGGCGCTGGGCCGGCCGAATCCGAGCGACCTTCCAGTGGCGGAGGCCTGAGTCGGTGCTAACATCGCGCGGCTTCCGCCCGGTGCGGAACGCACAGGGGCGTACACGTGGAACGTAGCGGCTCGGCGGTCACCGACACCACCATAGTCATCCTGGTCTTGCTGCTCGGCGGCATGTTCTGGTTGTTCACGTGGCTTCCTTCGTTGGGTCTGCGGCAGGAAACCGAAGAATGGTTGGTGCCGGGGCAATTCGAAGTCCAGAAGAACCCGCTGGAGCTTTCGGAAGCGGTGTTGATGCGGGCCCACTACCAATACCGGTTCACGTGCGCGAAGTGCCATGGGCACCTGGCGGACGGCAATGGACCGCAGGTGCAGTTGCTGGTGCCGCGGCCACGCAATTTCTCGCATCCGGCGGTTCAGAACCAGACGGACGGGGCGATTTTCTACAAGATCTGGGCCGGCCGCGGCGACATGCCGGAATATGGTTCGCGGACGACCGAAGAGGAGATCTGGGAGTTGGTGTGGTACGTGCGAGCGTCTCCGCACATGCCGGGCTTCTACAACGAAACCAATCCTGACGACCTGGTGTTGAACCCGGGCATCGTGCCGACGGTGCCGGCGAGTACGACGCTGACGCCTATTCCACTCATCGCGCCGGACCGGTAGGCAACCGAGCGGGGAGGTCGAACGTGGACCTCGGTGCAATACCGTTCGCCTCGGCAAGGGAAATTGCGGGGGCCGTCCACGACGGACAGGTCAGCGCTCGGGAGGTTCTTGAGGCCGCGCTGGCGCGGATTGCCGCCACCGACGATGAGCTGCGCGCTTTTCGTCACGTCGACGCGGACGGGGCGTTGGCGGCGGCGGCGGCGCTGGACGAGAGGCGGGCGGGCGGCGCGACACCGGGTCCGCTGGCGGGAGTACCGATTGCGGTCAAGGAGCAGGTGGCCGTGGGCGGGCTGCCGCGCGAGGTCGGATCGCTGTTGATGCAAGGCAATCGTGAGGAAGCCGACGCCCCAGCCGTGGCGCGGCTGCGGGCCGCGGGCGCGGTGATCGTGGGCATGACCGCCATGCCGGAGTACGGGCACCTGGCTTTTGGCCATAGTCCACTGGGTCCGGCGACGCGCAATCCGTGGTCGGCCGGAAATACGCCAGGGGGATCGAGCAGCGGCTCAGCGGCGGCGCTGGCGGCGGGACAGGTGGCGCTGGCGCTGGGCACGGATGGGGGCGGCTCAATTCGGATTCCGGCCGCGTGCTGTGGGGTGGTGGGCCACAAGCCGACGTTGGGCCGGGTGCCGCACGCGCCGCTGCGGCATGGGTTTGCGCCGATGTCGCACCTGGGGCCGATGGCGCGCTCGGTGGCCGACACGGCGCTGCTGCTGGACGTGATTGCCGCCCAGGATCACGCGGACCCGGCGTCGCTGCCGCCGGAAGGCGTACGTTACGCGGAGATCGCGAGCCATCCGCCGACGTCCGGACGTATTGCCTGGGCGCCGCAGTTCGGCGACGCGGAGGCTGATCCAGAGGTGCTGCAGCCGTGTCTGGCGGCAGTGGAAGCCCTGGCGGACGACGGGTTTGACGTGACTCAGGTCGATCCGTTCCTGGACGACTGGATCGAGTCGTGGGCGACGCTGTTCGACGTGTCGCTGGCGCTCAACGTGGGCGAGCGGCTGGATGAGATGCGGCGCGTTTCCGACGCGACGCTGGTGGCACGGGTGGAGCACGGGCATCGGATCAATGCGACCGAGTACCTGGCGGCCGAGGCGGACCGACGCGACGTGTGGGCAGCGTTCGAGCGGCTGTATCAGGAGTTTGACGTGGTGATGACACCGGCGCTGTTGCAGCCGCCGCTGCCGGTGGATCCGGGTACGGGCGTGACGGACGCGCCGGACTCGTGGGTCGAACGCTGGTTCCAGCACATGTACCCGTTCAACATGACGGGGCAGCCGGCGGTGAGCATTCCAGCGGGATTGACAGCGGAGGGTTTACCGATTGGCCTGCAGGTGGTTGGACCGCGGCTGGCCGACGGGGTGACGCTGGGGTTCGCCGCGGCGGCGGAGCAGCGGACGGGCTGGGACGCGGCGCAACCGTCCATCTAGACAGCCCCGGGGCTGCCTGCGCTGCATCGCCTACAATGGCTGCCGGCGCGGTTGCGCGCCATTGCGCCCTCCGCGCCGCAGGCCGCTCGGCGCCGCCGATCCCTGGCCTGCCCGACGTTGTGTTAGCGAATCGCGAGGAGGGACGTTGATGGCAGCGAAAGAGAGCGGCCTGCGAGGGGTCGTTGCCGGCCGGTCGGCGCTGAGTTCAGTCGACGGCGAAGTCGGCCGGTTGACCTACCGCGGCATCGACATTGCCGACCTCGTTGGGGCGGAGACGACCTTCGAGGAAGTCGCCTACCTGTTGTGGCATGACGAACTGCCGAGCCGTAGCCAGCTTGACGCGCTGACCAATCAACTGAACGAGTCCCGCGATCTGCCGGGGCCGGTGATGGACATGCTGGCGTCGCTGCCCGGCGACTCGACGCCGATGGTGGCGCTGCGCACGGCGGTGTCGATGCTGGGCAGCTTCGACCCCGACCAGGGCGACGACTCGCTGGAGGCCGCGGAGCGCAAGGCGGTGCGGTTGCTGGCGCAGACGCCGAACATCGTGGCGCAAGCCGGCCGTTTGTTGGAAGGACGCGACCCACTCGATCCGCCGGACGGCTCGATTGCCGAGTCATTCCTGGCCACGTACTTCGGCGAAGCGCCGAAGGCGGAGGCGACGCGGACGATCGACGTGATGCTGGTGCTACAGGCGGATCACGAGTTCAACGCCAGCACGTTTGCCGCGCGCGTGATCGCCGCCACGCTGACCGACATGCACTCGGCCATCGCCGGAGCCGTTGGCGCGCTGCGCGGCCCGTTGCACGGCGGGGCCAACCAGGCCGTGCTGGAGATGCTGCTGCAGGTGAAGTCGGAAGAGGAAGCTGAAGCCTGGGTGATGGACAAGCTGGCGAATCGCGAACTGGTGATGGGCTTCGGCCACGCGGTGTACCGCACAGCGGACCCGCGGGCCACGATCTTGCGCGAAATCGCGCGGGAGCTGGCGCCGGCCTCAGGTCGCGCCGAGTGGTTCGACATTTCGCAGGTGATGGAAGCGGTGATGCTGCGGGAGAAGAACCTGAACTCCAACGTGGACTTCTACGCGGCGACGGTGTACGCCTCGCTGGAGATTCCGCCGGACCTGTTTACGCCGATCTTCGCGATCAGCCGGATGAGCGGCTGGACGGCGCACGTGCTGGAGCAGCAGGGCAACAACCGGATCATCCGGCCGCGCGCCGAGTACGTCGGGCACATGGATCGCCCGGTGACGCCGATGGCGGAGCGCGGCTGACGAAGCGGTTGCGCTAGGCGAGTTGGATTTCGGTTCGCTCGGCGGCGGATTGGTAGATGGCGTCGACGATGCGGGTGACCGTGACGCCCTGGGCGGCGGTGACGGTGGGCTCGCCGCCTTCGCGGACCGCGCGGATGAAGTCGGCGACGGAGATTACGTGCTCTTTGCGGGTCTCGCCGCTGGTGTCGTAGGACTCGGTGCTGTGGAAGCCGTCGCGGTCGTGGAAGACGCGGAGCGGGCTGATTTCGAGGCCGCCGTCGGCGGCTGAGACGGTGAGGCGCTCGACGCTCTGGCCGATGCGCAGGATCCACGAGCACTCGAGGAGCAGGATCAGGTCGCCCTCGAAGCGGATGCCGGCGAAGGCGTAGTCGTCAACGTCGTAATTGGAGGTATCCCAGGGACCCCAGCGGTTGGTGACGCCGCCGCGGTTGCCGAACGGACGGCCAATGGCGCCCCAAACGCTGCGTGGCGTGGGGTGGCCGAGGACGTAGAGGGCGCGGTCGAGGGCGTGGACGCCGATGTCGATGAGGGCGCCGCCGCCGTTGGCGGCCCTGGACGTGAAGGTGCCCCAGGTGGGGACGCCGGCCTGGCGGAGCATGGTGGCGCGGGCAAAGTTGGGCGCGCCGAGGCGGCCGCCCGCAACGAGTTGGTGGGCACGTTGGGCATCACGGCTGAAGCGGGTCTGGAAGTCGATGGCGAGGACGCGGCCGGCGCGCTGGGCAGCATCGGCCATGGCCTGGGCTTCGGCGGCGTTCATGGCCATGGGTTTTTCGCAGAAGACGTGTTTACCGGCTTCGAGGGCCGCGATGGTGGTTTCGGCGTGGGCGAAGGGCGGGGTGCCGACGGACACCACATCGATGTCATGGCGGGCGAGTAAGTCGCGGTAGTCGGTGTAGGCGTGGGGGATGTCGAAGTCGCGGGCGAACTCAGCGGCGCGGCCCGGCATGGGGTCGGCCGCAGCCACGATGTCGACGTTCGGCTGGGCGGCGAAGCCGGGCTGGTGGGCGCCGCGGGCAATGCCGCCGGCGCCAATGATGCCGGCGCCGAGCGTCTCAGGTTTCGGCGTCATTGACGGCTAGCGGTCGGTTGTGCCGATGCGGGCGTACTGGACGGCGAAGAGTTCGCGGCGGACGGTGGAGTCGTGGAGCATTGGAGCCAGCGTTGCCCAGAGGGCCTCGCTGTGCGGGTCGGCGGCCATGCGGTCCCAGGCGGCTTCGAAGTCGGCCGTGCGTTTGAATGCGAATTCGACGATCAGGGAGGGATGTCCACCGCCGCGGCCAACCATGACGCGGCCGAGGGGCCAGTCAAGTGAAGCGGCCGCGAATTTGAGGAACTCGTAGACCGTGCGGCGGGCCTTGCGCCAAGCCTTGGGGCGCGGGACGGCGGACCAGCGATAGACGAGGGTTGGGGTTTTGGCCATTGCCGAAGCCGAGGCGCTGAACGTGGGACGCTAGCACACCGGTTGGATGGGGGTAATGACGCGGCCATACCGAGATGCCCTGGGAGCGCTTACCGGGCCGTGCAGGTGTCAACGAAGACTTGATACGATTCAGGCAGGTCTAAGCACATGGGCGGATGCCAGGAGAAGCCGCCCTATGTCGCCTGAAACTATCGCCGTCGTGAGTGTGGGCATTGCCCTTGCCGGTCTGATCGTCAGTTTGTGGCGGGACTTGCGCCGAGATTTGCAGACTCTGACGAAACGTGTGGACGATTTGACCGAGCGCGTGAATAACCTCAGCGAGCGGGTGTCCCGGATCGAAGGATTGATCGAGGGCATGATTGGTAACCGAGACTCGGGGCCGCCCTCGTAGGCATCCGCTCGCTTCGAGAGCTAGCGCCTTACGAACCGCCCGGTGGGATGGTGGCCGGTGATACACTCAAGGCCTGCGGCGTCCGAGGAAGCCGCGACCACCTATGAAACGCACATACCAACCCAAGGTTCGACGACGTAGGCGCCGGCACGGTTTTCGTGCCCGCATGGCGACGCGCAGCGGTCGAGCGATCCTCCGCAGGCGCCGGCGGAAGGGTCGCAAGCGCCTGACCGTCTGACCCGCGTCGCCGCACGACGCGGTTTTCAACCAATGAACCGCCGCAACCGCCTGCGCCGGGCTGCTGATATCGCGCGTGTCCGTACACGCGGCACCAAGGTCGTAACCCGGCCGCTTGTGTTATTTGTGGCGCCGGGCGGGTCGGATGCAGCGCGGGTGGCGGTGCCGGTGTCACGGCGACACGGTTCAGCGGTGCGTCGCAATCGGCTGCGCCGTCGGGTGAGGGAAGCGTTGCGTCGTCAGCTTTCGGACCTGCCGCGGGCGCTGGACATTGTGGCGCTGCCGCGACAGCGGGCCGCATCCGCGCCGTCGGAGGAGCTGGCAGCGGCCGTCGCGCGCGGGTTCCGTCAGTCGCAGGCGCGGCTGGCCGAATGACATTCGCCGTGCTCTGGACGATCCGGGCCTACCAGCGGTGGGTGTCTCCGGCATTTGGGTCGACATGCCGATACGAACCGTGCTGCTCCGAGTACGCGCACGAGGCAGTCAAGCGCTACGGGGTGTTCCGGGGAGGCGGGATGGCGATGCGGCGAGTGGCGCGCTGCCACCCGTGGCGCGCCGGAGGCTACGACCCCGTCCCCTAGGGACACGCACACCTCATGGAAGCAATCCCCAACACCTGGCAGACGTGGGCGGTCGATCCGCTCAGCAACGCGCTGACGCTGATCCACGACGCGGTGGGCAGCTACGCCATCGCGATCGTGTTGTTCACGGTGCTGATCCGGCTGCTGATGATTCCGCTGACGCTGAAGCAGATCACCTCGCAGCGAAAGATGCAGCTGATCCAGCCGGAACTGGAGAACATCCGCAAGCGCTTCAAGGGCGACCGGCAGGCGGTCTCGGAAGCGACGATGAAGTTGTACAAGGAACGCGGCGTCAACCCGATGGCGGGGTGCCTGCCGATCTTCATCCAGTTGCCGGTGCTGCTGGCCCTGTACGGAGGCATCCTGACGCTCAGCAGCCGCGGGCTGCTGAACGAGCAGTTCCTGTGGTTCAACCTGGCGCGGGAGGATTCGACGATCCAGGTGATCGGCGACGCGGCGCCGACAGAGCCGGTGGACGTGGTGATTGCGACGACGGAGTTACCGACGCCGCTGGAGTCGTCGCTGGCGGTGTCGTTCACACAGTTCGCGGCCAATTACCAGTTCCGTACGGACGTGGTGGACGCCGAGTCCGCGATCGCTCTGCTGAGCGATGGGACGGCGGCGGCGATCTTTCTCGACAACGAGGCGGATTTGAGCCAGATGCCCGCGGGAACTGACGAAACGCGCCTGGTGCAGGCGGCGGCGTTCCTGGTGGAACGGGACCGGGCGGCCGCGCGTCTGACGGTCGATCAGGTTGAAGGGATTCTGCGCGGCCGGATTGTGAATTGGGCGGACGTGGACGCCGGGGTGGGGCCGATTGTGCTGCACGGGCTGAAGGACGACCTGAGCGCGCCCATGTTGCTGGAACGAATTGTGCTGAACGGCGATCCGATTCAAGTGCCGATCCGCGAGCACAACAGCGTGGACGACTACTTCAATGCGCTCCGGGCGGAACCAGGGTCGCTGGGCGTCTCGCCGCCGATGCGGACGGATGACATCCGGATGCTAAACATCGAGGCGCGCGGGGCCGACCGTGCCTATCCGGCGCTGGCGGACGTCCTGGAGGACGGACGCTACGCGCTGGCCCGCGACGTGTACGCCTACTGGGGTCCGGCCACCGATTCGACAAAGACCTACCTGCGGGACTGGTGGAACAGCGGCCAGGGGCAGGAGGCGGCGCAGGTGGCGGGCTTTACGCGGCTGCCGGCGAACTTTGACCTGTTTGCGTCGGGCGGGTTCTATATCTCGGTTCTGGCGCTGTTGGCAGGCGCGTTCCAACTCATACAAGCGCGAATGATGGCGTCCAGCACCGCGACGGGGCAGGCGGCGACGATGAACCGGGTGATGCAGTTCATGCCGATCATCGTGGTGGTCTTTGCCTGGACATTCCAGGCGGGCCTAGTGGTGTATTGGGTGATTTCGAGCATTATTGCGATCGTTCAGCAATACTTCACGACGGGGACCGGGAAGCTGTTTCCGGCCCACTGGCCGATGGCGCGCGACGTGATGGGGGAGCATCAAGCGAAGGTGGAGGCAGCCAAGGCCAAGGCCGAGGAGACAGAGACCGAGTCGAAGCCCGAAACAACGACCCGCCCACGACGCAGGCGGCGACGACGGAGGAGACGCGGTGGCTAACGATTCTGGCGCCGGCGACGGCGTGATCGTAACCGGCAGTTCGGTGGAAGACGCGGTGAAACGCGCGCTGCTGCAATTGAACGTGACGCTGGATGAGATTGACGTGGACGTGATCAATTCCGGCTCGCGCGGCGTGCTGGGCATGGGCCGCGAGGACGCGCGGGTACGGGTGCGGGTACGAAGCCAGCCGTATTCGGAAGAGGAAGAGGACGAAGAGGACGAGGATCAGGACGAGGCCGTGGCCGAGGAAGCCGAAGCTGAAGCCGACGTGCCACTCACGGCGGAACGGCCCCAGGTTGAGGCCGAGCCCCGCGAAGAGCCGGCCGCCAAGATGCCGCCGCCGGTCGCCGAGGAGACGACTGCAGCGGAACCGAGCAAGCCCTCGCCTCCGGCCGTCCGGCGTCCGCGCGGCGAGCTGTTGGAGTCAGGCGAGGACCTGGAGAACGAGGCCGAAGAGCTGCTGGAGAGCTTGCTTGACCGAATGGGGTTCGTGGCGGATTTCGACCTCGTGTCGGACGAGCCGCTGGCGTACAACATCGTGGGCGACGAGGACTTTGGGCGGCTGATCGGGCGGCAGGGTGAGACGCTACGGGCGTTTGGGTACCTGGTGAACCTGATGCTGGGCCGGCGGCTGGGCCGGCCGTGCCGGGTGATCGTGGACGTGAACGGGTACCGGCAGCGGCGGGCGGATCAACTGGCTGAACTGGCGGAAACGCTGGCGGACGAAGTCCGGGCCACCAAGGAGCCGATCACGCTGGAGGCCATGCCGGCCAACGAGCGAAGGCTGGTACACGTGGCGCTGGCGGACGACGAGGATGTGCGGACGTACAGCATCGGCGAGGGCGACGAGCGCCGCGTCGTCATCAGCCCCAGGGCCTGACCGCCAGCGCCACGTGACCGCCGAGGCCGAGCGGCCGGTGTACCTGCTGCTTGGCAACGTGACGAGGGATTTGACGCCGGACGGTTCGACCTTTGGCGGGACGGCGTACTACAGCGGTCGGGCGGCGGCGGCGCTGGGGTACCGGGTGGTGGTGGCCACGCGATTGCCGCGACGGGACGCGAGGCGACTGGCCGACGAGGTTCCCGGGATCACGTGGCGCGTGGGACCGGCGCGTGCGCCCGCCACGTTTTCGAACATTTACGGCCCCGAGGGGCGGATTCAACTGGTGCATGCGCGGGCGCCGCGGCTGTGGGCTTCGGAGGTTGCGGACCTGGAGCCAGGCGCGGCGATCGTGCACCTGGGGCCGATTCTGCGGGAGACGGGGCCAACAGTCGTCAAGGCAGTGGCCGGGCGGGAATTTGTGGCGCTGACCGGACAGGGGCTGCTGCGGCGGGTGGACGAGCATGGGCACGTGCGGGTGGATCTGCCGCGTTCGGCGGCGCGCGCGTTCGGGGCCGCCGACGTAAGTGTTCTCAGCACCGAAGACCTGGCAGGGGACCTGGATACCGCGCGGGCGCTGCTGGCGCGGTCGCGGGCAGGGGTGCTGACGGACGGCGCCGGGGCGATAGAGGCGCACGAGGGCGGGCGCTGGCTGCGGTTCCCGGTTATCGAGCGGCCGATGCGGAATCCGACGGGCACGGGGGACGTGTTCGCGGTGGTGCTGTTCAGCGCCTACCGGGCGACGAGCGACCTGCGAGAGGCGCTGGGGATTGCGACGGAGGCGGCGGCACGGTGGATCAGCGAACCCGTGCCCGAACCGTTCCACCGGCTGCCCGAGCCCGGAGGCGCGGGTGAACTTTGACGCGCTGACGCTGGCGGCGGTGCGGTCGGAGATCGAGGACCGGGCGTTGGGCGGGCGCGTGCAGCGGGTGGCGTCGCCAAGGCCCGGGGCGCTGGCGCTGGAGATTTACGGGCAACAGGAACGGCACTACCTGCTGGTGGACGCGGATCCGGATAAGCCGAGAGTTCGGTTTGCCAGCCGGTGGCCGCGGGCGGGGACTCAGGCGGCGAGCCCGTTGCTGCTGCTGGCGCGAAAGTGGGTGCGGGGGGCGCGGCTGGTGGAGATCGTGCAGCCGCCGGCGGAGCGGATCCTGGACCTGACGTTCGAAGTGCAGGGACCGGAGATGGCCGAGGCGGCGCGGACGCGGCTGATCGTGGAGTTCATCGGGCGGCAGACGAATCTGCTGCTGGTGGATGAAGGAGGGCGGATTCGGGACGCGCTGCGAAGGGCGCGGGGCGGAGATGGACGGCGACGGATTCAGCCGGGGGCGCAGTACGAACCGCCCGCGGCGCTGGATCTGCCGGCGCCGGCGGCGGTGAATCCGGAGGAGTTGCGTCGGAGCGGTGAGAAGGGCGGGCCGGCCTGGCGGGTGTTGGTGCGGGGCGTGCGGGCGGTGAGCCCGACGCTGGCCCGCGAGGCGCTGGCGAGGGCCGGGTATGCGGCGAGTGTTTCCGCTGGTGAGGTGCGCGACTGGGCGCCGGTGTTGCAAGGCCTAGGGACGATCCTGGCTGATGCGGCGCGGGGCGAGTGGCGGCCGTCGCTGGTTCCCGGTGAGGGCGGATGGCGGGCGTTCGCGCCGTATGCGCTGACGCAGTTTGAAGGGCCGAGCGTGGCGATGGCGTCGATGAGCGAGGCGCTGGAGTCCTTTGACGCGGCGACGGCGGCACCGGAGCCGGCAAAGGACGCGCGGGAGGAACGGCTGGAGCAATTGATCGCCTCGGCCACGGAGCGGGCGACGCGGCGGTTGGCGGCCTTGCGGAAGGAGCTTGAGGAGAGCGCAGCGGCTGACGAGTTGCAGGCCGCGGGGGAGGCGTTGCTGGCGTTTGGGCATGGGTTGCCGCCGGGGACGCGGGAGTTCGAGCACGAGGGGCGGACGATCGAGCTGGATCCGCGGCGGTCGGTGGTGGAGAACGCGCAGCGATATTTCGCGCAGGCCAAGGACCGACGGACGGCGGCGCGGGAGACGCCGCGGCGGCTTAGACGTACGGAGTTGGAGATTGGCTTTCTACGACAAGCGGCGGACGACCTGGCGCGGGCGGATTCGCCGGGGGTGCGGCAGGGGCTCGAGGCCACGCTGGCTGAAGCGGGGTACGGCACGTCGAAGGCCAACCGGCGGACGGCACCGGCGGCGGCACGATGGATGCTGGGGACGTGCCAGGTGCGGGCGGGTCGGACGGCGGCGGAGAATCATCGGCTGACGTTTCATGAGTCGGCACCAGACGATCTGTGGCTGCATGCGCGGGGAGTCCCTGGAGCGCACGTGTTGCTGCGGTGTCCCGACGATGAGGCGCCCGAGGCTGTGATCGAGCGGGCGGCGTCGATTGCGGCGCATCTGAGCGCCGCGCGGGACGACGCGACGTTGGAGGTGGATGTGACGCAGCGGCGGCGGGTGCGGCCGATTCGCGGGGCGGGGCCGGGACAGGTGACATACCGCGACGAGCGGACGCTGCGGGTGGCGCCGAGGAAGCCCGAGGATGTGGGCGCGGAACGGATAGCCTGAGTGATGGGACGACGGTTGGTTGCGGCAGCCGCGGCGGTGGCGGCCGCTGTGCTGGTTGGGTGTGAAGGCGGGGCGCCTGGCGGGACGACCGCGGTTGAGCCGACGTCGTCGACGCCAGTGGCCGTGGCTTCGCCGGCGGAATCGGAGGCGACCTCCACGGTGGTCACCGCCGCCAATGCGTTTATCGCCGAACTGACCGAGGCACAACAGGCGGCGGCGGTGCTGGAGTTTTGGGGATACGAGGCGGGCGAACTGGTCGAACCTGCCGCCGGGTTCCGTGCGATTCGAGCGGAACGGGGCGCGGATTGGGGACCTGAACCTGGAGCAGAGGGACGCGTTGCACCACTTCCTGGCGGTGGCGCTGAGTCCGGCGGGATACGAAGTGGTGACGGGGATCGTGCGGGCGGAGGACGCGCTGGCGGAGTCGCGTGGCGGGAACAGTTCGCGGTTCAGCGCCGACCATTACTGGCTGGCGTTCTTTGGGGAGCCGTCGGATCAGGCGCCGTGGGGTTGGCAGTTCGGGGGGCATCACCTGGCGGTGAACGTGACGGTGGTGGACGGGCGGAGCTACCTATCGCCGACGTTCCTGGGGATCGAGCCGGCGACCTTCACGCATGGCAATTCGACAATGGCGCCGCTGGATCCATTCGCGAACGCGGGCCGTGCGGTGATCAGCGCGCTGGATGGTGAGACGAGGGCGCGGGCCACGCTGGCGAGCCGGCCGAATGGCGTGCAGGCGGGGGCGGGACGAGATGGGGTGGTTCCCGAGGTTCAAGGCGCCGCCGCGGGGGATTGGAGCGCGGAGCAGCAGCAGGTGTTGCTGGACGCCATTGGGCTGTGGGTGGGTGTGCTGGATGCGGCAAGCGGGCAGGCCCGGATGGACGAGATTCGAGACGAACTGGACGACCTGCACTTTGCCTGGCATGGCGAGGTGGACGGCGGGTCGATCTATTTCCGGATCCAGGGGCCCTCGCTGATCATCGAGTTTTCGACCGAGGGACGGTTGGGCGGCGCAGGGTCGCATTACCACTCGGTTTATCGGAATCCGACCAACGAATACGGACAGGCCGCGGTTGCGGCGAACTGATTGAAGCGCCTAGGCGCCGCGTGGGCGGCGCTGGCAGAACGAACAGTAGTGGGTGCTGCGCTGGCCGACGACGATGCGGCGGATGGGGCGGGCGCAGCGGGGGCAGGGCTGGCCGGTGCGGCGGAAGACCTGGAGGTGGTCCTGGTGGCCGCCGGGGGTGCCCCGGCTGGTTTCGAAGGTGCTGAATGAGGTGCCGTGGTTGGCGATGCCGGATTCCAAGGCCTCCACGACGCCTTTGGCAAGCGCCTTGAGTTTGTACGTCGAGATGCGGTCGACGGGCGTCTCCGGGTGAATGCGGGCGCTGAAGAGGGCCTCGTCGGCGTAGATGTTGCCGACACCCGCGACGGTGCGCTGGTCCAGCAGCGCGGATTTGACGGCCACCTGGCGGTCGCTGAAGGCGTCGCGGAGGGTGCGCCAGTCGAAGGCGTCGCCCAGGGGTTCGGGTCCCAGATTGCCGATGACGGCGGGCAGGTCGGATTCGTCCAGCGCCCAGGCGCGGCCGAAGCGTCGGACGTCGACGAAGTGGAGGGCGGGGTCTCGATCCAGGGCCAGCACCAGCCGGGTGTGCGGTTGGATGGCGTCGGCCGGGCGCAGGTGGACGCGGCCGCTCATCATGAGGTGCAGGACCAGCACGCGGTCGCTGAGGCGCACCAGCAGGTACTTGCCGCGGCGGTCGACGCCTTCGACGCGCTGGCCGATGAGGCGGAATTCGAACTCCTGGACGGGCAGGCCGAGGGTGAGTTTGGGATCCAGGACTGTCGCGCGGCGCACGGTTCGTCCTACGATGTAGGAGACCAGCTCGCGGCGGATCGTTTCAACTTCTGGCAACTCAGGCATAACCGCGAGACTATGGGACTGGCGCGTGCGTCGCGCCCCACAGCATGCAGATCGAAACCGACCCGTCAAGCGCCCCGGCCGATAGCCTCCCGCCCGCCGAATCCGGCGGGCGGGGATCCTCGGTTGTAGACAAGCGCGTCTTCTGGCTGCAGGTGGCGTCGCTGGTCGTGGTGACCGGTGTGAGCCTAGCGGCCATCCCGTACGCGGAGGAGATTCGGCAAAACGCCGGGCCGGCCTACCTGGCGCTGTTCCTGGTCTCGGTGCAGTCGGGCGCGCTGTTCATGCTGCCTGGGTTCGGGTGGGCATCGATTGCCGTGTTTGCGGTGGCGTTCGACAACGTGTGGGGGCCGGTGCTGGTGGGGACCACGGGCCAGGTGGCGGGCGAGATGGTGTCGTACTTGCTGGGGGTGACGGGTTCGCGCTGGATTCAGCGGCGAACGTCGTATCAGCGGGTGGAAGCCTGGATCAAGCGCTGGGGGCTGCTGGTGATCTTTGCGATCGCCGCCCTTCCGAATCCGTTCTTTGACCTTGCAGGGACTATTGCGGGCGCGGCACGGCTGGGGTGGTGGAGGTTCTTCGTGGCCTCGTGGGCGGGCAGGCTGATCAAGAACATCGGGTTTGCGGCAGTTGGGGTACAGGGCGCGGACTTCATAAGGCAGTTCTTCTAGGCAATCGCCCCCAGGCCGCTCTGTTTGGAGCGGCTGAACCGTGGATTCCCGGGGGATGAGGGCTTGCGGGCGTCCGTGACTGTGCGGCCGGCCTGCGACCCTGACGATCACGTGTATGACGACTCCAAGCGACCTGATCCGCCAAAGCGAATACGCTGCAACGGATCAGTCAGGGGGCGCTATGGACCTAAGCGACTCCGCGGCGGTTGGCGTTGCTGGAGCCGTGATCAGAGACGGCAGGGTGTTGCTTGTCCACCGCTCCCCGGCATCTCGGATCAATCCGGATGTCTGGGACCTGTTCGGTGGCCACGTCAACTCGGGAGAGCATCCCGATGACGCGCTGCGCCGGGAGGCCTGCGAGGAGCTGGGGATTGACGTGGTTGCGTTCAGGCGATTGGGGTCAGTCGATATTCCGGCAGGGCCTGTGGTCGTTCATCTCTACGAAGTGAACTCTTGGGACGGAGAGCCCGTCAACGCTGCACCTCAGGAACACACAGAGGTTCGCTGGTTTGGCGCGGGCGACCTGCCCCTTCGGCAGGAGTGGGATGTCTATGGGGCTCTCGTTGTGGAGGCGCTGGACCGAAGTGCCGGTCAACGTGTCCGCCGGCCAAGCGTGAGGGACGCGATGCTGTCTCAAGAATCTGGGAAATGCCGTGGCCCCTCAATACCAGAAGCCTGACCTTTTTTCGGCACTTCCGGCGTCCGGGTTGTGCCGGTCAATTCTCAGGTTGTGGTCCCACCGCCCAGGGCCAGCCTCGCTCGGCTCTATGGCTTCGATGCCAATGCTCAGTGGGAGCCTGGCGGTCGATTTCGGGGTCAGTCAGGAGGTCAACACCTTCTGTTCCGATGTTGTTGCAGCGGAGTCTCCGGGAGGATCTAGCCCCTCCCAGATTGTCGGAACCGGCTCCGCGTGAATCGCGTGCGGTGCGATTTGCGCAGTCGACGTTGCTGCTTCTGAAGTCGGGCATGCGATCGGCGAATGTGGGAGAGGTTCACCTGATGCCGATGCGCGAGCACGAAGCGCAACAAGGCGAGCCACTGCTCGGGGCGCACGTGCGACGACGACTGATCGAGTTCCAGGTCCAGGTCGCTGGCGATCCGACGCAGCTGTCGCGTGGTGAGCAGCGGACGCAATGCATCTCCCAGACACGAGCCGCCAATGAAGCCCTGGGTCACGAGATCCCGGAACAAGGCGTCGTGGCGAGCGGCGATCAACGGTTTGGACCTCAGTTTCAGGTGGAGTTGCGCGGCGCCGACTGAGGGCGGCGGATAGAAGGCCGTGGCGGGGATGTGGGTGAGCACTCTGGCGTGCCAGCGCGGATACAGAAGGCAGGCAACGAGTGTGAAGCGTTGGCGGCGACTCACCGTGAAGCGCTTGACTGCCTCACGCTGAACGACCAGGTAGGCGGCCTGGGGCGGATCAACGCCGCTGGTCAGTTTGGCGACAACGTCAGCCGTGATGTTGAACGGCAGGTTGGCGCAGACCTTATAGGGTCCGCGCGGCAATTTGCACGTCAGGAAATCCGCCTGGACGAGCGTTACGTTGGCCGAGTCTCGAAACCGCCGCTCAAGAACGCGAAAGACACGCGGATCAACCTCGTAGGCCACGACCCGTCGGCAGCGTTCCGAAAGCGGCGCGGTAAGCGCACCTCGACCGGCCCCGATGTCGAGGACCAGATCGTCGGCCGAGATAGAAGTCTTAGCGAGGAGTTGGCGTGCGAGCCGACTCGACCGCAGGATGTTTTGACCGTGTTCGGGTCTGCGACCTGACACGGCGAACAACCACGGAGAAGCCCAAGGCGATGTCTCTCATGAAGTCTTGCTGCTCAGTTGCAGGCTAGCATCGCCAGGAGGTGCCGACGGAGATACGGGACCAGCCGGGTCTGCCTTAATTGGGCTCTTGCGGCCGCCTGACGACCCACATGCGGCATTCGGCGCTGAAGTTGCGGATTGCTTCGGACTCCAGCGCCAGCTCGGAGCGCAGCTTATCCTCGACTAGGACGAAGCCAGCGTCTGCGACCATCCTCGCCACCTCGTCATGCGCCGGGATGTGGATGTAGGTCAGGATGCCGGCGTCGGGAATTATGCGGTCGCCGAAGTCGAGTAGGCGCGAATCCTGTTCGCCGCGGTCCCAGCGGGCCCTTTCCTCGCGCCAGAACTCGACGAAGCGGGGTGACGCGCGGTCGTGGGTCGTGAATACGAAGTGACCGCCGGGTCGCAGCACGCGACGCACCTCGCGCAGCGCTTGCAGCCGGCGCTCGCGGCCGGGGATGCACATGAATCCCTGGGCGGAGAACAGGGCTCCGTCGAAGCTCGCGTCGTCGTATGGCATGGCGACGGCGTCGCCGACGTCGAAACGGATGGGGTGACGACGATCCGCGGCGATGCGTCCGGCCTCGGCGATCATGGCGGCGGACAGGTCGCAGCCGGTGACGCGGTGGTAACCGGCCTCGTACAGGCCGAATGAGGTCCGTCCGGCACCGCAGCCGATGTCAAGGATCGCGCCGTCGAGCGGCATGTACTTGTCAATTAGCAGCCGCTCGGACTGCCAGAGTCCGAGGGTGGTTACGGCGTCGATGTATTTACGGGCGTGGTCGGGGTCTTCCCACGATCCGCGGGCGTATGAATCGTCGACAGCCTGATCGTTCATTGGTGTGCGCGATGTCCGAAGACGTCGACGATACTCGCATGGCTGCCTGCCTGTGATGCGGCGATAGAATCGCGGCGAGATGGAGGAGTATTTCCGGCAGATAGCCGCTCGGACCGCCGAGGGTGAGCGGGTGGCCTCGGCGGTGGTGGTGTCGAGCCGCGGGTCGACGCCGCAGGATATTGGCGCGCGCATGCTGTTCTTCAGGGACGGGTCCACCTGGGGGACGGTGGGCGGCGGCTGCGTGGAGGCAGACGTGCGGGCGGAGGCGATCCGGGTGCTGGCGGACGGACGGTCGCGGGCGCTGGAGATCGACCTGATTGACGACATCCAGGGCGAGGGCGACGTGTGCGGCGGCACGCTGGAGGTGCTGCTGGAGTCCTGGAGCGACGCTCCCCTGATCCGCCCGTGATCGACCGCGCCGCCGCGGTGGCGGCGGCCCAGGAGGCGCTAGCGCGGCGGGCGGCCATCGTGTTCGTGCACCTGGTGGGTGCGCGGGGTGTCGAGGCTGGCGGGATTGGCCTGCGGGCGATCTACGAGTCAGGCCCAGGGCTCTCGCACGCGGTTGCAACGCCGGGCATTGACGAGGCGCTGGCGCGGGAAGCGGCTGGCGTGTTGGCCTCAGGGCATCCGCGGGCGGTGAACCTGGGGGCCGACGGCACGCCGGCTACGCGTCGGGACCGGGTCTATGCGCGGTACCTGCTGGACCCGATTATGGCGACACCCCGACTACTGATCGTGGGGGCGGGGCACATTGCGGTGCCGCTGGCTCGGCTGGCCTCGGTGCTGGAGTTCGAAACGATCGTGGTGGATGAGCGGGCGGATTTCGCGAACCGCGAGCGATTTCCAACCGCGGACGAGGTGCATGCGCGGCCGTTTGACGAGTTCCTGGACGAGTTCGAGGTCGACGAACGCACGCACGTGGTGCTGGTGACGCGCGCACACCGGTTTGACGAAATGGCGCTGCGGCGGTTGCTGGATTCACCCGCGCTCTACATCGGCATGATCGGGAGCCGGCGGCGGGTGCATATCGTCTACGGGACGTTGCTGGCGGAAGGGTACGGGCCGGAGCAGTTCGCGAAGGTCTATGCGCCGATCGGGCTGGACATCGGAGCCCGAACACCGGCGGAGATAGCGATTGCGATTGCGGCGGAGATCGTGGATCTGCGGCGGCAGGGGCAGGGGCGGCGGTTGTCGTTGAAGGAGTTTCGGCCGAGCGAGGGGGAAGGGCAGTAGAAATAGCACCTAGAGGATTCCCGCTCGATCCCAGGTAACTCACCTTCATGCGAGGCAGGGCTCGCAGAGTCGCCGGCAGGCCGCTCTCGAAGTCACTTGCTGTATAGTCAAAGTACGTGAGCGCCAGCGGGGCGGCCGGTTAGAGCTTCGCGATGCGTAGCACCGCCCCGACTGGCACCCACGCTCCCTCAGCGTACTCCCGGCCACCTTCTTGCTTTTGCTGCTATTCCAGACCGGGCGTCCCCCAACACCCGCCCGCGACGTGCTAGTCGATGCCCTCCGCTTCGCAACTAGTCGTCGCGACTGAGGACTAGCTTAAGGTCGATGGCTCGGACTACGGCGGCGGTGCGGTTGGTGACGGCGAGTTTGGCGATGATGTTGGCGACGTGGATCTTGACGGTGCGTTCGGAGATCACGAGTTCCTGGGCGATGTCGCGGTTGCGGGCGCCGCGGGCCATGATCTGAAGGACCTCGAGCTCGCGCGGGGTGAGGGCTTCGACGGGCTGGGTCTCGTCGTCGGCGTCCTCCGGGCCGAGACGGTCGAGGAGGCGCTCGACCACGACAGGTTGCAAGAGCGAGCCGCCGGCGTGGACGCGGCGGATGGCGCGAACAAGGTCTTTGGGGCGCACGTCTTTGAGCAAATAGCCGCGGGCGCCGGCGCGGATGGCTTCATAGATGGCCTCGTCGTCGTCGTAGGTGGTGAGGACGATGGCGCGCAGGTTGGGGTTGGCCTGGCGGAGGCGGCGGATGGCTTCGGCGCCGCCCATGTTGGGCATGCGCAGGTCCATGAGGGCGACGTCGGGGTTGGCCTCGGCGGCGCGCTCAAGCGCCTCGACGCCGTTTGATGCCTGGGCGACGACCTGGATGTCGGATTCGGCATTGACGATTGCGCCAAAGCCCTCGCGGACGATGGGATGGTCGTCGGCGATGAGGACGCGGATCATCGGTCGTCGGAGGCTGGTTGGAGCGGGATGTAGGCCTGCACGCGGGTGCCTTCGCCGGGTTGGCTTTCGATGCTGAGTGTGCCGCCCAGACGCGTTGCGCGCTCGCGCATGCCGAGCAGGCCGTAGCCGGACTCGTTGGAGTCGGAGGGATCGATGCCGGCGCCGTCGTCTTCGACCACGAGGCGGACAGACTCACAGGTGACTTGGAGGCTGGTGAGGACGTGGTGGGGCAAGGCGTGGCGGAGGGCGTTGGCGAGGGCCTCTTCGCCGATGCGCAGGAGCTCGTTGGCGATGGGCGCGGGGACTCCGGCGGCGTCGCCCTGGAGGCTGAAGCGAGCGGCGGCCTGACCGGAAGCGTCGGCGCGGGCGACGACGGCGGCGAGGGCGTCGCTGAGGTCCTGTCCATCAAGGGCGGAGGCGCGGAGGCCCTGGACGGAGAGGCGGGCTTCGCGCAGGCCGACGCGAGCCAGGTCGAGTGCCCGGGTGCGGTGGTCGGCGGCGGCGATGGCGTCGCCGGCGGCGTGCTCCAGGGCTTCCAGGTGGACGATGACGCCGGTGAGGCTCTGGGCGACGGTGTCGTGGATGTCGCGGGCGAGGCGCATGCGTTCATCGAGGGCGGCGCGGGCCTGACCCTGTCGATAGAGCAGGGAGTTCTCGAGCGCGATCCCAATCTGGGCGGCGACGGTTAGGAGGAAGTTGGAGAGTTCGGCGCTGTCGTCAGCGGCGGTGCGGACCAGGAGGGCGCCTTCTTCATCGGCCACGGTTAGGGAAAGAGCATGGGCCCAGTCGCCGGTGGGCGTGAGGCGGCTGAGGAGGGCGCCGTTGGGCTGGGAGTCCTCACCAGGCAGCGCCTCGGCCCAGTCGGGTTGGGGCAGCTCGGCGAGGCCGAGTTGCTCGGTCTGGGTGGGTGCGAGGCGGACGTAGGCCGCCTGGATGCGGGGGTGGCGGGGGAGTTCGGCGGCGCTGACGCGGAGGATTTCGCGGGCGTCGAGGGTCTGGGTGATGGAGCGGGCGACGCGGACGACGATTTCGAGCTCGCGGGTGCGGTCGGCAACGCGCTGTTCGAGGGAGCCATACAGGGACTGGAGCTGGCGGGCCATGGATTCGAACTGGGTGGTGAGGTCCTCGATCTCGTCGCCGGTTCGGACAGGAGTGGGGATGGGACGGAAGTCGCCGGCGGCGATGCGGCGTGCGGCCACAGCCAGGTCGCGCAAGCGGCGGGTGGCACGGACCGCGGTGAGGCCGATGAGGGCGGCGGGGAGCAGGGCGGCGCCGAGGAGGGGGATAAGGACAAGGAGGCCGGGTCCGCTGAAGGCTTCAAGGGCGGCGGTCCAGGGGCGTTCGACGATGAGGCGCCAGCCAGTGGCTCCCAGAGGGGCGTAGCCGGTGATGCGCTGGGTGCCGACCATGGGACCGCGGAGGAGGGCGCCGGAGGCTGTCTGGAAGAGCGGATCGCCGGGTTGGCCGGAGGACGTGACGGAGCGACTGGTCTGGTCGAGGTCCTGGTGGAAAGCGACGTAAGCAGCCGCATCGACGAGGCCGAGGGTGGCGTTGGGGGCGGTGGGGATGAGGTCCTGGAGGAGGGAGCGCCAGGGGGATTCAGCGGTTGCCGAGGCGACCTGGATTACGCCGAGGCGAATTAGAGTCCCATCAGGGATGGCGGCTATGACAGAGGACTGGCCGTTGCTGGTTTGGATGACGTTGGAGAGAGCGAGGGCGTCGGTTGAACGAGCTTGTTGAATGGTTGCCGTCGCTGGGGCTCGGAGAGCTTCGTCGATCTGTTGGGTGGGGCTGGCGTCGGTGGTTCGGTGGAGGAAGAGGTTGGGCGGGGTGGGAGAGGTGGAGCGGAGGTTGGTGCGGAGGGTGTCGGTTAGAGCGCGTTCGATGGGAGCGGCGAGGGCGAGGGCGCGGTCAGTCTCGGCCTGGAGGAGGGTTTCGAGTCGGGAGTGCTGGTTGAGGAAGAGGGTGAGAACGGCGACGGCCAGCAGGACGGCGGCCGTTGGCACGGCGGCCAAGATCGCGATCTGGCCGGCCAGGGAGCGGGTCCAGCGGCGGCCGGACCTGGTTGGGGAGGGCTGTTGCACGGGGCAGCGAAGAGGGGCCGCGTAGACTGCTCAGTATGGACGCTTCCGAGCGCCCCCGCCTGGTGGTTCTGGACGCGATGTCGTTGATTCATCGCGCCTACCACGCGGTGCCGCGCCACTTCGCCACCTCGACGGGCGAGCCCACCAACGCGGTCTTCGGCTTTACGAATATCCTGCTGCGGGTGGTTGAGGAACTCTCGCCGGACCACGCGGCGGCGGCGTTTGACCTGCCGGGGCCGACGTTTCGGGATGAGATGTACGAGCCCTACAAGGCACACCGGGAAGCGCCGGACGACATGCTGGTTGCGCAGTTTGGGCGGATCCGGGAGCTGCTCGAGGTTCTGGGGATTCCGATCTACGACCTGGAGCCCTATGAGGCCGATGACGTGCTGGGCACGCTGGCGCGGCAGGCGGAGGCGGACGGGTTTGACGTCTGGCTAATCACCGGGGACCGGGACGCGCTGCAGCTGGTGACGCCGCACGTGCGGGTGCTGAGCACGAATCCGCGGACGGGGCAGCCGCTGGTCTACGACGAGGCGGCGATTGAGGACCGATGGGGGATCAGGCCGTCGCAGGTGGTGGATTTCAAGGGGCTGGTGGGGGACAGCTCGGACAACATTCCCGGCGTGAAGGGGGTGGGTGAGAAGACGGCTTCGACCCTTCTGAAGGACTACGAGGACATCGACGAGATCTACGCGCACCTGGAGGACCTGCGGCCGGCGATCCGGCGGCGGCTGGAGGGTCAGGAAGAGGTGGCGTACCTGTCGCGGCGGCTGGCGACGATCGTGTGCGATGTGCCGGTGGCGTTCGACGCGGAGCGGACGCGGCTGTGGCAGGCGGACGCGGAGGCCGTGCAAGGGCTGATGCGGGAGTTGCAGTTCCGCAACGTAGCTGAGCGGATGAGCTTCCTGGAGGTGTCGGAGGAACGCGGTGCGGGACTGCCGGAAGTGGAGCCGGCAGTGGTGACGGATGCGGAGGGCGCGCGGGCGCTGGCGGAGCGGTTGGCCGAGGCGGAGCGGGTGGCGGTGTTTCCGTATACGCGGGGATCGTCATGGAGCGTGGAATTGCTGGGGTTGGGGTTGGCGTGGGGTGGTGAGACGGCGTACGTGAGCCTGGATGAAGAGTCCGGGGCGCTGGAGGAGTTGCGGGAGTGGTTGGAGGACGCTGAGGCGGGGAAGGCGGCGTTTGACTCGAAGGCGCTGAATAGCGCGCTGGCGTCGCGTGAGGTTGCGCTGCGAGGGGTTGAGACCGACCTGCTGCTGGCGGCGTATGTGGCGACGCCGAACGCGATTCCCGGAACGCTGGACGACCTGGTGTTCCGGCGGCGAGGGATCGAGGTGGAGCCGCCGCTGCCGGATGCGCAGGTGGCGGGCGGGTTGATGCGGCCGGAGGCGGAGGACGCGGCAGTGCCGGCGGCGTTGCGGGCGGCGCTGGCGCTGGGCCTGGCTGAGGAGATGGACGCGGAGATCGACGACCTCAAGCTGACGGAATTGCTGCATGACGTGGAGATGCCGCTGGCGCTGGTGTTGAGCGAGATGGAACGGCGGGGGATCACGCTGGACGCGGGGGCGCTGGGCGAGCTTTCGCGGGAGATGGCGGAGGAGATTGCGGAGTTGCAGTCGGGGATCTATGCGGACGCGGGGCGTGAGTTCAACGTCAACTCGCCGAAGCAGCTGGGGACGGTGCTGTTCGAGGAAATGGGGCTGCCGGCGGGGCGTCGAACGAAGACGGGGTATTCGACGGCGAGCGGGGTGCTGGAGGGGCTGGCGGAGGAGAACCCGATCGTGGGGCGGGTGCTGGAGTACCGGGAGCTGAGCAAGCTGAAGTCGACGTATATCGACACGCTGCCGGACCTGGCGCATCCGGCGACGGGGCGGCTGCATACGACGTTCAACCAGGCGGGGACGGCGACGGGGCGGTTGTCGTCGGCGAATCCGAATCTGCAAAACATCCCGATCCGCACCGAACGCGGGCGCGAAATCCGGCGGGCGTTTGTGGCGGGGCGCGAGGGGTGGACGTTGCTGGCGATCGATTACTCGCAGATCGACCTGCGGGTGCTGGCGCATATCAGCGAGGACGCGGCGATGTGCCAGGCGTTCGCGAACGGGCACGACATCCACTCGGCCACCGCGGCGAGCCTGCATGACGTGGGGCTGGACGAGGTGACCGAGGACATGCGGCGGCTGGCGAAGACGACGAATTTCGGGATCGTGTACGGGATCAGCGCGCAGGGGTTGGCGTCGCGGACGGAGTTCTCGCGGCGGGAGGCGGCGGCGTTTATCGAGACGTATTTCGCGACGTATCCGGGCGTGAAGGGGTACATGGACTCGACGATCGCGCAGGCGCATGAACGGGGGTACGTGGAGACGCTGTTCCAGCGGCGGCGGTATCTGCCGGAGTTGCAGTCGCGGGCGTTTCACGAGCGGGCGGCGGCGGAGCGGATGGCGATCAATATGCCGATCCAGGGGACGACGGCGGACATCATGAAGGTGGCGATGGTGAAGCTGGACCGGGCGATCCGCGACGAAGGGTTCGCGGCGCGGATGTTGCTGCAGGTGCATGACGATTTGCTGTTCGAGTTGCCGGCGGAGGAGCTGGACGGCTTCGCGACGGTGGCGCGGGGGGTGATGACGAAGGCGGTGCGCTTGCAGGTGCCGCTGGCGGTAGACGCGAAGGCTGGTAAGAACTGGCGGGACATGGAGGACCTCTAGGACGTAGGCCGATTGGTTGCTGTCGGACTTGGCGGTGCTGAATCGTGGCGGGTTGCCCGGAAGACCCTCACCCCGACCCTCTCCCACAGGGCGAGGGAGGAAGAGGTGGATGCGAAGGCGGGGGTGAATTGGCGGGACATGGAGGAGATCTAGCGGGCGGCGGGAGCGGGTTGGGAGGCGTGGGGAGCCTGGGATTGAGGGGTGGTCGGGGTGGCACGGTGAGCCCGGTCGTGTGGTTGCTGCTGGGTCCCGGCCGCGGACGCCGGGATGACGGGTTGGTTGCCGCTTCAGCGAGGGTAAGAACGGCGGGCAGGGGGAG
>JAJDZD010000073.1 GCA_022824865.1 Chloroflexota bacterium | reverse complement strand
CCCACCATGGCCTAACCCTTGACACTCAACACAGTTGCTCACCGATTTCGGCCGAAGACGCCCGAATCTGCCTCTCCCCTTGGAGAGGGTGAAGATTGGAGCTCCCGCGAAAGAGGGGGCGCGGTTAGCGTAGGAGGCGGGTGAGGAGGCGGGCGAGGAGGGAGGAGAGGCCGAGGGCGATGCCGAAGGCGATGGCGGCGCGGGTTCCGAAGAGGGCGCGGACGTTGCCGCTGACGTTGCCGCCAACGACGGCCAGGCTGAGGACGCGGTCGGCCTGGACGTTGCCGGCGACGACCCAACTGGCGGCGACGTTTTCGAGCCGGGCGTTACCGCTGACGTTGACGCCCATGGCGGCGTTGCGGACCTGGGTTCGACCAGAGGTGGCGCCGCCGAGGGCGCTGCGGGTGACCTGCAACTGGTCGGTGCGGTTCATCACCATCAGGGAACGGTCGGCTTCCACATGCTGGGCGTGGGTGTGGCGCATGGTGGCGCGCTGGGAGACGACGCGATCAGCGCGGACGGATCCGACGGCGGCTTCGGTGACTCGGACGACGTCGCCCTGAGCGCTGGGGACGACCGGGGCATCGGGTTCGGGCATTGCTGGAACCTTAATCTTCGGAGTCGGGACCGGGGGGCGCGGCGGCGCGTCCGGCGGCTCGAGCGGCATCGTACACGTCGCGCCAGGGGACGCCCTGGTCGGCGGCGATGCGGTGGCAGTCGGAGGCTTCGGGGACGGCGTCGCGGAGCGCTCCGCGCAGGTAGGAGGCCTTGACGCGGATGTCGCCGAAGGGTGTCGTGACGCTGTAGCTGGCGCGGTGCAGCTTGGTTCGCTGGACCTGGTAGGTGCGGACGCCGAGGGTGGTTGTTTCGGTCAAGATCAAGTCAGTGAGCGTGGCGATGGTGTCGTTCGAGCCGAGCGCGCAGAGTTGGGTGGCCGGGCGGCCGCCTTTCATCACGATGGGGGCGGTCCAGACGTCGAGCGCGCCGGCGGCGAAGAGGCGGGCGGAGACGTACTCGTAGGCCTCGGGGTTCATGTCGTCGATGTTGGTTTCGATGACGGTTGCGGTGTCGGCCTGGTGCGCCCCGACGGGCTGGCCGAGGGTTACGCGGAGGACGTTGGGGATGCTGAGGCGAGCGGTGCCGGCGCCGTAGCCGGTTTGGAGCACGTGCATGGGGGGCAGGGGGCCGTGGGCGTCGGCCGCGTGGGTGAGGACGGCGGCGCCAGTGGGCGTTAGGAGTTCGAACTTGACGTCAGACCCGTAGGCGACGGCGCCGCTGCCGGCCAAGAGTTGCGTGGTGGCCGGGGCGGGGACGGGGAGGCGTCCGTGGACTGTCTCGACCCAGCCGCTGCCGGTGTTGATGGGGGAAACGACGACGTGGTCGATGCCCAGCAGGTCGAACGCAACGGCAGCCCCGACGACGTCCAGGACGGAGTCGGCTGCGCCGACCTCGTGGAACTCGACCTCGTGCACGGCGGTGCCGTGGACATGGGCCTCGGCTTCGGCGAGGCGGCGGAAGATTTGGCGGGCTTCGTCTCTGATTCTCGGCTCAAAGTCGGCGGCGGCGATGCGGGCGTCGATGTCGGTGTAGGAGTGGTGGTGGTGGCCGCCGCGATCCTCGATGTCGAAGTCGACCAGGCGGGCCTGGATGAGGCCGCGTTGGACGCGTTCGTCGCGGAGCTCCCAGGAGGGCAGGTCGAGCTTGCGGAGTTCGGCGAGGAGGCGGGTTTTGTCCAGGCCGGCGTCGAGCAGTGCGCCGAGAATCATGTTGCCGCTGGCTCCGGCCTGGCAGTCGAAGTAGGCGGTGGTCATGCGGACGCGCGACGGGCGATGAGGGTGGCCTGGACGCCGGCGCCGAAGCCGTTGTCGATGTTGACCACGGACACGCCGGGGGCGCAGCTGGTCAACATGCCGAGGAGGGCGGCGAGGCCGGCGAACGCGGCGCCGTAACCGACGCTGGTGGGGACGCCAATGATGGGGCGGTCGGTGAGGCCGCCGACGACGCTGGGGAGGGCGCCTTCCATGCCGGCGACGACCACGATGGCGTCGGCGCGATCCAAGGCGGGGCGTTCGGCCAGGATGCGGTGGATGGCGGCGACGCCGGCGTCGTAGATCCGCTGGACGTGGGCGCCAAGGGCGTCGGCGGTGATGGCGGCTTCTTCGGCGACGGGCAGGTCGGACGTACCGGCGGACACGACGGTCACGCGGCCCTGGCGCTGGAGGGGTTGGCGGCCGGGCGCGGTGAGCATGCGGGCGGTTTGGTGGTGTTGCACGTCGGGCAGCCTGGCCTGTACGGCCTCGGCCATTTCAGGGGTGACGCGCGTTGCCAGAACGGGGGCGCCGGTGGCGGCGAGGCGTTCGGCGATGTCGGCTACTTGGGCGGCGGTCTTGCCCGCGCCGTAGATGACCTCGGGGATTCCGGTGCGCAGGGTGCGCTGGGTGTCGACGCGGGCGAAGCCCAGGTGGTCGGTGGGAAAGGTGCGGAGGCGTTCGAAGGCGTCGTCGGTGGTGAGTGCGCCCGTCGCCACGTCGGCCAGGAGCCGGCGAAGCTCCTCGGGGGTCATGTCCAGGTCCGGCGAATGTTCGTGAAGGCTCGCGAGCCCGCGTAGCGGGCGGCGTCGGCGAGGTCGGTTTCGATACGCAGCAGCTGGTTGTACTTGGCCACGCGGTCGGTGCGGGCCGGGGCGCCGGCCTTGATTTGGCCGGCGTTGGTGGCCACGGCCAGGTCGGCGATGGTGGTGTCTTCGCTCTCGCCGGAGCGGTGGGAGATGACGGCGGTGAAGCCGGCGCGGTGGGCCATGTCGATGGCTTCGAGCGTCTCGCTGAGCGTGCCGATCTGGTTGACCTTGACGAGGATGGAGTTGGCGGCCTTGCGTTCGATGGCCTGGCGGAGGCGGTCGGTGTTGGTGACGAGCAGGTCGTCGCCAACCAGCTGCACGCGGTCGCCGATGGCTTCGGTGAGGGCGCTCCAGCCGTCCCAGTCGTTTTCGCCGAGACCGTCTTCGATGGACACGATAGGGAAGCGGTCGACCCACTCGGTCCAGAGATCGACAAGCTCGGCGGCGGTCAGCGTGCGGCCTTCCTGGGCCAGGACGTAGCGGCCCTGGTCGTCCATGAGTTCGGAGGCGGCGGCGTCGATGGCGAGGAAGACGTCGCGGCCGGCTTGGTAGCCGGCGCGGTCGATGGCTTCGAGGATGACCTCGAAGGCGGCGGCGTTGGAGCCGAGGCTGGGGGCGAAGCCGCCTTCGTCGCCGACGCTGGTGCCGAAGCCTCGCTCGGTGAGGACGTCGTGGAGTTGGTGGTAGATCTCGACCGAGGTGCGGAGGGCTTCGGTGAATGAGCCGGCGGCGACCGGCATGACCATGAACTCCTGGAAGTCGGTGCTGCCGGCGGCGTGGACGCCGCCGTTCATGATGTTGAGCATGGGGACGGGCAGGGTGGTGGCGCCGGCGCCGCCGAGGTAACGGTAGAGGGGCAGGCCGAGGCCGTCGGCGGCAGCGTGGGCCACCGCGAGTGACACGCCCAGGATGGCGTTGGCGCCGAGGGAACTCTTGTTGGCGGTGCCATCCAGGGCGAGGAGTTGTGTGTCGATGGCGGCCTGGTTGGCCGCGTCCTGGCCTTCGATCTCGAGGGAAATCACGTCGTTGACGTGTTCGACGGCCCGCAGGACGCCCTTGCCGCGGTAGCGCTCGGCGTCTTCGTCGCGCAGCTCGTGGGCTTCGTGCTCGCCGGTCGAAGCGCCGGACGGGACGATGGCGCGGCCGCAGCCGCCGCTTTCGAGGGTGGCTTCGACTTCGACGGTCGGATTCCCACGCGAATCCAGGACTTCGCGCGCGCTCAGGCTGGAAATCAGCGTCACAAACGGCTCCCGCGACAGCGGCATGATGAGTGGGCGTTGAGTATACGAACGGGCACTCGTTGGGCGGCGTGTCTGTCGCCATACACTGCGCGCGAATATCGCGCCGCGACACTGGGACTTGAACCATGGAATCCGAACTGGTCGTACGAACGCGCGCTGAAGTTGGGGAAGGTCCGATCTGGGATCCCGGAACGGAGACACTGATCTGGGTTGACATAACTGGGTCGGCCGTGCACCGCTTCGATCCAGCGACCGGGCAGAACCAGTGCATGGATGTCGGAATAGACGTAGGGGCGGTTGCGGTGCGGGCGAGCGGTGGACTGGTGATGGCCGCGGCGGATGGATTTCGCGCGCTGGAGGCGGACGGCTCGCAGACTGTGCTGGCCGAGGTGGAGGCCGACGATCCGGGGATGCGGATGAATGATGGGAAGTGCGACCGGCATGGGCGCTTCTGGGCGGGCACGATGGCGTACGACGAGGCCGGGCCGGCCGGCCTGGGCAAGCTTTATCGGCTGGATCCGGACCTCAGCGTGCGACCCATGCTGGACGGTGTCTCGATTTCCAACGGGATCGATTGGAGTCCGGATGACCGCCTGATGTACTTCATCGACAGCCTGACCCGGCGGGTAGACGTTTTCGACTTCGATCTGGACGACGGTGCAATAACCAACCGGCGCACGCTGATCCAGGTGGAATCAACTCTCGGGTTTCCAGACGGTATGACGGTGGACGCGAACGGCGACCTGTGGGTGGCTGTGTGGGGCGGTTCGCGCGTGATGCACTACGCGCCTGATGGGAGCGAGCGGGGCGTGGTCCGGTTCCCCGTGAGCCAGACCTCGAGCTGTGCGTTTGGCGGGGCGGATGCGCGGCACCTGTATGTGACCTCGGCGGCACGCGGAATCTCCGAGGCGTCGGAGCCGGAGGCGGGCAGCCTGTTTCGTGCGCGACCGGGGGCGGTTGGGCAGGCGCCCAACAGTTTTAGCGGATAGGCGACCGAGCGTCCGCAGGCGGTTCGACCGGCAGCCAACTGGGCAGGACTGGAGTCCTACCGAAGTGCGACGTTGATGCCCTGGCCGGCCTCGTCGATGGGAATAAAGGTGATCGCGTCGTGGAGCGGGTCGGGGATGCTGTCCAAGTCGTGCTCGTTCTGGCGCGGAAGCACGATGCGGCGAATACCGCTTCGATGAGCCGCCAGGATTTTGGCCTGCACCCCTTCGGCGCGGCGCACGTGCCCGTGTGCGGTCATACCGCCGATGGCCAGGAACTCAGGGTCGGCCGCCCGGTCACGCATGAGCGAGACCATGGCGACCGCCGCGGCGAGGGCGAGCGAGCCTTCGTCGCCGGGCAGTTCGCTGGCGGGCAGCAGCAGGTCGGTGTCGAATTCCTCGAGCGACCGGGCGGAGACACCCAGATCCGAGAGTCGCGAGCGCACGTACGAGGGGACGATCCGGTAGCGTGCCGTCAGGTCCGCGCCCGCGGTGTCCAGAATTCGAATCTGCCCCGAGCCGGGCATTTGCACGGCTTCAACGTGTCCGAGCACTCCACCGCCGCGCCGCACAACGGCAGCCGCGGTCTGGCCCGGCGTTTCGCGGCGGCGGCGATCAACGCGCAGTCGCGTTGGCCGCCCAATCGTGGCGCCGAAGTCTTCGATGGCGATGTCGAGCGGTCCGCTATCCCCGCGCAAGGCTCGATTGCTCAACGCGCGTCGAACGACCTGACGGAGCAACCCGTCGAGTTCGTCAACGCCAGGCTCGACCGTGTAGCTGCGGACGAGCGCGGACAGCGCATCATCCTCGATGGTGACGTTGTCCAGCGGCACGTTGTATTCGCTAAGCACGGCCGGCGCCAGCGAGTTACGTGCGATGGCGATCTTGTCATCGTCCACGTACCCGGGGAGTTCAACGATGTCCAGCCGGCTGCGTTCATGCGGCGGGATGTCGGGGAGCCAGCGCGCGGTTGCGACAACCAGAACGCGCGAGAGATCGAACGGGACATCAAAAAAGCGATCGCGAAAGTGGCGTCTCGTGTCGGCGTCGGTCAGTGCATTGAGTAGGGACGCTCGAGTAGCCGACCAATTCCCACCTGCGGTCTGGCTCTGAGACCCGGCCGCAGGCCAGCTTCCTCCAACCGCGTCGAGTTCCTCGAGAACCAGGACGAATTCGGTTTGCCCGAGCCGTTCGACCGCCCCCATGATCTCGCCGGGGGCGTGCGCACTTCCGAAGAGCTCATCCGGGGATCCCAGGCGATCAAGCCGGATTGTGGCCCTCGGCAGCCCGAGTTCCTCGGCGATCTGCCGGGCGATGTACGACTTGCCAACGCCGGGTGGACCGACCAGGCAAAGCAGCGCGCGGGGGCCGGACGTATCCGGCTCAGCCGCGAGTTGGTGCTCGCGCACGACGAGGTGATCGCAGATCAGGTCGGCGACCGGCTCGGAAATCGCGAGATCTTCGACGAGATCGGAGTGCAGGACCGCGAACCGTGGACGGTCGGCGCTCGCCGCAGCCCAAGGCAGGCGCAATGCGCGCGCAATTCGATCTTCTGAGTCAAGGCTCCCGTCGAGTTGGTCCAAGCGACGGCGCAGGACATCGCTGACGGCGTCGGGTACCGGCGTTGTTGCAAGCTGGGATGTGAGTTCGGTGGCGTTCACGGGAATGTCGGCACGAGGGCGTATCCGATCATAGCGTTGCGGTATGCCTTGCGGTCAGTAATGAAACTTGCAGGAGGCAGGCCCTTCGCGTTGACCTGACCGCGCTGCGGCGCGATGCTTGAGCGTAGATCGGATTCCCGAATGGTGCCAAACGATGGGTCTGCCTGGATCACCCGACTTCGATGTCGATATTCACAAGGCGAAGGAGATGATTGAAAACGGTGAGGTGGACGTGGTCGACGTCCGCACTCAGTTCCACGCTCCGGCCATGCCGGGTGCGGATTATGTGCCGCTGGACGACATCCTGGCGCGCCCGGCCGAGGTCATCCCGTCTGGAAAACCCCTGCTGTTCATCTGCAACGTTGGGCAGACGAGCGCGGTGGCAACGCAGATGGCCAGGGCGTTGAATGTGACCGAGGCATACAACATGGCCGGCGGGATGACCGAGTGGGCCGAGGCCGGCTACGAAACCGAGGAACCGCCCGCCGGGCACTAAGCGCCGGCATTAACTGGAAGGTACTGACCGTGTTCACCGTCGAGCAGGTTCAACGCTACAGCCGCCACATGTTGCTGCCCGAGGTTGGGGCGGCCGGGCAGGCGAAGATTCTGGATGCCAAGGTGCTGGCGATCGGCGCGGGCGGTCTTGGCTCCCCGGTGCTCTATTACCTGGCCGCCGCCGGAGTCGGCACGCTGGGCGTGGTGGATTTCGACACGGTCGACCGTTCGAACCTACAGCGACAGATCCTGCACCGCGACGACCGTGTCGGCATGCCCAAGACGGCCTCGGCGGAAGCAACGTTGACCGGCCTGAACCCGGACGTCACCGTTGTGCGCCATGACGAGCCGCTGACCTCGGACAACGCGCTGGAAATCCTGGAGCCATACGACATCGTGGTGAACGGCTGCGACAACTTCCCAACGCGGTATCTCGCGAATGACGCCGCCTACTTCCTCGGCAAGCCGCTGGTGGACGGGAGCGTGATGAGGTTTGAGGGCATGGCGACCGTGTTCGAACCCGGCACTGGCTGCTACCGCTGCCTCTACCCGACGCCGCCGCCGCCTGAGATGGCGCCGAGTTGCGCGGAGGCCGGCGTGCTGGGTGTTCTGCCGGGCCTGATCGGGCTGATCCAAGCAAACGAAGTCCTCAAGCTGATCGGGGGCGTCGGGACGTCATTGACCGGACGGCTGTTGCTGCTGGACGCCCTGGAGATGGAGTTTCGAGAGTTGAAGCTTCGCCGCGATCCGGAATGCCCGGTCTGTGGCGACCACCCGACCATCACCGAATTGATCGACTACGACGAATTCTGCGGCTTCGCCGGTGGCGATGCGGCCCCGGCCGTCATGGAGACGGTGGCCGTTTAGAAACGTTCATTCGGCCCGATCACCTTCGAGTGAACGGGCCGGCTCGGGCTGGCCGGTTTCGATTGGCTGAACGCTCGGCAGGAGCGAGGTAGGGAGCGGTTCCGGGCGTATGCTGGGAGCGCCCGCCGTCACGAGGGCAGACCGCTGGCTCGACCGCCCAGTCGCACACGTCGCCAGAGCCTCGGCGAGTGGCTCGCCGCGGAGAATCGTCGTCGCGGTGGCCTGGCGCGTATCTGGCCGCGGCGAGTCGTTCCTCTCGCGTTCGGTCTGACGCTGTGGGTCGCGGCACTCGTGCTGGCCATAACGGTTGCGACGCAGCCGTTCGAGCACGGAGCGACGGTCGTACCGGCTGAGCGCGGTAAGTGGCTGATCGAGAGCGTGACGCCGGGCGGGCCCGCCTGGCGCGCGGGGCTTAGCGCTGGCGAAGTGGTTGCCTGGGATGGGCCCTCGGGTGAACCAATTGGACGGCCCGTTGAGCTGAGCACCGAGATCGGCGCTGGGGCGCTTGCCGATCCACAGACAGGTATGGCGATTCCGATCCCGGGTCTCGATCCGGTCATGCGCGCTACCACGTTGGTGCTTGCGACGGCCTTTGCAGCCGGTGGAGCGGTTGTGGCCCTCTACGGACGGCGCCGAGTGCTGAGATCAGCCACCGCCGCCATGTTTGCCGTGTCCATCGCCCTTTCGCTGGGCTCCGTCGCACCGGACGCCGAAGGCGGGTTGACGCTGCTGGTCTTTGCGGCGACTGGCGCGACGGGCGTTGCCTTGCTCTGGTTTGCGGCTGTCTGTCCCATACGTGGACCGACGTTCATCGTGCCCTTCGTTCCGGCCCTGGCGGTTACCGCTCTGGCAGGACCGGTGGCGGTGCTGGTGGCGTCATACCAGGGCCGGCCGGAGCTGTATAACGCGGCCTGGGTCACACTTGCGCTGCTTCCGGCGCTAGGCCTGACGGCGCTCCTCGCCAAGTGTCTGGTCACGCTGCTGGATATCACGTTTCCTCGTGACCGGCGCGTGGCCCGCGTGCTGCTGGCGACGTTCCTGACAGCCGCGCTGCCGCCTACCGCGCTTTCGCTTGTGCCCGCGGTCGTCAGCGGCGCTGAAATCCTTCCCTATTCGGTCACCCTGCTGGCCATCGCGGCAACTGCGCTGGGGGGCGTCCACGTGGCCGTGCCGACCTGGCGCATTCGGTTCCAGCGCGTGCTTCGAATACTCTTCCTGCACGGCGCGGCCTGGATCTTGCTCTTTACGTTCTACGCGCTTCTGGTCGGCGTGATCGGTCGCTACCTGACGGATCGCGCCGGGGCGTTGCCGGTAATGTGGACGCTGGCGGCGGCGCTGGTTGGGATCGGCGTGACGATGCCCTTCGCGCGCTGGCTGGTTCTTCGAGCGTTGTCCGGTTGGGTGTACCAGGACAGCTACGACACGCAGCGGGTGATGCGAACGGCCAGCGCCGCGCTGGCCGCGACGACAACGGTCGAGCACCTGGCCGAGTCAGTTCTGGCTCCCGTGCGCCGGGCGATCGGCCTCGATTGGATGGCCGTCACTCGCGCGGTCCGTCCGTACGACCTCGCCGCAATCTCCTTCAACAGCCTGGCGCCGACGCCCGATGACGCCCAGGTCCGCTCGGCCGTCGTCGCCGCGGGGGGCGGGGGGCGCTCGGCCATCGCCGCCGTCGTCGTCCCGTGCACGATCGATGACTCGGTAGTGGCCTATGTGGTCGCCTCGATCCGCGAAGAGTCGTTTGGCCTGAGCCAAGCCGACACCGACTTGCTGGACGCGTTGGCCAGCCAACTTGCCAGCTTCATGGTGCGCGTGGATCTATGGGGCCAGTTACAGGATCGTCTGCGGGAACTCGACGAGAGCGCGCAGCGCCTGCAGGACAGTCAACAGACGCTGAGTGACCTGTACGACCAGGTGAACGGCATGTTGGAGGCGGAGCGCCAGCGAATCTCGCGGGACCTGCACGACGAGCCGCTGCAGAAGCTGGTGCTGCTGCAACGTGCGTTGCGCTCGGCCGCGCCCGGGCCCTACCGCAGCCGCGACGCGCTGCTGCGCCTGGTAGATACCGCGGCCGGCGACTTACGTGAGATCTGCGAACGTCTGCGTCCGCCGGTCCTGGACGACCTGGGACTGGAAGCGGCGTTGCGCTGGCTGGCGGACGAGGCGGGGCGCGCGGCACCGTTCCAGATTGATCTGCAGACCGACGGCACCCCGGACATCGAGCGGCCGGATGCCGACGTGGAGACGAACGTGTACCGCGCGGCTCAGGAGGCTTTGAACAACGCGTTGCGACACGCCCACGCGTCGCGAGTTCGCATTCGCCTGACCCGAGCGGCCGACGCGATCCGGCTCTCGGTCCGGGACGATGGCTGCGGTTTCCAGGCCTCGCCCGACTTCGCTGTCTATGCGGCTACGGGGCATCTTGGACTGGCCGGACTGCGTGAGCGGTTCGCGCGCCTCGGCGGAGTCGTTCAGGTGGAATCGCGGCCCGGCGGGCCGACGGTGCTGACCGTCGAAGCTCCGCTCCATCCAACAGCGGTGGCCCGCGAGTGACTTCGCGACGTCCCATCCGAGTGCTGCTGGTGGACGACCACGCCATGGTGCGTGAAGGAACCGCCGCCGTATTGGCCGACGTGCCAGAGATTGAGATTGTGGGCGCAGCCGGTGACGCGGCGGCGGCGGAGCGGGCATGTCGTCAACATGCGCCTGACGTCTGCCTTCTCGACTTCCGGATCCCCGGCGGTGGACCGGCGCTCGCTCGCCGCCTGGCCCATATGGCACCGGCGACACGAGTATTGGTGGTGTCGGCTTACGGCAAGGCGGACTACGTTCGCTCAATGCGCGACGCGGGTGTGGCGGGATACGTCTTCAAGGACCTGGACACGGCGGGCCTGGCAGACGCCGTTCGCCACGTCCACGCCGGAGGCACGGTCTTCCAGAAGCTCCCGGAGACCGGGCCAAATGAAGCGTCCGGGCGCCAGCTTGCCGAGCCGCTGACGATGCGCGAACTGGACGTGCTTCGGCTGGTGGCCGAGGGTGTGTCCAATCGTGAGGCTGCCGCTGTTCTGGGCGTTTCAGCCAAGACGGTTGAAGCTCACTTGAGCAGTGTCTACGGCAAGTTGCGGGTCCGCTCACGCACCGAGGCCGTGGTAACCGCGGTTCGCGACGGAATCATCAGCGTAGACCGGCCCGACGCTGACGTGTAGCGACGGTTCTTCAAGCAGAACTCTCCGCCGCGCACCCATGGATTCGTAGGCCGCGTCGGCAATCTGCACGGCCCGTACCCCGTCTTCGGCCGCGGCCAGCGGCTGCCCGTGCCCGGCAACCGCGCCCGCGAATGCGCGCAAGCTCGCGATTTGCGGCGCGTCCTGTTGGGGATGATGGCCAACCTGCATCGCGCGGCCGTGCCGGTTATGCTGCGCCGCCATCGTGATCACTCCGTCCGTTGCCCGAATGCACCAGGTCGAGCCGGCAAGGCTGTGGCCGAACTCCCCGACGATCACGCGCGCCAGACCTCCGTTGGCGAACCGGATGCCGGCGGCGACGGTATCGGCAAGGTCCGCCCGGCGTGTGTGTCGGCCGCCCAGGGCCTGGACGTAGAGCGGCTGCGAACGCATGAGAAAACACGCCAGGTCGAACGCGTGGCTTCCTAACAGCCCCAGGACACCTCCGTGCTCAGCCGTTCCCATCCACGAGTCGCGCAGAGGATCGATCACTGCCTCGATTTGCAGGAAGGACGGTCGCGGTATGCGCTCGCGGATCAGGCGCACGCCTGGCGTGGCACGAGACCAGAAATTGACGGCGAGCACGGTGTTGTACGCGTGCGCATACGCCAAGACCTGCTGAGCGTCCGGATACCGCAGCGCCAGGGGAGCCTCCAGCAGGACGTGTAGTCCTCGCTCCAGCGCCTCCTTGGCCAAAGCCGGGTGGGTGGCGTGGGGTGACGTCACGATGACGGCGTCCAGGTCCGTACGCCGCAGTGCGATCGTGGCGTTGTCGCCCCATGCAGGAACGCCCAGGGCGCGGGCGCCTGCTTCGGCGCGTGCGAGATCGACATCAATCACGCAATCAACGGATATGCCCGACAGCGCCCGCAGCGTCAGTCCGTAGGCACGGCCGGTCTCGCCGTATCCGATAATGGCAAGCCGCACGCTGGAATCCCGGGCCTGGGAACTGTCGCACTCAGCCTACTTGCAGGGCCCGCACAGCATTGGCGTTGGTTCCGGCGGCGTAACGTTCTGTCGCCAAGCTTCGCTTTCCAGTCGGGACTGACAGGAGAAAAACCACGCAACGGACTGGCCTGTAGCACAATGCGCTGTCGTATAGTGAGCCTTCCGCTCGACATAACGCATCCTGCTCGCAATGTCGTCTAACCCCGACCAGCGACGGCTTTCCGGCCGTGCGCACCGCCTACGGCGTGCGGAGGTCATCAGCGTGGCGTCCGCCGGCATCGTGTTTGTGGTCGTGGCTGTCATAGGTGTCCTGGTCTGGCTGAGGTCGGCGGATCCACCCACGCCAACCGCGGAGACGACGCCGACGGTGGCAGTTCCCCGGCCCCAGGCGCTGACTCCAGTGGTCAGCGCTCGGACGCCACTTCCGCCATTACCTTCGCCCGCCGTTGAGGCCAGCGCCACGCCGGAGGCTCCAAACTCGCTGGACCTGATCGCGGACTGGCCCGAAGACAAACCGTTTAGCGTGCTGTTCCTCGGCCTTGACCGGCGTCCCGGCGAGGGCGGTGGTCGGACCGACGCAATCATTCTTGCCCACATCGAGCCTCGGGCACGGGCCGCGACGCTGGTGTCCATCCCGCGCGACGTGTGTGTGGCCAACTGTCGGACCGATCCCTTCCGGATCAATTCAGTCTGGCAGGAGGAAGGCCCCGACGCGCTCAGGCGACGAGTGGCCAACTTGCTGGGTGTGCAGGTGGACTATTGGGTCACGCTGGACTTCAACGGGTTTAAGCGGCTTGTTGATTTCTTTGGCGGGGTGGACATTGATGTGGAGTCGACGATCTACGACCCTTCCTACCCCAACGCGACCGACACGGGTTTCGAGCCGTTCTACGTTGAGGCGGGTCCCAACCACTTCAACGGGGATATGACGCTGCGCTACGTGCGCACCCGGCACCAGGACGGGGCCTTCGCTCGTGAAGTGCGGCAGCAGCAAGTGCTGCTGGCGTTGGTGGAGCAGGTGATCTCGCCACAGACTCTGGTGGAATCGCCGGCCTTTCTCAGCGAACTCAGCAACGCATTCGAGTCCAACCTGCCGCCAGACCTGGTGCCCTCAATGGCCAAGCTGGGGATGCAGATTGGTTCGGCTCGCACCGTATCAGGCGCGATTCGCCCCGAGGACGGCATGGTGCGCACGGTGATCGCGGACAACGGCGCCTACGTGCTGCAACCCAACGTACCGCTCATCCATGCGTATACGGCGGACCTGATGCGGCGCAGCGAATCCCTGCCGGCGCCTGACGCGGAGCCCCAGGTGGAGCTGGCTAACCGGCAGCAGCCGGCGTCCTAGGACCGCCGCGCCACGACGTAGAGTTCCGACGGCTCGTAGGCCACTTCCAGAAAGCGGCGCACAATGCTTGCAATCCGTGCCAGTTCCTGCCGGGTGTGGGCCAGGCCATCCGATACTTCGTGGATGGCGCGCTCGAGGTCCTGCCCATAGCCCGACGAGGCCATCTGTCCCGCTACCCAGCGCGAGGCGCGTGACTCTGACTGATTGGGCGCGCCTTTGGCAGGCCTCGGTGGGTGCAGGTCCAGATCTTCCAGATCGACCGGCAGACCGCGTTCGGACTCCGGGTTGACCCCGGCCGAGACTGTTTCCAGTCCCGAACCGGTGGTCAGGAATTCGATCAGCTCACGGTCGTACGGTCTGACGTGCGTTGGGTCGCGCCAGAACTCGTGCGCGATGGTCGGAAGGCTGCCCGGATTGGGTGTGGCGATGATGAGCCGGCCGCCGGGCCGCAGCCGGTCCGCGGCGAGGCGAATCAATGCCTCGGCCTCCCGAACCGCCAAGTGCTCAATGACATGGAACGCGGTGATCGAGTCGTAGCGGTCGGGGGTACTTTGCAGGAAGTCCAGCGCGTCTCCCTGGTGCACCGGTAGTCCCCGCGCTTCGGCAAGCATGGCCTGATCGTGATCGAGACCGAGCACGCGGTGACCCGCCTCGGCAGCAGCAGCCAGGAACTCGCCCCGCCCACAGCCCACGTCCAGCAGGTCGCCGGGTTCGGGGATGAAACACAGGTACCAGGCGCGTGCTCGCCGCACGGTTTCCATCGCGAACCCGCGCTGTGCGTACCAGTCGGCGCCCATACGCTGCCAGCCTCTCCGCGTAGCGGGCCGCAGGCTAGCATCGGATTGGATGGCTCAACTTAGAATGCCTGTCGGACGACCCACCCGGCGGCTGGCGTTATGAACGACGACGTTGAGATCTTCTCGATCGGGACGGAACTCGTTTCCGGCCTTGTGCTGGACACAAATTCGCATTGGCTGGCTGGAGAAGTCTCGGTCGCCGGCGGCGACGTTCGTCGGATTACGGCGCTGGCCGACGATCTGGATGCGCTGATTGCTGAGTTGCGCGCCGCCGTGGCGCGCAAGGCGCGAGTGATCCTGACAACCGGCGGCCTCGGTCCAACGCCCGACGACATGACGGTCGACGCTATTGCCGCCGTCGCCGGCAGCGACACGCACACGCCGTTCGAGGTGATTGAAGACTATGCCCGGCGGCGCAACATGACGATTGAAGAGGTTTCGGTGCCGCCTCGTCTCAAGATGGGGTCGATCCCGCGGGCGTCCACCGTGCACCTCAACCCGGTTGGGTGGGCACCCTGCTTTTCGACCGTGGTCGATGAGACGACCATCTGGTCGATGCCCGGACCTCCGCGCGAAGTTGAAGGGTGCTTTGAGACGCATATCCGGCCGGCGCTGCACGGAATGTTCTCCTCCCAAACCGCTCGAATGCGCGTATTCATCGACTCGTTCGAATCCGAGACCTCGCCGTTCATGCAGCGGGTGATGCGCGAGGTTCCCGTGGCCTATCTGAAGGCGTACGTGGGGCAGTCGCGTGTGAATGGGCTGCCGGTTGACATCGTGGTGCGCAGCACCGAGGGCGGCGATCCCAAGGTCCAACTCGATGCCGCCTACGACCTTTTCTGCGCCATCGCCGCCGAGGCCGGGAAGACCGTGACGCTGAAACCAACGGCGCCGCTGCGGGACTGACCAGGCCCGAGCCGGTGCAATCCCGCTGGTCATCTGAAGCCGCCGCTGGCCTGGACCCGCTGGCGCTGCGCGTTTACACCTCGCGTCTGCTGGGCGCCGAGCCTTCGCTTGTTCTGTTTGGCGGCGGCAACACCTCGGTGAAGCATGACGTTGCGGATCCTCGTGGCGGCATCCGGCGAGCGCTGACGATCAAGGGCAGCGGCACCGACCTGGCCACCATCGGCGCCGACGGATTCGCTCCACTTGGACTTGACGATCTCATTCCGTTACGCGAGCGCGAAGTCCTGGACGACGAGACCATGGTGGAGTTAGTCACGCTGGCGCTGCTGGACACGGGGGCGCCGCGTCCATCGATCGAAACGCTGCTGCATGCCTTCATCCCGCTGGACTGGATCGATCACAGCCACGCCGACGCGATTCTGACCCTGACCAATCAGACGAACGGCGCCGGGCGCGTGCAGGACGTCCTGGGAGACGCCGTTGGCCTGGTCCCGTATATCAAACCCGGATTCGAACTCTCGCGGGCGGCGGCCGATGTGTTCGACGCCGATCCGTCGGTCGACGGCCTGGTTCTCGACAAGCATGGCCTAGTGACGTTCGGCGAGAGCGCCCAGCAATCTTATGAGCGGCACATCGAGCTGGTGTCGCGAGCAGAAGCGCGGATCGGGCGATCTTGGTTTGGCCCGCGACAGCCGACTGCCCAGTCGAAAGGTGACGCCGCCAGTCTGGTTCAAACTCTGCGTGGCCTGCTGGGCCGTCGCCGACACATGATCGTCCGTTCGGATACCAGCCCCAGGGTCCGCGCCTTCGTTGACCACCGAGACGTATCACGTTTCTCTCAGCAGGGTCCGGCAACGCCCGACCACGTCCTGCGCACCAAGCGATTGCCCCTGATCCTGCCTTCGGACGATCCCGCCGACGCCCCTGGCGCCGTGGATCGCTACGAAGCGGCCTACGCCGACTACGTGCGGGAGCACGCCGATCCAGCCGACGATTTCAGGCACGACGCCGGCCCGCGCGTGGTGTTGGCGCCGGGCATTGGAATGTTCACCACCGGCCGTTCGGCTGCCGAGGCGGACGCGGTGGCGCGGATCTATCGACACACGATGGACGTGATCGAGGGGGCGGAGTCCATGGGAGGTTACGCGGCGCTGCCGGCGCGAGATCTCTTTGACATCGAATACTGGCCATTGGAGCTCTACAAGCTCAAGCTAGCGCCTCCCGAGCGGGAGCTGGCCGGGCGTGTCGCGCTTGTGACCGGAGCGGCCAGCGGAATCGGACGCGCCACGGCCAGCCGCCTGGCAGCGGCCGGCGCCCACGTTTTTGCGGCCGATATCGACGCGGCTGGCGCCAGGGCTTCAGCGGCGCGCATCGCCGCTGACAAGGGTGTGGCCGAACCACTGATCCTTGACGTGACGGACGAGGATGCGGTCACGGCGGCCATGCGGGGGATTGCGCTTGCGGTGGGAGGAGTTGACATCGTCGTCTCCAACGCCGGGATCGCTGACGCGGCGCCGATCGACGCTCTGCCCCTTTCCGCGTGGCAACGGAGCCTTGACGTCAATGCCACGGGACATTTCCTGGTGACTCGGGCGGCCGTTCGCTCAATGCGGGAGCAAGGCATGGGGGGCAGCGTGGTCCTGGTGTGCACGAAGAACACGTTTGACCCCGGCGGTGACTTCGGGGCATACAGCGCGGCCAAGGCAGCTCAGCTACAGCTCGGCCGGGTGCTGGCAATCGAGAATGGCGAGCGTGGGATACGGGTCAACATGGTGAATCCGGACGCGGTGTTCGCTGATTCGCGCCTGTGGAGCGACGATCTCCGGACGAGCCGCGCCGCAGCGCACGGCGTGGAGGCTGACGAGCTTGAGGACTTCTACCGTCGCAGGAACCTGCTGCAAACGCCGATTGGCGCCGACGACGTGGCGGAGGCCGTGCTATTTCTTGCCGGTGACCGATCGGCCAAGACGACCGGCGCTGTGCTGCCGGTTGACGGCGGAGTCCGCGGCGCCTTCCCGCGCTGAAGCGCCCGCCAGGTTCCCAGGCTAGGGAACGGCGACGCCCGAGACGAGCAACTCGCCGTCTGTAATCACCAGCGTTTCAATCGCAATCGGCAGTCGAGGCAGTCCGGCGTCCACGGTGCGTTCGGCCAAGGCAAGGGCGAGTGGGCGTACGAAGCCGGGCGCATAGATTTCTCCAACCTGGAATCGCGTGATCTCGGCCGTGCGCTGGCTGTTCTCGGCCGAAACGACGATGTCGAGGCGAAATGGAAAGCTCAGACCAATCGAATGCAGCACCCCCGTCAGCGTGAGGGTCCGTGGGCGGAAGGTGAGTTGCAGTTCGGTTACCGAACCAAATCCGTGCTCCTGCCTGGCCCAATCCCGGAGAAGCGCCGTCATCTCGTCGTGGGTAAAGGCGACTTGAGCCGGGATTGCGCGGCCGGCAAGGCGCGCCTGCTCGGATGTCTGGCCGAATGCGCTGAGTTTGGCCTCGGCACGCGCGCGCACGAGTGGATCGGGCTGGAGGCGCGCCAGATCCGAGATGTCGACCGAGCCGCGAGTCGCGAAGACGCCCAGCACGACTATTGCTCCGGCCAAGGCGAGGAGCAACCAGATGCCAAAGACGAGTGCGCGACGCACGCCGAGTCCCCCATTTCGCCGCTACGCCGAGAGTGGTCGGCATCGTGCAACGGCTGCACAAGTCAGATCGCAGCGGCTCGCCGAGCGTGATGCACGGCGGGCCGTTCCGCTGAAATGCGTATGCTAGCGTCCGACCTCGGACGCGCCACCGCCTCGGGAACCCTGTGACGAGAACCGTTTCCTCGGGCGCTATTCGTAAGGCAGTCGTTCCCGTGGCGGGCGTTGGTACGCGCCTGTTTCCGGCGACCAAGTCACAGCCGAAGGAAATGCTGCCGGTCGGCCGCAAGCCGGTCGTCCAATACGTAGTCGAGGAACTGCGCGCCGCGGGGGTTGAGCAGATCCTGTTGATCACGGGCCGAAAGAAGGCGGCGATCGAGGATCACTTCGACGCCGACCTCGAACTCAGCCGGGTTCTCCACCAGGCGGGGAACGCCGATCCGGCCGATCTGCCGATTGCCGACGGGATCAGTGGCGTCTTCTATACGCGTCAGGGAACACCCAGTGGCGTCGCCGACGCGGTGGGCTTGGCGCGGGACTTCGTTGGGGGCGAACCTTTCGTCGTCGCCTTTGGCGACACCATCATTCATGGAGGTGACCTCGTTGCGCGGCTGATGGCTGCCCATGAGGAAAGCGACGCAACAGGTGCCGTTGCCGTCGAGCAGATCGCGCCCGAAGACGCTTTTCGCTACGGCATCGTGGACGTGCGAGACGTCGATGGCTCGCTGGTGGCGGTCGACCTGGTCGAGAAACCGGCGGCGGGCCGTGCACCGAGCGACCTGGCCATCGTGCCGCGCTACGTTTTTGACTCGTCCATCTTCGACGCGATCGAGGCGACCCGGCCTGGGTTGGGCGGCGAACGCTGGCTGACGGACTCCATCGCGATTCTGGCGCGCGAATCGCCGCCGGTGCGGGTTGTTCCCTTGCAGCCGCACGAACGCCGGTACGACATTGGCAACTTTGCGTCGTACTACCGGGCGTTCATTGACTTTGCCCTCGCGGATCCGCAATACGGCGCGGGGGTTCGGCAGTATGTCAGCGAGCTTGGCCAACGGCTGTGACACCGCACAGTCCGGTCGTCGCGTCGGCACCGGGGCGGGCCGGACTGCTGGGCAACCCCAGCGACATGTATGGCGGGACGGTCATTTCTTTCGCGATTCCGAGACGAGCCTACGTGGCAATCCAACCGGCTCCGCGGCTGCGTCTGCTGGCGCTGGACGCCAATCTCGATCTCATCGTCGAGTCTCCAGACGACCTGCGTCTCGCTGCCGCCCCAAGTGCACTTGCGGCGGCCCGGATGGATCCGGAGGCTCTGGATGAGGCCCGTCGCGCGACGTACCTGAACGTGCTGAAGGCTGTCGTGGCCGCGCAGGGTATGGGGCACGAGCAGGTTGAGCTCCGGTGTTGGAGTGAAGTACCACCCGGCGCCGGACTATCGAGCAGCAGCGCGCTGCTGGTCGCCGCCCTTCATGCCACGAATGCCTGGCTGGACCGCGAGACTCCGATGCACCATTTCTCTGAAACGGCTCGCGAGATCGAGTTCAGTCGCATGGGCATTACCTGCGGATTCCAGGACTTTTACGCCACGACCTTCGGCGGATTGATCTGTATGGATTTCCGCGACAAAGAGAACTGGCGCGGACCGACCGTTGATCCCCTGGCGACCGTGGAACCGTTGCTTGAGCCCGACACGGAGCTTCCGTTCGTGCTTGCCCATACGGGACGACAGCGTGACTCCGGGGAGACCCACCGCCCTCTGCGGTCCCGCTGGGTCGAAGGGGATCCGGATGTTCGTGCGGCCATGAGCGCCCTGGGGTCCATAGCTCGGAAGGCGAAGCGCAACCTGCTGGAGCGCAACTGGCCGGCTGTAGGGACCGCCATGAATGCCGCGCACCGTCACATCGCGGCCGTCGGCGGATCGGGACCTGTCGTGGACGCGCTGACTGAGCAGGCCATCAGGCTCGGCGCGTATGGGGCCAAGCTCGCCGGTGCGGGCCTGGGTGGCACCATCGTGGCGCTGCATGACGATCCGGGGTGGCTGGCCCGCACAATCGTCGAGCACGGCGCCGCGTCCGCTTTCCCGGTCCCCCGAGCGGCGCTAGGCGTCCGCCTTGAGCCAACCGACCTGCCTATGCCGAGCCACGGTCCGGTGAGTTCCACTCAGGCATGAGTACTCCGGCGGTCATTGGGCTGGATCTTGGAACCACGGGTGCTCGCGCCGTGCTCGCGGACGTTTCAGGAGCGACGCTGGCGGTTCACGAAGCGCCGTACGACCTGCACACCCCGAGGCCTGGCTGGGCCGAGCAGTCACATGACGACTGGGAGCGGGCCGCATTCACCGCGTTGTCGGCGGTGGCCTCGCGGGCCGCACGCGCGGATGAGGTTCGCGCGATAGGGCTCACCGGCCAGATGCATGGATTGACGCTGCTCGACCGCGCTCAGCAGCCGTTGCGCGACGCCATCCTGTGGTGCGACCTCCGCACGGGGCCGCAGCGTCGCGAACTCGAGGACGCCATCGGAGTGCCCACGCTCGTCCGTCACACGGGCAACCTGCCACTGGAAGGATTCCAGGCGCCCAAGCTTGTTTGGGTTCGGCAGCACGAGCCGAGGCTACTGGAACGTACGGCTCACGTGCTGCTGCCCAAGGACTTCATCCGACTGCGGTTGTCCGGTGAATGCTTCACCGACGTGTCCGATGCCAGCGGGACTGGCTACTTCGACTCGGCCACACGCCGTTGGTCCGCCGAGATTGTGGACGTGCTGGCGATCGATCGGGCCTGGCTGCCCGAGATTCGCGAGTCACCAGAGACCGCAGGCAGGCTGACCTCCGCTGCCGCCGAGCGACTGGGGCTGCGACCCGGGATCCCAATTGTGGCCGGGGCCGGCGATCAGCCGGCTGGCGCCGTGGCGGCCGGGGTCGTAGCGGAGGGCGACGCTGCCGTAACGATTGGATCGTCTGGCGTTGTCTTCGCCGCCGCCTCCGCCTATGGCGCGGCGCCCGATGGCCGCGTCCAGGTTGGGGCCCATGCCCTGCCTCAACGCTGGTACCTGATGGGTGTCACGCAGGCGGCCGGCCTGTCGCTGCGGTGGCTACGCGACACGTTCATGCCGGGCATCTCGTACGACCAACTGGTCCTTGAGGCGACAGATTCGCCGCCGGGCAGCCGGGGCCTGCTCTGGTTGCCCTATTTGCAAGGTGAGCGAACGCCACATCTTGACGTCGACGCCCGAGGCGCACTGGTGGGTCTGACGACCGCGCACGGCAGAGCCGACATCGTGCGGGCTGTTCTGGAAGGGGTTGCCTTCAGCTTGCGCGACGCTGCCGGGGCCATTCAGAGCGTGGGCGTGTCCGTGGACCGGTTCAAGCTGGCCGGTGGGGGAGCTCGCAGTCCCCTGTGGCGGCAGATCGCCGCCGATGTGTTCGATGCACCAATGCGGATTGAGCCGGAGGGCCGCGGACCGGCCTTTGGCGCGGCCATGCTGGGAGCTGTTGCATCGGGGCTGTTTGCATCAGTTGCGGAAGCGGTCGAAGTCACGGCTGCCGTGCACCAAACGGTCGCGCCGAGCCGAGCCGGAGTCGCCGCGCTGGACGCAGCGTATGAGCGCTACAGTGACCTCTACCCCGCGCTTGCCGACGCAAATCGCGCCGCTGCCGCGGTTCAGGCGGCGGAAGCTACGGACGCGTAACCCGGCCATAGTTGCGCCGTTGCTATATTCGACGCATAGCCCGAGCCCGACTGGCCGGGCCTGAGTACACGCCCCATGCCTGTTGACCGATCGACACCCGATGCCGTCCTCCGTGCCCTGGCCCGGCGCCCCCTGCTATTTGACGGCGCCATGGGCTCGACGCTGAATGATTTTCCAGACCGCGACTGGGAGGCGCCCGAGGAAGCCACGCTCCGCTTCCCGGATCTAATGGCCGCGGTGTACCAGGGTTATCTGGACGCCGGCGCGGACGTTCTGTCGACCAACACGTTTGGGGGAAACCTCATCCGACTGCAACGGGCCGGCCTGACAGAGAAGTCCGAAGCGATTAATCGAGGCGCGGCTGAACAGGCCAGGGCTGTGGCCGGCGATGACGCCTGGGTGGCTGGAGACATCGGGCAGAGCGGCGATTTCCTTGAGCCGCTTGGGGATATCACCGAAGCTCAGATGACCGAGGCCTTCCGTGTCCAAGCCGAGCAACTCGCTGAGGGCGGCGTGGACTTGCTGCTCTGCGAGACCTTTAGCGATATTCGCGAAGTCCAGATCGCCATTCAGGCCGCCGGATCGACCGGTCTGCCCGTCTTCGCGACCATGACTTACGACATCAACCTGCACACCATGATGGGCGTGGCGCCGGCAGACGGTATGCGCGCCTGCGAGGAGGCCGGCGCCGCCGTCGTTGGCTGTAACTGTGGGAACGGTCCCGAAGAAATGACCCAGGTGCTGGACAAGATGCTAGCGGCCGGGCCACAGCGTCCCCTCATGGCCCAGTCAAATGCCGGTGTGCCCGAGTTGATTGATGGTCGGGTCTGCTATGTGTATCCGCCGGAGAAAATGGTCCAGTTCGCTCGTCAGTGGAACGACGCCGGAGTGTCGGTAATCGGCTCGTGCTGCGGCAGCACAAGTCAAACAACCCGTCTGTTTCGGGAGATGCTTGACAAGCTGCCCGCACGCGTGCCTGCCTGAGGACGCGCTGAATCCGAGGCGGGTAATCCGCTTGGGTCGCCCGGCGGAAACGGCCGCTCGGCTACCATGTGTTCAGGGGCGCGGCAATCGTCCGTTTCCGCGGTGAAGCGCTGTGGCAGACGTCTTTCGACACACGTGGTGGGCATTCGCGCAGGTCTATTACGACCTCCGCGCATTAGCGCTTGTGGGGAACTTCTTTTGGTTCCTGGCCATGCTCCCCTTGGTCCCAATCGTTGGAATTCCAGGCGCGTACGCGTTGCAGCAGGCCGTGCTGCAGACGGACGCCCCGGTCACCGGCCTCCAGTTGTTCGTGATCATCGTCGGCGGCACCGTCGTTGGCGGTGCGCTGGCGGGTCCTGGTACGGCCGCGCTTTTCCACGTGGCACACCGCCATGTCGAATTCGAGAACATTGAAGCTCGGGATTTCTGGCTCGGCTTCCGCATGAATTTTGCGCGGGCCTGGCTCCTGTTCGTGGTGGATATGTTCCTGCTCTACGGCTTGATTGTCGGGTTCATCTTCTACACCGGAACGGGGCAACTGCTGATCCAGGCGTTGGGATTCCTCTCGCTATATTTCGTTGTTCTCTGGACGGCGGCGCAGGCCTACCTCTTCCCAATGTTCATTCGCTACGACATGTCGCTCTACCACTTATTTCGGAACGCGGCGGTCATGGCGCTCAGTTCGCCTGGTTCGTCCATCGCGTTCTTTATCATCGTGGTTGGAAGCGTCGTGCTCAGCATGCTGCTGATCTTCCCGGCGGTGTTCCTGATGGCGAGTACCTTGGCTCTCGTGGCGATGCGAATGACGCAAGACCGACTCCACGCGTTTGGCGTGGAGCCAGAGGGGCGAGTCCTGTGACGGCTCGCCGATTGAAGTCGACAACAGGCTCGGAGGGGTTCGATGGCTGACGTTCAGATTCGAGACGCTCGGGTGATCTTCAAAGAGGACTCAGACCCGGCGGCCGTGATATTCGGGCAGATGGGCGGCACGCCCGAAGACGAAAAGTCCGACCTGGTGGGTCAGGCCAACTATCACGACGGCATGATTCATGCCATTGACGGTGTGGATCTTGACATCCACGACGGCGAATCAATCGCCATTCTGGGGCCTTCAGGCTGCGGCAAGTCCACCATGCTGCGCGTGGTTGCCGGCCTCATCAGACTGGATCACCCCAACAGCGGGACGATTCAGTACGGCGAAGAGGATTGGACGCTGCTCGGCGCCAAGGAGCGGCGCGTGGGCATCGTGTTCCAGAACTATGCGCTCTACCCCCACATGCACAGCAAGAAGAACCTGGGGTTCTTTTTCAAGATGCACAAGCGCGAGGAGGAAGTCGACGAGCGCGTCGAGATCGTCTCTCAGATCATGGGCGTCGGCTTTGATCAGCTGCTTGATCGCCGGCCCAAGGCCCTGTCCGGCGGTCAGCAGCAGCGCGTGGCGATCGCCCGCTGCATCGTGCGTGACCCGACGGTCTTCCTTTTTGACGAGCCGCTCTCGAATCTCGACGCCAAGCTGCGCAGCCGCACACGGGTTGAGATCAAGCGGTTGCTGCGCCGGTTCAACATCACCACGGTGTACGTTACGCACGACCAGACCGAAGCCCAGGCCATGGGCGACCGAATTGCCGTGATGCAGGCTGGCAAGATTCAACAGCTCGGCACCTACCGCGAGATCTACGACAACCCTGCCAACATGTTCGTGGCCGGTTTTGTGGGCCTGCCGCCGATGAACCTGATGCCGGCCAAGGCCGAGCAAGGTGGAGTGCGCGTGGACGGCCACTTTGTTGATCTGCGCAACGATGCCCTCGGGAGTCGTGAGGGCGCGCCGGTGAACCTGGGTATACGACCCGAATCGATCGAACTGAGCCATCATCAGGTGGACGGCTCAGTGCCGGTGGAGGTGTACTGGGTCGAGAGCCACTTCTCCGAGCAGCGCAAGGAGGTCACATTCGACCTCGCCGGATCACGGGTGATCGCCAAGCGGCCGCTGGATGAGGAGTGGGACCGCAACACCACGGTGTACGCCAAGGTCCCGGTGGATGAGGCGTATGTCTTCGACTCTGACGAGGCCCGACTGATCTAGCTGCTGGATAGGTCCGAGTCCGGCAGGTATTTGTTGGATCAAGCGCGTGTTCGGGGTGATCTTTGTAGCTTCAAAGCTTCCCCCTGAGGCAAGCTCGCCCAAGCGTACCGGGCAGTGCTAAACTACGCTCAGCCGCACTGTCTGCCATGGGCGGACGAGGGTCCGTCCTTTTCCCGGGGGAGGGAAGCGGTCCAAACGTCCTGAGGAGGCCATCCCGTGCGCAGTGACTTCATGTTGGCGCTGCAGCAGCTTGCCGACGAGAAGGGCATTCAGATCGAGGCGGTTGTTAATGCCCTTCGCACGGCCATCACCTCAGCCTTCGAGGACTACAACAGCGACTACGACGACATAGACATCGAGATTGACCCGGAGACGGGCGACTCGACCGTCTACGCAAACAAGACCGTCGTCGATGTCGTGACCGACGAGATCCACCAGATTTCCCTAGCCGAGGCCCACAGTTACGACGAAACCATGGAGCTCGGCGAGATCTTCCAGATTGACATTACCCCGCCAAACTTCGGACGTATTGCCACGCAGAAAGCTCGACAGGCGATGCAGCAGGCCCTGCGAGACGCCGAGCGACTGGAGATTTACACGCATTTCATTGAGCACCGGGGCCAGTTGCTCGTTGGACGTGTGACCCGCGTAGAGAACCGCGGCGTTTTCGTCGACCTGGGACGCGGCGAGGCGATCATGCTTTCCGCTGACCAAGTTCCGGGCGAGTTCTACCGCTCAGGTCAGCGTATGCGTGTGCTCCTGCTGGAGGTGGCCGACGGCGGCCGGGGTGCTCAATTGCGTATCTCGCGCTCCCATGCGGATTTCGTGCGGCGGTTGTTCGAACGGGAGGTTCCCGAGATTCAGAATGGTCTGGTTGAGATCGCAGCGATTGCGCGCGATGCCGGCGTGCGGACCAAGCTGGCCGTCCGCTCGCGACAGGAGGGGCTTGACCCCGTCGGATCGGCAGTCGGCATGCGCGGTACGCGGATCCAAAACGTGTTGCGTGAACTTGGACAGGAGAAGGTTGAGATTATCCTGTTCCATGACGAGCCACGGTTGTACGTGGCCAACGCGCTGAGCCCGGCGCGCGTTCGCAATGTCCATGTCAACCTCACGCAGCGGGTAGCCGATGTGTTTGTGCCAACCGATATGGTGTCCCTAGCTATTGGGCGTGAAGGCCAGAACGCACGCTTGGCGGCGAGGCTGACTGGATTCAAGATTACGATTCGGGACGCAGCGGAGCCGGAGGAAGCCGTGGGTGTCGCGGAGCCAGAGGGAGTTGTCGGCAGCGAAACGACGTTGGCCGATTCTGAACCCGTTGAAGATTCCGCCCATATTGCTCCGGACGCTGTTTCGGCCGGAACGGCGGAGCATGTCGGCCGTGATGCCGTTGGGCACGGGAGTTGACCATCGTCCGCCCTGAGCCTGTGCGTACGTGCATTGTCACCCGCGTGAAGCGTCCCAAGCGCCAACTCATTCGAGTTGTGCGCACGCCCGAGGGCGAGGTGCGCTGCGATTCCTCCGGCCGGCTCAATGGCCGCGGCGCATATCTCTCCCTTGACGACGGGTGTGTGCAGACGGCGCTCGCCCGCGGCATTCTGAGCAGGCAATTGGGAGTGGTGATTGATAACGCAAAGGCTTTGAGCTTGATCGAACAGGTTGAGAGCGAGCGTTTGGCCCGCGTGGCTGGGAGTGCTCGTTAGCGTGGCGCGCCGCCGCCGCACGCGCCGCCGCCCGCCGCCCCGTCCGCGCGCCCGTCGTCGCCCGCAGCAACGGCCGGGACCGGCTGTGGAGGAACGGCCGGCTGAACCCCAGGAAGCGCCGGTCATTGACTTGCGCCAGGTCGTCATGCCGGCCTCGGCTTCGATCGCCGACATCGCCGAACGGGCTGAGGTGCCACCCACGGACATCATCATGGAATTGCTCAACCGTGGCGTGCTGACGACGATCAACGCGGCGATCGACCGTGATACGGCGCGCGCCGTCATGCGCAATCTCGGCGTGGCTATTGTGGACGAGGCGGAGGAGGACGATGTCGCGCCAGCGGCGACTCGGCCACCGGAGCGGCAGGATTCCGCTGCGCCTCCGGACGGTGAGCCACGGCCACCCGTGGTGACCGTGATGGGTCACGTGGATCACGGCAAGACCACGTTGCTGGATGCTATACGAAACACCAGTGTGGTCGACTCCGAGTACGGGGGGATCACCCAACACATCGGGGCATACCAGGTTTCTGTGAATGGCGGCGCCATTACCTTCATCGACACCCCGGGGCACGAGGCTTTTACGGCCATGCGTGCGCGCGGAGCAGGGGTCACCGACATTGCCGTGATCGTGGTTGCCGCCGATGACGGGATCATGCCGCAGACGGTGGAGGCCATCGGCCACGCCAAGGCAGCTAGTGTTCCGATCATCATTGCGGTGAACAAGATCGATCTGGAGACAGCCAACCCCAACCGTGTGCTTCAGCAACTGACTGAGCACGAAATCGTCGTCGAGGATTTTGGCGGCGACGTCGTAGCCGTCCCCCTGTCGGCTCTCGAGGGCGAAGGCATCGACGAATTGCTCGAATACATCAACCTGACAGCTGAACTCGAGGAGTTGCGTGCTCCCGTGGACATCCCGGCGGAGGGCACGATCATCGAAACGCGGCTCGACCACAGTCAGGGGCCGGTGGCCACCGTGCTCGTTCAGCGCGGCACACTGAAGGTCGGTGATACCGTCACGACGGGGGAAATCAACGGCCGCGTGCGGGCGCTGTTTGACGAGAGCGGCGGGCGTCTCAGATCTGCCCGTCCTTCGACGCCCGTCCAGGTCATGGGTCTCGATGCCATGCCAGAGGTGGGTGATCCCCTGAACGTCATCGCGCGCCAGCGCAAGCGGCGCCGGCAGCAGAGCCGCACACCGGCGCGTGGCAGCGGTGATCAGGCTATGCGACTGAGCCTGGAATCGTTGGCGGCGCAAATGACCGCAGGCCGTCTCCAGCAAATAAATCTGGTCGTGAAGGCGGATACCGCAGGTTCCGTTGACGCTGTCGTCAAGTCGATCGACCAGTTGGGCGACGACCGGGCTCGTGCCATGGTGGTCTTTGAGGGCGTGGGATCTGTTTCTGAGTCGGATGTGAACCTCGCGTCCGCCGCCAAGGGCCTGGTGCTTGCATTCAATACGCGCGTTGACGCCACGGCCGCCGCGGAAGCGGAACGGCAGGACATTGACGTGCGTATCTATCGCACGATCTACGAGCTGATCGACGATGTGGACGCGGCGCTCAAGGGCTCGATCAAGCCTGAACAGGTTGAGGTCGTGGACGGTCGGCTCGAGATTCGCGGCGAATTTCGAACCGAGCGCACGCGCCAGATCGTGGGCGGCATGGTGCTATCGGGACGCGTCTACACCGGCGCCAAGGTACGAATCCTGCGCAGCAACGAGGAGATTGGCACGGGCCATATCCTCACAGTGCGCCGTTTTTCCGATGAGGTGGACGAGGTTCGTCAGGGCTTTGACTGCGGATTGGCCATCGAAACGACCACCAAGATTCAACTTGCCGACATCATCGAGGCCAGCCACACCGAAGAACGGCTCCCGTAACTCCGGAGGCCGCATCATCGCTACGCGCCGTGCGCAACGGATCGAAGCCCAGATTGCGCGAGAGATAAGTGACGTCATCGAGCGCCAGCTCGAAGATCCGGCCATCGGTTTCGTTACCGTGCAACGCGTGTCGATCTCGCCTGATCTTGGGCAGGCCGTCGTGTTCGTGACGCCCCTGGGCGACGCGCACAATATCGAGGAATCGGTGACCGCCCTGCAGCGTGCATCAGCGTTTGTACGCCGTGAGCTGGCGGCCCGCATTCGCGTATACCGCATCCCGCGCATCCGATTTCAACTCGATCCCGAGATGCTGACCGCCGAGGCCATTTCCCGGCGCCGCACCGAAGGTGAGGCAACCGATCAGGGGGCTCAAGCCCTCACGGTTCAACCTTGCGATGGCCCGTGAGGGTCAGGCTCCGCCCAATGGCGGATTTCTCAATATTTACAAGCCAATCGGCGCCGGCTCCACACAGGTGGTCGGGCGCGCCCGTCGCGCAGTGGGTGTGCGACGCGTCGGGCACTGCGGCACCCTGGATCCATTGGCTTGGGGAGTGCTGCCGCTGGCGATAGGGCGCGCCACTCGGCTGAGCAGCTTCGTCCTGGATTTGCCCAAGACGTACGAGGCTGCCGTGCTCTTTGGTGTCGAGACACCCTCCGACGACCTGGAGACACATCCAACCGCCGAGCCTCGCCCGGCACCAGGGCCCGGAGCCGTGGAGCAGGTGCTTCCCTCATTTACGGGCGCAATTGAACAGCGTCCGCCGGGGTACTCGGCTCTCCGGGTTGGCGGCGTGCGCGCCTATCGCTCAGCCCGCGCCGGCAGGCCGCTGGATCTGAAACCGCGTCGAATCCATGTTCGCGCGCTGCGTCTCGTTTCGGCTGGCCGCATCGGTGTGAGGGTGATTGAAGGTCGCCTTCAATTTGGTGGCGGGGTGGGCTGGAGCGACGCTCTGCTGGCCGGTCTGCGTATCGAATGTTCGTCCGGAACGTATATTCGTGCGCTGGCCCGCGATCTGGGAGCGGCGATCGGCTGCGGAGCCACGCTGTTCGGCTTGGCACGTACACGCGTGGGGCCTTTCACCCTGAATACCGCGACCGAGTTGTGGCAGCTCAACATCGCGGCCCGCGAGGGCTTTCTGGACACGCTGCTCTACGCTCCGGATACGGCGGTCGAGCACCTGCCATCGGCCATTCTCAGCGACACGGATCGCGTTGAATTCGGTCACGGACGTCCGTTGAACCGCGCAGCTTCCGGGCTGCACCGTCTATATGACGGCGGTGGCAGCTTTCTCGGCCTCGCGCATGGCCACGCCGGCTGCTGGACGCCCCGCATGGTGTGGAAGACCCTGTAGTGACGAAGCCTCCGAATGCTCGCCACGTGCGCGTCTTCCGGGAAGACGACACGTTTGTTCCGCTGGGCGGCGCGGCCGTGACGATTGGCCGCTTTGACGGCGTGCATCGAGGTCACCAGGCCTTGCTGAGGGCAACTTGCATGGCAGCCGCCGCGCACGATGGGCGTGCGATTGCCGTCACCCTCTGGCCCCCGCCCGAGTGGGTGCTGCGGCCGTCCGAACCCCGTCGGCTGTTGATGACGCTGGACGACCGAATCGACTTGCTGGCCGCATCGGGAGTAGACGACGTCATCGTCTTGCGCTTTGACCGGCAGTTCTCACGCCGTTCGGCCGACGAATTCCTCCACGACCTGATCGAGCGGCTGGACATGCGGACGCTCGTCACCGGACCTAATGCGGCGATTGGACGGGATCGCGAAGGCACGCCGGATGTGATTGCGAGCCTGGCGCCACGCTTAGGGTTTACGCACCTGGCTGTGCGCTACGAGGGTGAACCAGGCGCCATTTCAAGCACCCGGGCCCGAGAGTCGTTGGCTGCGGGTGAGGTGGACCGGCTATACGGGATTCTGGACCGAACGCACAGTCTCTCTGGCACGGTTGCCCGGGGCGATGGTCGGGGCCGGGAGCTGGGCTTTCCAACGGCCAACGTCCAAACTCCCCCCTGGCTGGTTCTTCCAGCGGACGGTGTCTATGCCGGAACAGCGCTCGTGGACGGAGATTTCACGCTTTACCCGGCCCTGATCAGCGTAGGCACGCGCCCCACGTTTGGCTCGCGCGACCGCCTTTTTGAGGTCCATCTCCTGGGATTCGACCGCGAGATTTACGGCTGTGGGCTGCGCACCTTTATTCGTACCTGGCTGCGCGGTCAGGAGGCGTTTCACTCGGCGGAGGAACTTATGACAGCCATGCGGCGTGACCGCGAGGTGGCTGAGACCATGGAACTTGGCGGGTCGGAACAAGCAATCCCGTTTCTTCAAGTGCCAGGCTGATTGCGTCGTGCAGGGAAGGTAGGTGCCAACCAGCCGTGCGGCTGTGCCAACATGTGGGCCGAGCAACGAAGTCGTCAATCGGGGCTCTTCGGCATTAGCTCGGGCATTTGGGGCCCTGACGACGCAACGATTTCGGGCGGTGAGCGATGCGTGACTCAACGCGGAGCGCCAGACAAGCAGCTGGCCGATATTCGGATGCTGCCGTGCTCAAGCACCGCTATTTGCAGCAAGTCGAGGTCTTCCAAGACCTTACCGAGGCGCAGATCTACGAAGTTGAGCGCAGCACGCGCATGTCGACAGTTGGCCCTAGCCGGCTCCTCTACCAGCCGGACGAGAAGTCTGAGACGCTATTTCTCCTAAAGACCGGTCATGTTCAGATCTACCGCATCTCACCCGATGGTAAACGCTTCGTCATCTCGAACATTGAGCCAGGCATGTTCTTTGGTGAGATGGCGCTACTGGGGGAGGCCTTCCACGACTCGTTCGCCGAAACCCTGAAGGAATCGACCCTGTGTGTCATTAGCCGACGAGACTTGGAGTACCTGATCGGGCGCTTCCCAACTGTCGGTGTTCGCATTATGCAGGCTCTGGCCGACCGCCTGAGCGAAGCTGAAACTCAGCTTGAGGATCTGGCGCTTAAGTCGCTCACCGCTCGACTGGCTACGTTGATCCTGCGTCTTTCCTCAGAAGCCAATTCACGCGTGACGGGATTGACCCACAACGACCTGGCTGAACGTGTAGGCACATCGCGTGAGACCGCAACGCAGGCCCTGAACGAACTGAAGAACGCCGGGCTGATAGCCATTGGCCGCAAGCGTATCGACGTGCTGAATCGTCAGGCGCTGGAGGACATGGCCGAGGAGTACTGATAACCCGCAACGTGGGGCGACATTGCGGCACATACCCCCTGCGGATATGCCACGATGCTTGCGAGCATCATGCGGCTTTTCATCCATCACAAGGAGTTGAGCGCCCATGTTTGGACGGCGGCCAAGCGTCACATCGCGCCGCGGCGTAGTCGCGGCGGCGCATCCCCTGGCGGCGCAGGCGGGGGCTCGCACCTTGTCCAGTGGTGGCAACGCTTTTGATGCTGCGGTTGCGACGGCGGCTGCGCTCGATGTTGTCGAGCCGTATATGTCTGGGCTGGCGGGCATGGGCACGGCCATGGTCTATGTGGCCGCTGAGCGCCGGGTGCGCTGCCTGGACTTCACCCCGTCCGTACCCCTGAAATTCGACCCCATCGCTCGGCGTTACGACGACTTAACCCGCGGTCCGCACGGTGTCGGTCCGCCCGCAAGTCTGGCCGGCTGGATGAAGCTGGTGGACACCTACGGCACGCGCCCGACGGCGGAGCTATTTGCCGACGCCATTGATCTGGCGCGCGGGGGCTTTCCCGTGTCTGAGGGCAACGCCCACATGATTGGCGGCCGCTTGAACGACATTGCGGAGATATTCGCCGGCTGGTCGGAGATCTTCCTGGACGACGGCGAAGAGCCTGACGCCGGCTGGATGCTGCATCAGCACGATCTGGCCGACACCTATGAGGCCCTCGTGAGCGAGGGGCCGGACCACCTATACCACGGTCAGTTGGGCCAAGCCCTCGTGAATGAGATCCAGGCGCTGGGCGGCGCACTGTCCATGGATGACCTGGCCGCCGTGGAGGCCCGCTGGCAAGACCCGATTCAGATCAAGTACCGCGACCTGGAAGTCAACGGCGCCCCGCCGCCTTCCGAGGGCTTCCAGATGCTGATGACCCTGGCGCTCGTGAGTCATCTAGACATCGGCGCGCTCGAACGCAACGGTCCGGAGCATCTGGACGCGATGATCAGGGCAATTCGGCTGTCATCCCGAGCACGCTTCCGCCACGCCAACGCGCCAATGGAGATCGTCGAAGAAATCTTGGGAGACCAGAATCTGGATCGCCTGCGCGGCTTGCTGGACTCGCCCGAGGCGGTCAGCGGACCCACGGAACAGATCGGAGCCGCGCCACCGCCTGGCTCGCGGCCCGATCCCATGCTGGAGCACACCACCTCGTTTTCGGTGATGGACGCGGAAGGCAGCGCCGTCTGCCTCACCCAGAGCCTCGGCGCCGGCTTCGGCTCCGGCATCGTGGTCCAGGGCCACGGTGTGCTCACCAACGACCTCCTCCGATGGGGCGACCTGAACCCACTCAGCCCGAATCACCTCTACCCCGGCGCGCCGCTCTCACTGCCCATCGCGCCCACCATTTCCCTGCGCAATGGCGAACCAGTCCTGGCGCTCGGCACACCGGGTAGCTACGGCATCTGCCAGACCCAGCCGCAGGCCCTGGTGCAGCACGTGGATTTTGGGCTTGACGTTCAGGCCGCCATCGAGGCCCCGCGCATGCGGCTGATGGATGGCGACCTCGTGCTTGTCGAGTCGCGCATCGATCAGAGAGTGATCGACAATCTTGCTGCCCGCGGCCACGGGGCCGAAGCCACCGATCCCTGGACCATGTCCGTCGGCGGTATGCAAGGCGCCAGCCGCAATCCGGCCACCGGTGCCCTCCAGGGCGGCGCCGATCCGCGGCGGGATGGCTACGCCATCGGCGTGTAACTGGGAATAGCGAACTCCGTGGATGCGGACCGCGACGTGATTCGAGGGCGCAGACGTCTGCGTCGAGGGTTTCTCGGCTTCCCGCGTGTGTAAGTGAAAGCGATCTCGGCGCATGCGCATCGTTCACGCCGCTGACGTCCACCTCGACACGCCCTTCCGCCGACACGACGCGGAGTTGCGCCAACAGCTCCAGCAGGCTGGCCGAGAAGCGTTCAGAGCCTTGGTGGATTTGACGCTTGAGGAGCGAGCGGACGCACTCCTGATCGCTGGCGACCTCTTCGACAACGAGTGGCTGACCATCGCCACCGAGCGCGTGCTCACCCGCGAATTGACCCGGCTGACCGATGCCGGCATCACCGTCGTTTACACAACCGGCAACCACGATCCCGGTCGAACAAACTACCGCGCCACCCACATCGACTGGCCGTCCTCATACTTTCACCTGCACGCATCCCGGACTCCGCGGCGGATTCCTATTCATCGCGGCGGCGAGCGAGTCGGTTGGGTAGTGACCGCGGGGCACCAAACGACACACGAGTCGACAAACCTCGCGTCAACCTTCCCGCCCGCACCAGGTCCTCAACCTTCCGTTGGGCTGTTACACGCCGACGTGGGTGGCGCACAAGGTGCGGCGGCGGACGAAGCTGGCAACGTCTACGCACCCGCCGCCCTGTTCGATTTGGATCCCGGCTACGACTACTGGGCGTTGGGACACATCCACAAGCGGCAACGTCTCCGCGAGGACTCTCCGGCTTGGTACCCGGGCAATTTGCAGGGACGCGATTTTGGCGAAACCGGCGCCAAAGGCGCGCTGGTGGTTGACCTCAACCCGCCCGAACCGCCACGCGTGCGCTTTCAGCCTCTCGCTCCGGTGCGCTGGGAGCGGCTGTCGGTTACCGACCTGAGTGAGGCTCGCGCCATCGGCGACGTCCACACGGCAGTTCGAGCGGCGTTCGATGACCTACTCGAAGTGGAGGATCACATGCTCCCTGTCCAGGATTGGATCCTGCGCGTGGAGCTTTCCGGTCCCTGCCCGCTCACGGCGGTGCTCCGAAGCGACGAGGAGCGCGATGGCTTGGCCGAGTACCTGGGCGAATCCCTCGGCGCGCTGGACGTTGAGGTTCGCGATGCCGGGCTCTCTCAGCCGATTGATCTGAGTCGCCACGTTGGCCAGCGACACGTGCTTGGCGAGGCCTTGGAGTTGATCGAGCAGGCAGGTCGTGACGACACGCTTCTGTCCCGATTGACTCCATCGGAGTTGGCTCTTGGCGACGAGCAAGCTGAAGAGGGTCAGCGTCTGCAGTACCTTCACGGGCTTCTCGACGGACTTGACGCAGCCGCGGCGGAACGTCTCCTACGCCCAGACTCCACATGAGGATTGACGGCTGGTCCATAGGCGCCTTTGGGCCGATTGACCAATGGACCGTGTCGGGTATGGCGGATGACGACGTGGTTGTGGTGCTGGGACCCAACGAGTCAGGCAAGAGCGCCCTCTTCGAGTTCTTTGCCAGCGCCCTGTTTGGCTTTGCGCCCGCCAGGGCCGAAGCGCATCCGTATCGGCCGTGGGACGGTCGCTTTCTCGACGGCCGGCTGGACGTGGAACTGAGCGGCGGCGAGAAGATTCGAATTGCCCGCAGGCTGACCTCAAGGCCCGAAGGCCGCATCATCCATGGAAAGACTGTGGAGCGGCTGGCCAATCGGCCGATTCCCGCGGTTGGGCTCATGACGCGCGACGTGTTCAAGAACGTCTACGCGTTGACCCAGGAGGAAGCGCTGGGCCTGGACGCTCGGGCCTGGCAACACGTCCAGGATCGAGTGTTGGGCGGCAGCTCGTACGACTTTCTGCGTCCATCGCGTGAGGTGGTGAGCGCGTTGGACACCGAACGCCGGCGTCTCTGGCGACCTGACCGCCGCGGCCGGCCGGAGGCTCGCGAAATTGCTGCCCGGATCAGAGGTCTGCGGGATGGTCTTCGCGAGGCCGCTCTGCGACGCGCACAGATTGAGACGGCCGACGAGCGACTCCAAGAGATCGCGGAGGAACTCGCCGGTCACACCCGCGAGTTACAGCGCATTGAACTGGCCCTGGAGCGAGACGCCACGCTAGCGCCGCTGGTTGGGCGCGTTGAACGCCTGGAGCAACTGACCGCTCAGGCGGACGATCTGCTACCTGAAGGCGACGTGCCCGACGACCTCCCGGACCGTCGCGATGCCCTCATCGAGCGGCTAGACGAACTCTCGAAGACGCGAGAGACGCATCTGCGCGAGATCGACGATCTCGAGAGAGTAGTCGAGATTGATGATCCAACCAGGCGTCTCTTGGAAGCCCGCGTAGCCATTGAACGCCAGGACCGCGAGCTCGCGCTTGCCCGGGCGGATCAGGATCGCATCGACAGCATGAACGCGGAACTTCAGCGTCGCGATGGCGCCCTGCGCGAAGTCGCCGTGCGAGCGCTCGTCTCCGAGCACGTCGATTCGGAAACGGGTGACGCGATGCTCAGTCTTTCCGTTGCCGAATTGCGCGGTCGGCTCATTGCCTCCAACGAGGCTCGCCAACGGCTCGACGCGGCGTTGGAAGCTGCGCGAACTGCTGAGTCGGAGCGAGCGCGACTGGAGCAGGCACTCGCTGATTCCGAGTCGACGCAGACCCGGATCGAGCTCGATGCGCGCTTACGAACACTACAAGAGATTGAATCCGCCCAAAGACTGGACGCCGCGCGTTCCTCGCAGACTCGGTTTGTGCCACCTGCATTGCTCGTTGCCTTGGGACTGGTCGGCGTGATTCTGCTCGGGCTTGGCTTGGGGATTGGCGGAGTGGCCGGCACGTTGCTGGCCGTTGTTGGAGCGGCAGGCTTGGCTGCCGCAATTGTTCTCGGCTACTTGAGCCGTTTGACCGCTGGGCCTAAAGCTGGTGACTCGGAGGCTTGGCTCAGGCAGTTGGACCTTGACGCCAATGCCGATATCTCGGCCGAAATCACCCGTGCCCAAACCGCGCGCGACTCAGCGCTCCGGCGGGAGTTGGACGCTGAGCGACTAGCGCGAGCGCAGGAGGCCGATTCGACGGCCCGTGAAACCGCGCGCACCGCGGAGACCGCGTTCCACGCTGCGCGGGCCGAGTTTCTTGGAGTGATTGCCAGTGTTCCAGTGGCGCCGATCCACCGCGAGGCGCCCTCGGACGGGCTTGCTCGCGACCTGGAAGAAATGCGCCAGGTGATCCAGGACACGCGGCGACTCCAGCGCAATCGAGATGAAGTGGCCCAGCGGCTGACGACCTGGCGCGCCGAAGTGGAACGACTGCGCCAGACGCTCCAAGTCGAATTGCCCGCCGATCCCTACGAAGCGGCACCCGCAGCCCGGCGTGCGCTGCGTGAGGCGCTGGAAGCCGAGCGTGCCGCATCCGAAGCCATGGCCTCGCTCACTGAATTACGCCAGAGTCTGGAGGCCTGCAATTGCGAACGCGATGCCGCAAAACTTGATCTTGAGCGGATGGATACCTTCTTGGCCGCTCTTGACCCGGAGGGCGCAGAGGCGCTGGTGGGACTCGACAGGTTCCGCCAGGCCTTGGAGCTACGATCCGAGGCGAGCCGGGTCCTGACCGATCTGGAACGTGACGCACCAGGCTGGCGTGAGCGTGTCGCCGAGGCGGAGACGCTGGTTGCTGCAGGCGAGTCCGTCGGTCTGAGTGATGCCGAACGAGTTGAACGTCGCCTTCGGGCGGACGAATTGCGGGCTTTGGGACAAGACCTGGCGGCCGAAAAGGGCCGGTTGACGACCGAACGCGACCGGCTGACCGCCGAGCCGGGACCCGCGCACATCATGGGCGCCATTCAGGCCGCCGAGGAGCAACTGGACTTTGTGCGGCGCGAGCACGACCGCCTAGCTCTGCTGCGCCAGGTCGTTCTTATGGCCGAGCACTCATATCGTGAGCGCTACCAGGCGCCGCTCTTGCAGGCAGCTGGCGGCCACTTGCGCCGCTTCACCGGTGGGCGCTATGACTTGCTAACGGTTGATGACGCCTCGTCGAGTGATGTGAAGCTTCAAGTTCGCCGGACCGGTGAGGACTTTCCTCAGGATGTCGACACTCCGCTGAGCCGCGGAACAATCCAACAGATTTACTTTGCGCTGCGGCTGGCGATGGTCGACCTGGTCGAAGGCGATGAACCGCTGCCAATTTTCCTAGACGAAATGTTCGTCAACTGGGATCCCGGACGGACTACCAGCGGCCTGGCGGCTTTGGCCAACATGCCCGGGGATCGGCAGGTTTTCCTGTTCACGGCCGATCCGTTCTGGGCTGAGCGCGCCGTGCAGGATGTACCGGCGCACATCGTGCGCACGCCTGCGGCCTAGAGCCACGATTCCACCTCGACGGGTAGCCGAGCGCTGTCGAGTCGGTCGTGCCTAGGGTGTGAAGTCGTCGTCGGCTGAGATTCGGTTCGCAAACTCCGCCAGGAGCGAGGCGGCCGCGTCGGCGTCGGCGAGGGCAACGATTTCGGACGGCGTGTGCATATAGCGCAGCGGCACGCTGACCAGACCCGTTGCCACGCCGGCTCGCGATAGTTGAATCGCGTTTGCGTCCGTTCCGGTTCCCCGCCCGGCCGCTTCCATCTGAACCGGCATGTCCAGGGCCTCGGCGGCCTCGATCAGTTTCTCCACCACGACCGGATTGAAATTCGGCCCGCGAGAAATCGTGGGGCCACCGCCCAGCGTCACATCGCCCGCAGTCTTCTTGTCGATGTTGGGATGATCGGTTGCGTGGGTCACGTCAACCGCTACCGCCACCAGCGGGTTGATACCGAACGCGCTTGTCTCCGCGCCGCGCAGGCCTATTTCTTCTTGGACCGTGGCCACCGCGTGAACGGAAGCCTGCAACTTCGCGCCGTCGATCCGCCGCAGCGCCTCACCGACCACCCAGGCGCCCACCTTGTTGTCCAGCGCCCGGCCAGCGACGACTCCGTTCCGAAGGTCCTGGATACCCACGTCGTAGGTGATCGGATCGCCGATTTGCACCAGGCCGCACGCCTCATCCTTGTCAGCCACCGCGATGTCGATCCAGATGTCCTCGACCTTGGCCGCCTTGCCACGATCGCTTACAGGCGTGAGGTGAATGGCCCGCCGCCCCGTCACCCCGGACACAGGACCGTTTCGCGTGTGGATCACCACGCGGCGGCCCGGAATGACGCCCGCGTCGTGTCCCCCGATCGTGTTGAAGTAGATGAAGCCTTCGCTCGTGATGTAGTTGACCTGGAACCCCAACTCGTCGCAGTGCCCGGCGAACATCACGCGCGGATTACCATTCGGATTTCGCGTGGCGATGACATTGCCATGGACATCCGAGCGCACGGCGTCCGCAAAAGCCTCGGCGTACTCGTGGTATACGCGTCGCACTGGCTGCTCGTAGCCCGACGGGCTTGGCGCCTCGACGAGTGCGTTCAGGAATTCCCGTTCCGGAGTGTTCATTTAATCGGGCGCGTGGGCCGCGGCCCCTAGCCGGACTCCTCTCGCTTTCGCGCCGCCATCGCGACGATCTGTTCCTGGATGTTCGGCGGAGCTTCCTCGTAGCGCACGAACTCTCTCGTAAACCGACCGCGGCCTTGCGTGATCGAGCGCAGGTCCGTTGCATAACGCTGGACCTCAGCCTCGGGCGCCTCGACCTCCACGATCGAGAATCCCGGCTCTCCATCGGCCGGCGCCATACCCAGCACGTGTCCGCGCTTCGAGCTGATGTCGCCGATCACGTCGCCGGTGTTGCCATCCGGGATCAGGATTTCGAGCTTGAGAATCGGCTCAAGGATCACCGGGCCTGCATTTGGAATGCCATCCTCATAGGCAAGCCGTGCCGCGATGCGGAATGACTCGTCCGATGAGTCGACCGAGTGGTACTGCCCGTCGAATAGCGCGGCCTTGAGGTCTACTACGGGATATCCGGCGAGTAGCCCGCGGTCGATCGTCTCGTTTAGCCCCTTCTCGACAGCA
>JAJDZD010000059.1 GCA_022824865.1 Chloroflexota bacterium | reverse complement strand
TGACGATGCTGGGGTATGACGCGGTGGTGGACGCCGCGTTCGGGGACGGCGTTTCGGCGGCGTCGATGAACGGCTATCCGCTCCCCGACCGCCCGTACAACTCCGACCTGCCCTACGACATCTCCCAAGTCGCTGTCTTTGGCGAAGCCACCTATGCGCTGACTGACCGCCTGGCGCTGACCCTCGGCGGGCGCTGGTACGACTGGAAGGAGGAGCGCGCCTTTCGCTCCGGCGGGTTTTTCTCGAACGGTGACCTGCAGATGGACAGCACGGATGCCAATGGCTTCAGCCCGCGCCTGCTGGGCCGGTTTCGGGTCTCGGACAACCTGACGTGGAACGCCCAGGTGGCGCGGGGATTTCGCCTGGGCGGCGTCAACGATCCGCTGAACGCGAGCCTCTGCACCGGTTCGGACCTGGCGAACTTCGGCGGCTTCCAAGCCTACGACGATGAAACCATCTGGAACTACGAAACGGGCTTCAAGGCCCGATGGCGCAATGGCGCCAGCCTGAACGCCGCCGCCTTCCATGCCGAGATCAAGGATCTCCAAGTAACCCTTGACGCCGGGTCCTGTTCCTCGCGCATCTCCTTCAACGTGGCGCAGGCGCACGCTACCGGCGTAGAGGTTGAACTGACCCTACGGCCTCTCGAAGGGCTTCAATTGGGGCTGGCGGGTAGCTTGTTGGAGTCCGAGTTCGACTCGACGGTCGCGGCAGCACAGGGCGGGGCGCTCGGCGGCGTCGCCGACGGCAACCGCCTGGCTTCGGTGCCGCAGCTCCAGCTCGCGGCGACGATCGACTACGCCTTCAGCGTGGCGCTGCTCGGCGGCAGCGAGGTGGCACTGCACGCCAGCGTACACCATGTGGGCGACCGCATCACCCAGCCGAGCGACCAGGTGGCGGGCGCCGGCCGGTTCGGCTCCGGCCTGGCCTACGGCGGCGCGACCGGCTTGGAGGTGACGGAGCTGGACCTTGAGCTTGACCCATACACGCTGGTTGGCCTGCGCCTAGCAATCAGCAAGGACGACTGGGAAGCGGCGCTGCATGTCGACAACCTGACCGACGAGAACGCCAAACTGTCGTTTGACCGGGAACGCGGCGGGCGCGCCCGGCTCGGCTTCCGGGTCAATCGTCCGCGCACAGTGGGCATCTCGATTCGCAAGTCCTTCTGACGATGGAGGCTCGCACGCAACCAAACGCCCATCCATCCCAGCAGGTCGTCGCAGTTGCTGGGTTCATCGCGATACTGGCCGTGCCCTGGTCGGCTTTCGCGCAGGCTCCCACCGGGCAAGCGACCGCCGAACATGCGATCGAGGAGATCGTGGTGGTCGGCTCCCTGATCCGCAGGGCCGCGGTGTACGAGGGCCGCGCGCCGGTGCAGACGCTCGACGGGGCGGCGTTCGAGGCGGCCGGCGCCGCCCAGCCGGTGGACATTCTCGCCAGCCTCACCGCCAACACCGGCTCCTACCTGGCCACGCAGCAGACCTATCTGCAAGGCGTCGCGCAGTTCAGCCTGCGCGGCGTCGGGCTCTCCTCCACCCTGACCCTGATCAACGGCCGCCGTGCCGGGTTCGCGCCGGTCTCCAATGACGCCGGGCAGAGCTTCTTCGACATCAACACGCTGCCGGTGCTGATGATCGACCGGGTCGAGATACTGCGCGACGGCGCCTCGGCCACCTACGGCTCCCAGGCGGTGGCCGGCGTGGCCAACATCGTTACCCGAAAGGGCTTCACCGGGTTCGAGATCGCCGGCGGCTATCGGGACGCGAGCAACCAAGCGTACGACCTGAGCTTCGCCGCAGGCAAGGAGGCGGCGAGAGGCCAAATCAGCCTCTACGGCTCATGGTACGAGCAGGACGAGAACTTCCGCACCGAGTTCGACTGGCTGCCCCCGCGGGCCATCGACCCGAACGGCGACGGCGACATCGTGGACGGCTCGTTCGACTCAGGAAGAGGCTCGCCGGGCAGCTTCCGGCGCGCGGTGGCCAATCCCGACGGCACTTATTCCCCATTTCAAGTGAACGGCCTCGACACGCCGCTTTTCCCGGACCCGGACTGCCGGGCTGGCGGCGGCTATCCGAGCGGCGCCCTGTGCCGCATGGACTTCTCGGATCAGCGCACGATGATTGCCGCCGAACGGCGGGCGCAGATCTTCGCCGAGGCCGACGTCCACCTGGGCCCGGTGACGCTGTTCTCGGAGATCGGCTACTCGGCCAACGAGGTGACCGACCGGGTGGGCAACATGGTGCTGTTCAACGGCAACGTCGAGCGGACCAACGAGTTCTTCGTGCCCGCCAACCACCCCTTCAACTTCTGGACGGACCCGGACGGCGACGGCACGCTCACCTACGTTGCGCCGTCCGACTGGAACCCCGAAACCCACGAGGCGGTTCCCCTCGGCTACTTCGGCCGGCCGCTCGGGGCGGAGGCCGCCGGCCCCAACTCCGGCGATGAGGTTCGCGATTTTGACAGCTTGCGGACGGTGGTCGGGTTCGAGGCCGAACTGCCCGGCGGCTGGACGGGTGAAGGGCACTTCACCCGCGCTAGGACGGATCTCTCGGTGCGCTCGGAGCGCCACTGGATCGCCACCGAGTTTGCCCGGGCGCTTAGAGAGGGGCGGTGGAATCCCTTCGGCACCCGGCTGGTCGCGCCCGACCTGGTCACGCCCAAAACCGTGGCGGATGACGGCTTGGCGCCAGCGCTGGCCGGCCGGCGCGCGGCCAACGACGCGCAGACCCTGGCGCGGTTCGAGAGTGCGCGGCGGGAGCGCGCGAAGAGCGTTCAGAACGTCGCCGAACTAATCGCCACCGGCGAGGCGTTCGAATGGGACGGCCGGCCGGTGACGCTGGCGGTGGGCACACAGTACCGCGATCTGAGCTACGCCTTCCAGCCGGACCCGCTGAACGCCGCCGGCGAGGGTCCGCAGGGAGTCCGCGAGTTTCCAGTGGCGGCGGAGCAGCGCACTTGGGCACTCTTCGCCGAGAGCCTAACCCAGTTCGGCCACCGCGCCGAGCTGCAGCTAGCGGCCCGCCACGAGCGCTACGACCAGGCGGGCAGTTCCACCGACCCGAAGATCGCCGCGCAGTTCTTCGCCAACAACTGGCTGTCGCTGCGCGCGTCCTGGGGCACCTCCTTCCAAGCCCCAAGCGTGTTCCAGATGGCCGGCAACACCAGCTCGCGCACGCTCACCGACCCGTTCCGCTTCGACGGCCAGGGCGTAGGAAGCTGCACGGTAGGCGACTCCGGAGCGATCCTGAACCGCGGCGACAACTTCGCCGTCACCACGCTGCTGCGCGGCGGGGGCTTGAGCCCGCAGTCGGCGCGCTCGGCGAACTTTGGGGTGCTGCTGCAACCCCTTGACAACGCTGCGGTCAGCCTCGACTACTGGACGCTCGACTACCGTGACGTGATCGCCCAGGGGCGCAGCTTCCAAGCCATCGTGGACGACGACTGCCGCGACGACGGCCGGCCCAACGACCCCCGGGTGCGGCGCGACACCTCCGGGCAGTTGAGCGTCGTGACCACCGCCTACGACAACGTCGGGGCCGTGCGCACCCGGGGCCTTGACTTGAACGCCCACTACGATGTCGCGCTGTCCGCCGGCGACTTGCGCATCAGCGCCGACGCCACGCTCCTGACCCGATTCGACGTCAACGCCGCCGGCGAGGGCTACGTGGACCGGCTCGGCAACCGCAACGACAGCAACGGCTTCGCGCCCACCCCCGAACTGCGCCTCAATTTCGGCCTCGCGTGGCACCGGGGACGGCATGCCGCTGGCCTCGCGGTCCGCTACGTGGACGCCTACCGCAATGACGAGGTGGCATCGCTTCCCAAGATCGCATCCTGGACGACGCTGGACCTGAACTACGCCTACACCGTCCCAAGCCTATTCGGCGGCGAGGCTACGCTCTACCTCGGCGCGCGCAACCTGACTGATCGGGATCCGCCGCCGCTGCCGAACGGACGAGACGACCTGTACCGCCACAACCTGCGACCCGGCTACGACGGCTTCGTACACGACATCAAGGGCCGCATCCTGTACGCCCGCTTCCGCTGGCGCTTGGGATCGTAGCGGCCGTACTCTATTCAAGTCGCGGTTTCCTGCGTATCGGCAGCTAGGCGCTATCCTGTTGAGTGTATGCCAGCTCAAACACCGCGTCCGTCATCCAGCGCTGGAATCCCTCGTTGTCCGAGAACTGCTTGAAGAGCTCCGCGTCATCCTTCATCAGCGAGTTCATCACTCGCCGTAGCGCCCCAGCGTGCTCGATGCGAGCATTCTGCTTGTCTGAATGCTGCCGGGCGTTGCGGAATGCTCGGTCGCCGGCAACCTTTGTGGGGATGGTCTCGGTGATGAGTTTGTGGACGCGGTCCTTGTCCTCCCACGGGATGTCGCCAAAGAGATCGTTGAAGGCGCGCAGGATGTTGGACAGCCGCTCGATCTCCGGTTCGGGCCGGGCTCCGCCGCCTGCGGTCGGCACCGGATCGATCTCGGCATCCTCATCGGGCAGGAGTATGGGCTGCACGGACTGCCTCTCGACCCGGTAGCTGTCCATGTCGATGGCTTCCAGAATGCCGCGCGACAAATCATCCTCACGCGGGGCGGGCAGTTTCGGGATAAGGAAGTCCAGGAAGATCGAGCGTTCCTCCCAAGCCACCCGCGTGTAAGGCAGTATGCTGGACAGGAAGCGGTAGGTGCGCACAAACGCCTTGGCATTGCCCTTGAACGCCACTTGGCCGTCTTCGTCGAGATCATTCTGGTAAACGGCCACGCACGCATCGAGGATGGGATCAAGCCGGTCGCGCTCCTCGCGCTCCACGAACCGTCTGGCCAACGTATGCACCTGCTCCAGCGTGTACACCCCTGCCCCGTCAAGTTCCGCCTGCAGGTCGTGCAGCTTGTCGGGGTCCGTTTCGTCGGCGAGCACTGTCGTTCGGTAGTAGTCGGCAAACGCTTCCCGAATGGTGTCCGCGTCGTTCTGAAAGTCGAGAACGAATGCGTCGTGTTTCTTTGGATGCGACCGGTTGAGCCGCGAGAGGGTCTGCACCGCCTTGATGTCCGACAAGGCCTTATCGACATACATCGTGTGCAGCAGCGGCTCATCGTAGCCGGTCTGGAACTTGTCGGCGCAGATCAGGAATCGGTATGGCTCCTCCTGGATGCGTTCGGCAATGTCGCCAGAGGGAAAGCCATTGAGGGACGCCTCAGTCACTTTTTCACCGCCATACTCGTGCTCGCCGGAAAATGCGACGATGGCACGGCAGGGGCTCTTTCGTTCGCGGAGGTACTCGCTGATGGCGTGGAAGTACTGGATCGCGCGTTCGATGCCGCTGGTCACCACCATGGCGCGGGCTTGGCCGCCGATTCGGTTCCGGACCAGCACTTGGTCGTGGAAATGGTCCACCATGATCTCCGCCTTGAGGCGGATGGCGTGGTCGTGCCCTTCCACGAAGCGCCGCAGCTTGCGCTGTGCCTTCTTGGCGTCAAACTCCGGGTCGTCCTCAACCGTCTTGGCCAGCCGGTAGTAGCTGGCCACCGGCGTGTAGTGGGCCAAAACGTCCACGATGAACCCCTCCTGGATGGCCTGCTTCATCGTGTAGCCGTGGAACGCTCGGTGCTTCACGGTGCCGTCCGGCTGCGGGCTGCCATCGCCGAAGAGCTCCAGCGTCTTGTTCTTCGGGGTGGCGGTGAAGGCGAAGTAGCTGGCGTTGGGGAGCAGCCTGTGGGATTCCATGATCCGGTTGATTCGGTCCTCGTAGGTCTCGTCCTCCGCCACCCGGCCCGCTTCGGACAGCGCACCAGCCATCGCCGCCGAGGTCTTGCCGCCTTGGCTGGAGTGGGCCTCGTCGATGATGATTGCGAAGCCGCGGTCCCTTTGCCCGTCCCCGATCTCTTCTAGGATGAACGGGAACTTCTGCACGGTCGATACGATGATCTTCTTGCCGGACTCGATGAACCGGCGCAGGT
>JAJDZD010000076.1 GCA_022824865.1 Chloroflexota bacterium | reverse complement strand
TCCACGTTGGGGTCTTCCAGCAGCTTGTGGTGGTTGGGGTAGACCGCCGGGATGTCCCATTCCTTGCGGTGCGATTCGCGCAGCTCCTCCACGAGGTCGGCCGCGGCGACGCAGCGGGCGAACCCCTCGTCCTCGGCGATCTGCAGCGCCGTGAGGTGCGACTTCGCGATTCCGCCCAGTCCGACCACTCCGATTCCAAGCATCGAGCGCCTCCAAATGCCGAATCCCTGCCCTGGCCAACCATGGTGCCAGCGCCTCGGCCGGTCGGCTATCCGGAGTTAGCGTTGCTGGTCGGTGGCCTCGATCCATTCGTCCCTGGCGCCGGTGAGGCCGGCGGATTCGGACGCGGCCAGGGCGCGGCTGATCCGGGTGCCAGTCAGCCGGTGCTTTGGTTCGGGGATTCCGGCGCCCGCCGGCAGCTGAGGCGCAGTACGACGTAGGCCGCTATCGCCGAAGCCAGCGATCCCGCGAGGATGCCGAGGCGGTCGCCGGCGAAGTAGTCGCCGCTGCCGTGCTCGAAGGCGAGGCCGGCGATGAAGAGGCTCATGGTGAAGCCGATCCCGCAGGCAAACGCCACCCCGGCTATCTGCGCCCAGGTCACGCCGCGCGGCAGCGTCGCCAAGCCAACGACAGCGGCGATGGCGACAAAGCCGAGAATGCCGACCGGCTTGCCAAGGAATAGCCCCGCGGCTACGCCCACGGTCACGGGGTGCAGAAGCTCATCGACGCCAATGCCGGAAAGCGCGAGCCCGGCGTTCACGAAGGCGAAGACGGGCAGGATCACGAACGCCACCGGCGAATGCAGATCGTGCTCCAGCTTTCGCAAGGGCGACTCGCCTCGCGGGTCGCGCATGGGAATGCAGAAGGCAATCAAGACGCCGGCCAACGTGGCATGCACCCCGGACTTGAGCACGGCGACCCACAGCACGAGCCCAACGAGCACATAGGCCGACACGCGCGTCACGCCCAACCGGTTGAACACGACTCCCGCCGCCAGCGCCGCCGCGCCGACCAGGAGCGCCGGAACGGCCAGGTCACCCGTATAGAAGATGGCGATGATCACGATTGCCGCGAGGTCGTCGAAGATGGCCAGGGTCAGCAGGAATGTCTTGAGCGGCGTTGGAATGCGCCGGCCAAAGACACTCAACAGCCCCAGGGCGAAGGCGATGTCGGTGGCGACGGGGATGCCCCAGCCGTCCAGCGCAATGGGGTCCTGCCAGTTCAGGGCGATGTAGATCGCCGCCGGCACGAGCATGCCGCCCAGGGCGCCGAATCCGGGCAGTGCAATGGCCCGCAGGGACGATAGTTCGCCCTCCAGGATCTCCCGCTTGACCTCGAGACCGATCACGAAGAAGAACAGCGCCATCAGGCCATCGTTGACCCACAACAGCAGCGGCTTGTTGATGGCGAGGTCCCCGACCTGGACGGCGACGACGGTATCCAGCAGCGACGCATAAACGCCCGCCAACGGCGAATTGGCGGCGATCATGGCCGCCACCGCGGCTCCGAACAGCAGAATCCCGCCGGCCGATTCCAGCTTGATGAAATCGCGGATCGTGAAGGCGGGTCCGCTGGGATCCGGTCGCCATCCCACGGACCTCAGGGCAGTCAGCATCCATCCCCCGGAGCAGCCTGTGTGAGCCGAGCTTAGCCGCAAGCCGTCGCCCGTGAGCGCCCGCCGTCGGCTATTCGGGGCAACTCGGCGCTGAAGGGACCGGGGTTCAAAGTTTCGTCGGCGGCGACATATTTCCGCCACATTTCGTCCCTACCGTCATTCGTGTGAAAGGCACCACACGAAGGCGAGCGAGCGATGACTGGCACGGACCTGACGACGAACAAGCGGGACACGGGACAGGCACCACACGAAAGCGGGAGAGCGATGACTGGGATGAAGCTGACGGCGAGGACGAAGCAGGTGTTGGCGGGGACGGTCCTGGGGGCCATCCTCGGGGCGGGATCCCTGGTGGGCTGCGGCCTGGCGGGCGCCGGCGGGCCAATGGTAACCGAGCGCAGCGGCGGCGACGCGGCCGGGGAGCATGGCGCGGGCGGTGAAGGTTCCGGCGGCGAGGGCGGCGGGGCCGCCGCGGCCGCGGGCAGCGAAGAGGCCAGCGGCGCGACGCTGGCGCCGGACGCGACGTTCGACGCGGTGCGCAGCGGGGCACGGCTGATCCTGAGCTACGACGCGGCGCAGCAGGCCTTCACGGGCACGGTCGAGAACACGACCGCGAACGTGCTGGGGCAGGTGCGGATCGAAGTGCACTTGTCGAACGGGATCGAGCTGGGGCCGACCACGCCGGTGGACCTGCAGCCGGGCCAGGTGCTGGCGATCGAGTTGCCCTCGACGACGGGGTCGTTCACGGGCTGGATCGCCCACGCGGAAGTGGGCAGCGGCGGCGAAGGCAGCGGCTCGGGCGGTGAGGCCGCCGGTGCGTCCGGTGGCGAAGGCGCCGGGGGCGAGGGCCACGGGGCCGGCGGTGAAGGTGGCGGCGAAGGCGGAGCGGCCGGCGCGGAAGCCGCGCGGGAGGCCGCGATGTCGAGCCCGATCACGCCGCTGGACCAGCCCTGGACCGGGGTGCTGGGCGGGATCGCGGTG
>JAJDZD010000078.1 GCA_022824865.1 Chloroflexota bacterium | reverse complement strand
CACACGCTCGGCGATTTCTTGAAGAAGTGACGCCTCCATATCAAGATAGAGTGGCCGTCCATTCCATGTTCCGGTCAAATAGTGCTCAGAAATGGCTCGATTCCAATGGTCATATTCCACGAATCGGTCGTCATGCAAGTTCAGCATGAATGGTCGTTTCGGCAAGAGATTCCGCCCATCTCACTCAATGAAGTCTCCGTTTATCTTTGTTTAGACACGTGTACCTGGCCGTGGGGGGGGCCGTTCCAGCGGGGGGAGTCGCGGAGGTGATTGAGGATTTCGGCGAGTTCGTCGATGGAGGATTCGATGAGGCTCTGGCCGACTTCGCGGGTGCCCTTGCGGGCGTCGCCTTTGGCGCCGGAGGGGGCGTGGGCGTTGATGGCGTTGGGCCACTCGAGCTCGAGATCGGTGAGGGGCTTCAGCATGGCCATGAAGGCCTTGTCGACGGTGCCAAGGGACAGCGTTTCTTCGCGGATGAGGTCGGGGGCCAGGTAGTAATCGTGGGAGCTTTCCATCTCGCAGGCGTGGCCGCCGGGGATCTCGCCGGCGACGGCCTTGAGCTTTGAGTCGTCGCCCAGGGTGTAGTGGCCGACGCAGCCGAGGAAGTCGATGTCCAGGCGGAAGCCGATGTCCTGCACGGCGACGGACATGAGCGCCCGGTTGCCGCCGTGGCCGTTGACGATGAGGAAGCGGCGGAAGCCGTGGTGGCGCATGGAGACGATGATGTCTTCAAGTAACTCGAGGAAGGTCTCGGGGCGCAGGGTCATGGTGCCGGGGAAGTTCATGTGGTGGTCGGAGATGCCCCAGGGGATGGCGGGTAGGGCGAGCAGGCGCGGGGCCAGGCGTTCGGCGGCGCGCTCGCAGTAGGCGTTGGCGATGACGTGGTCCTGGCCGAGGCCCAGGTTGGGGCCGTGCTGTTCGGTGGAGCCGATGGGGATGAGCACGAGTTCGACCGTCTCGGCGGCCTTCGCCACCTCCGGCCAGGACATCTTGTGCAGGGCGAAACTGACCGGTTCGCTCATCGGGTGTGCAGGGCGTGGCGCCAGCCGGGGATGCGGCCGCGGGCCAGCAGGTCGTCGGGCGAGTCGAGCAGGGTGGTGATGAGCTTGTCGGCGCGTTCCTCGATGACATGGATCATGCGCCAGCCGTCCTCGGCGGTGGCCAGGGTGGCGTCGCCGACGGCGCCGTTGGCGGAGAAGTCGGAGAAGTCGTGGTTGCGGCGGATGGAGCGGCGCCAGAAGCGCTGGCGCAGACGGCTGCCGCGCGGGCTGAGGTCGCCGGGGGCCAGGCTGTCGTACTTGACGCGGTCGGGGCGCAGCGCCATGAGTTCGGCGGTTTCCAGTTCGCAGGCGTGGCCGGAGGTGGGGGACTTGACGATCTCGTCCTCCAGGTCCTCGTCCTCCAGGTCGTAGAGGGAGATGGCGGCCAGGAAGTCCAGGGGCAGGCGGGTGGGCAGGGTCTGCATGGACAGGTTCATGATCGAGGTGTTGCCGCTGTGCCAGTTGGTGAGCAGGAAGCGCGTGAAGCCGTGGTGCAGCAGGGAGGCCAACTGGTCTTCCAGGACGTGCAGGAAGGTCTGGGGGCGCAGGGTGATCGAGCCCGGGAAACCCATGTGATAGGTGGACATGCCGTAGGGCATGGTGGGGGCCACGAGCAGGCGGGGGTGGAAGCGTTCGGCCAGGCGCAGGCTGAGGTCCTCGCAGATCACCAGGTCGGTGTCGAGCGAGGTGTTGGGGCCGTGCTGCTCGATGGAGCCGATGGGGATCAGGACCAGTTCCACGCCGTCGCGGGCGCGCTCGACCTCGGGCCAGGTCATGTGGGTGAGGCGGAGCGGTGACGGCAGGTCGGCCAACGGGTGCGTTTCCGGGGCTGGGTCGGCGATATGATAAGCGGCGACGGCTGGGCGAGCAGTTTGAATGGTTCTGGTCGTCGACGTCGGCAACACCGACACGAAATTCGGCGTCTTCGAGGGCGAGCACTTGGGCGCGCGCTGGGCCGTGCACAGCGACCTCAACCGCGGCGCCGCCGAGCACGAGGCGATGCTGCGCGCCATGCTGGCGCACCAGGGAGTGACCGGGATCGAGGCGGCCGTGATCGGGTCGGTGGTGCCGGCGCTGACCGAGCGAATTGCCGCGGCGGTGCGTGCTGCCGCCAGCTGTGAGCCGTTGATCGCTCGGTCGCAGGACGTGCGCGTGATCGACCTGGCGGTGGATCGGCCCGCCCAGGTGGGGATCGACCGGGTGGCGAACGCGCTGGCGGCGCGCGAGTTCTACCAGGCGCCAGCCATCGTGGTGGACCTGGGAAGCGTGACTACCTTCGACATCGTCAATGGGGCGGGCAGTCTGGCGGGGGTGATCATTACGCTGGGCATGCAGAACACGGCGCGGGCGCTGACCGCGGCGGGCGCACAATTGCCGTCGATCGAGTTGGGGCGGCCGGCGCGGCTGGTGGGAACCGAGACCACGGGGTCCATGCAATCCGGCGTGTACTGGGGGTACGTGCGGATGGTGCGCGGGCTGATCGAGCAATTGCAATCGGAACTGGGCGCGGACTACCGGGCCATCGCCACGGGCGGACAGGCGCCGGTGGTGGTGGAGGACGTGGGACTGTTCGAGATCGTGGACCTGGACCTGACGCTGCGCGGGCTGTGGTTGATCCAGCAGGCAGAGGCAGCGGCGTGAGCGTGCTGAGCGGCGCGCGCGTGGTGCTGTACGTCACGGGCGGCATCGCGGCGTACAAGGCGTCGGACCTGGCCAGCAAATTGACGCAGGCCGGGGCCGAGGTCGACACGGTGCTGTCGCCCGGGGCGCAGGGCTTCGTGGGACCGCTGACGTTCCAGGCGCTGACGCAGCGCGCGGTTTATCGGGCCGATGACGCCATGACGGCCGGCAACGAAATCGCCCACGTGCGACTGGCCGCGGACGCGGACGTGCTGCTGGTTGCGCCGGCCACGGCCAATGCGATCGCGCGGCTGGCGCACGGGCAGGCGGACGACCTGGGGTCGGCCGTCGCGCTGTCCACGCAGGCGCCGATCGTGGTCGCGCCAGCGATGGAGCCGGGGATGTACGCCAACACGGCCACCCAGGACAACCTGGCGACGCTGAAGAAGCGCGGCGTGCGTGTGATCGAGCCGGACAGCGGCCGAATGGCGTCGGGCGCGCAGGGCAGGGGGCGGTTGCCGGAGACGGCTGCGTTGCTGGACGTCCTGCGAGCGACGTTGGGTCGCAACGGTCCGCTGAAGGGTCGGGTGCTGGTGGTGTCAGCCGGAGGCACGCGCGAGTACATGGACCCGGTGCGGTTTATCGGCAACCCGGCGAGCGGGCGCCAGGGAGTGGAACTGGCGCGGGCGGCCATGGAGCGTGGGGCAATCACGCGGTTGGTGCTGGGATCGGCGACGGTGGAGCCGCCGGCGGGTGCCGAGACGACTCGCGTCGAGTCCGCTAAGGAGATGCTGGGCGCGCTGCGACAGGCGGTTGCGGGCTGCGATGCGCTGATCATGAATGCGGCGGTGGGGGATTACCGGCCGGCGGCGACCTCCGAGGTGAAGCTGAAGCGCGGCGGGGAGCCGGCAGGCATCGATCTGATCGAAAATCCGGACCTGTTGCATTCCTTACAGGGCGACTTCCTGCGCATAGGGTTCGCGGCGGAGACCAACGACCACCTGGAGAACGCCAGGAACAAGCTGCTCGGCAAGGAACTGGATGCCCTGGTCGTCAATGACGTGGCGGGGTCGGACACCGGTTTTGCCGCCGAGACCAACGCCGTGACGATCCTGCGGCCCGACCATTCCGACCTGGAGATTCCGCTGACGAGCAAGGCTGGGGTGGCGTCTGCCGTGCTGGATGTGGTGGTCGAGATGATCGGCGGGCGCTGACGGCTGCCTTGGGGACACGGCTGAGGGGATGGCCGGCGGACCGGACGGCTGGTTCCATGGCCTTTCACGCACTGCAGGCGGCGCTGGCGGCCATGGGAGTCGAGCGGTCGCTGGACTCGCTGGTGACGCGCTCGGGCGAGGCGTTCTGGGCGCCCTGGAGCGAAACCGCCGATGTGGAGACGATGCGGTACACGCGAATGATGTCCACGCTGTTTCGAGCCACCGACCAGGCCAAGGTCAGGCTGGAGATCGGGGCCGGGGACGAACCTGAAAGCGCCGTTGCCGTACTGCGGAAGCACACGGCCGCCGGACGGCTGGTGCTTGCGCCGGTCTTTAGCGGCGGGCGGTTTGGAGTGATCGAGTCGGTGGATTCTGATGGCGTGGCCCGGGCCGTGGGCCCGGACCAGGTGGAACCGGGCGACGTTGACCTGAGCCGCGGCTGGAGCGGCGCGTTTCCGGCTTATCCGCCGGTCAAGTGCCTCTATGGCGCCGTGCGGCGTGGTCGACAGGTGAAACCGGCTCGGATCCCGGTGCCGGACCTGGCGGGAATCCTGTTCGTGCCCCTCGGAGACGACATTGAAATCAACGGCGTGCAGTTTGGGATCGAGGCCGTGCGCGGGGCTACGCAGGCCGTTCGCGGCGGGGCGGCGGTGCGCGACGTGACCTCGCTGGAGCGGCTGCTGGTGACCTTTGAGCAGGCGGAGTTCGGGTTTGGGTGCGCGGAGCGCTGGCTGGGGTCGAAGGAGGCAAGCCACCTGTGGGACGCTCCCGACCTGGCGCGGCTGGCACGGAGCATGCGGGCGGCGTGCGGCGAACTGGCCGAGAGGCTCTGGGACTCCAGCGGAACGGCTTCGGCCGGGGCGCTGGGGCGCGCCGTGACGGGGCGCAAGTCGGTGGTGTTCGAGTTGCCGGCGGACCTGGATCGCGAGCCGCCCGGTCAAGTTGTGGAGCTGCCGCGAGGCCGGGGCGTGGTCGTGGACACGCGCGGCCGCCGCGCGGCCCTCGGCCGGCTGGCGGATGTGGTGGACCGGGCGGCCCTGGCGTTTGCGAAGGAAGTGGACAGCGTCGGGGCGCTTACCAGGTAGCGCCCCGGCAGGCTGGGCGAAACTAGGCCGGTGGTAGCCTCGCCTATGCCTGATCAGGGCCGTTGGGCGTGGAAACGCACGGACGTCGCGCGGCTTTGGCGCGGCTGACGCAGGGCGTCGAGAACGCCGTGGCCGCGACTGGGGCGATTGTTGGCTCGGACGACTCGAAGGCTTGACCTAGGCGCCGGGTGTGCCGACGGGCGGCGACAGCGGCTCGGGCTCTGGCTGTACAGGCCGAGAGCGCACGAGCGTCAGCCCAATCAGGGTGGAGACGACGAACGAAGCGGCCACAGCGATGCCCACGACGCCGAAGCCCTGGACGTCCAACAGCAGCGTGATCAGCGGGGCCACCGCCAGTGCGGCCAGATCAACGCTGAGGTGCATGATCCCGATACTGCGGCCAACGGTGGTGCGCGGCATGCGCTCGGCGATCAGCACGGCCGGCAGGGGCGTTACCAGTCCGCTGGGCGCGAAGAGCACCGCCACCAGGATGTACCAGGCCAGTCCGGCGGGGAACACCAGTAGCAAGGCCGCCGCCACACTGAGACCGCCCGTCGCAATCAGGGCGCGCCGATGGCCAAGGCGATCCATCACCGGTCCGGTCTTGTAGGTAACGAGTGTGCGCAACGCGTTGGCCAAGGTGAGCACGAGGCCGACGCGGGCCGGGTCGAAGTCGAGACCCACGCTGCCATAGAGGGGCAACACGACCTGCTTAAGGGCGAACGTACCGGCCCCAAGCATGAGAACGGAGAAGCCAACCACGGGTAGCAGGGAGGGGCTCAGCCCGAGCCGAGCGAGCCTGGGAATCGGCGCGGTTCCTGACTCCGGCGCTGGCCGGGACGCTCGCACGAACAGCAACGGCAGAAGCGCGGCGATGCCGCCAACCAGCGCGCCCAGGGCAAAGGCGGCCCGCCAGCCAAACGTGCTGGCAGCCACGCCGGAGAGAATGGGCGCGAGGAGGGCACCCATCTGAACAGCGGCCAAGATCCGTCCGGCCGTGTGGCTACGGTCGCTCCCCTCACTTGAACGCACGGTATGGGCGAGTCCGGTGGTATAGACGAGGGCAGTGCCCAGCCCGGTCACCAGCACACCCGCCAGCAGCACGCGGTAGTCCAGGGCGAGCGCGCTGATCGCACAGCCGACGGCGGTGCAGAGCGTGCCGGCGGTCAGTGGCGTGTGAGGCGGCAGCCGGTCGGCCATGAAGCCGGCGGGCACGATGGCCACGGCGCGAGCCACGGCTTGCATGGACAGCAGCAAGCCCAGCACCGGCAGTGATACGTCAAACTCAGCTTGCAGTTCGCCCAGGATCGGTCCAATCAAGTTGACGTTGAACGCCATGACGGTGAGAAGGACGAAAATTGCGCCAAGGCTGGACGATGCAGGCTGGCGAATCATGGAGCCAGTTAGGAAAGCTAGCCGTCTACGTAGTTGGGGCGGATGGTAGCCTCGCTCATGCCTGTCGCGGGCCGCTGGCTGAACGCCCGACACATGGGGGCAGACCCTGGCTGCGGGTCATTTGCGCCCGCGCTTGGCGCCCAGCCGGCGGGAGTCCGCTAGCCGTGAGCAGTCAGAAGCCGGTTATCGAGCAGATCTCGACCAATCCGGAGTCGCTGCGCCGACAGGAGGCGCCGCGAGCGCCCGCGCCATCCGCCCCCGGCGGCAGCGGCATGTGGCTGCTGGTGGCCATCGTGATCGGCATCGCCGTCGGCGCCGCCATCGGCGCGGGGGCCGGCCTCTACGTATTCGGCTGGGTGGGCTAGAGCGAAGGCATCTCGCTCAGCGGCACGCAGCGGGCGCCTGAGGTCGCCGAACGGTCGGCTGCGGCCACCACGCGAATCACGTCCACCATCTCCTCGTTGCTGATCGGCGGCTCACCGGTTTCGAGCATCGCCAGGAACTGCCTGATGACCTCTAGGTACATGCGGGGAAAGCCGTCGATGGTGTCGCTCAAGTGCATGTCGGCGTGCGTCCAGCCCGTTTCGCCGAGGGCGACGCAGAGCATGCCCATCCAGGCCTCGCGCGCCTGGTTGGCAATGCCCACCTGGCCGTCGGGCCAGCGGATCGTCACGACGTCGCTCAACTCGCTGCGGACGGATGTCACGTCTATCGCGCCGACACCGAATACCGCGTGCATCACGTCCACGGCGTGGACGCCGTAGAGCTGCCAGTTCTGGGGCAGGGTGAACATGATCGAGCGCGTGCGGCCGAGGTCGGGCAAGCGGTCGAGCAACTGGCGTACGGCGCGGTCGTAGCGCACGGCTGACGCGGAGAGCAGCGGCACGCCGGCCGCGGCGGCGGCGCGGACCAGCGTTACGGCTTCTTGTGGGTCGTCGCAGAGCGGCTTGTCCACGAACAGGGGCAGCCCGTGATCGACGGCCTGCATGGCGGGCGCAAAGTGGTCGGGGCCCCAGCGGTTGAGCACCAGCACGGCGTCCACGTCCTGCATGGCCTGCTCCGGCGCGTCCACGACCTGGTCAATGCCAGTTTCCAGCGCCTTGGCGCGGGCCTGCTCGGGGTCGGCGCCCCAGAGCCTGGTGACGCGCAGGCCGGGGCCGGCCAGTCCACGGTTGATGATGCCGGCGAAGTTCTCGGTGTGTGTGCTATCGGCGCCGATAATTGCGAGATTCATGCAACCGCTCCCAGCGCGGGCCAGTCCACCGCAGCGTATCGCGCCGGGTGCGGGCGACTGGTTAGGCTGGCGCCGTGGCTGACACGCGCGACGATCCCAGGCGCAGTCTCACGGGGACGGTGTGGGACATCGCGCCGCGCGCACCCTCCGCTTTGTTTGCCGAGATTGACGAGCTGCCGCCGCTAGCGGTCCAGGTGCTGCATAACCGCGGGCACGACTCGGCCGAGAAGCTGCACGAGTTCATGCTGGGGCCGCTGCCACCGCACGATCCGTACCTGCTGGACGAGATGCACCTGGCGGTGGCGCGAGTCGCGCAGGCGATGCACAAGCGCGAACGCGTGTGCATCTACGGCGACTACGACGTTGACGGCGTCAGCGCTACGGCGATGCTGCTGGAGACGGCCGAGGCGCTGGGGCTGGACGCGTTTCCGTATATCCCGGAGCGGTTGACCGAGGGTTACGGCCTCCACGCCGGTGCGATCGACGCGGTGGCGCAGGAACGCGCGACGCTCGTTATCACCGTCGACTGCGGGGCGACGGCGGACGAGGAGATCGACCGAGCGGCCGCGGCCGACGTGGATGTGATCGTGACCGACCACCATCCGACCGAATCCCGCCCGGCAAGGGCCGCGGCGCTGCTCAACCCCAACGCTCCAGGTTCGGGCTATCCGTTCGGCGGACTGTCCGGGGTGGGAGTGGCCTACAAGCTGGTGCAGGCACTGGCCGACGAGTTTCCCGAAGAACTGCCCGATCCCGAGCGTTTCCTGGACCTGGTGGCGCTGGGCACGGTGGCGGACGTGGCGCCGCTGCGAGACGAAAACCGGGCGTACGTGATGGAAGGCCTGGAGTGGATGCGGGCGTCGCCGCGACCGGGAATCAGGGCGCTGGCGGAGGCGGCGCGACGCGCGCCGGAGACGATCAGGTCGGACGACATTGCCTTCGCACTGGCGCCGCGGCTCAACGCCGCGGGGCGGCTGGCCAGTGCGCAGCTTGCGCTGGAGTTGCTGCAGGCCAGGCATCCGGTGCGGGCCGCGGAGATCGCGGATGAACTGAACGAGCTCAACGCCGAGCGCGGCCGGCTGACCCAGGACGTGGTGGACGCGGCGCGCGCGATGGTGGACGGCAGCCCGGTCGTCTTTGCGGCCGATCCGGGATTCGCGCCAGGGGTGGTCGGGCTGGCCGCGTCGCGGCTGTGCGAGGAATACGGCGCGCCGGCGTTCATTGGCGCGGAGATCGACGGGCTGGTGCACGGGTCGGCGCGTGCGCCGGACGGATTCAACCTGCGCGACCTGCTGGGGCGCCAGGGCGACTGGCTGGAGAACTGGGGCGGGCACGCCGGGGCGGCGGGTTTCTCGGTACTGCCGCAGAATGTCGACGCGCTGCGGCGCGGGCTGGCGCAAGCCCTCGCCAGCCTCGACGTGCCCGAATTCACGGGGCCGCGCCTGCGCGCGGACGGCCGCGTGTATCCGCGCACGATCTCCTGGGAGACCTACCAGGCGCTTGAGCTGCTGGGCCCCTGGGGGCCGGAACATGAAGAGCCGCGGCTGGTCGTAGAGAATGTACGTATCCAAAACACCCGGCTGGTAGGCGAGGATCACGTAGTGCTGCGGTTCGAGGAACTGGCGCGCAATGTGGAAGCCATCTGGTTTCGCCACGGCGATCAGCAGGCCGCGTTGGGCCCAGGGCGCTGCGTGGACGTTGCGTTCAGATTGGGACTGCGAAACTTCCGCGGGGAGACCCGGTTGCAGATGCTGGTGGACGACATCCGGCTACGGCCGGTCTAGCGGCGGATAGGGGAGCATTGGTGCCGACATCGGTCACGGCCACGCTGGCGCCCATGGTCGGCGCGGGCCGGACGGAAACCACGCTGGAGGACCTTCTCGACGCGGTTCGGTCCTACACGCCGCCCGACGACGTGCCGGCAGCCGCGCGACTGATTCGCAGGGCCACCGCGCTGGCGGAACGCGCGCATGAGGGACAGCGCCGCCTGACGGGCGAGCCGTTCGTGCAGCATCCGATGAACGTGGCGCTGATGCTCACGAACCTGCACCTGGACACCGACACCGTCGCAGCCGCGCTGCTGCACGACTGCGTGGAAGACACGAACGTGGACATCGGGACGATTCGGTCCAGGTTCGGATCCAGCGTGGCCGAGCTTGTCGACGGCGTGACCAAACTGGACGACATCACGGTCGTGAGCATGGACGACCGCCAGGCCCAGAACCTGCGCAAGGTCTTTCTGGCCATGGCGCGGGACATTCGTGTGGTGCTGATCAAGCTGGCCGACCGTCTGCACAACCTGCAGACGGCGCACGTCTATCGACCCGACAAGCGCGCGCGCTATGCCAGCGACACGCTGGAGATCTTTGCGCCGTTGGCGGGTCGTCTGGGCATCGAGGAGTGGCGTTGGCGGCTGGAGGATCACGCATTCAAGCTGCTGCAGCCCGAGCGCTATCGCGAGATCGCCAGCTGGCTGCTGGCGGAACGGGCGGCCCGCGAGGATGTGGTGCAGGCGGTGACGGGCGCGCTGCGCGAGGCGCTGGATGCCGGCGGCACAGACGCGTTGATCCAGAGCCGCATCAAGCACGTCTACAGCATTGAGCAAAAGACGCAACGCAAGAACGTCCCGCTGGAAGAGGTCTACGACATCCTGGCCGTGAGGGTAATCGTGGACGACGTGCACGACTGCTATTCGGCGCTGGGCGTGGTGCATGGGGCCTGGCGGCATATTCCGGCCGAGTTCGACGACTACATCTCGGCGCCCAAGGAGAACGGCTACCGCTCCCTGCACACGGCCGTGCTGGGGCCGGACGCGCGACCAATCGAGATCCAGATTCGAACCCAGGAAATGCACGCGGCGGCCGAATACGGCGTGGCGGCGCACTGGCGCTACAAGGCGGACGATCACGACGGCGAGGAAGACTTCTCGGAGAAGCTGGCCTGGGTGCGGCAGATCCTGACATGGCAGGCCGACGAGGAGACCGCCGGGTCGTTCGTGGACGCGGTGAAGACCGACTTCTTCAGTGACACGGTCTTTGTGTTCACGCCGCGCGGCGAGATCAAGGACTTTCCGGCCGGCAGCACGCCGCTGGACTTCGCCTACCGCATCCACACCGACATCGGGCATACCTGCATTGGCGCCAAGGTGAATGGTCGGCTGGTACCGCTGGAGTACCAGCTGCAGAACGGCGATGTGCTGGAGATTCTGACCAGCAGCAACAGCCAGGGGCCCAGCCGCAACTGGGTGTCGCTGGTCCACACGGCGCACGCGCGGGACAAGATCCGGCAGTGGTTCAAGCGGCGCCAGCGCGCCGAGAACATCGAGTCGGGCAAGGAACTGTTGGAACGGGAACTGCGGCGTCTGGGCCAGGGCCGGATTTCGCAGCTGCCGGGCGACGGGTTAGAGCCGGTGGCCGCGGACCTGGGTTATCGCGACGTGGACAGCCTGCTGGCGGGCGTGGGCTATGGCGCGACCACGGTTCCGCAAGTCATCAACCGGCTGAAGCTGACCGAGGAAGTCGAAGAGGCGGACGACGAAGGGCTGCCCGCGGACGAACCAACTGATCGCGAGGTCCAGCCCCTAGTCCGTGTTCTCGGGGTGGGCAACCTCCTCACGCGCGTCGCCTCGTGCTGCAGCCCGCTGCCAGGCGACGACATCGTGGGGTTCATCACACGCGGTCACGGCATCAGCGTCCACCGACTGAGTTGCGCCAACGTCAAGAATCTGCGCGAGCCCGAGCGGCTGGTTGACGTGGAGTGGGGTGGGCAGGTGGTCGGCGCGGACCTCGACCTGCCGATCCGCCTGGGCGCCTGCTGCAAGCCCAGGCCGGGGATGAAGATCAACGGCGTGGCGGCAGGCAAGACGGTGGAGGTTCATCGCCCTCGCTGTCGCGTCGGCGCCAAGTTGCCCGGCGCGCGCGTTGGGGTCTGGTGGATCGACGAGACGAGCCAGCTCCTGCCCGTGCAGATTCTGGTCCAGGCCGATGACCGCGAAGGCCTGACTCACGACGTGACGGGCGTGATCCGCGACGAGGGCTTGAACATCACGTCGGCGAACGTACATACAAACCGGCAGCGCCAGGCCACGATGCGCATAACAGTCGGCATGGGCAGCGTGGCCCAGATGGCGCGGCTGATGCGGCGTCTCGAGACGATTCCCAGCGTCTACTCGGTCTCACGCGACACCATAGGCGCGCGCCGGAGTCGGGCTCGCGAGGCGGCGCGGCGGAACGGCCAATGACGACGCTGCTGGTTCTGCTACTCGCTTACTCCATCGGGTCGGTGCCGTTCGCGTACCTGGCGGCCCGGTTGGCCGGACACGATCTGCTGGCGGAGGGATCGGGAGGCGTGAGCGGGTCTGCGGCGATCGAGCGGATCGGCAAGGTACCCGGGGCGATCGCCGGGCTGGCCGATGCGCTGAAGCCGGTGTTGGCCATCTTCATCGCGCAGCGTCTGGTTACGTACGAAGTGTCGGCGGTTGCGGGTGTGGTGGCGGTGGCCGGGCACGTGTGGCCGTTCACGCTGCGGTTTCGCGGCGGCCGCGGTATCGGGCCGGCCGGGGCCGCGCTGGCCGCGCTGGGGTCGTGGCACATGGCGCTGGCGTTCGCTGGCATGGTGCTGGGCAAGGCGATCATCAAGGACTCGGCACCGGGGGCGCTGATTGGCTTCTTTGCCACGGCCATCGTGCTGAGCCTCACAGGTGCGGACCTTACGCTGAGTCTTACGGGTTGGACGCTGCTGGGGCTCCTGATCGCCGCCCGCCTAGTCGGCTACCGCAAGTCAGACGCGCCGGACGACGTATCCACGGCCACGCTGCTCTGGCGGAGATTCCTGCTTGACCGCGACCGGCCGTGACGATGTGCGGCGCGTCCGGCTGATTACCGACTCGAGCGCCTGTCTTCCAGCGCACGAAATCGAGAAGCATGAGATATCCATCGTGCCCACGGTGCTGGTGTGGAACGGCGAGGAGCTTCGGGACGGGGTTGATATAACGAACGAAGCGTTTTGGAAACGCTTGGCGACGGACCCCAACCTGCCAACGACCAGCGCCACGTCGCCGAGGGCGTATGCCGCCGAGTTTGGGAGGGCGCGCGATGCCGGACTGGACGTTCTGTGCGCCACGATTCCGCGTCGCATTTCGGCGATGACCGATGTGGCGGAAATGGCGGCGCGGGATTTCACCGGTCCACCGCACGTGCGGGTGATCCAGACTGGCGCCGCGACCATGGCGCACGGATTCCCCGTGCTGCTGGGCGCCCGCGCGGCCACTGCTGGGGCCGATCTGGGCACGGTGGAGCAGACGGTGCGGCAGGCGGCGGACGAGAGCGGGATCGTCGCGCTGGTGGGATCGCTCGAGTACCTGGCGCGTGGGGGGCGGGTGCCATGGGTGGTGGCGCGGGTGGCCGATGCGTTGCCTTCGACCCCGATCTTTGGGATGCGGCATGGACGCATCCGTTTTCGCGCCGCATTCGGTTCGCGGGAAAGGGCGCTGCGCGCGTTGGTAAGGCACGTTCAGCGCGCGGCCAAGGGTTCGAGCTATCTCGGTGTCGCGGTGCATCACGCGGCGGCGGAGGAT
>JAJDZD010000033.1 GCA_022824865.1 Chloroflexota bacterium | reverse complement strand
TCTGACTGGACCTAGGGGCCGTCGGGCTGTCCCGGCCCTACGAGTTCCCCCGGACGATCCGAGGGTCCTGCAACATACAAGGGGCCGGTTTCTAACCGGCCTCTTCCGGGCAACCAACCCCGATCCGCCCCGTTCGTGGTGGCCTCTCCTGAGCCGGCTGAAGTGGCCAATCCGCGCGTCCACGCAAACCAACCCGCGCTGTAACCAATTCGCGTATCCAGGTCCTGACACTCAGGCCCGATCGAAGCTATTTCGGTCAACGCCAAGGTCCCGGATGATTGCTCGGATCGTCCCGGTCCGGAGGTCCTTGCCGCCCCAGTTTGGAATCGTGGTCCGCGTGCCGGTCGCAGGATTTCGCCAAATCTCGTGCGAACCCCGCGACTGGCGGTCGAACTCGCACCCCAGCGACCGCAACTTCCGGGTCAACTCCCGATAGGTCAAACCGCTACGACGAGCTCCCCGGCTCCAGCGATAGCAGCGGGAAGTTCATCGCCATGCTCTTCGCAAGATGCAATGAAGTCTGCGGCCACGCCTTCCAGGTTGAACACGGCCTCCTCGGCCGTAGGGCCCCAGGCCCGGCAACCCGGGAGGATAGGCACTTCCGCCAGGTACATGCCCTCCGTGTCGTCGGATGGCGCTCGCAGCACATACGGCAGCTTGTACTGCATCGGCATGCTTGACCTTCTGGCGGTGCGGGCGTCAAACACCAAGATACTGCGTGAGCGGTGCCGAGGCTACGAATCCCGTTCGTAGTGGGCCGGGCCGGTGTACTCACCGGACCGTGTCGAACCACATCCCCGAATTCAGCAACCACCCCGCCTATGCAAAAATCACCCACCAGCGCCCCCCGGAGCCTCCTCAAATGCCCACCACCTGGCCCGGCGCCGCGCCCCCCTTCCACGTAACCCCCGGCTACCACCCCTTCGTCGACCACCGCTACGTCCACGCCGGCCGCGCCCGCTGGCTCGACGCCGCCGGCCACGAACCCAACTTCTGGGACCGCGTTCCCGGCCCCGACTGGCTCACCGGCGCCCACCAGGCAGTCCCCCACGGCATCCGCCTCCAACTCCAGCCGGCCCAGAGGACCGACCCCTTCATCCGCGGCGACCAACCCTGGGAAAACTGGATCGTCGACAGCGTCTACACCCTCATCCACGACGAAGGCCGCTACCGCCTCTGGTACGAAGCCGCGCCCGAAGACCTCTACGCCCCCCAGCGCCGCCAACATCTCCCCGCCCGCGACATCTGGGGCGTCGTCCTTTGTTACGCCGAATCCGACGACGGCCTCACCTGGCGCAAGCCTGAGCTGGGCCTCCAGGAGTGCAACGGCTCCCGCGCCAACAACATCGTCCTCGGTCGCCAGCTCGCCGGTCCCCGCGGCCTCATGGGCGCCGCCGTATTTCGCGACGGCACCGCCCCCGCCCACCAGCGCTACAAATGCATGTTCATGGGCAAGACCGACCAGGTCCCCGGCCTCCAGGACCTCCCCCGCCCCGGCACCCCAATCGATCCCATGACCCGGCACCACGGCCAAACCGGCATCTTCGCCGCCACCTCGCCCGACGGCCTTGGCTGGACCGTGCACCACCAGCCCATCGCCTGGCACTTCGCCGACACCGGCAGCGTCGCCCAGTGGGATCCCGCCCTCCAGGTCTACGTCTGGTACACCCGCGGCTGGAGTTGGGGCCGCCGCACCATCGCCCGCGCCGAAACCACCGACTTTCACGACTGGCCCCTCGCCACCCCCCTCGTCGTCGCCTCCCCCATCGACACCCCCTGGACCGACGTCTACACCAACGCCAAAACCACCTACCCCGGCGACCCGTCAACCCACCTCATGTTCCCCACCGTCTACGACCGTTCGGGCGACACCACCTCCGTCGTCGCCCTCGCCAGCGCCGACAACATCGGCTGGAGCGTCATCCCCGGAGGCCCGTGCCTGCAGCCCGGCCCCCGCGGATCCGTCGATGGCGGTTGCGTCTTCGCCGGCACCGGGCTGGCGGAACTTCCCCGCGACCGCATCGGCATCCCCTACGGAGCCTTCCCCGCCCCCCACAAGCACCCCCCGCCCGGCCATGGCGAAGGCATCGCCTGGGCCACCTGGCCCCGCGGCCGCCTCGCCGGCCTCGTCGCCGACGAACACGCCCAATTCTGGACCCCACCCCTCCACCTCCACGGCCACACCCTCCACCTCAACGCCCGCACCGAAGATGGCGGCTCCATCCGCGTCGAACTCCAGGACGAGGACTGGACGCCGCTCGACGGCTTCCGCCTGGACCAATCCACGCCGATCAACGGCGACCACCTCGAAGCCCCCGTCACCTGGGGCCCCCAATCCCAAACCGTTCGTGGTGAGCCGGACCGCCGTCTTCGGCGGGCCGTGTCGAACCACCTCCCCACCACCCGCCCCCTCGTCCTCCGCTTCCAACTCAACCGCGCCACCCTCTTCGGCTTCGAGGTAGTCGTCTAAGCCACGCGTCGGCGACGCGGGAATCCGCCGGGTCTACGGGATCGGGAGTTCCTGAACGTGCGCGCCAAGCACTTGGTTGACCCGCAATGAGGCCTCCATCATCGGCATGTGTCCCACCGCCTCGATGACCTCCACGTGCGTTCCCTCGGGGAGTCCGGCGGCGTGCGAGGCCGGGACGATCTGGTCGGCCGCGCCCCAAATCACCAGGGTTGGCCCCGGATACGTCGCCAGGCACTCGCGGATGGAGACCGTCTGCTGTCCGTCCGTTACGAGATTGCGGGCGATCGCCCCGAGAGCGTCCTCAACCCCGTCCAGGCGCTTGTACTGCAGGACATCGTTCACCAGGCGTCGCGTGACCAGGGCCGGATCAGCAAAAAGCGCTTCCAGCACGGGCTTGATCTGCCGACGACGGCGGGCCGTGACGAAACCGTCCAGGAAGCCGGCGAGCAATTCACCGCCGAGGCCGACGCTGGCTATCAGACTGAGCGACCGGACTCGATCGGGCGCCGTGCCGGCCAGCTCGGCCGCGATGGCGCCTCCCAGTGAGTGCCCTACCAGATGCGCGGGGGGCAGATCCAGCGCGTCCATGAAGTCCGCGACCGCCTGCGCCAGCGTCGCCACCGTGCCGTCGCCCACATTCGTCGACGACTCGCCGTGACCCGGCAGGTCAAGGGCATACACGGCGCGCTGAGCGGACAGCGCCTCATGGTTGAACAGCCAGTTATTGAGGTCGCCGCCAAAACCGTGCACCAGCACTACTGGCTCGCCGCCCTCGCCCAGCTTCAGATAGCGCAGCGAACGTCCATCGACTTCCACGCGTTGCGGCGACGGTTCGTCGCCCGCCACCGCTTCCGTCTCGGGCGTGAACTCCGCCTCGAAAGTGGCGGCGAAGCCAACGATCGCATCGTCCGGAACGTCCGCATCCGCGATGACCCCCAGCAAGCCCCCCACGGGAATCGTGCTGCCCTCAGCCGCCCGCCAGCGCAAGGCGCCGCTCGCCGGCGACTCGACTGCGCTCAGGATTTTCTCCGTCTCCACGTCCACCAATTCGGCGCCCAGCTCAACATCCGCGCCCTCGTCAACCAGCCACTTGACTACCACGGCCTCCGTCATCGTCAAGCCCCACTTCGGCATCACGAGCGCCCGCAGGTCTGAGGCGCTCATTGCGCGTAGCCCGCGACGCGTCGCACCGCCGCGGCTATCCGCGCGGCGTCCGGCATGTACTGGTCTTCCAGGACCCCTGCGAAAGGCACCGGGGTGTGCGGCGCGGTGACCAGCGTGATGGGCGCCTCCAACGCGTCAAATGCGTGTTGGGCGACTAACGCCGAGATGTCGGTGGCGACGCTGCAGCGAGGTGGCGCCTCGTCCACCACCACCATCCGGCCGGTGTTTTCGGCGCTCTCCAGCACGGTGTCCTCGTCCAGCGGCGACGTGGTGCGCAAGTCAACCACCTCGCACTGGATGCCTTCCCCGGCCAGCGTCTCCGCCGCCGCCAGCGAGCGATGCACCATCAGCCCCAGGCTGATAATCGACACGTCGTCGCCCTCGCGTACCACGTTCGCCTCGCCAAACGGAATGCTGTAGGACTGCTCCGGCACCTCGCCCTCGGTCTCGTAGAGGCCCTTGTGCTCGAAGAAGATCACCGGGTCGTTGTCGCGAATCGCCTGGATCAATAGACCTTTAGCGTCGTAGGGCGTGACTGGCATCACGCACTTGAGCCCGGGAACGTGCGTGAAGATCGAGTACGGCGACTGCGAGTGCTGCGCCGCGGCGCGAAGCCCCGCGCCGTACATCGTGCGTACCACCACCGGCGTCTCCGCTCGGCCGCCGAACATGTAGCGAAACTTCGCCGCCTGGTTGTAAATCTGGTCGAAGCACACCCCCACAAAGTCGCTGAACATCAACTCGGCAACCGGTCGCAGACCGGAAGCCGCCGCGCCAACGGCTGCGCCAATGAAGGCGGATTCGGTGATCGGGGTGTCCAGCAGACGATCGCCGTACTTTGCATAGAGGCCCTTGGTCACGCCCAGCGGGCCGCCCCAGGCGTCCATTTCGCCTTCCGCGCCCGAGCCGCCCACGATGTCCTCACCCATCAGAATGACGCTGGAATCGCGCTCCATCTCCTGGTCCAGCGCCTCATTGATCGCCTGCAAGAGCGTGAGAGTCCGTGCCATCGTGTGCCTCCGTGCCCGCTCAGTAGTCGATGTAGACGTCGGTCAGGTAGTCGGCGGCCGCCGGCGCCGGGTCCGCCTTCGCCGAGCTCACCGCCCCATCGATCAGCGCCGCAACCGCTCGGTCAATATCGTCAAGTTCCCCCCGCTCGATACCCGCCGAATGCGAGACCCGCCCGGCAAACATCTCCAGGCAGTCGTGGTTGGCCCGCGCCGCTTCCACCTCGCCCGGTGGGCGGTAGGTCTGTGCGTCGCCCTCGTAGTGGCCGAAATAGCGATTCACTTGGCACTCGATGAACGACGGGCCATCGCCCGCGCGCGCCCGCCCGACCGCCTCGCCCGCCGCCTGGTGGACGGCGAAGAAGTCGTGACCGTCCACAGTCGCCGCCGGCATGCCAAAGCCCTCGGCGCGGTCGGCCAGGCTGCCGGCCCCGATGTGGTAGTCGGCGGCCGTGGATTCGGCGTACCCATTGTTCTCGGCCACGAAAATGGCCGGCAGGTTCCAGACCGTCGCCAGGTTCATGCTCTCAAACGTGGTGCCCTGGTTCGAGGCGCCATCGCCAATGAAGGCCACGCCAACCTGACGCGTGCCCTGCACCTTTGCCGCCAGCGCGGCGCCGCAGATCAACGGCGGTCCGCCGCCCACAATGCCGTTGGCGCCCATCATCCCCTTGTCCAGGTCGGCGATATGCATCGATCCGCCCTTGCCGCGACAGCTGCCCGTGGCCCGACCATAGATCTCCGCCATCATCGCGGGCACGTCCACGCCTTTCGCGATGCAATGCCCGTGGCCGCGATGGGTGGAGGCAATGCGATCGGCTCTCGTCAGATGCAGCATCACGCCCACGGCGCACGCCTCTTCACCAGCGTAGAGATGCACGAAGCCCTCAATCTCACCGGTTGCGAACTCGACGTGCACCCGCTCCTCGAACTCGCGGATCGTCCGCATCAGCCGATATGCTCTTAGGAGATCGTCCTTCGTGAGTGCCATGGGCTCGTCCTCTGGAATACTGTTGGACGTGGCCAGAGAAGCTGTCCGCGCGTTGCCTGGTGCGCCTCCCAAGGTTAAGTCGACGAGCCACAGTTTTCCAGTTGTCGCCTCGCGAGGAGACGTCCGTCAAAGTCTCAAGCCAACCTGCACGGACCGTTCCGTCCGCCATCCCGGCGTCCCCAGCCGTCTTCTGTAGGGTCGGCGTCACCGACCCGCCCGTCTTCTCCCCCCACCATCCCGGCGTCTTCGGTCCAATCTCGCGTAGGGGCCGGTTTCTAACCGGCCTCTTCCGGGCAACCAACCGCCAACCGTTCGTGGTGAGCCGGGCCGGTGTACCCACCGGCCCGTGTCGAACCACACCCCGCCGGATGCGGCAACCAACCCCTTCTTCTCCCTATCTCACTCCTCTGCCCTCTCCCCTCTACCCTTCCCCTCCCCCATCCCGGCGTCCCCGGCCGCGCCCCAGCAGCAACCACGACGTCAATCGCACCCTTACCACCCCGTCCTCTCAAACTCTGTAGCGCACCACTCCTCTCAATAGTCTCGGCGACTCATGCCTCCCTCCTTTTCTGTACTGTTTGGTAAGTTGACTGGTGCTTAGGCATGTCTCCACATCACTCCACCTATTACGGAGATGTAATATGACCAATCTGTGGGATCCGAACTCACCATCACTACGTCCAGCAATAGTCTGCTTCGCTGATATTCTTGGCTTTCGCGCAATGACCGAAGACGCTCTGAAGTCAGGTCGACAAACAGAATTCCTTCGAAAAGTCAAGAGCTCGCTAGCTAAGGCGTACGATTTAGTGCGAGATGAACGGCAGCACAACGGAGCGACCCCTTTGGAGTTCTTTGACATGAAAGTGTTTACTGACAATATAGTTGTAGCCTATCCACTACACAACGTGGAATTTGACCTCGGAGAGCCTGAGCTTGGTACCTTGCTAGTGCTATTCGCGGAGGTGCAAGCCAGTCTAGCGTCAGATGGTTTTCTACTCAGGGGTGCGATTGCCGTAGGTCACCACTACCAAGACGATGATATTGCGTATGGCAAGGCCTTATTGGAGGCGGTTGATCTCGACAAGTCAGGAGGGCCGCCCAGGCTAGTTATCGGACCGTCGGTGGATTCCCTCATTGCGGTGCAACTCGTATCATACGGTGACGATGGTTGGGCACCGCACCACGAAGAGATGCTCGAGGATCCGCAGGATCAGACCTTGTTCGTCAACTACCTTGAGTTGCGAGCGTTTGGACACTTTCCCGACGGCCCCGCTGACTACGGTTTTCTAGAAGCACACAGAGATCATGTGTGTAGCGGATTATCGGCGAATCATTCCAATCCCGATGTTAGAGCAAAGTACGAGTGGATGGGTATTTACCACAACTTCGTTTGCCGTACCATAGCTAATCGATTCTTGGTCGTGGACGGTGAATTGGCCGATGAAGTGCGGCTGGCAATTGCGGAAGAAGCGCAGCGTGCACTTGACTACCTAGTTCCCACTGCAGGCCTCCCTGCTCATCCCGAGCCTCGACTACTCGATGCGCGGCGACTACGACAGCGTCTCGGCGTAAGCCAGGAGTCGGTTCGTCGTCAGGTGTAGATGCGCACCGAATGGCCCATGAACCACGCCGACGCTGGGGTCGGCGTGCCGGCAAAAGCCAACTCTCAACCGATGCCAGGGATGCGTGGCTGAAGCTGCCAACACGAGATCTCTGCAGTATTACGGCATTCAAGCCAGTCGCATCGCCTAATGCGATATGTGTGCGACTGAGAATCTCGGCCTTGGCGTGCTCGTGAGTCTCGTTAGAGGCTAATCGGACTCTAACAGCGTCCAAGTCACACAGAATTCACAATCTGTTCGATTCTCCGCTGCAACCTCGCTCGGCGAGCTTCGTAGAACACCAAGAAGTCGATCATATCCCTTGGGACTTCACCCATGAAATACAGCTTTTGGTAATGTTCTCGCGTCTCGTTGTCCGAAAAGAACTCGTTCATCCACTTCGCCGGCATCTTCGCCCGCTTTTCTACGTTAGGGATACCCTCAAGCAACTGTAGATTTCCTATGCGGTTTGCGCAATCGACGAAGACTTCATGTTCTTCGTCGATCACCCCGGCCTGACGCAAGCGGGCCTTTGTGAAACGACTCTTGGGAAAGATGTGGTCGATGTGGAAATGATGGGTGCGAAGGTTGATCGCAGGTGACAACAGCGTCAGAAGAGCAAAAACGCGCCGGTCACTGAATGACATGTCAGCCAAGTCTTCTACTTCCTCTTGTGTGAAGTCTAAGCCCTTCCCTCGTTGGGCCATCGCATGCCGCAATTCGGTTGCTGGAAAACGTCCGTTATTAGTGTTCCTAAGAACGTCTCGAAGTGCAGTAAGCAGAGTGTCGAGTCCACTTCCCCAGATTCCTGAAGCCTTCAAAATGGAGCGAATGAGCCAGCCGCGAATTGCCTGACGATCCTCGTGGTACCGACTGTGGACGTCGAAGTCTTCGGGAGCTCCTTGCTGATAAATGTAGTACGCGATAGGTAACAGCGAGCTGCTGGCACGGATACTGTTGCTGTCAAAACCAAATCCTGCCGCCAATTGCACGGTCTCCACCAAGGCCGAACTGATCTTGGACCAGTTCCTTTCAAGGACTGCCATGTTCGCACGCGTGAAATTGCGGACTTGAAATCCTACACTTGAAATGTCGGTCAACATAAGTCCGGCTTTTAGTACGAAGTCTTTAGTTAGACCGAGGCCTGGCCCGATACGATTGAGGTCATCGACCAGTTGGTGAACCTCTTTTCGAGCGTCCAACTCTTCCCACTGGGATGTGGCTATACTGAGCAAGAGATCCGAATACGAGAGAACGGTGCCTCCGCTATTCCTACGGATGAATATGTTAAGGACATGTTCGATATCTTGGTTGGATTCCTCGTAGTAGCAGACCGTTTGGTCATTATTCACAGCTTGATATAGTCGATCAAGCCTTTCGAAAGCAAGATTTAACTCGTCGTCGCTGAGCCTTTTCTCCGTCAACCACCTGAGCATGGGCGGACCTGGCCGAATGTCGAGAATGTCCGAGACTCGAAACCACAGACGCTCGCCTTCCGGTCCGACTCTGCTTTCTTCAATGAATTCGAAAGTGTAGCGACTTCCCCTCTCATCCGGTTCAGTCGGTGCCAATAAGTCCAAGGCCAGAATACGTCTGGGGAAAGCATCTGGGCTGCGCCACCACTTATAAGGTCGCTTCACGGCCATTGACCCTCGCAGGCCAATGTTGAATGCAGTGAGCCGTTGCTGACCGTCAAGGACGGCTGTGATCGGTCTGCCTGGCGTGATTCGTGCTTCAGGGCAGTGTGGATTATCCCGTTGGTGATAGTCGAGGACAAATCCATAGTACCTATACTCTGCTGAGTGTTCCGCATCTATTTGCCAATACAAGAACTCACCGAACGGATATCCCTGCAATAGACTGTCAAATAGTGCGCAGATTTGATTTGGATTCCAAACGAATTCCCGCTGGATAGCTGGTAGCACGTACTCATTCGTCTCAATGCGACGCAACGTTTCTCTTATAGTGCCTCCAGGGTGGTACATCATTTGCTTCCTTGCTGTTTCAGGGCGGGTCCGATCAGACGGGCGGACTGTTCAAGAACACATCGTGTCCAGTTCGCGTGTGCTGTCCATTCGCCGCCAGCATTGATTAGTTGCATATGGACAATCGCTGACAAGGGGCGCGAGGCTCCGCCCTCGCTCGCGGCGGCAATCATACTATTTGTGGTGTGAGCTATCGAAAGTTCCGGCCTGCAGCGTTGATCATTGTGTTGTGCGTCGATTCGGTTGATCACGCATCCGGCTTTCGCATACGCCACTGATGTACTCACTCACAACCGCCCTTTGCCCCCTCCCGTCCCGCTATCGCCTGCTTTGCCTGTATTCGGCACCCCAAGGCACCGCCCAATCCCAACCACCTGGCCCGGCGCTACGCCCTCCTTCGACCTCGCCCCCGGCTACCACCCCTTCTTCGACTACCGCTACGTCCACCCCGGCCGGGCCTGCCAACTGGATCTCGACGGCCACGAACACCACACCTCAGAGCCGGTCGACGACGAGCGCTGTCTTGCCTCCGGTCCCTGGTCCGCCCCCCGCCGACGCAAAACACCTTCGGCCTCAACCCGCCGCCAACCTCGTTGAGCAGATTCGCCAGCGGCCCATACCCCGACCGCTCCCCCGTCGCCCCACCCGAAACCCGAATCCGCCGCAGGTCCCCCAGGTAGTCCTCAACCACCCTCGCCAACGTCCTCATCCCACCCCGTTCAGCCCTCCGCACCCACACCCCGCCCCGCCATCCCGGCGTCCGCGGCCGGGACCCAGCACCATGGTCATCCCCAGCCCTCCCAAGCCACCCTTGGGAACCAACCCCGACCGAAACCTCCCAACCTCCGACTCCGCCTCTCACCTCTCACTCCTTCCCTACTCCCATCCCCTTCTTCGCTCACATCTCACTTCTCACTGCTCTCAGCTCACTCCTTCCCCCTCCTCCTTCCTCACCCACGGCCCGTGCTACCGTTGAATTCCCATGGGCGGTGGAAAAGCAACCCCACACCAAGGAGCCGCCCAATGACCCCCGAATTCATTGCCATCATCGCTTTGGGCCTCACCCTCATCGGTCTGCTGCTCACCTTCCGGCGCGACGCCCGCGCCGAAAATCAGGCCCTCCGCGCCGATAACCGGGCCCTTCGCGCCGAAGTCCGGGCTGAGATTCAGAACTTCCAGGGGCAAGTCCAGGCCGAGCATCACGCCCTGCGAGCCGAGGTCCACGCCGACATCCAGAACCTCCGCCACGAAGTCCACGCCGGCATTGAGCGCTTGTGCCAGGACGTCCAGGCGCTAACCGAGCGCGTGTCTCGCCTCGAAGGCGCCATCGAAGGCCTCTTCGCCCGACGCGGCGCCCCCGACCGCCACGACGACGCTGCTTGACCAACCCCAGCGCTGAGCGTTGAGCGTCGGAAACCTGGAACGCAGGGGCAATCCCGCGATCCACGGCCCGTGCTACGGTGCAGTCCACAGGGCGGACTCAGCACAACTGTGCACTAGGAGCCTCGCCCATGACCCCCGAACTCATCGGCATCCTCGCCGTCGGCGCGACCATCATCGGCCTGCTGGTCACGTTTCGCCGCGACGCCCGCGCCGAAACGCAGGCCCTGCGAGTCGAATTCCGCGCCGATAACCGGGCCCTTCGCGCCGAAGTCCGGGCTGAAATCCAGAACTTCCGGGGGCAAGTCCAGGCCGAGCACCACGCCCTGCGAGCCGAGGTCCACGCCGGCATTGAGCGCTTGCGCCAAGACGTCCAGGCGCTTGCCGAGCGCACGGCCCGTCTCGAAGGCGCCATCCAGGGCCTCGCCCCCACCCGCGACGACCCCGACCGCCGCACCGACGCCGCCCGACCCACCCCATGACCCCCGAATTCATCGCCATCATCGCCCTGGGCCTGACTCTTATCGGTCTGCTGCTCACGTTCCGGCGCGATGCCCGCGCCGAAAACCAGGCCCTCCGTGCCGACAACCGGGCCCTTCGCGCCGAAGTCCGGGCTGA
>JAJDZD010000011.1 GCA_022824865.1 Chloroflexota bacterium | reverse complement strand
GGGCAACTGGAAGAAGGTGTCGGGCCAGAACCTCTGGCGCGTGCCGATCAACCTGGTCGTGCACGACGACAACTACGTCGGCGAGAAGCTGCGCTACTACAAGTTCAGCATCAAGGACTCGACCAACAGCAACAACCCCGTCCTGGAGGTGAAGGAGGACGACCACCTGCAGATCACGCTGAAGGCCGACCTGGCCCTCAACGGCAAGCTGCACATCCACAGCCACCGGGCGTCGTACCAGCACTACTCGTTCCGGCTTGAGGAGCGCGGCAGCGTCGACGGCGAAACGGGCTGGGACCAGTGGGACGTCACCATTGAGCGCGACTGGCACGGCTTCGCGTCGTCCTACCATCTGGGCGACGACACCAAGGGGGTGGACGAGCATCCCGGCTGTCCGAATGGCGGCGCCGGCTGGGTGCGGGCGGTGTTCGAGAACTGGGGCGGGATCGTCTACGGCGTCGACTTCGACCCGGGTTCGGATCCCAGTGACCACGACTACCGGCCCGACACCGCCACCGTCAAGTACTCCGGATGGGTGCAGGTCTGTAGGTAGCGCCTGGCCAGCATCCGCAGCAGTCGGAAACGAGCGCCCCCGGGCCAAATCCGGGGGCGCTCTGCGTTGTTTGCTCTGTAGGGGTTCCTGCGAAGGCGCTGCAACGGCGACGCGGTACAGCACCACGAACACCTGGAGGGTTTGGCGGTCCACGACGACAACTTCGTCGACACCGATGTGCGCTGGTACCAGTTCCGCGTCAAGGACTCGAGCGCCAGCTCGGCTCCCGGGCTGACCGTGAAGGAGGACGACGCGCTGCTCTTCGACCTTCAGGTCGACATCGCCGGCAACGGCAAGCTCGACATCACGGTCTTCCGGGCTTCGTCCTACGAATCCTACTCGTTCCGCCTGGAGGCCAAGGGCACAGCCGCGGCAATCACCCGTTGGAATAACTGGGACATCACCATCAACGATGGCTGGCATGGCACAGCCGCGGCCGCGACGCTGGGCGGAACGGACAGAGCGCGCATCGGATGCGAAACTGGCGAGGGCGCGGTCTACGTGCGGGCCAAGTTCCCCAACTATAAAAACATCGCCAAGGAGGTCGACTTCTACCCGACCCCCGGCGGCGCAAGCGACTGGTATCCCAGCGACCCGAGGCCCAACCAGAACTCCATCAAATACTCCGGCTGGGTGCAGGTCTGCGGGGGTGACCAGTAAGCGGGGGTGAGAGCCTCCTAAAGACTGATACGCAGCAAGCAGAAACGGGCGCCCTCCGGGTCAGCCCCGGGGGGCGCTTCGCGTTATCCCGTCGCCCTGCCTGCACGGGCGACGGGGAGGGGGCGAGAGCAGACGCATCCCAGGCGCGCCGCCAGCCCCTAGCTGCTCAGCGGGCTCCTGACCTGGCTGGTCTGCGGGCAGCCGCTCTCCGCCGCTGAGGCGAAGGGCGGCTGCTTCTCCTATTACGTCTGCCACTCCCTCCTCAAGCGCGGTGGGGGCGAGTGCATGACTCCGCGCCTCAACGCCAAGCGTTTCGAGCGGCTCATCATTGATCGGATCCGCGCGCACATCCGCACCGAGTCGGACGTGCGCGATCCCGTGAAGCTGGTCAATGAGGAGATGGACAGCGTCATCACGGAGCAGCAGGAGCGCCTCGATGCCGCCGAAGCCGAGCTCGTCGAAATCCGCCGCCGCATGGACCGGCCAAGAGGACGGCGCGACTATCCCCGTGAGGTAAGTAGTCGTACCTGATAGCGTGGTCGCGTCAGCCACGTGCCGAGCCTTCCCATGCCGTCTAACTTCGCCAATCAGACCATGTGGACCGGCGATAATCTGCCCATCCTGCGCGGCGTGAATAGTGCGTCCGTGGACCTGATCTACCTGGACCCTCCGTTCAACTCGAAGGCCAACTACGCCGCGCCCATCGGGTCGCAGGCGGCCGGGGCCGCGTTCAAAGACACCTGGGGGCTGTCGGACGTGGACGCCGAGTGGATCAACCTGATCGAGGCCAAGCATCCCGCCGGGTTTCGCGTGCTGCTGGCCGCCATGACGGACGGCGACAAGGGCTACCTGGCCTACATGGCCGCGCGGCTGCTGGAACTGCGGTGCGTGCTCAAACCGACGGGGAGCATCTACCTGCACTGCGACCCCACGATGTCGCACTACCTGAAGCTGCTGATGGATGCGGTGTGGGGCCGCCAGCAGTTCCGTACCGAGATTGTCTGGAAGTGGACGGGCGCGCATAGCGACCGGCGGCAAGGGCGGGCGCAGCATGGGCGCGTACATGACGTGCTGCTGTTCTACACCAAGAGCGATGCGTGGACCTGGAATCTGGTCTATACGAACTACGACCCCGAGTACATCCGGCGGTCCTATCGCCATACCGAGGAAGGAACGGGCCGCCGATACCGACTCGAGAATCTGACCGGGCCGGGCGGGGCCGCCAAGGGGAATCTTCTCTTTTGCATTGACAGGCTTTCCGTGCTGGCAGCACGCGTTTCGTTGATGAGCCTTGTCGGAGAAACGCAGGCCATGGAAGCCAAAGTGAAGACGCAGACACTGGACTTGGGCCTTGCCTCTCAGCGTTGGCTAAACGTCAGCGCTGCGATCACGGGTGTCAGCATGCGTGGGTACTGCCAGACGGCCATCAATCGGGAGTTGTCGAAGGACGAAGCCAACGGTTTGGGCGGGCTGCCGTCTGCCAAATCAGACTACGAACTGTTCGCAGAGCTCCGGCACGAGGTGCTCGGAGGCATGGAGAACGCCGCCGATCTGATCCGGGAGGCCCGTGAGATCAGGTATGCCCAAGCCGACGAGTGGGCGTGAGCGAGTCTGACGGTCAAGTGGCTTTTGGTGGGCCGCCGCATCAGTTGATCCTGGCTCCCCAACGCCTGCAGCCAGGCGCTGTGCGCGTGCGAGCCAAAGGCCGCATCCTCGTACACTGCCCTCCCACTCCCCGCGATCAGCCTGTCCGCCACCTGAGTCTGGTTCACATTGGCCGGGCCAGCACCGAGCGCCGGACCAACTTCGAGTCAGCGTCCACGCCTAGCTGCAGCTTGGAGCCGAAGCACGCCTGCCGACCCTGCCGGGCATAGGCCGCGTCCGGGTCGCGGGACCTGCCCGCGCCGGTGCCACCTGCCTTCAGACGGCGCACTTTTGCGGCCTCCCGCTGCCCTGCATGACCAGCGTGCTGCGCGCGGCTAGTTCTGCTCCACCGCCGCGAACAGCGCCTGGGCCACGCCCACGCCGTGTCACCTGCGTGCGGAACCTGTTGATCGTCGAGTGACCCGGCGCGGCGTCCTACAACCCGAAGCCCACGAAACGCCGGAACGATTATCGCTCCCACAAGGCCTGTTCCATGGCAGGGGCCGAGGCTTGGTACCACTGTTGTAGCAACAGCACCTTCACCATCAGAAGCGGCGGACAACTGGGCGGCCCACCGGCCTAGCATGTCAGTCCGCCACTGGTGACTTCAGTCGATGAAATCCGTCAGCTACGTCAAGTGAACATTGCGGCCGACCTGCGGCGACAGCCAAGCATCGATCAGTTCCGGCGGCTGGGTCGACTGGTACAAAGCCACGGACCTCGGTGACAGGCGCGATCGGCTCCACGATGCTCCGCACGCCAGGACATTGTAAGTATCCTCAATAGCATCAGAGTCAAGTACCATTCCCATGGCCTGAGGGCACGAAGCCGGGCCGCAGGTGGACCACCAAGCTTCATTTGATTGCCGGGGATGCGCACTGCGCTGAGCTTCGCGCCCTCGCCTAGCCAAGCCTATGATGCCCCAACAGGGCACCACCGCCTGCGTCGCCGGAGGGAGTCCTGCGGTGGTTATGGACCGAGCCTAGGAAGCCGCGATGGCCTGCCCTGCCGGATGTGTTTGCGCTTGTAACGCCGGTGGTGCCGCGTCGTACATCCTGTGTCAATGCTTGGACGAATACGTCCGGCGTGTGAACAGGCCCTGGCTCGGAGCATGCACACCGCACTTGGGCACCGGGCGGCTGGCTGCGATGGTATGCATAAAACCGGCGGCGTCCCCACGGCTCGTTGGGTGGCCTTCCGCCCGTCAGCCGTGTCGTACAGCTCTCTGTCAATACACCTAGCTGGGTCCCGCCGTCCGCGCGTTGGCGGTCGCGGGGATCGTCCGGTAGGGCACGGTATCCGGAATCGGCGGATCGGTCGTCAGCGTGACCGCGTTCGAGTAGCGAACCACGTGCGTCCCGCCGGCGACCCAGGCCCAGTTCTTGCCGAACGCGTTGAACGTCTGGCGCGGCGCGGCGAGCGTGAGTTGGTGGGATCCGGGGCTGAGCGTCTGCTCGTTGCCGATGTGATCGGAAAGGTGGATGGCGCTGTCGGAACGCTCATCATCGGCGGAAAAGGAAAGCGTCAGATCGATCGGTTCGCGCTTGCGGTTGTAGAACACGCTGGTGACGAATCCCGGTCCTGGAAGATCAATCCGGACGGGCCCGGCGTAGGCGTTGGCCGCGCGCTCGCCGCGAATGTCGGGGTACTTCGCGCGGTCGGGATGTTGCCGGGTGACGTGCGACAGATAGCGCACTGCCACCCGCGCCCCTTGCCCCGAGCTCTGTGACAGCGGGTAGTCGATCAGCTTGTGCAGGGCAACCTCGTCCGCGCCGCCGACCAGGGCGTTGGCAATGGCCTGGATGATGAAGTGCGCCACGTCCGTATCGTCGAAGTACGCCCCCAGCCCGGGATCGTCTTGTAGCCCCATTTCCATCGCGATGAGCCGCCGACGGCCGGCCAGCGGGTCCGGTTCGCCCACCGTTTCCGAGAGACCGTCGAGCGCCGCGCGGTACTTGGCTGCCATCTCGTACACGCGCTCGGGCTCCTTGTGGAGCGTGAGGGACATGTCGTGGAACCAAAAGTTCTTGGCAAGCAGGTCCTCGCGATCGGTCCGCTCGGCCAGGAATTTCACCCAGCCGTCCCAGAACTGCATCTGTCGTGGCGTGTTGTCACAGCTCCGATCCAGGACGCCGAGCGATGGAAAGATCAGGCGCGCCTCGGGATCGGCGGCGATCATGGCGTCGTACGCGACCTGCACCAGGCGGTGGAGCAGGCGCTCGCGCTCGGCGTCGTCGATCTCGTCCGCGGCGGCTGGACCCGAGCCATTGGTGCGGTCGACCCAGCGCTTGTGCGGTTCTCCGCCCCAGGCATAGCCCGGCATCCGGGGGCGACAGATATCCGGCTCGTTCGACGGGATCCAGCGCGAGATCGAGTTTAGGCCCGACGCCGACGTCGCGGGCGCTCCGTCGAGCGGTCGGCGGCTCTCGATCACCCCGCGTGCGAACCGGCCGAAGAGGTTCGATGGATCGGAAGCCGGCAAATCAAGCCCGCGGGGCGGGTTGAACTTCGCGGGCTCGGACGGCCCGCCGCCCGCGTACTCCGGCGTGAACTGGAGCAGCCCGACGACTTCCTTGCTCACGCGGAAGTTTCGGTCGGTGGCGATGGTGGGCAGCGCGGCGTCGCTATACGCCTCCATGGCGCTCCAGATGAACTGCTCGCGGTTCCACCACAGTCCCAGGCGATTCATGTGGTTCACGCCGGCGCCGACGCCCTGCTCGCTCGCCAGTGTGCAGCCGAAGCCGCGGTCGATCCCTTTGACCGTGCCCGGCAGGTCGTCCGAAATGCCGGACGCCTCGTCCGACACGGCAAACGCCTCGGGAACGAGAGCGGCGCTGGGCAGGCGGTTGGGCCGACCCGCGAAGTAGCTCTTGTAGCGCTGCCCCAGCACGCCAAGTCGAACCTGCCCGTTCACGTGCTCGAGGCCAAGATTGGCGAAGAGGTTGCGAACCTTGCCGGCAAACTCGCGCGGCCGGGAACGCGCGACGCCCGGCTGCAGGCCGGGATTGGCCGTGACGAAGACCTGGATCGCCGGGGCAACCGCCGTCACCTGGCTGTATTGGGGCCAGCCGTCGAATTCGAGCTTGGTCGCGTTCGAGAAACTGCTCGAAACGGCCGGCCCGGTCACGATCAGGTCCACGATCGGGGCCAGCTGCGGTTCACCGTCGGTTAGCGGCTGCACGAACATGGCGCAGGCGAAGAGCTGATACCAGTTATCGGCGTCCTGCCACACGCGGCTGATCGGCGGGCCGTACCAGGCGTGCCCGCCGGCTGCGTCGAAGAGCGACCAGAACGCCGGCCCGCGTGGGTCGTCGCGGACATAGAAGCCCGACAGCCCGCCGTCGACCGGGAAGAACGCCCCGTCGGTGGTCTCGATCGCGTTCGCCGGGAGCAGTTGCTCCGCGCCGAAGGCCAGCGTCGGCACCGTGATGCGGGCAACGCCGCCCGCGGCAATAGCCGCCATCGCGGCGAGCAGCCGACGCCGGCTCAGGTAGCCATGACCCTCTGTACTCTTCCGCATCCCGAACCCTCGCTTTAGTTACAACTCTCGGGCTAAGGCACCCGCGCAATCGTCGGCTGGCTACGACGAATTCACCGGTAGGGGGCTCATGGCCACCTCGGTGGTCCCCGCCCGGCAGGCATGTCTCACACGACTACGCCCGACTATAGAGCATTAGGAGCGATTTGGTCCTCTCGCTGCGGTCAGTCCTGTACCGCTGCGGCAGTTGACCCACGAGAACGTCGTGCCGACTCCGCGTCAGGCGCGTACCGCAGCTTGAGCAAGTCGAGCGAATATGTCGCCAAGGACTCCTCTTTCTGCCCGGATTCGACTTTTGGCCCTATGAACTCCATCACGAAATCCGTAAGTTGCTGGAGTCTTGAGGATCACTTGACGGCAGTTGCTGCATGTACCTGTACAGTGACGGAGCCAACTCCAGATTCCCTGCTCGTCGATGATGATTGGACCGATTCATCAACAACTTGAATGAGTGGTAGAGTCTTCGCTTTGTGTCTCAGTTGTGTGATGGTATCAGCATCGCGTTGACGTACTTGTCCACCAGGTGAAAATAGAAGATAGAAGTTGGATCCAATGAGACTGATGCTGTCATCCTGCAGCGTATCACTTAGCACGTGGCTATGCGTTCAGTCGTCAATGTCGACTACCTTCGGTGGGTACTTAAGCAGGCAAAGGAAACTGTTGTTGAAGTGGCTTATCGCCTTGCTTGACCAGGCATCACTCGAAACCCGGCAGGCGTGTCGGGGCCTCGCGTTCGGCCTTCATTTCGGCCAGAAGGTCCCAATACCAGCGCGTGAATGCGGGACGGCTGGAATACGGCACGTCGGGATGGCCCAGCGGCATCCATAGCCACGCGTCAGCCGTCGTGTCGAGGTCCACCGCTGAGATAAAGCGTTCACCAATCGGCTCGCACCCGAGCGTGTTTCTGTCGCCATCGGGCGAACACCGTGTAAAGGCACTGTTCGACGTACCCGGAAGGCTCACCACGGGCTGGGATGTACTGGCACAATGTTTCCAGGCCCAAACGGGCAGGAGCGACCGATATTTTTTGGGGGCTACAGTCAGGATTGAGGCTCACCCATTCGGCTTGGTTTGGAGCCGTGACTTTGTCAAGCAATGTATAATAGAGGCCCTTATTCTGAGTATCGTCCTGTTGTACTCCGTCGAAACTGCCTGGCCTCGTTTGACATGTGGACGACTTGCCCGATTTCGGACTGCTACGAGGTCTCCTTGACCATAGAGGGCTGCCCACGTCGGCCATCCCGCGTTCCGTTTGGATTTGAGGGTCGGGAAATTTTAGAGTCGTAGCATGTCACTGCACTATGAGCTATTCGTGCTTGGCCAACTGGTATTCACCATTTTGGCGGGCGGTATTATCGGATTATTCCGATGGCTTTACCTGCCCGCGGCCGCGCGAGGTCATCTTGTGGGGTCAATGCTGCGTTGGATTGGATTTTTATTGGGTGTTGTCTTGCTGCGGGCCGTCTTTTCCATGGCCTGGGGGCAAGTCTGGTACTGACACACCGTCTTGGCAGTTTTGGGCCTTTACCTTCCATCGTCGACAGAGGACGTTCTATTCGAAACTGTAGGTTCCCCATGTGCCCCCTTGAATGTCCACACTGGTCATCGTGCACTCATCGAAGGTGCGCCGGTCTGGGCGTGGAGCCAGTGCAATCAGTGGTGCCGGGCTACAAGCGTGCTACCGGCGTTCCAGAACAGACGCTGGCCGGGACTGTGGTTTAGGCAGTCAAGGCGTCTCTAGATCGCGCGGGTCTTGCGGGGCCGACCTTACAACGCTTTCAGACTGCGCCTTGCCGAAATGCTACGTTCGCCCCTGGGATTTCGCTTTGACGTAAGTCGATTGACCCAAGAACTTTCTCCGAATGCTTCCTAGCTGAGCTAGGTATCGTATGCCCCGTGACGCGGCGCACCGCCGATGTTCTTCTGGCCCCCGGGCTACCTGGGTCATGTAGCTGGCGGACACGCCCATCCGGTCGGTCAGGTCGCCGCGTGCTAATGTCGAAGGTGCGGGTGCGTTCCCGGATGAGTAGGATGGGCCGCCAGCGAGTTCCCCCGTGCTACCGGAGCACTAGTCCGTCGGCTCTGCTCCCAACCGGACGTGCGGCTCTCGCTGCCCCTTCGCGGATCAAGCCCGAGGTCGTCAGTCGTTAGGTCCTCCCTACTTGACTCATTGCACGCGCACCCAAGTCATCGGTAATCAACACACTCGCGCGTTCGGCGATATAACTTGACAGAATGGCTCGCAACCCTGCCGATTCTTCGACACGCTAGGGAAGTATGAATAGACCGTTGCCGGCCTGGCGCGACTGGGTTCCGCTTCTATATTGGTACCTCCCAGCGGAACGTTCGCAGTACAGTACGCCTTGGCCTACCGGCTTGCCTAGTAGGAGAGCGGATTGGTCAGCGTCCATCGGACGTCACCTGGCTCGTAATCGCCGTCCTAATCCCTCTCGTCCTGGTTACTACGGGATGGTGGCTCTGGCGCAAGTCGGACTGAACTACGGAGTCGGCGGTGATGCCAAATGGCGTCACTCCGTAGACTGCACGACCGCCTGTGGACTCAACTTCGAGACCGTGAACCCATACTCGCCGGGGTGCGAGACAGCAATCAATGCCTGGTTTTCAGGGCCTCGACCGAGCCTGAAGGTTACTATGCCCTTGCGGGCGTCCAAACACACAATCACCAGTGCACCACCCGGCACGAAACCATCTTGACCGGCCTCTGACGGCGCCAATCCTCGCAGTTGATTGGAGCGAATAACAACCTCTGGACCGACGCCTTGTTCGAGATCGATGATTGTAGGGGCGAAATGGATGTTCGACAGGAGTTGGCTTAGCGACCTGAAGTCACGGTCCGCTTCCTCCCGGACCTTACCGTCGTCGACAGTAAGTATTTTGTGTGCGATTACATCGCGGCGACGAATGAGATTTTTCCACGATGGAATCTCGGGGAACAGCTCATTCAGACCGGAATGTAGCTTCCTGAGCCGGTTGTCCACTTCCTTCAGTGCCTGTCCCGTATCCTCGACATATCTTTTCAGGGCGGCGACAAGATGAGGATCGTCCTCCGTGTTCAGACGGTCGAGAACTTCGACTCCAGCGACTGCTGATCGTGCCGCGGCAGCTAAGAATTCGGACATTTCGACGCACGGCTCAGCGATTGTTTTATTGGTCGAAATTGGGAAGATGACGACTGCATCCTGATACATCTCATCCATATCGACCCTGGTCGCCCCGTGTCTCTCACGCTTAGCGAGCCAAGTCGCCGTATCCGTGGTGATCGTGCGCATTTTTTCCAGAGGATTAGGCAAGTTCTCGTCAGTCATTGAGACGACCTCCGTGTCACTCCGTCGGCCGTATGAGGACCCGCCCGCCGTCCTGGACGTCGATGTCCAGGTTGTGCCCGTGCAGCAGTGACATCCCGATGAGGGGCGTCGTATCGGAGACGTAGGCAACGACCTCTCTTGGCCGGCCGTTCCACAGCACCGTCACGCCGTACACCTCAAGTGTTGTTTCGCTGCCGTCGGCAAGGATTACGCTATTGACGCCTCTATAGCCCAGTCCCAACTCCGCGACCATCCCCGGCGGCAGCGTGAGGAAACGGGTGAAACCTGTATCCACCACGGCGTCTATTTCCCGGGCTTGTCCTGCCGGACCTCGTAGTGGAAGGGACACAACCGCCTCATACGCTGCGTTCACCGTCCCCTGTATCAATCGGCCCTCTGCACAGACCCGCCCCCGATGCTGGCAACCGCCCTATAGCCCACGCGAAGCAGCCAGACGTCGATGGCATTCGGGCATTGCGCCAGCAGACTGTCCGATGCGGCAAGCTCGCTTTCGGCGACCGCCCAATGTCCGCTGTCCACGTCAATGGCTACGTACTCTCCGTCGTGGCCGGCTTCCACCTGCGCCTTGACATCCCGCCTGTAGATCTGATCGCCGAGACGGGCTGTCTCTTCCTTGGGCCTGCGCCTGCGCGTTGCGGTGTCTGCGTTCACAGTCGCGCCCCTTCTCACGTCGCTCTTCCACACATGGCATTTTAGGACGATCGGCGCGTTCCGGACTTGGCCATGGCCCCGCACGCGGGGGGCTCGAACAGGAAGAATATCGAGAGGGCCGCGGGCCGTGGCTTCCCATTGGCGCGCCGGCTGGAATGGCTCCTCGGCTTGTGCTCCCAGGCCCGATTTGGCCTGCTAATTGGGATCCAAAGCCTTACCAAGCTTGGAATATTCCCAGCGACATCTCGTGGTGTTGGCGACGGAGGAGTCGCTGCGGGGGTGGCTGTTTGGGGAGCCGCCGGCGGTGAGGGTGGGCGAGGCCAGATCTAGGTTGACTCTGCCGGGAGATTGGACGGCTTGGGCGGTTGCCCGGACTTGGCGGGGTTCTCGACTGGCTCGAGACGCAGTCTTAGTCCCAGGGCACGGGTGACCTTGAGGAGGGTTGCGAGGGTGGGGTTGCCGTCGTTGGAGAGCGCCTGGTAGAGATTGCCCCGGTTCAGGCCGGTTTCGCGAGCGAGGGCGCTCAGGTTGTGGGTCCGAGCGACGTGCTTCAGGACAGCGCGAATTACGACACCGTCCCCAACGTCCTCGTCCAGCGCCGCGCTGAGAAGGCCTTGCAGGTCCTCGTCGGTCCGCATGTAGTCCGATGCATCGAACTTTCGATACTCCTCGGCCATCCGTCGAACGTCGTGCTCCGCAGGACTGAGTACATTGCCGAAGTGTACGATATACCGTACATCCAGTGGAAGAGTTGGAGCGGCTTTGGGGCGCGTGTGCCGGCCATCTGGGGGTGTGTAGCGGTCTGGGGGGACGAAGGCGGAGGTTGCGGGGCTGATCCGGGAGGCCATTGCGCTCTACCTGGAGGCGCTAGAAGTTGACGGGGAGGCGATTCGGGCGCAGCAGGCGTCTGAACTGACCAAGGTCTAGTCGGCTGGAACGACGGGGCGGCGGTTTCCGGGAACTCCGGATTGGACGGTCCCCGGGCCGATAGCTCAGTCGGAAGAGCGCGGGACTCGCATTGCGGAGGTCGTGGGTTGGGATTTCATTCGGTCCACCACCACCCTCTACGGCGGTCGCAGGTTTGGCGCGGTAGTCTGAGCGGGAACTTGCCCTACGTAGCAACGCGAAGGCATGAACGTCATCCTGCTCGGGGCCGGACGGGGCGCACGCCTTATGCCTTACACCGCGTCGCAACCAAAGTGCTTTACGGAAGTAGCCGGCGCCAGAATTCTCGATTGGACGCTACGTGCGTTTCGACAGAATGGTCTGGACCGGTTTGTCTTCGTAGGCGGGTATCTCATGGACGTGGTTCGGAACGCCTACCCGAATCTCACTTATGTGGAAAATCCCGCCTGGTCCACGACCAACATCCTCGCTTCCCTTGTCTGTGCTCGTGAACACATGGCCCGCGGCTTCTATGCGACGTACACCGATACGCTGTACCTCGACGGCGCAGTGAAGGCGCTTCAGGATTCGCCACACGACATCACGCTCGTCATGGACACTCGTTGGCGTGAACGGTATGCGTTTCGGAGTATGCACCCGGAGTCGGACGCCGAGAAAATTCTCGTGGACGGCGCCCGCGTGGTCGAGGTCTCACGGACGATCAAGCCGCAGGAGGCATCCGGAGAGTATTCGGGCGTTCTTAAGATGACGGCCGAGGGCGCTTCTCAGTTCCTGCAATTTTACGACGAACTCCACGCCGAACTTGGCGATGAGCACGTCATCGCCGATGGCAGGCCTTTCCGCATGGCGTATGTCATTCTTCTACTCGATCGGATGATCAGAGATGGAATCCCGGTACACTGCGTCGCAGTACCCGGTGACTACCATGAGGTCGACACCATCCAGGACTATCACCTAGCCACCGCCGACTGGATGCGGTTCGCGAACAAATCTGTACCTGAGCCACCTCAGACCACGAGCAGAGAAAACGCACGACATCTTGCCTGAAAGCCAAATGGAACGAGGCCTGTTCCCAACGACCGTCGTCGGCTCGATGCCGCGACCTCAATACGTGCGAGATCTGATTGAATCACAGGTCGAAGGGGGCGGCTCTTCGGGCGATTTTCGGCGGATGATGGACTCCGCCATACCATACGTCGCGCAGATGCAGGAGCTTGCCGGCATCGATATTATTTCCGACGGGGAATGGCGCAGAAAGTCATACGTCGGGGTGATTGCGGATATCTGCCGCGGGTTCGATCTGTCCATCAAGGAAGTCCTCGGGCAGCGCCAGACGTGGCACGTCGTCACTTCGAAAATCGAAGTCGTAAACCCCGGCCTGCTAGCGAGGGAGGCACGGTTCCTCAAACTGCATACGGGACGCGATGTCAAGGTCGCCATACCATCGCCATACCTGTTAGGTGAGCGGATGTGGGACCCCGAATTGTCAAGCGCCGCGTATCCCACTCGACGTGACTTCACAGAGGCGCTGGTGCCTGTGCTTCGGCAAGAGCTGGAAGCCCTACGCGACGAAGGGGTAGCGATAGCGCAATTTGACGACCCTCACCTGTGCCTGTTCGTGGACCCGAAGGTGCGGGCGGGCTACGACGATCCGCAGGACGAGTTGGCTTACTGCGTCGACTTACTGAACCGCGTCGTCACGGGAGTAGACGGAGTCCGGTTGGCAATCCACCTGTGTCGGCGCAATAAGGGTCGCGCAGGATGGGTCGGCGAGGGTGGATACGAGCCGATTCTTCCAGCCTTGGCCGGTCTCAAGGTCGATATTCTCATGTTGGAGTTTGCGATACCGGCGGCGGGCGACTTCGCGGTATTGCGCGACCTACCAGAACGCTTCGATATCGGCCTGGGATGCGTCGACTGCCGCAGCAGCCACATCGACACGCCAGACGAGATTGCCGACCGCGTCAGACGGGCCGCCCAATACGTCGCGCCTGAGCGGTTACTGCTGCACCCCGACTGCGGTTTCGCGCCGGGAAGCGCTGCCGATATCCCGCTCGACGAGGCGTACTTGAAGCTCAGGAATGAGTCCCTGGCGGCTGAGATGCTCAGGGAGGAATTTCGGTAGCTCTGCACACTGCCGGAACGCGCAGTCCTCACATAGAAACCTCCCACCGAAACGTTCGCAATTCAGTCTTACACGGCCCACATGTTCATAGCTAAGACCTGCCGAGGCTCGAACTTCCTCAGCAATGGTGTGCGACTTTCCCCGCCCTTTCAGGAAAGGCTGGTGCGTTTGCGCTCCCTCAGATGTTGCCTCCCCCTGTTGGCGCCTATTGCGCTAGTTGTGGTGTGTTCTGATAGGACGCTGGCTCACAATGTGCTCTATCATTGAGCACCACCAACCGGGGAGGCCCAATAGTGACCACTTCAAACAAACGCTAGGTCGAAGGTATGCCGGAGAAGACTGCGCTGATCACGGGGAGTGACCCATCCATGACCAAGCACACTGAACACGTGCGCGCCCTCGATGTCGAGGGCGCATACAACGTCCGCGACCTCGGAGGATACGAGACCCGCGACGGCAGGATGACCCGCTGGGGTAAGTACCTACGGTCGGACACCTTGGCGGATCTCAGCCCCGCGGGCGTAAACACTCTCCTCGAATATGGCATCCAAAACATCATCGACCTGCGCCGCAGCAGCGACCTGCAATTCAGGACGAGCCCCTTCATTGGCAATGAGGCCGTCACCTACTACCATCAGAACATGGCAGGCGACGTGGACCTCGAGGGTAGGGAGGTGATCGACGGAGTTGAGGACCCTGCCGAGCGGCGGGGCAGGGCGTACTGCTACATACTCGAACAGAGAAAGCACATCCTCCACCAGATATTCTCGATTCTTGCCAGCCCGGGCGGTCTCCCCGCCCTCGTCCACTGTAACGCGGGCAAGGACAGGGCCGGAATCTCTGCCGCATTCGTGCTGGATATCTGTGGCGTTCCTCGCGAGACCATCATCGAGGACTATGGCCTCACCGCGCAGTATCTGGTGCGGCGCTACTACAAAGACAGTCCTGATGTGAATCCTGAAGAATACACTTGGCGGGATTATCAGAACGATGTCTGCCATCCTCACAGCATGCAAATAACCCTCGACCACCTCGACAGGATGTACGGAGGCGTCGAGGGCTACCTGCGAGACACCGGAATCACCGACGACCAACTCGCCGCCATCAAGGAGGCAATGACTGAATGAGCGCCCAAAATCCCCCGAAGTCGACCCCAGACGCGGCATAGGCTCGTCTTGTCGCCTGATCGACTTCTCAGATAGGAACTTCCCATCGGAAAGTTCGCAATTCAGTCTTACACGGACCACCATGCACGTGGTGAACCGTTTCCTGGCCGCTCGTGCGGCCGATCACCGGACCTGGGATCACCCGGCCCAACCAGGTGTGGGCAGCGCACCTACCTGCCCATGGCCCGGGGGTTCCTCTACCTTGTGGCGATCATGGACTGGCACCGCCGGTACGTGGTAGCTGTCCAAATAACCGGGTCTAGCCTCACTATGAGTGCCAGCTGGAAACACCTATGCTCTATCTACAAAGCCTTACGGGATGAACGGAGGCGTTGACGTGGCACAGCAGATGGGCAAAG
>JAJDZD010000048.1 GCA_022824865.1 Chloroflexota bacterium | reverse complement strand
GATGACGGGTGGAGGAAGGGGAAAGGAAAGAGGGCAGGGAAGTGAGATCGGAAGGGGAGGGGTAGCGACGGGGAGAGGTTCAGGAGGAACGCGAGGAGGTTGGCGAGGGGCATGGGGTGGGGCGGTATGTCTTACTCATATAGAGTACAGCATGGGAAATTGGAAGTCAAGGTCATTTCTGGCAATGGACAGCCAGGATATGAGGGATTCGCGACGGTGCTGCGGGGCGGGGCTCGAGGTTGGTGGCTCGTGGTCCGTGACTCGGGGGGCGTCTGGCGCGTGGGCAGGGGCGAGGGGCTGGTGGCTCGCGGCGAGCGACACGGAGCGGGGCGGTGTGAGGCCGGCTGGGGTGGTGGGGCGGACCAGCGGCGGGGATGGCAGGGGCGGGCCATGAGGTCAATGCCAGCAATGCCATCAGTGCGTGCGTTGATTGCATCGCCAGCGAGGCTGACGGGGATGGCACTGCGAGCGACGCGCTAGTGGCCGCCCGGGGCGTCGGCGGGTGTCCAAGCGTTGGGGGGCGGAGCCCTTCTTTGATTCGTTGGTAAAATGAGTACGAAATGTAGTTGAAGCGGCTGCCGGGAGCGGAGTGGGGCTCGATGTTGCGGGGTCGGGGATCGAGGTTGGTGGCTGGTCGATGGCGGCTCGGGGAGCGGCTGACGCGTGGGTCTGGGCGAGCGGTCGTCATTGGTGGGCCGGGGCGAGGGCCAGGGCGAGGGACTAGTGGCTGGTGGCTCGCGAGGGGCCACACGGATCGGGCGGTGCGGGGCCGGCTGGGGAGATGGGTCGAGCCAGGCAGGCGAAGAGGGTGCTGGCAACGGGGGTGGGGCCAGCGGTGCCCTCGGTGCGTACGTTGATTGCCTAGCAGGCACGGCTGGCGGGGATGGCGAGGTGAGTGACGCACTGCCGGCTCTCCTGGGTGTCGTCAGTCGCCGGGTGATTGGGGTGCCGAGCGTTCCCTTGGTTCGTTGATTAAGTGAGTACGAAAGGTAATTGAACTGGGTGTCGCGGGTGGGGTGGGGGTGGGGGCGATGCCGGGGGGCTCTGCAGCGAGGTGCTGCGGGAGCGCCGGGTGGGATTCGCCTATCAGGCGGCCGGCAGCTCCCGGTCCGGCTCGCGGGGGGCGCCTGGCGGTGCCGGGGCTGGGTGGGCATGCGCAGGGTCGCAACCGCCCGCTCGAACCCACCGATGGCTGCCAGCACGATGCGCGGGGGGTGGAGGGCATGGATCCGGGCCTGCCAGCGTCGCCGGTCGCAGCGGGCGTGGGGTAGCCGTCAGGTGTGGACCTTCACGTCCAGGACGTTCTTCGCCACCTCGGGCTCGACCGCTAGGTCGGTTGGGGCGGCGGCTCTGGGCGCCGTTTGGTAGCCGAGGGATAAAGATGCAAGGCCCTCTTTAAGTTCGTTGGTAAAGTGAGTACGGAATGTAATTGGACCGAGTGCTGCGGGTGGGGCGGAGGCGGGGGCGATCCTCACTCACGGGGCGTAGGAGGAAGAGGCAGGTGAGGCCAGGTGGGTTGCTGGGGGTTGGGCTTGGGTGCGGCTTGGTGGTTGGTTGCTGCTGGGTCCCGGCCGGGGACGCCGGGATGACGGGCCGGGGATGGCGGGTGCCGGCCACGCCAGCAGTTAGGGCAACGCTATCAATGCGTGCTTTGCTGGCAAAGCTGGCAGGGGTTGCGGTGTCAGCGAGGCGTGGGCGTTCGGGTGCCGGGGTTGCGGGGATTGATCGGGGAGTGTACGATCTGAGTACGAACGAGGTGAGGTTTTGGGCGAGAGTGGGGAGAGAAGGCGGTTTGGTGGGCGGCGCTTTCAGGGCGAGGGGGAGATAGGACTGACTCTGTTTGTGGTCGGAGTTCGTCCGCTGATCGAGCGGGAACGAGCGTGATGGTTCGACGGGATGGGTGTGTGACCAGCGACCTCCGGACGCCTGAGTCACCCGAGTTAGGCTGTGTCCAGGAGCAGCGAGGCGTACCTGATGGCAACAACGGTTGAGACGCGGCCTGGGCGGGTGTCTGACGAAGACGAGTCCGTTGTCTTGACGCGCGAAGAGGTCCGGCAGGCGCTGGACCAGGAAGCGTGGCGTCTTTTTGGTCTGTCGGCCGACGAGTTTCTCCGCATCTTTCGAGACCCGCCCGAGCGATACCACGGGGACCCGGTGTTCAATTCGCTCTGCTTCCTCGCCGACCTGATTGCCGAGCCGAGCGACCCGTAGCGGACAACGCGCGGCCAGGGACTTTCTTCGTCGCATTCGCGAGGTTTTCAAACTGGTCGCGGACGCGGATCTGGGCCACGCGTGGCTAGATAGCGACGAGTTGATCGTTGGCCACCAAGCTGCTCGTTGGCTTGGGTGGCTAGCTAGCCTCGGCTCAGGTAGCCCAGGTCAAGCCAGCGGTAGGGGGTGTCGTGTAACGCGCCGTTGTACAGGTTCAGGCCGTGGATGTAGACGTTGACTCTTGCCGCGAGCGTCCCCTTACGAGTCCGCCCGTACGAGCCCTGAAATATGCAAAGCCCCCAGTCAAGGGGGCTTCGCTTCCGGCCGGCGATTCGGCAGGTCAGGAGATTCTTGTGATTCCTAGATTCGACGAGACTCGATCTGTAGGAATTCTGTGTCAGCTTCATCATTTCTGCCTCTGTGTTTTATGAACTTGACGCACGCGTCCAGCACTTCGTCGACACTCCTACGGCTTGGCCCCCGAACTGCACACTCCCAGACAACTATTACACGCCATTGTGACTCCAATAGGCTGAGTACGGCCTTTCTGTCTCTCAGCCGAGTTCCATCGATCTTTAGCTTCCAGAAGTCTGGTCTCGTTGCAGGCAGACGAAACAGCTCGCATGAATGGCCGTGCCAGAAGCAGCCATGAACAAACAGACAGGTTCTATGTCGTGGAAAAACTAAGTCCGGTCTACCTGGGAGATCTCGGCGGTGAAGTCGGAATCGAAGACCACGAGAATGAAGACCCTTGCGAAGCAACAGCTCCGGTTTTGTATCCTTACTACGCACACGGCTCATATTCAGCCTGCGTTGAGCCGGAGTTAGTACGTCCGCCATTTGCTAGACGAATACCGCCGGATTACGACGACGGCTTTCGCCGGCCACCACGACGCTGATTCACTCTGTCCATAGACAGTCGATTTTCTGCTCGGGTTGATTCGTGCTCGTCCGGCGTCCACGCAGCCGCTTGCACAAAAAAGTCCTCATCACCTAATTCGGAGGCCATGAGTTCCTCGTCCATCTTGACGCGAATGGGAAGCGGAAAGCGCACAACCTGCCCACTTACGATTCCCTGGCCAGGTCCAAAACCAGGAATCATGCGGGCGTCCGACTCCGTGAGGTTTTCCATTACGGACCTCACAAATGTCTGGTCACGGGGATTCACGAGGCGAAGTATAAGAAAGGAATTACATTGGGACACTATGGTTTCGTCCAGTCGACTTGGTCGCTGTGAAATGAACATAAGACCAGTTCCGAATTTACGACCTTCGGTTATGATGCGACGAATCACGGGTAGCGAGACAGCGTCCTGGGTTCCCTCACGAAACGACGGAATAAAGGTCTGCGCCTCTTCAATGACAGTGAAGAAGGGAGCGATCCGTCCAGTCAGATTAGCGCGAAACTCAAATAACGTCTCCAAGGTTATGGCCGCTATAGAGCACTGGGTGATGTGGTCGTACCCTCCGAGGTAGAGAACAGAGACCTGTCCGGGGCGTATGATGAGGTCTGGTTCACTAAAAGGGTTGGGGAGAGCTTCAAAAGGTAAGTCGCGAAGTTTCGAGCTTCGCCTCATCCTCTCACTGCTACGCCTCATGCGGTCCAGTTTGTCATGGACTATTCTGAAGCTTCTCAACACAGCTCCAACAGTACCTCTCCAATTCTGAGCTAATCCACTAGGGGCGTTTGATCCTGCATAGTCATTCCTGACTCGATCCAGCAAGCGACTAATGTAGGCAAGAGCCGTTTCGGCGTCGTGAGTAGCATTGCTGTCATAAAGAGAGGTCACATAGCTCATCTGAGCTTCCGATAGACCGCTCGTCATTTGGGATACTAGTGTGGTTATCAAGTCTTCGCCGTCTTGTCGCATCAACAGTTCGGGAAAAAAGAGCTTGATGTTGCAGCCCGGAGCCTCGGCTTGCAACATTTCCTGACACTTGACCAAGCCGATATAATCGCCGTGAGGATCTAGTATCAAAACCGGATATCCATACTTGATGAGTTCGCGAATTATGCGGCGTGCTGCGACAGTCTTGCCTCCGCCCGTCATAGCCAGAATTGCGAGGTGACGAGCGACCATTCTTGGCGCGGACAAAGTTACATCGACATCGTCTCTCGCGATTAAAGAGCCGACTAATGCTGTCTGTTCTTCTGTACTCCCTCCAATCAAGAGCCGGCGGATGGCGTCGGCAGGCGGGTGATAAACCGTTGACGCTGGTTTGACGGGATATGTAAGAGGCGAAATATGGGCGACATTGTCCTCTGGAGTAGCACCAAGAATCAGGGCTACGGCCTCCAGTTGATCGCGCGTACCCGACAGGACGGTATCCTCAAGGGAAATGCCCTCACTGGCAATCTCCTGAGCGGCTTCAAATGGAAAGAATGGGTTGAATCTCCTAATTGCCGTGATCCTAGCCCATACGTAGATACGACTTTGCTCGTTATAGGACCTACCGGGCACATCCATGCCGAGGGCGACTATGTCTCCGACTCTAGATTGGAATTGCCGGAGGATAAAGGTGAACTCATTGGTTCCTGCGTTGCCGACTACTGTACCGACTCTTCGCCAGTCGATTCCGCCCGTGGCTGTCATTATTCCTCCATGGCTGATCGATGTCCTCTGAATTGTGGAGGTCATCGAAAGATGTCAGGACGTGTGAGAAACTCGCGGCCGGAACCGCATAGGATTCGACGTAGGGAGTCGAAGAGCGATGCATCGCCTTCATCCAGGGCTGCTTTTAGTGCTTGAACAGCTGTATGGGTGTTGATGGGACGACTCATCCAGTTGGGAATCCGCGCAAACTTGTCTACGATGTCCAGTCCAACGGGAAACGCGTACCGTGGGAGTAGCAGAGCGCAGTGCATTACAAGCTCTGCAATCTCTCTATAACTTCCTAGATCCTTTTCAAAAATCTCAAGTCGAATTGGAGAACTCCACTCGGTAACCTGAAGATAGGAGACGCGTGGTTTTGGATAGCGGCTGATTACATCAACCCAGGCCTTGGGCGCACGTCGCAGTTCATTTCGATCCAATTCGACTGGGAACAGCAGTTCACCTGGCTCAAGAACGCATCGAAATAGTAGGGAGTCACTGATTCGTTGACCCTCAAAATCATCGTCACCGGACGGATCGACGGCGTTCCTAAACCAAGTCTTCCATCTTGCAGGGGGTACTGGGAGCAGGTCGTGAATCAAGTGATCGTCGAGGCTGTCTAGAACAGCACGACAGACAGAGCTTGTCGAGCTTTCACGCTCCACTACTCCGCAGACTGGTGTTTCAGCAGATTGCAAACGCTCAAGTTGGCGGAGATGGACACTGATGAAGTTACGATCACGCGGCAGACTTCCAGCAAGCTCCGCCGGTAGCAAATCTGCAAGCGCCTTGCCGGAGAAGTTTGGGAATCTGTGCCTAACTTGACCATTTCGCATTACGTCTGTATAGCGCGAAACAGGGTTCACGAGTGCACCGTGAATTAACAGCCACCGGAGATCAGGATAATTTGAGAGCATTTGAACTCCACCGGCAGCCTCAATAGAAATCCTTGCTGCATCGCGTAACGCACCGACATCAGGGAACGAGCCGTCATATACGCCTCCTTTATCGCTCGTATAGAGCTCGTCGATCAGGTGCTTAAGATCGATAAAATCTTCGCGATGAGAACCATGATCGCCTGGTATCACTGCATAGCCACCCACTCGCGCAGCTATCGGCGCAGCACCAAACATCGACAGGTTAGCTAGTCCACCATCAACGAAGCCCACACGCTGCTTGGCTATCTTCGGCCAAAAGGCGCCATGATCTTTATCAATCCGACTAATCCTACCCGTCTGGAGTAGTAGCCGGCGAAGTTGAGAGGCAAGCTGTTCAACGGTATCCATGAAACCGAACTGAGCTGGAGCCGAAAGATCACTAGATGCTCGGAGCATGTGTTCCAATATATGCGGCGATCGGAGCTTTGACCTTAGAGATCGCTGCTGAGTTGCACTCGAAGTCTTGTCTTCTCTGGGCATCAACGGGATCGGGGTCGCCGGAGACGGCTCCAAGTACCTCGAGTCGCTCGTGCCGTCCCAAAATAGACGCGGACAGAATGGCGCCAGCTTTGTGAAGGCGTCCTCAGCCTCCGCAAAGCAGGCCATACTGTCCTTTAGTCTATGCTGCGCAATAACTACTAATCGAGCATGTGCAGAAGGATTAGAAGCGCGGCTGATGAATGAAATGGTTATTGGTAAGCTACCGTCATTATTCGCCACGGATCGGATAAGAACAAAGTCCTTGCAGTCTATGTCAAGAAACTTGTCGCCTTCTATCGCCTTGCCTCCAAGACGCCAGTTCTTTTGTGGCTTGGCTAGCTTCCGCATGTCCCGGAAAATCAGATCTCCATAGACGCAAATACACTTTAGAGTTGCTTCGCCATTTGCATATAGATCAGAAGCGAGAAGTTGCTGCGCTATTGGTGCGTTGATGTTAATTGCCCGCTGTCTGCCCGTAAGCGATTTTCTATGCGCTGCAAATAACCCTAGATCGGATTCGGCTAGGGACCTCAAAATCATGATCTCAGAGTGTATTGGGGTCAACGAATTGACTCCTCAAAGACTACGTCGTTGCCAATGCGGGGTTTCGTGGTGTCTTGACCGACGCTGATTTCAAAGTGTCGACAAGAGACTCCCCGATTGCCTTCGCGAGCAAAGGTGGAACTGCATTTCCTATTTGTTGAAATGCCGGATTCATTGTTCCGGAGAATATGAAGCCGTCTGGAAAAGACTGTAATCGCGCGGCTTCGCGCACGGAGATGGTGCGAGCTTGTTCATTGTCGTAGTGAATGTGACTGTATCCATCCTTTCCGAGATGGGCCAGGAGAGTTCGTGCTGGCTTATCGGATTCCATCTTGCGCCACTTGTTGGGAAATTTGCGGTGGTCGTACGGCGGAACGAAGTGTTCTCTAAGCTCCTGCCAGCGAGGTGAGTCGTCCGGTAAACCCTCTCCTTGTTGCCTTAGCTCACTTACCGCTTCATAAAACATTGCCTGAGCGTGCAAACGGGCTTCCGGATACTGGTCGCCTGGCTCCAGGCGGGCAAACAGTTTAAAGTCGCGAGGGAGATAACGAATTACGTGGTCGAGCAAGACCTCTCGGGCTTCAAATGCTGGCCATTCGCGCATGCTTCGTGCGTAGTTGGACAGACGTTGGGCAGGAGGGTATAGGAGAGGCGTGTCAAAGCGACGGGCACCTCTACGTAAATTGCCAGCGGCGACCTCGGCACGTGCGTCTATCCTTGGTAGATCCGCGATGGCAGCTTCCGCTGTGATTGCGGGTGGTAGGTCCGGAGTAGCCTTGGGAGGATCAACCCAATACGGATCAGGGCTCAGCATGTCGTCCTGGCGGACCAGCTTCAGTGCGACTGCTCGTGAACCCTCGTAACCCGCAGGAAGATGCATCCAGTACGAAGGCCTCGGAAACGCGAAAGGCTGCTCAAGTTCCTTCCTGGTGGCAACTATGAATGCCCGATCCCTCATTTGTGGTACGCCATAGTGGACAGCGTTTAGCAAAGTATATTGACAGTCATATCCTCGTTCATCCAATACTTCGCAAATCTCGCGTGCGATATTGTGCCTGCCACCGAAGTTAAGCATATCCGGTACATTTTCGAGGACAATTGCTAGCGGAAGGCATGCATCTACGTAGGTTACATAGTTTATGTACAGAAGGGATCGCGGGTCGTGTCTGAAGGCCTCAGGGTGATTGGCAACCTCTCTCAGCTTCGACCTTCCCACTCGGGCAAATGCTTGGCATGGAGGACCGCCGACGACGATGTCGAAGGCCCTGGATGGATTATCGAGCCCGAATTCAGAAGCAAGTGATTGAGGAGTTGTGAATATGATATCGCGGGGTTGTTGGTGCCGTTCGTCGCCCGAATGAAAGTTGACACCGTAGGATCGAGCTGCGGTCCTATCCAATTCAACGGCCGCGGTTGGCTGACACCCCGCCGCGAGAAAACCTAGTGATAGACCGCCGCAGCCAGCAAATAGATCAAGCAGTCGAGGCGTGCCGCCCGCAGCGATACGCTTGGCTTTCTGAGTGATCAGGCGCATGGCCGCTTGAGATTCCAGATTGTCTCGGCATTGAGCAGGTAAAGGGAATCGATCTGTCGGACGGGGACGCCGGCAGGCGCCGAACCTAGGTAAAGCCACCGTATTTCAGGCTTGAAGTCGGGACGATCGACGAGTGGTTGCCGGAGTGCCTGGGCTCGCTGTTCCGCTGGGGCGGAGAAGATGCTGTGGATGTGATCGTGTACTTCGCGTGAGTCTTCCAGGTTTCTGCTCAGCACGCAGATGCCTCCGCCCAAAGGCCCAAGGATTGTAGGAAGTGGGGTTCGGAACGGGCTCCCATCGACAAGCTCGGGACGGGGTCGTGGGTGCGCAACGTGTTATAGACATCCGCAGACGTGACCGACATGATCCGCCCTTTCGTCGCCGCCTCGACGACTCACGCAGTCGGGAGGGGATGCCATCCCGGTGCTTGAAGGGTTGATATTACGGGATTTGCACTGAACAGTCAGGACGTGAACGGATAGTCACTGAGGTTGGGAGGTTTCGAACAGGGTGGGTTGCCAGGGGTGGCTTGGGAGTGCTGGGGTTGACCATGCTGCTGGGTCCCGGCCGGGGACGCCGGGATGGCGGGTTCAGGAAGGAGTGAGCGAAGAGGAGTGAGAATTGAGAGGCGGAGGGGACGGGGAGAAGAGGAAGACGGGCGGGTCAGGGACCGCGCCCCTACGAGAGGCAAGGATGCGAAGGGGTGGTTCGACACGGGCCGCCGGGGACTCTGGCCCGGCTCACCACGAACGGATTGGGGAAGGGGAGAGGGTAGAGGAGTGAGAGAGGATGCGAGCAGGACGAACGGCGGTGGTGTTTCCCAGGCGCCTCGACCGGAAGACCCCTCACCCTGACCCTCTCCCCTAGGAGAGGGATTAAGAGCGGCGGATGACAAGAGGGGGACCCCTCACCGGTTTCGGCCGAAGACGCCCGAACCTGCCTCTCCCCCAGGCGAGGGTGAAGATGGAGGATGGCGGAGGGGAGGAAGACCCCTCACCGAATTCCGGTGGGTACACCGGAGTCTGCCTCTCCCCCAGGAGAGGGTGAAGATTCGGAGCCGAGTGGAGGGGAGAAGAGGAAGACGGGCGGGTCACAGACGCCGCCCCTACGCGAGATCGGGACCGGTTCACAAGGGCGTGCGATACTTGGGGGCGTGGGGTTTGGGGACGATCATTCTTTTAGGTTTTGACGGTCTGCCGGGCGCTGGTGTGCCGCGCGCCGGGTGGATTGGACGCCCTGGATGGGCTGGCGCCGGCGAAGGAGCCGATACGCGATGAGGGCGACGATCGTGTATGGGTTCCTGGGGGCGGGCAAGACGACGCTGTTGCGTTCGCTGGTGCCTCAACTGGCTTCCCTGGAGTCGACGGCGCTGCTGGTGAATGAGTTTGGCGTCGAGGGCGTGGATCAAGTGGTGCTGGCCTCGGATGACCTGACGGTGCGTCAATTGGTGGGCGGGTGCGTGTGCTGCGAGGTGCGGGGTGATTTGCTGACGGCGCTGGAACAGCTTGACCGCTCGGTGGGTCCCGAGCGGCTGGTGATCGAACCGACGGGCCTGGCCTCGCCGGACACGTTGGCGCACGTGTTCGCGAGTCCCTCGGTGCGGTCGATTGTGGACGTGGATTCGGTGATTACGGTGCTGGACGCGACGCGGTATGCGCTGGTGCGGGATCACCTGGGCGAGTTTTTCCCGAACCAGGTGCGGCATGCGGACCTGGTGGTGGTGAATAAGACGGACGCGGCGAGTGAGGAGCAGCGGCTGGATGCGCGGGCGTGGGCGCGCGCGCTGAATGCCGAGGCGGCGATTGTGGACAGTGTGTATTGCGATATTGATTCGGACCTTTTGCTGGCGACTATCCGGCACGGCGGCGAGCGAGTGACTTCTTGGGTGGGTGCGCGGAAGACCCCTCACCCCAACCCTCTCCCCAAGGGAGAGGGAGAAAGAGCCGAGGATTCGGTTCAGTTTTCTGCCCCAGGAGAGAGACCTTCGCGTAACCCAGAGGTGGGTGCGCGGAAGACCCCTCACCGGTTTCGGCCGGGGACGGCCGAACCTGCCTCTCCCCTTGGAGAGGGTGAAGGAGCGGAGCCGTCACACCAGTCCTCTTCCCACGGAGAGGGGGAAGAAGGGCGGCTTCCTGAAGGTCATCACCACGCGCACCCGGAGCCGGGTGAGCACGACGTTGATTTTGACTCGACGGTTCCGCATGACGATTTGGTTGCGAGTGGCCTGGAACGGCTGGTGCTGGACACCGGCGATTTGCCCGCCGAGCGGGTCGACTCGTTTGTGGGCGACCTGGCCGCGGGCGTTTATGGCGAGGTGGTTCGCGCGAAGGGGTTTGTACCCGCCGCGGACGGCTGCGCGCTGGTCGATGTGGTGCTGGGCGCCTGGGAGGTCCGACGGTTCGGGCCGGCGCCGCTGTACATCGACGTGATTGGACGAAACCTGAACACCAACGAAATGGAGACAGCAGTAACTCATGGCTTCAAGGAGCTCGCGTGCACGGCGTAGCCGGCGCGCGTCACCAGATACCGCAGCCACCTCGGCCAATGGGACCGAGGCGGCGGCGAAGGGAAGTTCGGATAAGACGGTCTCGCACCTGACGCATCACCGGATGATCGCGCGCAATCTGAATGCGCTGCGGGAGAATTTCGGCGAACTGCGCAAGCAGGTGGTGGACACGGAGCGGCAGTACAAGCGCGGCGATAAGTCGCTGGATACGTCGCTGTTCCAGACGCGGAACCAGGTGGAGGCGCTGGAGAAGCGGCTGGCCGGGTTCATCGAGGAGATGACGGAGGTGGCGTTCAACTCGAACCTGGAGATCAGAGGGAATACGGACCGGATCACGGCCATCTGGGAGGCGCTGGAGTCGTTTGCGTCGGACGCGGCGGATATCAAGCGTCGGCGCGAGGAGTGCGAGAAGCGCGAGGAGGCGCGGCAGGACGAGATCGATCGCCGGCTGCAGGACCTGGCGGATGAGGCCAAGGACAACGGCTCGACGAAGCGTACGCCGCGCAAGGCGGCGGCCTCGGGTTCCAAGCGAAAGAGCGAAACGTAATGCGGCGCATATCGGCGATTCCCGAAGACATTGACCTTGACATGGGCGACGAGGTGTCGTCCGACGGCCAGGATCTGCGAATGCTGGTGGACGAGCTGAAGGATGTGATCTCAAAGGAACGGCCGGGGGAGCGGGCGCTGGCGAGTTCGGCGCGCGAGCTGACGCGGATGGCGGGGGCGCTAAGGAATCAGTCGGCCAGCACGAATTCGGGGCCGCAACTGCGGCTGGGCGTGTTTGTTGACACGGCGAATGTGAGCGACCGGGATCCGGACGATCCGATTCGGATCGACTTCAAGAAGTTGCTGGATGAGGTGACGGCGGATCGGCGGCTGATCCACGCGCGGGCGTATTGCCCGATCTATGCTGATTTTGCGGGACGGCTAGAGCATCAGCGGTCGGTGTCGCCGGTGTGGGAGAAGGGGTACGACATCGTCACGAAGTCGATCAAGGTGTTTGCGGACGGGACGCGGAAGGCGGACCTGGATATCGTGCTGGTGATGGATGTGATCCGACGGCTGCCGACGATGGACGTGGTGGCGCTGGTGTCGGGCGACGGCGACTACGTGCCGATGGTGGATTACCTGCGGGAGCACGGGCTGCGCGTAGAGGCGTATTCGTTCGCGGACGCGATGTCGGAGGACCTGCGGGTGGCGGCGAATGACTGGTTTGACCTGTCGTCGGCGACGAGTTTGCACGTGGGTTCGAAGAACGGGTCGCGGAGTTCGCGGCGCGTGGCGGCCAGGGCGTGAGCGCAAGGCGCCGGCGGCGGGGACGGCGGCGGAGAGTTCGGCCGGAGGAGGAGCGCCAGACGCGGCGGTTTAACCCGCGGCGGTGGATTACGCTGTCAGGTATCTGGTCGATCCTGGCGCTGTTGGCGGTGCTGATGTTGATTGTGTCGCTGATCGCGCCCGCGCTGGGTACGGGGGGCGGAGGCTAGCCGCTGCACGACCCAGGCGGGGGCGGGACGGAGCGGGGCGGTCGGTGGCACGCGCCATTGGGCGAGTGGCGACTGTTCAGCGTGGGCGGGACCGCGTTCAACATCGACGCGACGTGGCTGGTCATTTTCGCGGTGGTGACGTGGACGACGGCGACCTCGTTGATCCCGCGGCGGCTGATCGAGGCCAGCGTGGCGGCGGGGGTTCCACCGGACGCGACATGGCCGATGATCTGGGCGGCGGGCGTGGTGACGAGTTTGCTGTTCTTCGGGTCGATCGTGGCGCACGAGGCGGCGCATACGGTGGTGGCGGTGCGCACGGGGATCCCAGTCCGAAGCATCCGGCTGTTCATCTTCGGCGGGCTGGCGGAGATGGATCGAGAGCCGGATCGGCCGAGGCAGGAACTCGCCATCACCGTCGTGGGTCCGCTGACGAGCGCGGCGCTGGGCGGGCTGTTCCTGGCGCTGGGGGATCAGATGGAGGCCACATCACTGCCCAGCATTACGGCCCGCTGGCTGGGCGAAATGAACCTGGCGCTGGCGGTGTTCAACCTGCTGCCGGGGTTCCCGCTGGACGGCGGGCGGATTTTGCGGTCGATCGTGTGGGCGCTGACGGGCGACGTGGTGCGCGGCACGCGGGTGGCGAGTTTTGTGGGGTCGGCGCTGGGGGTGGCGATTATGGCTTTTGGGCTTATCCAGTTCCTGCTGCTGGGCTCGGCCCTGCAATCGCTGTGGATTGTCGTGATTGGCTGGTTTCTCTGGTCCGCGGCCCGGAGCGGGTATCGGCATGCGGTGCTCAGGCAACAGCTGCACCGGTATCGCATCCGTGATCTCCTAAAGCCGGAGTCCGGGGCGGTGCCGTCGGACGGGACGGTGCAGGAGTTCATCGAGCGCGGGCTGTACCAGGACCGCTTTGGGCTGCGGCCGGTGGTGGACGCGGCGGGCAAGCTGATCGGGATGCTGGAGGGCGACGACGTGCGGGACGTGCCGTTGGAGCAGCGGGTGTACACGGTGCTGCGGGATATCGCGCGGCCGGTTGACCTGATGGTGGTGGTGGCACCGGACGATCAGCTGAGCGTGGTGATCGATAAGGCGTATGAGACGGACCGGCGATTCTTCTTTGTGGTCGAAGAGGGGCGCGTGCTGGGTACGGTGGACGCGGTGGACGTGGTGAACACGCTGCGGGCGAGGAAGCAGTAGCCCAGCGCGAACACCCGCGCGTGCGCATCCACTATCATTTTGGCCAGTCAGTCACCGCGCCCAGGAGTTCGGTCAATGGAGGGTCTGCCGCGGGCCGCGCTATTCATCGATCTGGCCTCGCTGGACGTGATCGTCGGCCATCACGGCGTGCGGGTGGCGCCCGGGCGGTTGCGCGAGCGGCTGACCGAGAACCGGCGGCTGGTGCGGGCGGCGGCGTACGGGGTACGTGACGACGATCGTCCCGATTCCGAGCAGCGGCTGGCCAGTTTGGCGAATGAGGGGTTCAAGGTGATTGCGAAGCCGCTGCGGCGGCGGGCGGACGGGGTGCGGCGAGCCAGCCTGGGCGTGGACATTGCGGTGGACGCAATGGAGCTTGCGCCGCACCTGGACGCGCTGAGCCTGCTGACCACCGATGCGGACCTGGCGGTGCTGGTCGAGGCGGTGCAGCGGCGGGGCGTGCGCGTGGAGGTGGTGACGAGCCGCGAACTGGCGCCGCCGGCGCTGCTGGAGGCGGCCGATGCGGTGGTGGAGTTTGCGAGCCTGCTGGAAGCGGTGAGGAGCGAAGGCCCAGGCCGTCGAGACCTTCCAACGGAGCGGGGCAACGCGCGGCCGCGGCTGGATCCGCCGCCGCGACGAAGGTCGCGTCGACGGTCGTCGGCGAAGCCTGAACCGGAGCCTGCCAAGGCCGCTGCGGCCACGGATGCCGCGGAAGCCCCCGCTGAAACGCAGCCGCCTCCCAAGGAGCCGAGCAGTGACGCGAAGCCCGAACAGCGGGTGGAGCCGACCGACGCGGCTCCAGCCAGGCCATCAGTGAAAGTGCTGCCGCAGGAGAAGCTGTCCGGGCGGTCCGTGCGGGCGGCGTCTGACGAGGGGTAGATGCGCGTTGCCGTAACCGCCACCATCTGGGGCGGTACTCCGTTTCAGCAGGTTGCGGAGGAGGCGCGCGACGCGGGGTATGCGGGGATCGAGGGCGTGGGCGACGTGGCCGGTGACGTGGCACTGGCGCGCCGGGTGCTGGCCGACGAAGGCCTGGAGGTGACGGCCGGACGCTTTTTCGCCAACTGGTTCGCGGAGATGTACCAGGAGATCGAGTTCGACCAGTTGCAGCGGGCGGCGGAGTTCTTTGCCGACATTGGCGCAAAGTTCCTGATCACGTCCTCGCGGCCGGTGCCGGAGCGGATGCTGACCGCGGGTCACGTCACAAGTGAGCGCCAGGACGGGTTATTGGATTACCAGTGGACGCAGCTGGCGGACTCGCTGATACAGGCGGCCTACATCACGCAGCGTGACTTCGAGTTGCCGTTGTTGTTTCGGAATCAGCTTGGTTCCTACATCGAAACCGGGGACGAGATTGACCGGCTGATCGGCATGACGGACCCGGACAATCTGCGGCTGGCGCCGGACATCGGCTACCTGGCCTACGCGGGGGTGGACCCGCTGGAATTCGTGCGAAGGAACTTTGAGCGCATTGCCTACGTGACCCTGAAGGACCTGGACGCAGACCTGCACGAACAGCACATCTGGGCGAAGGGCTCGCTGGAGGAGTATTGGGAGGCCGGCGGGTTTCTTGAGCTGGGGCAGGGGGACGTGGACGTGGAGGGCGTGGTGGACGTGCTGCGCGAGCGCGGGTTCGAGGGCTGGCTGGCGGTTGGGCACGATCAGCCGGGTCGCGACCCGTCGGCCAGCGTCCAGATTTCACGGGACTACATGGTGGGCCTGGGGTTTGAACTGGAAGCGGACCTGGCATGACGCGGGGCGTCGGGCGCCGCGCCGTGCTATCAGGGGGCGCCGCGGCGGCCGCACTGGCGGCGCTGACGGCCTGCGGCGATTCGGCGATCCGGCGCCGACAGCCCAGTCCGATTGCCCTGGCCAACGTATGGCCGTGGGGCACCAACACGTTCCTTGATATTGAGGTCGAGACGTGGAAGCGGCGGCAGACGCTGGAAATGGTGCGTGACGCCGGCATTCGCTGGATCAAGCAGCACGCGCCGTGGGCCGACATCGAGACGCCGGCGCGAGGGCAGTACTTCAACACGGCGGCGCGTCGCTCGACCTGGGACAAGTACGACGAGATCGTGGACCTGGCGGAAGAAGCGGGCCTGGACTTCATTGCGAGGATCGACCGCGCGCCGGCGTGGGCGCGGGTGAATAAGGCGCATCCAACGACGCCCCCGACCAATTTCGTGGATTACGGGCGGTTCCTGACGGCCTTTGCGACGCGTTACCAGGGACGGGTACGTCACTACCAGATTTGGAACGAGCCGAACCTAGCGCACGAATGGGGTGGTTCGCCGCCGCAGCCGGAAGCCTACGCGCGGCTTTTGCGGGTGGCCAGCCTGGCCATCAAGAGCGTGGACGATGACAACGTGGTGATCGCGGCGCCGATGGCTGCCACGCTGGAAAACAGTCCGCGGGCCATGGACGAACTGCAATACCTGCGGCGGCTCTATGAAGCGGGCGCCGGCGACTACCTGGACGTGCAGGCGGCCAACGCCTTTGGTCTGGAGCACCCGCCGGACGCCCCGCCCGATCCGAATGTGCTGAATTTCAGGCGGGTCGAGTTTGTACGCGAGTTGATGCTGGAGTTTGGTTTGCGTAACCGGCCGATCTGGTTCAACGAGTACGGCTGGAACGCCTCGCCAGCGGACATGAACCCGGCCAAGCTCGTCTGGCGGCGGGTCTCCGAGGAGACGCAGGCCGAATGGACGGTGGAGGGCGTGCGTTACGCGCTGACCCACTGGCCGTGGGCGGGTGTGTTCAATCTGTGGTTCTTCCGCAAACCGCTGACGGCGCTGCAACCGGACGAGAGCGAGTACTACTTCCGCATGGTGGAACCGGACTTCACGCCACGGTTGGTCTATCGAGCCGTACAGCGCGCCGCGACCGGCGCCGCCTTCCCCTAGGACGAACCTGAGACACCTATTACGACCGCGACGCGGCTGGCTGCTGCCGGCGGCCGTAGCGGTGGCGGCCGTGGTTACGGTTGGCGCGGCGGCGCTCATGACGTTGCTGGATCGCGGCGTGACGTACGGCACGGCGGACCTGGGCGAGATTCGGGACGCGGATGCCCCGGCCATCGGCGCCAACACCTTTCTGCACCGTGAGCCCGATCCGGCGAAAGTCCGGCAGGAGCTTGCGGTGCTGCGGGCGGCCGGGGTGGGGTTGATTCGCCAGGAATTCAACTGGGCGGAGTTCGAGCCGCTGGACCCGGACGAGCATCCGGACCTCGGCCGGGACGCCTGGGTGAAGTACGACCACATCGTGGAGGCGGCGCGGGACGCGGGCATCGAGATCCTGGCGCGGCTGGACCGAGCGCCGGTCTGGGCCACGCCGGGCTTCGATCCGCGGGCGAACCCGTGGATGCAGGCGCCGCCGGCCGACAACGCGGACTTTGCGTCATTTGCCGGGGAGTTGGCGGCGCGATACCGGGGCAAGGTCCGGTACTACCAGGTCTGGAACGAGCCCAACCTGTTCGGGGAATGGGGCGGGCGGCCGCCGAATGCGGCCGATTACCTGGCGATGTTGCGCGCGGTGGGCGGGGCGATTCGCGAGGCCGACCCGGACGCGCGGATCGTGCTGGCCGGGCTGGCGCCCACGATCGAGACGGGTCCCGAGAACCTGAGCGACCTGCTGTTTCTGCGCCAGTTGTACCTGCTGGGCGCAAGAGGCGACTTCGACGTGGCGGCCAGCATGTCCTACGGGCTGTGGACGGGACCGCGCGACTTCCTGATTGACGATCAGCGCGTGAACTTTCCGCGGGCGGTGCTGTGGCGCGAGGTGATGGTGGCGTTCGGCGACTCGCGGACGCCGGTGTGGGCGACCGAGTACGGGTGGATGTCGTTGCCGGATGGATGGACGGGGGATCCGGGGATCTGGGGCAACCATCCGATCGACGTGCAAGCGGCCTGGACAGTGGACGGCATCCGGCGGGCGCGCGAGCAGTGGCCGTGGATGCCGACGATCGTGATCTGGGCCTCGCGCTGGCCGGAGGACCTGGATGCGCGCGATCCAACGCCATATTTCCGGCTGATGGACAAGGACTTCACACCACGGCCCAATCTCGAGGCGGTGCGGGCGGCTTTTGGCGGGCCGGTGGCTGCGGGAGCCGGTTTGCACCAGGAGACGCACGCGGCGGTGAGCTATGAGGGGCCGTGGCCGCGGGTGCCCAGCGACCTGGCGTCGCTGACGCTTCATCGCCAGACCGGGGTCGCGGGCGCGACGGTGAGATTCCGGTTTGACGGCACGGACGTGGGGCTGCTGACGCGGCGGGGCCCGGACATGGGGCGGGTGCTGGCGCGGATCGATGGGCAGGATGCGCTGGCAGATGCGCTGCCTCGAAATCCAGTGGGCGAGGCGATCCTGGACTTGTACGCGCCGAACGTGGAGCCGCTGGCGCGGATTCCAATTGCGACCCGGCTGCCGGCCGGGACGCACACGCTGGAACTGACAGTGCTGGCGGAGTCCAATCCGGCCTCGAGCGGTGGGCTAGTGATCGTGGACGGGCTGCTCGTGGGGAATGCGAGGCCCACGTGGCCGTGGCTGGCCATTGGTGGACTGTGGGCAGCGGTTGGGGCGCTGGCGTTGTGGACGGCCCGATATTGGCTTTGGGCTCGGCGGACGTTCGAAGCGCTTTCGTGGAGTTGGACGGACCGGCGGGTTGGTCCTCTGCGACTGGGCGAGGCAGTGCTGGCAGTGGCGGCGGTGCTGTACGCGGTGCTGCCGGCGGGTGGATTGGTCTCCGCGTGGACGCTCATTCGCATGCTGCTCGCGCTTGGAATGGGCGTGCTGGCGGTTGCGCGGCTGCGGGACGCGGCATTGGTGGCCGTGGCGGCCATTCCATTTGTGGGCGTGATCGGGCGGACGGGGGTGTTTGACCGACCGGTGGGCGAAGTCCTGATCCTGGCAGTGGTGGCCGCGTGGATGGTGCGGGCGCTGTGGGGCGGGCCGCCGCGCTTGCCGCCGGTGCGTTGGCTGGCGGCGGTGCTGGTCTTTGTCGTGGCCGGGGTTATAGCAGCCGTACTGGCCGAATATCCCAAGTTCGCGCTACGGGACTTGCGGACGGTGATCCTGGAGCCGGCGGCGTTCTTCGTGGTGATGATCTCGGCTCTGCGTGACCGGGACGACGTGCGCCGGTTGGCGGCGGCGCTGGTGGCGGGTACGGCGCTGGCGGCGCTGGTAGCGCTTGTCTTGATTCCGTTTGGCGCGGTCGTCACGGAGGTATTTCCGCCGCGGGTGCGGGGCACGTTTGGGTCGCCGAACAACCTGGCGCTGGTGCTGGAACGGGCGGCGCCGCTGGCCCTGGCGCTGGCATTGGCCGCAGGCACGAGCACCCTGGTCAGCGGGCGGTGTTGTTGGGGCTGGGGACGGGTGGCGAGCACACGCGGGTTCTGGCTGCTGGCGGTGGCCGTGTTGCTGGCGGTGCTGATCCTGACGTGGAGCCGGGGTGCGTGGCTGGGGGCTCTGGTGGGGCTGGCGGTGGCCGCCCGGCCGCTGTGGGCGCAGGTCGGGTTCAGACGCCGGGTGGCGGCGGTGGGCTTCTCGCTTGCGGCGCTGGCGGGGATCGTGCTGGTCACGGGCGTTGAGCGGATCGGGCAGCTCTTGCGCATCGGGGATAGCGGGGCGGTGTCGCGGTTGGCCATTTGGGACAGCGCCTGGCGGATGGGACTCGAGAACTGGCTGTTCGGGGTGGGTCCGGACAATTTCCTGACGCATTACCGCGAGTACATGCGGCCGGAGGCATGGCGGGAGCCGAATATCTCGCACCCGCACAACCTGGTCCTGGATGGCTGGGTCTCAATGGGGGCTTTCGGGCTGGCGGCGCTGATCGGGGTGTTGGTGTTGTTCTGGTGGGACTGGTCACGGGTTCGGCGGGACGGCGCCGGCGGGTTGGATCCGCTGGCGTTCGGGCTGGCGGGGGCGATGGCGGCGGCGCTAGTCCACGGACTGGTCGATCACACGTACTTTCTGCCGGAGCTGGCGGCGACGTTCTGGACGCTGGCGGGGGCGGTTGCGGCGTTGGCTGTTATTCGCGGCGGCGGGGCGTCGGAGGTGGGTCGAGGGCTGGTTGAGGACGATCCAGCGTGGCAACAGCGCCGGCGCGGGTGAGCCTGCTCTGCGGCGGGCTGTTTGCATCGGGTATAAATGTTGTGCCGGCACGATCTGGGACGACCATGGCCGACATCAAGGTAGAGGTCGCAGCGTACGAGCGTATGCAGAGCGACCTGGAGCGGCAGCACATGGGGAAGTGGGTGGTGGTGCAAGACGAGCAGCTGATCGGGGCGTACGAGGACTTTTGGGACGCCCAGGCTGTTGCCGCTCCGCGATTTGGACGGGGTCCGTGCCTGGTCCGCGAGGTTGGCGTCGATATGTCGTCGCCTTCGTGGGTTCCGCCGCAGTTCGTCATCCCCGTTGCCGACGGTTGAGTGCGGGTTTGCGGACTTCCCGGCGGACTTAGCTCGCCACGGACCGACACTGCAGGTCCGGATCGGTTTCGACTCTTCCTACCAACCCGGGGATCCCGTCCCCACGATTCCAGCGCTTCCCCACGCCGCGTTGGTGGATACAGGCGCCCAAGAGACTTCTATCGACGCTGATCTGGCCCACGCGCTCAACCTCCCGGTCACCGGAAGTCAACGCGTGGCCGGTGTTCACGGGAGCCGCGAGGTCACCATGTACTACGGGCAGATGTATATCCCGAGCTTGCACTGGGTGATCGCCGGGTATTTTGCGGGTGTTCAACTCGCCTCTGAGGGGATGCCGTTCCACGCGCTGATTGGCCGGCACTTTCTGCGGCATGCACGGCTGACGTATGACGGGCCAACCGGCTCGGTGACGCTGAGCATTGACTAGCCGAGCGGCTGCGGCTCACTTGCCGATGCAGAACTTGGAGAAGATGACGTCGAGCAGGTCTTCGGTGGCGGATTCGCCGGTGATTTCGCCGAGGGCGTTGACGGCGCCGCGGACGCCGATGCTGACGAGGTCGGACGGTTCGTCGTCGGCCACGGCGCGGCGGGCGGCGGCGAGCTCGTCACGGGCGCGAGTGAGGGCTTCCTGATGGCGGACGCTGGCCACGAGGGCGAGGCCGCCGTCGGCTCCGGCCAGACCGATGACATGGCGAAGGGCTTCGCGTAGCTCGTTGACGTCCTCGCGGATGGCGGCGGTGTGGACGACGGGGGCGTTGGCGGCAAGGTCGCGAATGTCGGCAGCCCTGACGGCGTGCGGCAGATCGCGCTTGTTGAGGGCGACGATGGTGGGCTTGGCGGCCTGCCGCACGCGAGCGGCCGCGGTTTCGTCGTTGCCGAGCAGGGGGCGGCTGGCGTCAAGCACCAGGACGACGGCGTCGGCGCCTTCGAGAGCGCGGGAGCTTCGTTCGACGCCCAGGGATTCGACGGGATCGTGGGTGTCGCGCAGGCCGGCGGTGTCGTTGAGGACGATGGGGACGCCGTCGAGGTCGAAGGACTCCTCAAGGACGTCGCGGGTGGTGCCGGGGATCTCGGTGACGATGGCGCGGTCGGTGCAGAGCAGAGCGTTCATGAGCGAGGACTTGCCGACGTTGGGGCTGCCGACCAGGGCAACACGGACGCCGTGGCGCTGCATGATTCCGCGTCCGGCAGTGGCGAGGGCGTCCTCCAAGCGTTCGTGAAGCGAGTCCAGCGTGGCGGCCAGGAGCGCGCGATCCATGGGAGGGACTTCGTCCTCGTCGAAGTCGACTTCGGCTTCCATCTGGGCCAGGAGATCAAGGCAGGCCGAGCGCATGTCGCCGACGGCGTCGGAGAGGCGGCCCGCGAGTTGGTTGGCGGCGACGGCGAGGGCGGCGGGGGTGGGGGCGGCGACGAGGTCGGCGACGGCTTCCGCCTGGGCGAGGTCGAGGCGGCCGTTGAGGAAGGCGCGGAGGGTGAACTCGCCGGGGCCGGCGGGGCGCGCGCCGGCGGCCAGCGCGCTGTCCAGGACGCGGCGGAGGGCCACGGGGCCGCCATGGCAGCTGAGTTCGGCGACGTCCTCGCCGGTGTAGGAGCGGGGGCCGGGCATGAAGAGCAGGAGGGCCTGGTCGATCAGGTCGTTGTTGCCGTCGTAGATCCGCACCAGGTGGGCGTAGCGGGGTTTGGGGTCGCGAGCGCGGCGGGTGAGGCGACGGGCAATCCAGAGGGATTCCGGTCCGCTGATTCGTATAACGCCGATGCCGCCGGCGCCCACAGGCGTGGCGATGGCGGCAATGGTGTCAGTGGTGGAGGCGCCGGGGTTCATCAGAGATTGGCAGGGGCTTAGGCCCAGGCGGTGGATTCTACGGGCGGGGCCTGAGCGACCGGGGGAGGTTCGCTAGGCTGGCCGGGAGCGCTGCCGCAGCGCTCCAACAGCAGACGCGGGAGCTGGCGCCGATGCCGCAGATGACGGGTGGGCAGGCCCTGGTGGCCGGGATGCGCCAGGCGGGCGTGACGACACTGTTCGGGATTCCCGGCGTGCATAACGGCGGGTTGTACGACGCGCTGCTGGACGCGCCGGAGATGCGGGTGGTGATCACGCGGCACGAGCAGGGCGCGGCTTTCATGGCGGACGGCTATGCGCGAGCCTCGGGCCGGGTGGCCTGCGTGGCGACGATTACCGGGCCGGGGATTACCAACGCGGCGACCGGGTTGGGTGAGGCCTATGCGGAGTCGTCGCCGGTGTTGCACATCGCGACGGCGTTGGGCCCAGCCTCGCGGGCACCGGAAGCGGGCGAATTGCATGAGTTGCGGGACCAGTCGGGCGTTCTGCGGGCGCTGGTGGATCACCACGAGTTGGTGGAGACGGTGCCGGATATCCCGGGCGCGGTGACCCGAGCCATGGACGCGATTACGACGGATCGGCCGGGCCCGGCCAGTGTTGAGATCCCCCTGGACCTGTTGACGGCGACCGCGGAGGTGGAGTTGGCGGGGGCGGATGCGGGGGCGGTGTCACTGCCGGATTCGGACGCCGTGAACCGGGCGGCTGCGTTGCTGGCAGAGGCCGAGGCGCCGTTGATTTTCCTGGGCAGCGGGGCGATGGACGCGGGGTCTGAGGTCGAGGCGCTGGCGGAACGGCTGCAAGCGCCGGTGCTGACGGCTCAGACGGGCAAGGGGGCGTTCCCGGAGTCGCATCCGCTGTCGCTGGGCTGCAAACACCGGTTGGACGAGAGCCTCTACGAGTTGCTGCGAACGCGGGACGTGGCGCTGGTGGTGGGCTGCCGCCTGGGGGCGCGAGTGACCGATGACGACCGGATGCCGTTGCCGGAGACGTTGATCCAAGTCGATCGTTCGGCGGCCGAACTGGGCCGGCACCGGGAAAATGCCGTGTCTATCCAGGCTGATGCCGCCGCGGCGGTGAGCGAGCTGTTGGAGGCACTGCCGGACGAGCCGCCGCCTGAGGCTCCGGACATTGCCGAGGGGATGCGCGCTCGTCGACGTAATCCGCATGACGCCGCGGACGACCCGAGGTCGGCAGACATCCTGGCGGAATTGCGGCGGGTGTTGCCGGAGGACGGCGTGCTGGTGAACGACATGACGATGACGAGCTATCGGTCGGCCGGGCTGTTTCCGGTGGACCAGCCGCGGTCGTACATGTTTCCGATCTACTTCGGCACGCTGGGATTCAGCTTGCCGGCGGCGATCGGGGCGCAGGTGGCGTGTCCGGAACGGCCGGTGTTGTCGCTGAGCGGGGACGGAGGGTTCCTGTTTACGGCGGAGGAATTGGCGACGGCGGTGCGGGAGCAGCTTCCGGTGGTGGCGGTGGTGTTTAACGACTCGTCGTACGCGGCCATCGACGGGAACTTCCGCGGGAACTTTGGCGGGCGCACGGTGGACGTGCGGTTGCACAATCCCGATTTCGTGGCGTTTGGAAAGTCGTTCGGGGCGGCGGCGGAAGGAGTGGATACGCCGGAGGCGCTGGGGGCGGCGGTGGAGCGCGGGCTGGTGCGGACGTGTCCGACGCTGATCGAGTACAAGCTGCCGCCGGTGGGGTGACGTCGGAGGAGCAAGACGGGGACATGAACGCCGACGCAATAACTTTGACGATGGTTGACCGCATCGTCGGACGATTTCAGCCAGCGCGTGTCGTGCTGTTTGGTTCGCGCGCACGGGGAAGCACGAGCGAGTGGAGCGATGTGGACCTGCTAGTCGTAATGCCAAATGTCGCGGACAAGCGAAAGGCCGCGATCGATATACGGCGTTCACTGGCCGACATGCCAGTCAGCAAGGACATCATCGTGGCCACACCGGAGGAGGTCGAGCGTCGCGGGCAGGTGGTGGGAACCGTGATACACGCTGCGCTCCGCGACGGCACCGTTCTCTATGAACGAGGCTGACTCGCAGGTCCAGGAGGCTCTGCGCTGGCTGCGCTTCGCCCATGAAGATCTCGAAGTTGCCCAACGTCTGCTGCGCGACGACCAGGTGGCAACTCGACACGTCTGCTGGCTTTCGCAACAAGCTGCGGAGAAGGCATTGAAGGCGGCGCTGACGCTGGATGAAGTCCGATTCCCGTTCACCCACGATCTCGACGCCCTGCGGAATCTTCTTTCGCCTGACTGGGCCGTTCGGACCGCGCATGCCGATCTGGCCGAACTGACAGAGTGGGGCGTGGAGTCACGCTACCCGGGCGATTGGCCCGAGCCTACAGGTACCGATGCCGCTCAGGCGGCCGCCGAGGCGCGCCTGATCTGCGACTCGATCGAGTCGGAATTCAGTAAACGCGGTGTGATCGAATAGCGAACTCGGCCGCGTCGTGCTGCCGAGAATGGCGGCCGCGAGGTTGGAGTCTCAGGCAGCATGAAGATATGCGCGGCCTAGACTTATCGCGGCAGCGCTCCGAGGCGCGGGAGGTTGGTGGGATGCAGCTAGCCGAGCAGCAAGTGCGGTTTTTCGAGACGTTTGGGTATCTGAGTTTTCCAGAGGCGTTTGCGGACGAGGCGGAGGCGATTAGCGAGGAGTTTGAGCGGGTTTGGGCGGAGCGCGGGGGCGGCCACGAGGGGCGGGAGCACGATCACAAGCAGCGGTCGGCGTTCGTGCCGTTCATCGACCAGAGCGAGTACCTGAGCGCGCTGATCGATGATTCTCGGATCGACGGGGTGGCTTCGGCGCTGCTGGGAGACGACTACAACTACGAGACCAGCGACGGGAACTTCTACGTGGGTGACACGCGCTGGCACTCGGACGGATTTGCTCGCACGAAGTACCGGTTTCTGAAGTTCGCGTTTTACCTGGATCCGGTGACGGCCGAGTCTGGATGCCTGCGGGTGATTCCGGGTAGCCACCATCGGCGCGACGGGTATGCAAATGCGCTGCACGACCTGATGAGCACCAGCCGGGTTGACCAGACCGAGGAGGCATTCGGCGTCTCAGGTCCCGAGGTGCCGGCGGTGGCGCTGGAGACGCAGCCGGGCGACCTGATCATGTTTAACCAGGACCTGAAGCATGCGTCGTACGGCGGCGGGACCCGGCGGCGGATGTTCACGATCAACATGTCGGAGCGCTTTGACGACGAGGACCTGGACACGCTGCGAGACGATGTCGCCTCACTGGTCCGGTTTTGGGCAGAGAGCGCGTACGGCAAGGCGATGGTCAGGACGGCGGGGCCAAATCGGATGGTTCACCTGGAACAGCGGATGGCGAATGACGACCACCTGCCGGGGCTGGTGGCGAAGGCGCGGGAGGAGATGCGCGAGCCGGCGCGGGGGTGACGTTCGGTCGGGGCGCAAGGCTTGCTGAGTCCAAAGAGCGCGTTTAGCCAACCGGGGAATCGGTGGCCGGTTCGGCAAATTTCTATCAGCCGTGCGCGCCGACCCTGGGCAGGCCCTGACTATCAAGGAGGCGGTTTAGACCGTCGGTGATGCCATCAAGTCGTGCGTCAACAGCCTCGTGGGAGTCCTTGATCTGGGCTTCGAGAGTCTGGTGGGAGTCCCTGATTTGGGCCTCGAGGGTCTGGCGGGTGTCCTGGATCTGGCCCTCGAGGTATTGGCGGGTGTCCTGGATTTGGCCCTCGAGGTACTGGCGGGTCTCCTGAATCTGGCCCTCGAGGTATTGGCGGGTGTCCGTTAGGCGGGCCTCGAAAGCCCGGCGGGTCTCTTCAAGTCCGGTCTCAATAGCCTGATCCGTGCGATCAAACCGGGCGACGACGGCCCGCTGGAACTCGCCATCGCGATCCTCGGCCTGCTGAAAGAGCGCGTTGAGGTCGGTTGCCAGTTCAACGAACTGCTGATCGACATCCGAACGTAGCTCGGCTATATCGGCGTGCGTTGCCGGGGTGGCGTCTAGGGCGGTCGCGTCCGACATTGGTTGCTCCGTGGGCGAGGTCTTCGTTGCGCCGCTTCAGGCGACGAAGCTCAGTTGACTGGCGACCGCCCACGCCTGAGTGATTGTACCTAGGGGCGCCAGCGGGTGGCGGCGCAGCGCGCGTGTACTACGAGGAAGGCGGACGTGTGCGGCTGGTGAGGACGCCTTCGATGACACCTTCGATTCGGGCAACGCACTCGGTGAGGTTGTCGACACGGCTGGTGAGGTGTCGAACGTCTGTTCGTACGTCGCGCCAAACGGCCACGACGACGGCGATCACCGCGGCACCGACAGCGAGAATTCCGATCAATTCCGGCGACATGTGGGACTCCTCGGTTCGCGAGAGTTCCCCGTTCCGCTCTGTTCAGGCGTAGGGGGACCAGTGGATCGGCGACCGCCCGTGCCTGCCAGATTGTACGTGCCCGTGGGTCCCACCAGCGCCGCGGCTCGCCCGTGGTCGGGCTAGGCGGTGGGGGCCGGTTCGGTGGCGTCGGCGAGGGCGCGTTGGTATTCGCGCTGGAGGAGGCGCTTGCTGACAAAGATGTCAACGAGGTCCCAGGGGAGGGGTTCGTCGGGGTCGCGCTGGCGGTGGATGTACCAGTCGAGGTCGAGGCCGGCGGCTTCGATGGCTTCGTACCAGCGGTCGGGTTCCAGGTGTTCCATCCAGCCGTCGAAACGGCAGCCGCGTTCCCAGGCGCCCTTGATGGCGCGGCCGACGCGGCGATCGCCGAGGGCGAGCAGGGCCTCGATGTGACTTTCCTGCGGGTCGTGCCACATGAGGTGGATGTTGCGGTCGCGGGCGATGTCGAAACAAGCCTGCTGCTTGGCGCGAATGGCGTCGCTGCGGTCCTGGGGGTGCCACTGGAACGGGGTGAAGGGCTTGGGGATGAAGGTGGAGACGGTGACGTTGACCTTGGCGCGCTTGCCGTGGTGGCGACGGCCGAGGGCCATGACGCGGTTGGCCAGGTGAGCGATGGCCTGGGCGTCCTCAATGGTCTCGGTGGGCTGGCCGATCATGAAGTAGAGCTTGATGGTGCGGAAGCCGCGCTGGAAGGCCATGTCGCAGGTTTCCAGCAGGTCTTCGTCGGAGATTTCCTTGTTGATGACGCGGCGCATGCGGGCGGTGGCGGCTTCGGGGGCGAAGGTGAGGCTGCCGCCGCGCTTGCCGCCGCGCTGCAGGGCGTCGGCGACGTCGACGTTGAAGGTCTCGACGCGGGTGGAGGGGATGGATACACGGACGTAGTCCTCGGCGGAGTCGTAGACGTCGTTGATCAGGCCATCAAGCCCCTCGTAGTCGACAGCGTTGAGGGAAAGGAGGGAAACCTCGCTCTGGCCGGTGGCGGTGAGGCAGCGGTCGACGGCTTGTTCCACCAAGTCCTTGCGGCGGTGGCGGACGGGGCGGTAGAGGTAGCCGGCCTGGCAGAAGCGGCAGGCGCGGGCGCAGCCGCGATCGAGCTCGACGGCGATGCGGTCGTGGACGACGCCGGTGTTAGGGACGACGGGAAGGCGAGGGCCGCTGTATTCGTCGATATCGACGTACTGGCGGGCGATTTTCTCCGGGAGATCGTCCCGCAGGCGCCGGTGGCCGAGGAAGGCGCCGTTTTCCGAGTACCGGGGTTCATATAGGCCGGGGGCGTAGATGCCGGGGATGCGGCGGCCGGCGGCGGCGATGAAGTCGTGGCGCCAGCCGGGCTGGGTGCGGTCGAACTCGGCGTGCAGGTTGAGCACCTGTTGCAAGAGGTCCTCGCCTTCGCCGACGGCGATGAGATCGAAGAAGTCGGCCATGGGCTCGGGGTTGGAGACGGCGGATCCGCCGCCGAGGACTAGCGGATCCGAGTCGGAGCGGTCGGCGCTCTCGATGGGGATGCCGGCGAGATCCAGCATTTCGAGGACGTTGGTGTTGCCGCTTTCGTAGCTCATGGAGAAGCCGAGGATGTGGAAGTCGCGCAGGGGGCGGCGGGATTCCCAGCCGAAGAGCGGGAGGTTCTGGGCCCGCATGGCGTCGGCCATGTCGGGCAAGGGGGTAAAGCAGCGGTCGCAGAGGTGGGGGGTGTCGTCGTTGATCAACTCGTAGAGCAGGCCCATGGCGAGGTTGGACATGCCGATTTCGTAGGCGTCCGGGAAGCAGAGGGCGAGGCGGGTTTGGGACGATTCCCAGTCCTTCTGCCGCGCGTTGTGCTCGCCCGCGAGGTATTGGGCGGGCTTCTTGACCTGGTCGAGCAGGTGCTCGAACTCGACCGTGGTTGGGGCCGACATGGATAGAGGTGGGGGCATCAGGAACGCTCAGTCAAAGCTACCCAAGGGCTGCCAGGCTCACAACCGAGTTTCGACGGCTATTCGCCGGCGCGGAAGCGTTGGAACTCGCCGGCGATGTCGGCGTCGTTGTGATCGCCGTCGTGGATGACGAAGCGGACGGTCTGGTCCCAGGGCTGTTCGGCGGTGACCTCGACGGCCTGGTCGCGCATGGTGCTGACGCAGATGGAGCCGTAGTCGCGGACGAACCAGGGAGCGCCGTCGAACGAGGCGTCGGGCAAGACGCCCACGCCGGCGACCTTGTCGTAGGCCATGGGGCCGTGGGCGTCGACCCAGTCGGCGGCCTCGTCGAAGATTTCGGCCTCGTTGGTGCGGCCTTCGGAGTCCTTGATGACGCCGTCGTGGGTGACGTGCAGGCGGTCGGCCAGGCGGACGCCGTAATAGCTGTGCTTGGTGGGGCCGATGGTGACGCTGCCGGGTGACTTGGCCGAGCCAGCCACCGGCTTGCCGGGCAACGGAGTGCCGTCGGCCAGGCGCCCGGCGGGAGCGGAGGGGCCGCCGCCGGGGACGAGTTGCGATCGAACGGTGAGGAGGTTGGAGATGACGCCGGGCTGGATGTCGGTGGTGCGGGTTTCGACCAGCATGAGGCGGCCGTCGGGGTCGCTCCAGTCGGGAGCGCCGCGCCACTCGAGGGTCTGGGTGACGCGCAGTTTGTCGGCGGCCAGCTGTTCCCAGGAGGCGTCGATTTCGCGGATGGCGCCGGCGGTGCGGCCGCCGTAGGCGCGTTCAATGTAGAAGTTGTAGCCGCTGACTTCCTCGGCGGCGATCCAGATGGAGCGGTGGTGGGGGTGGTCGACGGGGGTCTCGTCGGTAACGGCCTGGCCGGCGGGGGTGTAGACGGGATAGAGGTAATTGCGGGTGTGGCCCTGGTTGAACGCCGTGATGAAGCGTCCGCCCCAGCTCACCATGCGGCGGGACTGCAAAACGTCGATCGTGAACGCACTCATGGCCAGGATCCTTGGGGCACGGCGGATTGAGCGGCCATTATGCGGCGCGGGCAGGGGCGGGGCATTGGGCACCAGCGCCAGTGGGCGAGGACGGGTAGCTTTAGGCGCGAACTGGCCGGCTTCAGCGGAATACGCGAGTGCCTGTGAAGATTAATTACGACCTGCAGACGCTCCGTGGAGATTTGTTCGGCGGGGTGACCGCGGCAGTTGTCGGGCTGCCGGTGGCGCTGGCATTTGGGGTGGCGTCGGGGCTGGGGGCGGTTGCGGGACTGTACGGGGCCATCGCGGTGGGGTTCTTCGCGGCGGTGTTCGGGGGGACGCGGTCGCAAATCTCGGGTCCGACCGGACCGATGGCGGTAGCGATGGCGGTGATCGTCGCGACGCACGCCGAGAGTCTGGCGGAGGCGTTCACGATCGCGGTGATGGCCGGGCTGATCCAGATAGCGCTGGGGGTGCTTCGGATCGGGCGGTTCGTGGGGTACACGCCGTATTCGGTGATCTCGGGATTCATGTCCGGGGTGGGAATCATCATCATCCTGGTTCAGACCTTGCCGTTCCTGGGGACGGAGGTAGCCGCGGGCGGGCCGTTGGGTGCGGTTCAGGCCTGGCCGTCGGCCGTACGGGACATCAATTTCGGCGCCCTGGCTATTGCCGGCCTGACGCTGGCGGTGGGAGTCCTCTGGCCAACCCGGCTGCGGAAGTTCTTGCCGCCCACGCTGGCGGCGCTGATCGCCGGGACGCTGTTGGGGGTGCTGTGGCTGACGGATACGCCGGTGATCGGCGAGGTGCCCACGGGCCTGCCGAGCCTCAGGTTCCCCGAGCTTGGGCCGGACGTGCTGGTGCGCGCCGTGCAGCCGGCCATCATCATCGCGCTGCTGGGCTCCATCGACAGCCTGTTGACGTCGCTGGTGGCCGACTCGATGACGCGGACGCGCCACAACCCGAACCGGGAACTGGTCGGGCAGGGCATCGGCAACGTGGCGGCGGGGTTGATCGGGGGGCTGCCGGGCGCGGGCGCGACGCTGGGGACGGTGGTGAACCTGCGGGCGGGCGGTCGAACGCCGGTTTCAGGCGCGTTGCGGGCGGCCATTCTGCTGGCGCTGGTACTGGGTCTGGGTCGCTACGTGGAGGCGATTCCGCACGCGGCGCTGGCCGGCATCCTGATGAAGGTCGGCTGGGACATCATCGACTGGCGATTTCTGACGCGTATCCACCGAGTGCAGCGGGAACACCTGCTGGTGATGCTGATCACGCTGGGACTGACGGTGTTCCTGGACCTGATCACGGCGGTGGCGATCGGCCTGATCGCGGCCGGGATGGCCAGCGCGCGGCAGTTCGAGCGTATGCAGATGGACAGCGTGGTCTCGGTGCCGCTACTGGACCTGAGCTTCTTCGGCGCTAAGGACGATGAAGAGACGGTGGACGCGTTCTCCGCGCGGGTGGGCCTGGTGGCGCTGCGGGGCAGCTTTACCGTGGCGTCGGCGAACAAGCTGATCAGCACGATCAGCGTGGACATCCGCGATCACGAAGTGGTGATCCTGGACTTTTCCGACACCGTCTTCATGGATGACAGCGCGGCGTTGGTGGTGGAGCAGTTGATCGATAGCGCCATCGCCGAAGACACCGAAGTGATCGTGATGGGCCTGGAAGGACGGCCGGCGATCACGCTGCAGGCGCTGAATGCGCTGCACAAGGTCCCCGACGACCGATATGTGAAGACCATAGACGAGGCGCAGGGCGTGGCGCGGCGGTTGCTGGGGGTCTAGCGAGGCGGCGGCCGACGCAGTTCAGTCCGGGGCGACTTCAACCAGGCGGCCTGAGGCGCAGTCGTAGATGAAGCCGCGGATGCGGTCGCGGTGGGGGAGGAAGGGGCTGGCCTGGAGGCGGGCGATGGAGTCGCGCACATCCTGCTCAAGGTCGTCGAAGGGCTCGAAGGCGAACGGTGGGCGCTGGCCGGTGTCGGCTTCGATGGCGTCTTTCAGGTCGTCATCGCGGAATGTCTGCATGCCGCAGTCTGTGTGGTGGATGAGCATGATTTCGCGGGTCCCAAGCAGGCGTTGGGAAATGACGAGGGAGCGAATGACGTCCTTGGTGACGACGCCGCCGGCGTTGCGGATGACGTGGGCGTCGCCGGGTTCGAGCCCGAGCACGCTGAAGACATCAAGCCGCGCGTCCATGCAGGCCACGACGGCGAGCTTGCGGGCCGGCGCGGCGTGGTCGGCGTCGGGAGTAAAGCCGGCGGCGTAGCGGGCGTTGTTCGAGAGGACGTCATCGACCGCGGGCACGCCAACCTCCGTTAGCCGATGGCCGCTTCCACCGCGCAGAGCCGCGCCAGGTCGGCGGCGCGGTTGGTCTGTTCCCAGGGGACGTCGGCCAGGTCGTCGCGGCCGAAGTGGCCGTAGGCGGCGACCTGGCGGTAGAGGGGCCGGCGCAGGCCCAGATCGCGAATGATGACGCCGGGACGGAGGTCGAAGACCTCGCGGACGGCGGCTTCGATGTCGCTGTCGGGGACGGTTCCGGTGCCAAAGGTCTCGATGTTGACGGAGACGGGTTCGGCCTTGCCGATGACGTAGGCGAGTTGCACCTCGAAGCGGCTGGCCAGGCCGGCCGCGACGACGTTCTTGGCAACCCAGCGGGCGGCGTAGTTTGCTGAGCGGTCGACCTTGGTGGGGTCCTTGCCCGAGAAGGCGCCGCCGCCGTGGCGGGCCATGCCGCCGTAGGTGTCGACGATGATCTTGCGGCCGGTGAGCCCGGCGTCTCCCATGGGGCCGCCGATGACGAAACGGCCGGTGCCGTTGACGATGAAGCGAGTGTTGTCGTCGACCCATTCGGAGGGGACGGTCTCGCGGATGACTCGCTCGACCAGTTCGCGCTCGACGGTGTCGCTGTCAATCTCGTCGGCATGCTGGGCGGCCAGCGCGACCGTGTCCACGCGCGCGGGTTGACCGTAGCGGTACTCGACGGTGACCTGGGACTTGCCGTCGGGCCGCAACCAGGGAAGCGTGCCATTCTTGCGGACGGCAGCGAGCTGGCGGGCGGCGCGATGGGCCAGGGCGATGGGCGCGGGCATGAGCTCCGGCGTTTCGTCGCAGGCGTAGCCGTACATCATTCCCTGGTCGCCGGCGCCCAGGCCTTCGACCTCGGCGTAGTCGCCGTCCAGGTCGCGCACTTCGAGAGCCTCGTCGACGCCCATCTTGATGTCGGCCGACTGTTCCTTGACGGAGACTGCGACGCCGCAGGTTTCGGCGTCGAAGCCGTGGTCGGAGTGGGTGTAGCCGATTTCGCTGACCGTGCGGCGAACGACTTTGGGGATATCCACGCTGTCGCCGCCGGCGGTGATCTCGCCGAACACGAGCACGAGGCCGGTGCTGGCCGCGGTCTCGCAGGCCACGCGGGCCTTGGGATCGGCACGCAGGTAAGCGTCCAGGATCGCGTCCGAGACCTGGTCGCAGAGCTTGTCGGGGTGACCCTCGGTTACGGACTCGGAGGTAAACAGCAGGCGGTCAGCCTGCGCGAAGGTGCTACTCAAAGTGCTCTCCCATGATGTCGCCGAGTGTGTCGCCGTGCGACCGCGGCCTGGCTACGTGCCTTCCTGCCAACCGGACAGGTAGGCGGCCTGTTCGGCGGTTAGGGTGTCGATTCCCACGCCCATCGCCTCGAGCTTGACCGAGGCGACCTGGCGGTCAATTTCAGCGGAGACATCGTAAACATTCGGGGCCATGTCGTGCGCGTTCCTGGCCAGAAGTTCGAGGGCCAGGGCCTGGTTGGCGAAGCTCATGTCCATGACACTGGCCGGGTGCCCCTCGGCGGAGGCCAGGTTGATCAGCCGGCCTTGCGCCAGCAGGAAGATGCGGCGACCGCCGGGCAGGCGGTATTCCTCCACGAAGGGCCGCGCCTCGGTGACGTCCTCGGCCATGTCTTCCAGCGCCTCGATGTTGATTTCGATGTCGAAGTGGCCGGAATTGGCCAGGATCGCGCCGTCTTTCATGACCTCGAAATGCGAACGGTCAATGACGTGCTTGTCGCCGGTGACCGTGATGAAGACGTCGCCAACGGCGGCGGCTTCCTGCATGGGCATGACGCGGTAGCCGTCCATGACGGCTTCGAGCGCGCGGACCGGATCGACCTCGGTAACTATGAGATGCGCGCCCATGCCGGAGGCTCGGCTGGCGAGGCCGCGACCGCACCATCCATAGCCACCGACCACGACGGTGCGCCCGGCCAGCAGCAGGTTGGTGGCGCGCACGACGCCGTCCAGGGTGGACTGCCCCGTACCGTAGCGGTTGTCGAACATGTGCTTGGTCATGGCCTCGTTGACGGCCACGATGGGGTACTTGAGCACGCCCTGTTCGGCCATGGCGCGCAAACGGATCACGCCGGTGGTGGTTTCCTCGGTGCCGCCCATGACACCATCGATCACATCGGTGCGATCGGTGTGGAGGGTGGAAACCAGGTCGGCGCCGTCGTCGGTGGTGAGGTGGGGCTTGCTATTGAGCACGGACTCGATGTGGTCGTAGTAGATCTCGGAGTCCTCGCCGTTGATGGCGAAGGTGGAGGCGCCGTAGACCTCGACGAGGGCGGCGGCCACGTCGTCCTGGGTGCTGAGGGGGTTTGAGGCGCAGAGGGAGGTTTCGGCGCCGCCGGCCTGGAGGGTGCGGACGAGGTTGGCGGTTTCGGCGGTTACGTGCAGGCAGGCGCCAATGCGGAGGCCGTCGAGGGGCCGCTCTTGCTCGAAGCGCCGCCGGATGCTCTCCAGCACGGGCATGGACTGGTCGGCCCATTCGACACGGCGGACGCCGTCAGCGGCAAGTGAAGCGTCCGCGATATCGGACTGGTTATCGGCCGTGGCCATACGAGTTCCTCCGGGCGTGGGTCTGACAGCTAGAAGGCGGCGAAGTCGCCGAATTCAACGTAGCGCGAATCAATATCGTGACGAGTGAGTCCAGCGAGGCGATCCACGCTGAACGCCTCAACTGTAAACGACGCGGCGACGCTTCCATAGACGACGGCCCTGCGGAGGGCGGTTTCATCGGTTGAACCGGCGGCCGCCAGGCTGCCCAGGAAGGCCCCGGCAAAGGAATCGCCAGCGCCGGTAGGGTCCACGACGTCATCCAGCGGGTAGGCGGGCGCGAAAAACCAGCCGCGGTCGCTGACCAGCGCGGCGCCGAACTCGCCGCGCTTGACCACCACGTACTCAGGCCCGAGTTCGAGGATTCGACGCACGGCGCGGGGGACGTTGACGTCGCCGCCGAAGAGCCGGACTTCTTCGTCGTTGAGGACGACGCAGTCGCAGCGCTGGAAGACACGGGCCACCTGCTCGCGGTCGCCTTCGATCCAGAAGTCCATCGAATCGACCATCACAAAGCGCGGATCCTGCACCTGGTCGAGCACGCGGAGTTGAATGCTGGGATCGGTGTTGCCGAGGAATACGTAGGAGCCAGCCACGGTGTGTCGTGGGACCTGGGGATCAAAGCTCTCGAGCACATGCAACCGTACGAAGGTGGTCTCGCGAACGTTCATGTCGACGGCGTAACGCCCGCCCCAGCGAAAGGTGAGGCCGTCGGCGGTGTGGAGACCGCTGAGGTCGATGTCGCGCTCGGTCAGCAGGTCGCGGTGAGCGGCCGGGAAGTCGTGGCCGACCACGCTGGACATGGTGGTGGGCGCGAAGCAGCGCGCGGCCAGGCAGGCGTAGGTGGCGGAACCGCCAAGGACGCCCTGAACGCTGGCGTGGGCGGTTTCGATGTCGTCAATGCCCACGGTGCCGATGACGACCACGCGGCCGGATCCATCCGGGTTGTTCATGTACGGCGACTCAGTCCGACGCCGGGCGGTTCAGATACCTGCCGACGAGCAGGTCGTGGCGCTCGGCCAGTGCGGGCGGAATCGCGTCCGGCGCGGTGATGATGGCGGTGGCTAGGGCGTCGGCGCACTCGCAGGCGGAGGCGTCGGTCGGAATCCGGCCTACGGCGCGGCGAACGACGCGCTGGGAGAGCGAGGTGTTGGCCATGAGATTGGCGATGACCATCTCGGCGGAGACGTCTTCTTCACTCTCGTGCCAGACGTCGTAGTCGGTGACCATGGCCAGGAGGGCGTAGCAGATCTCGGCTTCGCGGGCGAGACGCGCCTCGGGCAGCGCGGTCATGCCGATGACGTCGACGCCCCAGGAGCGGAAGGTTTCGGATTCGGCGCGGGTGGAAAACTGGGGCCCTTCGATGCAGACGTAGGTCCCGCCGCGATGGACGTGGGCGCCCTCGGTTTCGGCGGCCTCGGCCAGAACAGAGGAGAGTCGGGCGGAGAAGGGTTCGCCCATGCCGACGTGCACCACCAGGCCCGGCGTGTCGAAGAAGGTCATGGGGCGCTGGCGGGTGCGGTCGATCAGCTGGTCGGGCACGACGACGTGGAGCGGCTCGATGTGTTCGCGCATGCTGCCGACGGCGCTGACCGAAATCAGCCACTGAACGCCGAGCGACTTGAGCGCCCAGATGTTGGCGCGGGCGTTGACGGCGGTGGGCATGATGCGGTGGCCGCGGCCATGGCGCGGGAGGAAGGCCACTTCCACGCCGTCCAGGCTGCCGATGCGAATGAAGTCGCTGGGGTCGCCGAAGGGCGTGGTGACGGACTCGTCGCGAATGTCCTCCAGGCCGGGCATGTCGTAGAAGCCGCTGCCGCCAATGACTCCGATCGCAGGCATTAGTCCTGGCTCCGCATGTCAGGCGGCCTCGTCGGAGGCCGCCGCGAACCGGCCCAGCGATTCCAGGTAGGGCGGCCGGTGGACGCCGTGCTCGGTAATGATCGCGGTTATGCGTTCGTGCGGGGTGACGTCAAAGGCCGGATTGGCAACGGGCGCATCGGAGGGTGACCAGCGCCAATCGCCGTAGCCGTGGACTTCCTCGGTGGCGCGTTCTTCAATGGGGATGGCGTCGCCGTTCGGGGTGTCGAAGTCGATGGTGGAGAGCGGGGCGGCCACGTAGAAGGGCAGATCGTGGGCGCCGGCGGCGACGGCATGGCTGTACGTGCCGATCTTGTTGGCGACGTCGCCGTTGGCGGCGATGCGGTCGGCGCCGACGATGACGGCGTCGATACCCCCGCGGCGCATGCGGTCGGCGGCCATGCTGTCGGTGATGAGGGTGAAGGGCACCCCCCACTGGGCCAGTTCCCAGGTGGTGAGGCGTCCGCCCTGGAGGAGGGGACGCGTTTCGCTGACGACGACTTCGATGCCGTGGCGCTGGTTGGCGGCCTGGAGAACGCCCAGGGCGGTGCCGTAGCTGGCGGCGGTGGCGAGCGGACCGGTATTGCAGTGATGGAGCACGCGCTGGCCGGATGCGAAGAGGTCGGCGCCGGCTTCGGCGAGGGCTCGATGGCGCTGTTCGTTGTCGGCGGCGATCTCGTGAGCGAGGGCCAGCAAGCCGTGGCGAATGGATTCGCGAGGGTCCCGAATGCCGTCGGTCGGCCGGTGATCGGCTAGCGTGCCCAGTTCGTGGGCCGCCGCACGCATGCGCTCGGCAGCCCAGGCGAGGTTCACGGCTGTGGGCCGGGTAGCGATGATCTGGTCGATGACCGTGTCCAGGCGCTCCAGATACGTCGCCTCGTCGGGGCCATCAACCCGGGTGGCGGCCAGCGCGACGGCGTAGGCGGCGGCCACGCCGAGCGCGGGGGCGCCGCGGATGGCGAGGGTGCGGATGGCTTCGTTGACCTGCTCCACCGTGGTGCAGTGCAGCACCTCAACGGCGTCCGGCAGGCGGCGCTGATCCAGGATGCGGACCGCGCCGTCACGCCACTCGATTACCGGTGGGACGGGCATCGCCATGCGGTTGCGTGCGGGCGGGTGAGTATATCGGCGCGTGCCGCGCGGGCCGCCGAAGCATCACGGTGTCACAGACGAGACCGGATAAGACGCGCAATCAGTCTGGCGCGTGGCGGGCGAGGCCGGCGTGGTCGAGCGTCCAGCCGAAACCCGGTCGCTCGGGAATGGTGACGGCGCCCTGATTGGCTTCGGGTTCGCCGCTGAGTGCATCCCAGATGAGCGAGTTTCCGGGCAGTGGATTGCGACGAGGGAAATACTCGCCGATCGGACAGTTGGCGCGCGCGGCAATCAGGTGCCAGGAGTGCAGCCAACCCTGGTGGGGCGTGACGGGGCGCTGGTGGCTGGCGGCCAGCGCGCAGATGCGCAGCGTTTCGGTCAGGCCGCCGACGCGGTTGACGTCCGGCTGCAGGTAATGGACGCCGGCGTTGATGAGCGAGATGAAGGGAAAGCGGGTGCGTTCGGACTCGCCCGCCGCCAGTGGCACGGCTCCGTCGCGGGCCAGGGATTGGTAGCCGGCCAGGTCGTCGATTGGGATGGGGTTTTCCAGCCAGCGGGCGCTCACTTCGGCCAGCGGATCCAGCATGCGCCGCGCATATGGCAGATCCCAGCCGAAGTGGGCGTCCACCATCAAGTCGGCGTCTGGACCGATGATTGACCGGATCTCGCGCAGCACGTTCAGTTCGATCTGACGCCCCCTCTCGCCGTCAGCCGGCCCGTGTACGCTGAAGTACTTGAAGGCGCTGAACCCCTGGCGTCGCCCCTGCGCGATCTCGTCCAGCAGCACCTGCCGGTCCTGGCGTCCACGCAGCGAAAGCGAACTGAGGTAGACCGGAACCCGGCGAGTGGATCCGCCGCCGATCAGGCTGACCACCGGTCGGTCTACCGACTTCCCGAGCAGGTCCCAGAGGGCGAGATCCACCCCGCTGAGGGCCATGACGCCGGTACCGCGTTGACCCTGGCGGTTCAGCGAGTCGTAGAGACGTTCCCAGTGCGTCTCAATGTCCGACGGGTCAGCTCCCTCCAACAATGGGGCGAACTGGCGGGTGATGATCGTCTCCGCCCCGACAGGGAAGCCGCCCACGGATCCAAGGCCGGTGAGTCCCTCGTCGGTCTCGATTTCCACGATGACGAGGGCCGTGGCTTCGCGCCCCGGGTCGGGGTTGCGGAGGGGATGAGCGCGCAGGCGAGTGATGCGCATGGCGGGACATTATGGCGAGATGGCGCCCGGCCGGGACCCGCCCAGGCCAGCGATGTCGAATTTGACAACCGCAGCGCGGCGCTGCTTGTATACTTCGAGCATACAGAAATGGCTCGCACTATGTCAACCCCATGGGTACAATGAGGTCAACATGAGCGAAACGCGGCAGGGGATGCGGTTCGCGGCGGCGCTGCGTGCAACGCGGCTCGCCGCCGGGTTGTCTTATCGCCGGCTGGCCAAGGCCAGCGGGATATCGCATTCGTTTCTGAGTCACGTGGAGAAGGGCGAGCGGCGGGCGCCGCCGGCCAAGGCCGTAATTGCCCTGGCCGACGCGCTGGAGGCGAATCGCACGACGTTTGCCCTGGCGGCGATCGCCGACCGCGCGGGCAGCGATGTGGCGACGGCCATGGTGCTGGCCCTGCGGCGCGGTCCGGTGGGCCGCGAGGTTGATCCCACCGAGGGCGGCGTTCTGATCGAGTCGGGGCCAGTCGGCGCCGAAGCGAATCTGGATGACCTGGCGGATCGCGATGACGCGGTGGCCGAGATTGAGCGACGACTGTCGTTTGTGGACCTGCAACTGGACGCCGGGTTGATGCGGCTGGGCCTTGGGGGCGCTGGCGACGATCCGATCGTTCTGCTGGTGAGCGCGCGGGCGGAGCAAGGCGCGGCGGACGACTAGCGCGGACGGGCGGCGGCTGTTGGGCTTGTCGCGGGGGAGCGCGGGCGGCTAGCTGGACACGCGTGCGATGGCGCGCATGAAGGCCTGGTCGATCTCGAGGCGCTCGTCGGCAGCCAGCCAGAGATCGTGCGCATAGGTGGCGCGAGGGCCGTGGAAGAGCCAGACGGAGACGCCTTCACGCTTCAACACTTCCATGACTGGCACGAAATCGCCGTCGCCTGCGATGAGCGCAATGTGCGTGACGATCTGGCTTCCGGCTATTTCCGCGGCGTCGAGTCCGAGTAGCAGGTCAACTTGCTTCTGCGTGAAGAGCGGGCGGCCGTCTTCGCCGAAGCCGTCGAGCCGTAGATGGCCTTCTCGAACCTGAAACCGCGGTAGCTGCGTCAGGGCATCGACAAACCGGCGATAGCCGGCCGTTCGGTTGCGGTCATCGGCGGCGGGTGGATCGTGCTGGTAGGGCGGGCAGGTGTAGTAGTACGAGCGGACGATATCCACCGGCTCGGGCGACGCGTGGGCGACAGCTTGTCGCACTTTCTCGGACAACACTTGCATATCGACCCTTGGACTAAGCTCGCTAAAGTGCCGTCTGCACAGCCCATCGATGTAACCGCCGTCGATGAAGATCGCGAGTCGGACCATACGTTCTCCGGTCAGGACAAAGAAAAACGCCGGGGCGTTTCCGCCCCGGCGTTTTTCTGCTTCTTGCCTTACGTGCGCCCCGCCAAATCGCGCGAGTGCGAACGCAGTGTAGATTCTGATTGGATTGTCTCCGCGAGCGGCTCGACTGTCAAGCCTCAGTTCTCGACTTGCCGGGCTAAGATTTCGCTATCTGCACATAGGTGCATCTCATGCCCGACTCCGCCTGTTGTTCGCCGGAAGCTGCGCGAGACCTTGACGGGGGCTCTGTGCAGTCGAGTCCGGACTCGGGCGCGCGAATCAGGCAAGTAGCATCCCGCCGGCCCGGCATGGCGCGGATCCGTGGTGGCGAGTACCGGATGGGGACGGAGGACCGGAGCGGGTTTCCGGCGGACGGCGAGGGGCCGGTGCGGGCGGTGCGGGTGGATACGTTTCGGATCGACATTGCCGCCGTGACGAATGCGCAGTTCGCCGAGTTCATCACGGCCAGCGGGTACCGGACCGAGGCGGAGACGTTCGGATGGAGCTATGTGTTTCACATGCTGGCGTCCGAGGAGGTCAAGCGGCGGACGCCGCAGCGGCCGGACACGACGCCCTGGTGGGTGCCGGTGAGCGGGGCCTCCTGGGCCGCGCCGGAGGGGCCGGGTTCGGACGTTGACGACCGCATGGACCATCCGGTGATTCACGTCTCGTGGAACGACGCGGTGGCCTACTGCGCCTGGGCGGGTACGCGGCTGCCGACCGAGGCGGAGTGGGAGTACGCGGCGCGGGGCGGGCTGGACCAGCGCCGCTACCCCTGGGGCGACAAGCTGACGCCGAAGGGTGAGCACCGCTGCAATATCTGGCAGGGGACGTTCCCCGAGGTCAATTCGTCAGCCGATGGCTGGATTGGCACGGCGCCGGTGGACGCCTATAAGCCGAACGGGTTCGGGCTGTACAACACCTCGGGCAACGTGTGGGAGTGGTGCGCGGACTGGTTCAGTCCCAGCCATCACCTGCGGGCCGAGCGGCGCAATCCGCAAGGACCGGCACAAGGTCAGCGGCGGGTGCTGCGGGGCGGGTCGTATCTGTGTCACCGGTCGTACTGCAACCGGTACCGGGTGGCGGCGCGCAGTTCGAACACGCCGGATAGCAGCGCGGGGAACCTGGGGTTTCGCTGCGTGCGGTCGGTTCCGACGTCCGGATAGCGCCACGCTGACGACACCATGAACTCAGCCGCCGTCATGGATCTGTCGAAGTCGCCGCATGCAGTCGTGCAGCCGGTGGCGCCGGGGCGGGTGGAGGTGGCGGAGGGGTTCTGGGCGGAGCGAATGCGGGTCATGCACACGCATGGGCTGGCGCGGCAGTTCGAGCAGTGCGAGGCGACGGGGCGTCTGCGCAACTTCGAGCGGGCAGCGGGTTGGCTGGCAGGCGAGTTCGAGGGCCGGTACTACAACGACTCGGACGTGTACAAGTGGCTGGAGGCGTCGAGCTATGCACTGGGACGGGCGCCTTCGGCCGAATTGCAAAGTTGCGTGGATCGGGTGATCGACTTGATCCGGGCCGCGCAGCGTCCGGACGGTTACATCAATACCTACTTCAGTGGATCCCAAGCGTTGTGGCGGTATCGAAACCTGATTGACGAGCACGAGTTGTATTGCATGGGGCACTTGATTCAGGCGGGGGTGGCGCACCGGCGGTCGACTGGTTCGGAGCGACTGTTCGAGGTCGTGGTGCGGGCGGCGGATCACATCTGCGCGACGTTTGGGCCGGAGGGGCGGCCGGAGCCGGACGGGCATCCGGGAATCGAACTGGCCCTGGTGGAACTGGCGCGGGAGACCGGAGATTCCGCGTACCTGCGGCAGGCGGTGTTTTTTCTCGACCAGCGAGGGGCGGATCCGCCGAATCTGAGCGGGTTGCACTACCACCAGGACCACGCGCCGGTTCGTGAGCAGCGCAATGCCGACGGGCACTCCGTACGCCTGACTTATTTGGCGGCGGCGATGGCGGACGCGGCCATGGATTCAGGTGAGGCGGAGTTGCTGGAGGCTTCAATCCGACTGTGGGAGAGCGCCTACGAGCGCCGGGCGTACGTGACGGGCGGCTTGGGCTCGCGGTACCAGGGAGAGGCGTTTGGGGCGGACTACGAACTGCCGAACGACCGCGCGTACGCGGAGACGTGCGCGGCGGTGGGTGGGATCTTCTGGAATGCCCGGCTGCTGGCCGCCACGGGCGACGCCCGCTATGCGGACTGGTCGGAAACGGCGCTCTACAACGGCGCGCTGGTTGGAGTCTCGCCGGACGGGGCGGCCTATTTCTATGCGAATCCGCTGGCGACCGATCCGCAGCCGACGCCGGACGACCAGCAGGGGCTGCACAGCAGCGGGGCGCAGCCGACGGTGGGCGGCCATCAGCGCCAGCCCTGGTACGACACGGCCTGCTGTCCGCCCAACATCGCGCGGCTGCTGCTGAGCCTGCCGGGCTACGCCTATGGGGTGTCGGCGGGCGCTGTGTGGGTGCATCAGTGCTTGCCTGGTCGGGTCGAGGCGGCGCTGCCGGATGGCGGGGCCATGACCCTGCGGGTCGCGACGCGGTACCCGTGGGATGGGGACGTGGAACTCCTGGTGGAGGATGCGCCGGACCGGGTGGTGGAACTGCGAGTGCGGGTTCCCGCGTGGGCCGATGGCGCGAGTGTTGAGGTGGACGGAGTTCGTGAGGCAGTCGAGTCGGGCTCCTACGTCACCATCCGGCGGACCTGGCCGGCGGGAACGCCCGTGCGCCTGCGGCTGCCGATGGATGTTCGGCTGGTGGCCAGCCACCCGAGGGTGCAGGCCAATAGGGGACGAGTGGCAATCGCCCGGGGGCCGCTGGTCTATTGCATTGAGTCTGCGGACCATCCCGAGGTGGATCTGAACGCGCTGATTCTGACGCCGGATTCGGAGTTGCATGCTGTCGACAAACCGGACGTGTTGGATGGCCTCATGGCTATCCGCGGCTCCGCCGGCGTTGCGGTTCAGGACGAGTCAGACGAACTGTATGCACGGTTCGATGGCAGTGGGCCGGAACTGGCCGGTTCGACGCCGCTCACCGCGATTCCGTACTTTGCCTGGGCCAACCGAACGCCGGGCGCGATGCGCGTGTGGATACCGTACGTTGACAACTGAGGCGGGCCCGATCCAGACAGACCTGTTTACGAGCGGGACGCTGGGCTATCACACGTTTCGGATTCCGGCGCTTGTCGTCACGACCAAGGGGACGCTGCTGGCGATAGCCGAGGGGCGGCGGAATTCGCAGCACGACACCGGCGACATCGACCTGGTCCTGCGGCGCAGCCGCGACAACGGCGAGACGTTCGACGAGATGCGGGTGGCGGTTGCTGGCGAGGGCAACGTGGCGGGGAATCCGGCGCCGGTCGTAGATGCGGAGACGGGGACGATCTGGCTGTGGTTCTGCCGGAATAATGCCGACGGTCCGGAGACGATGATTTGCGCGGGGAAGGCGCCGCGCACGGTGTGGCTGACCAGCAGCGACGACGATGGCGAGACCTGGGCCGAGCCCAGGGAGATGACCGGCGTCGTCAAGCTGCCGGAGTGGACGTGGTACGGCACCGGGCCGGGGCATGGGCTGCAGCTGGCTTCGGGGCGGCTGTTTATTCCGAGCTACCACGTCGTAGGGCGAAACTTCGACCGGGTCACGGACCCGTATATCTCGCACGCCATCCTGAGCGACGACCACGGCGAGACCTGGCGGCTGGGGGGCGTGGCGCAACCGGGAACGAACGAGTGCATGGCCGCTCAGCTGGCCGACGGGCGCGTGTACCTGAACGAACGCAACTACCTGGGCGAATACCGGCGGGCCTTCGCAATGAGCCACGACGACGGCGAGAGCTTTGACGCCTTTGGCTGGCACGACGAACTGATCGACCCGGTCTGCCAGGCGGCGGTGCTGGGCGTGGGGGGCGACCGGCTGGTGTTCAGCAACGCGGCCAGCCGGGCGCGTGAGCGGCTCATGGTCCGATCCAGTGCGGACGGTGGGCAGACGTGGTCGCGCGGTCGCGTGCTGCACGACGGGCGGGCGGCGTATTCGGACCTCTGCGAACTGCCGGACGGCACGCTGGGCTGTCTCTACGAAGCCGGCAGCGTGGGCGAGTACGAGCAGCTGCGCTGGGCGCGCTTCAGTCGCGAATGGTTGGGGCTGCCGTAGCCACCAATCGGCCGCCGGGGTTTACTGATTACGCGGGCAGCGGAACGGTGCAGACGCGCCGGGTGACGGCGCAGCAGAACCAGATTTGGTCGTTGTGCAGGGTCATGCCGTGGACTTCGGGGTCGGGCACGTCGATCGCGGCCCGGATTTCGCCGGTGGCCGGGTCGAGCTTATGGATCTGGCGCAGTCCCACGTCGGAGCACCAGACGTGGCCGTCGGCGACGAAGACGCCGTGAGGGCGGTGGCTGGGCGTGGGGATTGAGCGATGCACCGACATGTCGCGTGGGTCAACCAGGAACAGATGCTGGGCCGGCGGCACGGCCATCCACATGTGGCGATCGTCCACCCACTGCAGGCCGTGCGCGCCGGTGACCTGGGCGTTGGCCTGGTCGACGAAAGCCACGACGCCCTTGCCCGGAGTGTCGTAGTGGGCCACGGTCGTCCCGTCGTCGTTCAGCTTGAAGATGCGGGACCCGAAGGTTGACGAGACCCAGAGGTGCCCGCCGCCAATGGTGACGCCGCTGGCGTGGCTGGTCTCGGTCGGTACGCGCGCCAACACCGAACCGTCCGCGTAGTCCAGCTTGTAGAGGTGACAGTCGTCCTGATCGATCACCCACAGGCCGTCGTCAGCCGCCTGCAGGCCGTTGGGCTGCGGGCCGGGGGTGAGCCAGCGGTCGGTCACCTGCGTCATGCCCCGCATCTTCTTTGGGAAAGCCGACACTGGACCGGTGGGCGCAAGCCTAGCAGCGAGCAGGCGGGCCCGACTCGAGTATTGACGATGTCCCGGGTCGGTGAGAAAGTGTAGTTGCGGGGAGCATGTGGCACCTGCTCCGTAACCCCCCCAGTCTCTTCGGCGGCTGGGATAGCGACCGCCCGCGGGCGGTCGCTGCCATGTTAAAAGGCATCACCGGAATCTGCGACGACAAGCGACAGGCGATTCCGGGAGCGGGCGGGAACCCGGAGTCTATTGGCGGCCTTGGGGGCGGGCGTCCGGCGCTGTCATCAGTTGGGGCTTATAGCGATGGCTAGCCAAAGGCCGTATCGTGCGGCGCGCGGGCCGGGCGCGTTTGCGGCACACACCGCGCGACCCGGCCCGCCACCTGGAAGCGACTAGCCGCTCAAGAGTGCGATCAGAATCACGGCGGACATGATGGTGTTGGCCAAAGCCACGCCCGCCGTGAAGTACGCGACGCGGGTGAGCCGGGCGAATTCGTCCCGCTGAACGAACTTGTGTTCGATGCCCTGTAGCAGGTCGTCAATCGTTACGTCAGCCGCCATCGGATGCTCCCTTCAACCGATGAACGCCGCTCACCTCCCGGGCGTTCGCGTGGGGCGCATCATAACGCTTGACACCACTTCGAGAAGCGGCTAGTATACTTGCATAAATCAGAAGGGGTGAGCGATGAACCGGAACATGTCGAGCAAGGGGCCAGGACGGGCCACCCGCAAGGGCCTCTCCCTGGTGCAGATCACGAAGATGTTCCCGTCCGACGAAGCCGCCGAAGCGTGGTTCGTTGAGACCCGCTGGCCCGATGGCCTACA
>JAJDZD010000053.1 GCA_022824865.1 Chloroflexota bacterium | reverse complement strand
CTGGGGGGGCGTTGGGGGGTGTGTGCCCGGGGGGGGGGGGGGGGGCGGGGCGGGGTATTGGGGGGGGGGGTCAAGGGGGCAACTGTCTCTGGCCAGCCGGCCCCCAGAGGGGGCCGGCTGGCCAGAGACAGTTTGGGCGGATTTTTTGGGCGGGTGGGAGGGCGGAAGGGGAGAGGGAAGAGGGCAGAGGAGTGAGACAAGCCGGGGGGTGAAGCGAGGAATGAGAAGGGCAAGACGGGGAGGGGGCAGAGGGCAGAGAGGTGAGATCGGAAGGGGACGGGCAGCGAAGGGTCTCCACGCAAGGTGCGGAACAGGCGGGGGCGGCGCCGGGGCGTGAGGGAGGTGAGCCGTCGGAGGCAGCGGGCGAGCATGGAGGGTTCGGGGAATGGATGTGGGTCGGGTGCATCCAGTGTACACTGGATGGTTACGACGGGCAAGAGTGGGAGGAGAGATTGGGGTGCGAGTTGCAGCCGGGGTGGTGGTTCGACACGGCGCTTCGAGGACTTCGCACCGGCTCACCACGAACGGTTGCAAGCGGGAATTGGGAGCCTGTGGTCCGGCTGGGCGGTCTGGGTGTAGTGCGACGGGCTCACCAGAAACGCCGGGTGCGGGGCGAGACTGATCGGGGTGCCGGGTTCCCCTCCTTCGACAAGCTCAGGACAGGCTTGGGCAGGCTCAGGGCAGGTTCTCCGGGGACGCCGGATGGCGTCTGGCTGCTGGGGCCGGAGGGTGGGCCGGGGCCGGGGATGGCGGGTGCTGGCAATGATGGCAATGCCAGCAGTGCAATCAGTGCATGCGTTGGAGAGCGCGCCCCAGAGCTGGTGAACGATGGCGGCGTCGCTCAGCCAATTGCGGCTCTTCGTCCAGTTGGGACCGTCGGTGGCGCGGTACGAGGTTTCGAGCACTGCCCGGTCCGAGCTTGCCGGCGTTTGCGTTGTGGACGGCTGTAGCTTCGACGGAGACGCTACCGCGATGGTGGGGGGCGATTCCCGATTGGCTGGTGAAGGGGATTCGAATGCACGCATGCTGCCAACCTGTACATCCAAATCCACCTACGGCGAACAGTAGCCAAGCCCCAAGTCCTCAAATCCGTGAATCACCGCGAACCTCAGATTGGTCGGAAGACAGCCCGAAATCCTATTGCCGACAAGACCAATCTCCTCAAGTCGGAAGAGCCGCTCGAATTCCGGAGGAATCTCTCCCGTCAACTGATTGCCCTCAAGGTTCAGCACGCGCAGGTAGGACACGTAACCAAGATCGCCCGGTATAGATCCGGTCAATTGATTATTGGCGAGGTTCAGCGTGTCCAGGCCTGGGTTCCATGCCAGCTCAAGCGGGATCGATCCTGCCAGTTGATTGTCAGACAGATCCAATTCGTCTAACAGGGGAATCGATCCCAGCGATGGCGAGATAGGACCGGTTAACTGATTCCCAGACAGATTCAGAATATCCAAACGCCGTAGCTGCCCGAGTACCCCGGGTATGTTCCCGGTCAGCCTATTGCCGGAGAGATTCAAATGCCGTAGCTCAAAGAGCCCTCCGAGACTGAGGGGAATCTCACCGGTCAATTGATTGCCGTGCAAGTAGAGCCACGACAGTTGCGCCAGATTGCCCAGTTCTTCCGGAATCTGGCCTGTCAACTCGTTGTCGTGGAGGTATATCGCCCATACATTTGTAAGTTGATCCAGGGTTGAAGGAATGCTTCCGGAAAATCTATTGTTGTCTAGCCTCAATGTAAATAAAGCGGACAATTGTCCGATTTCAGGCGGAATGAGACCGCCAATCTGATTGTCACTTAGATCTAAACTAGACAGTGAAGATAGTTCTCCGATTTCCGGGGGAAGTGAGCCCGATAGACGATTCCCGCTTGCATTCAAGTATTGGAGCTCGTGGAGTCGTCCAATCGCCGGAGGGATCGGACCGGTCAAGCCGTTGTTTTGCAGATACAACTCGGTCATTGACGTCACATTGCCGAGTTCAGCCGGAATCTCACCTGTTAGCTGGTTGTCGTTGAGATGTAGATGCCATAGGGTTGAGAATTGCCCGAATTCGGCAGGTATTGTTCCGTCCAACTGATTGTGGCTGAGCATCAACTCGCGCAGATTCGTCAGATTGCCAAGCTGAGAGGGAATCGGTCCGGTGAGTTGATTGTGGTTTAGCTTGAGTACACCGAGGTATAGAAGCCGTCCAAGTTCCGGCGGAATGTTACCCGTAAGTTGATTCTGGCTAAGAACCAGGGAGTCGAGGAAGAGTATATCGCCGAGAGCCGGAGGAATTGTCCCGGTTAAGTGATTGCCTGCGAGGTTGAGGTATCGCAAGTTGGTGAGGCGAGTGAGCTCTACGGGGATGTGTCCTGTTAGCAGAGCTGATCCCAGATCAAGGAACTCTAACTGTGTCAGGCCAGCAAGCTCCACGGGAATCGGGCCCTGGAGGAAGTTGGAACTAAGCGACAGGAGAGTCAGGTGGGTGAGGCGACCTAGAGCAGGCGGAATGTAGCCGCTGAGGTAGTTGGCGTGTAGCTGAAGCGATTGGAGATTCTCCAGGCTGCTCAACTCCGAAGGTATGGGACCGCTCAGGAAATTCCAGCTGAGATCCAGCTCCTGAAGTTGCGTGAGAGAGCTCAGCTGGGCTGGGATTACGCCGCTGAGGGCGCGCTGGGGGAGCTTGAGCCGCAGTACACGTAGTGGGGCGCCGCCGACTTCCACGCCCTCCCAGTCAGTGATCGGGAGGTCTCCACTCCAATTCAAGGGCGGCGACGCGGCAAGCGTGTCGCGAATCGTCAGCAGGGTCTGACAGTCTCGCACCAGGTTCGGGTTGGCAGATGGATTGGGTACGGCAGGGCCAGCGGCGCAGCCGATGGTCGCCGCAGGCGCGTGCTCGCGGCTGGATCCCAACGGGTGAAGATCGCCTTCCGAGTCGTGCCGGAGCAGGATTCGGACGTCAGTCCCGTCAGGCGCCGTGCTGAAGAGTGCGATTCCGTCGTCGTAGGCCGGTCGAGGCAGCTCAAGCTTGGCGACCACGATGCGCGACCCGTCAGGCGACCAGGCTCCGACCATGCCGTTCTTGAGCGTAAACGGCGACGCGCCTATCGGTGAACCGTTCGTTGCTACCACGCAGAGCAACGCTCCGCAGCTATACAAGATCATCGATCCGTCCGCTGACCAAGCCAGAGTCTCCAACCATATGCTCGCAGGATCCAAGGACTCAAAGTTCGGCGGTTGCCATCCATTGCTTGCGTTGTAACCGGACGAACCCGGTGGGTCTCGCTCATAGTTGACAGCGATGTACTTCAACCGATCGTTGGACAGTTCGACGGTGGTGATTCGCTGTACGTCAGAACCGTCCGCGGCGATCGTAAAGAGTGCCAGCTTGTCGCCGTCCGGTTTAGCGAAGGCTATTCGCTTGCCATCTGGCGACCATGATGCGGGGCTTGCTGTTTCCGTCAGAAACCGCAGGTCCGAACCGTCGGCTCCGACTGTGTAGATGGCCCGGCCAAGTCCTAATTCTCTCTCGACACCCACAAACGCAAGATACCGGCCATTGGGCGACCAGACAGGCGTCTGCCTATGCGTGGCGGCACGAGGCAGCAGATAGCCCGGAACTGCTACAGATTCTTCTGTGCCGTCCGTATTGACAGTCCGTATGCCGTAGCCCGAGTCAAAATCCCACTGAACAAATGCAACCCGCGAGCCATCGGGAGACCAGGCCGGATAGTCATCATAAGCGTAGTTTCTCGTTAACGACTTCCGATGCTCTCCGTCAATCTGCAGTGTTCCAATCTCGTATTCAAACGCGTCTGGCAGCGAACGACCTGCGGGGCGATCCGGATGTTCGAACGTTGAATAGGCCAGATTCTTCCCGTCCGGCGAGATCTGGATGGCGTGCAGCGCCCAGTCTTCGTATGCCGCTCCGGCGACCTGGCGCATGTGAGTGCTGGCGTCGACGAGGTGCCGAAGTCCCGATCCATCCGCCTGCACTTGAAATATCTTCGGACCCACGCCGAAGAGAATTCGCGATCCGTCCGGCGTCCACTGCACGAGGTTCTTGGGTGGTTCCCAATTCGCAGCCATGGTCAGCTCATATCCGCTTCGATTTGCGTTGATGCTTGCGCCATCGTCGTTAAATGCCATCGAATACGTGTCAAAGTCCTGGCTTGCCAGGTCATCAGATGTTTGTGCAGTTAGCGGTACTTGAGGTTGTTCAGACTCACGCGTCTCCGGCACATCCTGCATCTCAGTGGGGACAGGAATTGGAGACGTAGCGATAGCAAATACACTGCCATCCGAGGTTGCTGAATACACGGTATTGTCCACTGCGGTGTAGGATGGATTGTCAGGAAAGTCACCGACGTTAGATTCCCAAAGCAGGTATCCAGTGGCCCCGTCGAATGCCTTGAGTGTTCCGTCGCTGGATTGGGCATAAAGGACACCACTGGCCACCGTCGGACTGTGTAGCGTCTCGTTGCCGAGGTCGATACCCCAGACGATCTCTTCAGGCTTGTAGTGAGCTTTTGATGGATCATTGGCGAATATCTGATTCCCTGTCGAAGCGATGTACACGATTCCCTGCTCGATCGCCGGAGGGGTCGCGATTGATCCACCCACCTGAAATGACCAAAGGACCTCACCCGTTGCCGCATCCAGGCGATATATGCTTTTGCCGGCTGTGAAGTAGACCGTGTCTTCGTCGACAATCGGCCGAATGTCGTGAGACAAGAACTGACCGTCAGGCCAAAACGACCAGGAGAAGTCATGCTGCCAGATTAGTCTCCCGGTGACTTCATCGAGCGCGTAAATGCTGGTTCCCGCAGTGAGGAAGACTCGTCCTGCTGCAGTCACGGGTGGAGCCGCTATATAAAAGTCCGGAGCGAATGTCCACGCGACTGCGCCCGTGGCCGAGTCCAGCGCGTGCAATTTATTCCCTAAGGCGGCAATGAAAATCCGGGACCCGATGACTGTCGGGCGAAGTCTGTTTACGATAGAAATCGGTACGTCGGCGATCCAGATGACCTTGCCCGAACGCGCTTCCAAGGCGTGCGTGTTAAGTGCGTTGCCAACCCGCACGTTGACATAGATAAGCCCGTCTCCGACAGTTGGCATGGGCTGCGCTTCAGGTCCGGCATCGAAACGCCAGAACAGTTCGCCGGTGGACACATTTAACGCATGGACTTGATTCAACCCATTGACGTGGCTTGTGGATTCGACGTAGAGCACGCCATCGGCGATAACCGGCGGGGATCTCACTTCGCCGCCAGCGTCAAAGGTCCACATTCCTTCGCCCGTTCCAGCGTCAATGGCGTAGACGATTTGGTCATCGGATACGACGTACGCCACACCGTCATTTACGGATGGGGCCCATGCGATTGTGCCGCCGGTCGAGAATCGCCAAAGTGGCAGTACACCGCTTGGATGGTCGTCGGTTGTTTTCTCGCCTGAGGCGATCGCGTCCGCAATACAGGCGCGATAACCCGAAGCAAAATCCTGAAATTCAGGGGAGCTTGCCAGCCTTTGGCCAGGCAGCAGCGCGATCTCAAATTCTGTGTCGGCGAGAAGCGACTGGACACACGTCTGGTGTTCACCGGTTAGTCCATCAAGCTCCTGGGAAACGATTGCCAGCGATATTGCCGCGGCCGTTGGAAGTACGAAGCAACTCTGCACCGTCATGACGATTTCCGGGTCCGGCCGAAACGGCTTGCCCAATACCAGATCCAAGAACGTCTCTCCGACTTCGACGGTCAGGCACGAACTTTCGTTGGAACTCCAATGCTCCATATAACGTTCCACCGGATGTGCGTCTTCGCCAGATAGCTCAAGCTCTGGAATGCAGGTGCGCAGTCCATCGACTAGTTCCTGGGTGGCTGCTGCTCGGTCTGGATTGGATGGGAACAATATGCCGCGAGCAATTGCGGCATCATCGAACATATTTCGCACGCAGTCCTCTTGCTCCGGAAGAACGCCACCTGCCGCCGTAGGAAGCACCGCGAACAAGAGTCGCGCCACGGAGTCAGCTTCCAGGCAGGCAAATACCTGTTCTTGCAACGACTGGGAGATGTCTTCAGGCGTCCGTCCCAGCATCAATGCTTGGAGTGTTTCGCTGAACCTGCTGTAGATGCACAAATCTGTAACTTTCGTTCCACCGCCACCGGAGTGAGGCTGTTGGTCGCGAAGCGGTCGTATGTTGCATTCGAGCAGGCTGCGATACACGGCTCTGGATAAGTTAACGTCGTCAGGATCGGCATCAAGAAGAGTGCCAGCGACATAGTTCACAACGTCGCCTTCATCCAGCGAGGCTTGTGCGCAACTGATGCTGTTGGCGGTGCTCCCTTCCGATCCTTCGCCCAGCCAATAGATCAGCAAGAACAGACCGGTCTCGTGGTCGAGACAGCGAAAGAAGGCCACTTGCCAGGGCGCCGGAAACGTAAAGAACCGGAGTAGGGGGCCTTGGAGTGCGGAGGTCAGCTGTCCCGCGTCCAGTTCATTCCGTATGCACGATTGCTCGGGCGGGGAGAGGGTTTCGAATACATCTCGCCAAGTGGCTTCGTAGAAGCTGCGATCGCCCAGGTCGAATCCGATCTGCCGCGCGTGAGCTTGTTCAGGTGGATTGGCTGTGACGGCGAGCGTGGGCGTCGGCGAAGCGGTTGGCAACGGACTCGGCGAGGGGCCAGCGGTTGGGCGAGGGCTCGGCGCGAGGCCGCTGGTTGGGGCCGGTGCGGCTGTTGCCGCCGGTCGGGTCGCCGGCGAGGTGGTGGGTGGTCTCGAGTTTTCGACGGAAGGAGTCGTCGCGGACGGAGTCCCGACCGCTGAAGCGACGACTGGCGTGGTTGGTGTTGGCGAAGCGGGAGAAGCCGCTGGCGCCGGCGGACCGCACGAAGAGAGTAGTGTGGCTGCAGTCGCAAAGGCGAGCAGCACGCACGCAGCAATGCGCCGATTCTTCCAGATGGACGTCAGCGTCAAGACCAGCGTGTGGGCCAAGAGTGCGGGCGCGATTGTCGGAATCAGGATTCCCTGTGGGTAGCGTGGCCATGTTGGCAGGCCATGAAAAACACTGGAAAGCGCATCTGGATTTTCCCTACCTAGTTAGAGTGTTCGAACCGACGGCCGGATATGTGCGGCCGAGCAACGATTGTCCGGTACAAGCGGCAGGTGTACGAATTCCAGTCAGGGCAACGGGCTTGTGACTGGCGGACGGTTGTCCGACCAGGGAGGTGCGAAGCGGTCGCTCGATTCGCGGATCTTGGGAGAGTCCGGCCGTTCGACGAGTTCAAGCGAAGCTTCTCCGAAGGCCAATGCGACGGTCGGTGATGGAACTGCGTGGTCGCGCGCGCTCTTGGCTGGGGCGACATCTCGCCGCGGCCAGCGTCCGGGGACACGCTTCGCTATCCGCGTGGCAAACGGACAACCCCGCACGAAGTAATCGAGGCTCGTGTCTCTTGCTGCTCCGTCCGGGCTAGGGAGCGCGGCATATCGCTGTACACGAGGCTCCGATGTCTACTGGAACACCACGGCGCATTGCACTCAGGGGACAGCTTGGTGCGAGTGTGGCTGGAAGGGGTTGAGGGTGGGGACGTGGAGGTGGTGGAAGTCGCGGGTGTTGCGGGTGACGACGGTGAGGCGGTGGACGGTGGCGACGGCGGCTATGAGGGCGTCCTGCATGAGGGTGTCGGACTGGCGGTGCATGAGCCTGGCCCAGATCCGAAAGGCAGGGGCGTCTACGGCCAGTACGTCGTAGCTCAATTGCACTCGGTCGAGCCAGGCTTCCAGTTGCTCCGCCCTGGCGGGGTCCTGCTCACGGGTGATCTCGATGCCAGCCTGGATCTCACCGACGGTGACGGCGGACAGGTAGAGGTGATCGGCGGGCTCCGACTGAATCCAGTCGAGGACGGCCGGGTTGGGACGCGGGCGACGCAGTTCAGAGACGACGTTCGTGTCGAGCAGGTACACGCTAGTCGAACTGCGGGACGGCACGACGTGGGAGTTGACGTCGCGGCGGGGTGAGAGTTTCGGTGCGCGGTTCGGGCGCGAGCAGCAGTTCCTTGAGGTTGGGGCGGGTAAGGCGCTCAAGGCGTCGCCAGTGCTCAATGGGGACGAGTACGGCGGTTTCGACGCCTCGCCTGGTCACGATCTGCGGTCCTTCGGCGATGCTGGTTGCCAGCAGTTCGCTGAATCGCGCCTTGGCTTCCTGTACCTGCCACACGTTGTCCATGCATTCCTCCGGGCCGGCTTCAGACGGATCCTGAACTGACTAGACTGAAGACTAGTCTATCTGAGTTTGTCCACCCCCGAATGCCGGGGGGCGCGGCAGAATGGGACAGATCGTTTCTCCTGGGGCGCAGGGACTTAACCACCGGATTAGCCAGGCATTCGTTTACGCACTTCGACGCGGATGGGGCCGCTCGGATTGTGGACGTGTCGGCTAAGTCGGAGACGGACCGTACCGCGGTGAAGCGAGTCCGGGGTGGGGCCGAACGGCTAGGCGGGCCACTCTTACAGAAGGCGGAGCCTGGGACGGGTTTGCGAGGACGGCGGACGCGTCTGAGGCGCCGCGGTGGCGCTCGCGTAGGTACCGAAGGAACGCCGGCCGCTAGTCGAGCGTTTGGACGCGCAAGTGCTTGAAGCGACTGAAGTCGCGGTCGTTCGTAAGCACCGTGTCGATGCCGTGTTCCAGGCACAGGGCGGCGATCTGCGCATCAAAGATCAGGTTGCCGCGGGCGTTGGCCTGGCGCGCGGTTTCCGCCAGAAGTTCGAGGAACCCAGGACCGGGCCGCACGACCTCGCAGCTGGGAGCCTTCGCGAGTCCGCTGATAAACGCCGTGGCTTGCTCAAGCGTGGACGGCGGCCGAAACACGCGTTCGTGGGTGGTGACCCGCAGGAACTCGGTAAGGCAAAACACGGGCAGGCCCCATCGCTCGGCGCCCTCGGCCAACGCAACCAGCCGCGATACGGCCAGGTGATGCCAGTCGGTCTCGCCCCGGTGGGCATATATCAGCACGTTGGTGTCGATGGCGATCACGCGCGGTCAATGACGTTGTAGAGCGCGTCGCGATCCGCAATGTCGACGGTGGGGGGTGCCGTTCCAGTAACAGTCTCCAGCTCCAGACGGAAGGGCGGCTTGCGGCCGCGTGGACCCGCCAGGCGTGCGCGCAGGGCGTCCTCAACGAATCGGGTCAGCGTGATCCCGTCGCGCGCCGCCCGCCGCTTGGCCTGGCGCAGGACTTGATCGTTCAGGTTCAGCGTGGTCTTCATTGCGGGCTGGCCGTGGGGCGAGGGTATGGCTGAACCATATCATTCAAGCATTGGCGTCCCGCGCCTTTCGCCAAGCCTCCGGCGGCTGAGCGCATGCACCCATGGGCGATGGCGTGGGACGGCAGGGGCACTCTGGCGCCGGCGCTTATGCCACACAGCGGAGGCGGCGTTGACCACGAAGGGAAGAAGTGAGAGCAGCGAGGGGACGGCTTGGGTCGTGCGGAATTTGCTCCGAGGCAGGCCCCTGAAAAAAGCCGGGTGCGGACTCGCCGCGAACGGCTAGAGCTCGCGCGGAACCGAGTGCCGGTGGGGGGCGCGCGGTAGAATGGGGACAGGTCGTTTCTCCTGGGGCGCAGGGACTTAACCACCGGATTGGCCAAGCCTTCGTTCACGCATTTCGACGCGGATGGGTCCGCTCGGATGGTGGATGTGTCGGCTAAGTCGGAGACGGACCGAACCGCGGTGGCGCGGGGCCGGGTGGTGATGCAGCCGGCGACGCTGGCGATGATTCGCGAGCAGATGGCCGGCGAGGAATCGGACCTTCCCAAGGGCGACGTGCTGGGGGTGGCGCGGCTGGCCGGGCTGATGGCGGCCAAACGGACGGCGGACCTGATTCCGCTGTGCCACCCGTTGCCTCTAAGCGCGGTGGACGTTTCCTTGGCGCCGGAGGATGAGGATTCACTGGCGATTGAAGCCACGGTGCGGACGGTGGGCCGGACGGGGGTTGAGATGGAGGCGCTGACGGCGGTTTCGGTGGCGGCGCTGGCGGTGTATGACATGTGTAAGGCGGTGGATCGAGGGATGCGGATTGCGGACGTGCGGCTGGTGCGGAAGACGGGCGGGGTGAGTGGGGATTTTGAGCGGGCGGATGATGAGGGATAGGGCCGACATGCACGTTCGTTTGGGACGAAGAATGGGCGCTTTGGTGTCCGTCAGTCCACGACCGGAAGACCCTCACCCCAACCCTCTCCCACGGGGAGAGGGAGGAAGAGCGGCCGCAGCTTCGAGGACGCCGGGGGTTTACAAGAGCCTCAGGAGAAGAAGGGCGGGCGTTCCGGTGCGGGTTGCTGGTGACGTTGCGAGGTTGCTCGGGCCGGCAGCCACCCTCACCCCAACCCTCTCCCTCAAGGGAGAGGGAGGAAGAGGCGGCTCAGTGTGGGTTCGGCGGTTGCGCGGAAGCCCCCTCACCCTAGCCCTCTCGCGCACGAGAGATCGTTGCCTAACCGGCGGTGGTTGGCCGGAAGACCCACACCCCAACCCTCTCCCACGGGGAGAGGGAGGAAGAGCGGCCGCAGCGTTGTGGAAGCCGGGGGTTTTCAAGAGTCTCAGGAGAAGAAGGGCGGGCGTTCCGGCGCGGGTTGCTGGTGACGTTGCGAGGTTGCTCGGGCCGGCAGCCACCCTCACCCCCACCCTCTCCCTCAAGGGAGAGGGAGGAAGAGGCGGCTCTGCGTGGGTTCGGTGGTTGCGCGGACGATCCCTCACCCCAGCCCTCTCGCGCAGGAGAGATCGTTGCCTAACCGGCGGTGGTTGCCCGGAAGACGCACAGCCCAACCCTCGTCCACTGGGAGAGGGAGTAGAGCAGCCAGACGTCTTTGACGAGGGGAGTGGAGGGGCGTGACGGAGGAGTTTGTGGGGGGCGACGGGATTCGGGAAGTCGACATTGTCGAGGAGATGGAGACCTCGTATATCGACTATGCGATGAGCACGATCGTCGCGCGGGCGATTCCGGACGTGCGCGACGGGCTGAAGCCGGTGCACCGGCGGCTGCTGTACTCGATGGAGGAGATTTCGGCCACGCCGAACGCGGCGTACCGCAAGGCGGCGCGGGTGGTGGGCGACACGATGGGGAAGTACCACCCGCACGGCGACCAGGCGCTGTATGACGCGCTGGTGCGCATGGCGCAGCCGTTTTCGATCCGGTATCCGCTGGTGGACGGGCAGGGCAATTTCGGGTCGGTGGACGGCGACCCGGCGGCGGCGATGCGCTACACGGAAGCGCGGCTGACGCCGATTGCGGCGGCGATGCTGGACGACCTGGACCGGGACACCGTGGAGTTCGTCGACAACTTCGACGGCACGGCGGAGATGCCGGAGGTTCTGCCGTCGGTTGTGCCGAACCTGCTGATCAATGGGTCCACGGGCATCGCGGTGGGGATGGCGACGAGTATTCCGCCGCACAACCTGCGCGAGGTGGGGCGGGCGATCGAGCACTACATCGAGAACCCGGAGGCGACCTCGCGGGACCTGATGCGGTTCGTGCGAGGGCCGGATTTCCCAACCGGCGGGATCATCGTGGGGGCGGAGGGGATCGAGCAGGCGTATACGCAGGGTCGGGGGCGGATCAGCGTGCGGGCGGTGGTGAACGTAGAGGAAGTGCGCGGAACGACGATGGCGCTGGTGGTGTCGGAGATTCCCTACCTGGTGAACAAGTCGAAGCTGGTGGAGAAGATCGCCACACTAGTGCGAGACAAGAAAGTTGTCGGCGTGCGTGACATCCGCGACGAGTCGGACCGTCATGGCATGCGGGTGGTCGTTGAGTTGCGCGGGGACGCACGACCGGCGGCGGTGCTGAATCAGCTGTATAAGCACACGGCGCTGCAGTCGACGTTCAGCATCAACAACCTGGCGCTGGTGGATGGGCAGCCGGAGCAGCTGCCGTTGCGGCGGTTCGTCGAACTCTTTGTGCAGCACCGGCAGACGGTGGTGCGGCGACGGACCCAGTTCGACCTCAAGAAGGCCCAGGCGCGGGAGCACTTGCTGGAAGGCTATGTGATCGCGCTGGCGGACATCGACAAGGTGATCAGGATCATTCGCGGGGCGGACGACACCGAGGAGGCCCGCAACGGCCTGATGCAAGAGTTCGGTCTGACCGAGATCCAGGCGAACGCGATCCTGGACATGCAGTTGCGGCGGCTGGTGCGGCTGGAGCGCGAGCAGATCCTGGCCGAACTGGAAGAAGTACGGGCGACGATCCGGGACCTGCAGGACATCCTGGCGGACGAGTCGCGGGTGCTGGGGATCATTCGCGAGGAGACGCGCGAGGTAGTCAAACGCTTCGGTAACGAGCGCTTGACGCAGATCCAGCGCGAGGCGTCAGGCGAATTCAACGAGGAAGACCTGGTGGAGGATCGGGACTGCCTGATCACGATGTCGTCGCGCGGCTACGTGAAACGGGTGCCGGCCAACACCTACCGACGGCAGGGCCGGGGCGGCAAGGGCATCCGCGGCTTCCGCAGCAAGACGGGCGGGGTGGTGGAACATTTCCTGGTGGCGAATACGCACGACCACCTGCTGTTCTTTACGAACCGGGGGAAGGTGTACCGGCTGCGGGCGTACGAACTGCCGGAGCAGGGGCGCGACGCGCAGGGACACAACCTGATCAACCTGCTGGCGATCGAGCAGGGCGAGCGGGCGACGGCGGTGCTGGCGATTCCTAATTTCGAGGCGGGCGACTACCTGGTGTTCGGGACCCGCAAGGGCGAAGTGAAGCGGAGCGCGCTGACGCAGTTCGTGTCGATCCGGACGACCGGGCTGCTGGCGATGGACCTGGACGAGGACGACGAGCTGGTGTGGGTGCGGCTGGCGACGGATGAGACGCACGCGATGTTCTTTACGCGGAACGGGATGTCGATCCGGTTTGCGCTGGATTCGATACGAGCCAGCGGCCGGACCAGCGGAGGCGTGCGTGCTATCCGGCTCGCGGACGACGACGAAGTGGCGGCGATGGACCTGACGAAGGACGACGGGTTCGTGCTGCTGGTGACGGCCAATGGCTTCGGCAAGAAGGTGGCCGTGAGCGAGTTCCGACCGCAGGGCCGCGGCGGGCAGGGGCTGAAGTCGATCATCCTGAGCGAGAAGACCGGCCAGGTGGCGGACGCGCGCCGGTTGCTGGCGGAGAACGAGGAGATTGCGCTGGTGTCGTCGGACGGGCAGGTGATGCGCTGCGGGCTGGGGAACGTCCGCCCGATCAAGCGGGCGGCGGCCGGGGTAATCATCATGCGGATGGACGAGGGCGTGGACCTGCTGCGAGTGGCGCGGCTGGCGGATGGGCGCGACGGGGAGAACGGCGGCGGGTAGCGAGGCCACGCGGTTTCCGGGGTTGTTTGCGCCAGCGGACTGGGGATTCGCTTCGGCGAAGTTTCGACGGATTGACAAGGCGCCTTCGGACGAATTGGTCGGCAACGTGAACGTCGTGCCCTTTACGTCAGCGGGTTGGGTGGTGCTGGCGATGGTGGACGGGCGGGTGGAGGTGCCGGGAGGGACGCGGGAGCCGGGGGAGTCGATAGAAGCGGCGCTGCGGCGGGAGCTGATGGAAGAGGCGGGGGCGAGGCTTTTGTCGTTCAGGCCGTTCGGGGTGTGGGATTGCGTTTCGACGGCGGAGGCGCCCTACCGGCCGCATTTGCCGCACCCGAGGTTTCAGCGGCTGGTGGGGGTGGGGCAGGTGGCACTGGTGAGCGAGCCGACGATTGGGGACGGCGAGGATGTGGTTGAGGTGCTGACGGTGTCGCTGGAAGAGGCGCAGGGGCGGTTTCGGGCGATTGGGCGGGGGGATTTGGCTGACTTGTACGGGTTGGCGGCCACATTGGTCAGTCGGTAGGACGGACCAAGGGCGAGGGAACGATTTGCGGTTGGGCGGCGTAGTCACTTGTACAGCGCCACTTGGAGCGGTTGATGTGAGTCGATACGAATACACGGTGGCGCCGTTAGTCTTGACGAGGAAGGGTCCACGGGCAGCGCCCGGTGGCCTCATTCCGAACGTCAACGTCAACAGGAGCGCGTGATGCCGAGGGGACTTCGAGTGTTGGTGGCCGCTTTGGTGGTAGGCGCGCTGGGTTTGGCGGCGTGCGGGGAATCCCCGTTTGGCGGGGAGAGCGAGGAGCGGTCGATGGCCGCGCCCGCGATGGCGATGGCCCCGGAGGGGCCGGCGGCGATGGTTGTGCAGGAGAGCGATCGCATGTCGCGCGAAACGGCGACGGCAATGGGGATGGCGGCGGAGCGGGCGGTGATTCGGGTTGCCGACACTTCGGCGGCGCCAGCCGCGCCGGCAGCGGCCAAGGTGCAGGTTGAGTCGGAGAGCCAGGAGTCCATCGTCCAAGCCGCGGCGACTGAGCGGCGGGTGATTCGCGACGCCACGATTGGGATCGTGGTGGGGGACATTGCGGAGGCGGTGCGGCGGTTGCAGGCGCTGGTTGACGGGATTCCCGGGGCGTTTGTGGCGTCGGCGGACGTGCGGGACGACGATCCGCGGTCGATCAGCACGGTGACGCTGCGCGCGCCGGTGGAGCGGTTTGACGAGGTTCGGGGGCTGGTGCGCGAGCAGGGCAGCGAGGTGGTGTTCGAGGACGTAGGCGGGCGCGACGTGACGGCGGAGTTCACCGACCTGGAGGCGCGGCTGCGGACGGCGGAGGCGACGGAGCGGCAGTTGCTGGACATCCTGGCGACGGCGCAGACGGTGAGCGACACGCTGGAGGTGCAGCGGGAATTGCTGGAGGTGCGCTCACGCATCGAGGTGTTGCAGGGGCAGTTGAACCTGCTGGCGAATCAGACGGACCTGGCGACGATCACGGTGCGGCTGCACCCGGCGCCGGACCTGCGGATCGAGCGGCTGTCACCCGAGGGCTACGTGATGCACGGCAGTGCCGAGATGCCGATCACGATTGCCAATCACGGCACGGTGGACCTGCGCGACGTGGTGGTGCGGGACCAGCTGGCGCCGGGGATGGTGTTTGAGTGGGCGTCGTCGCCGGGGGTCTACGAGGCGGCCTCGCATAGCGTGGTCTGGGAGATCGACCGGGTGGGCGCAAACACCTCGCAAGACGTGTGGTCGCGGGTGCGGCTGGAGGGCGACGGTTCGCCGATGCGGGTGACGGCGACGATTACGGCCAGCGGAGTCGTGCGCGAACCGGATGAGGACCGGGCGGAGGCGACGCTGCCGTTCTTCGTGGACCTGAGCGTGTTCAAGGAGGGCGAGGCGTCGGTCCCGGTGGGTCAGGACGTCAGCTACTACATCAACTTCCACAATCGCGGCAACGGGGACGCGCGGGAGGTTCGGCTGACGGAGCGCCTGCCGGAGGGCATGACGTTCGTGCGCGCGGAGGGCGGCGGGCGCTACGACGAGGGCACGCGGACGGTGGTGTGGGAGTTTCCGCGCATGGCACCGGACTCGGGTCAGGGTGTGTTCTACGAGGCGCGGGTGGAGCGGAGCGAGGGACGGTTCGAGACCGAGACGACGATCGTGTCGGCCGACGAGGACCGGGCCGACGTGGACAATCGGGTGGTGACGTTCCTGACGGCGCTGCCGGAAGACGTGGCGGGCCGGGACGTGTTTGGGCCGGGGACTACGGCGCGGGGCGCGGTGGGGCTGCTGCTGGACGTTCTGCGCTTCCTGGCGAATGCGGCGATCGTGGTGGTGATCGTGGCGGGGCCGTTTGCGGTGGTTGGGGTACTGGTCTGGCGGGGCGTACGGGCGATCAAGAAACGGCGGACCCGCTCGGAGGCATAAGCGTAGGCCAGCGGTCGGGAGGCTCGGCCCGGCCGCGCGGTGCAGTCGTGAGAGACGAAGCCCAGAACGCAGGGAACGAATCTCGTCGGGTTAGCGTAGTTATCTGTGGAGCCGTACTGACAGAGCCGAGGTGACGTTGTGCCGACAGGGTTGCGTCTCCTAAGTTGAGGTCATCGTCGATGGCGCACGGTGTGCAATGCACCGGCATCGACGTAAGGGAGTCTCAGCACCTGTCGGGCGACGCCGAAGCATGTATCTGGCGAGGAGGTTAGCGATGCGAGGACCGAGACGATCGCTGATATTGGCAATACCGTTGGCGGCGATGCTGGTGGCGTCATGCGGAGAAAGTTCGTCGGCCGAGCCCCCTCAGGCTGCACAGCCACCAGCCGTTGAGAAGATGGTGGCCCGGCCGGCTGCCATGCCAGCTGCCGCTGCCGCCCCAATGGCCGCTCAGAGGTCGGTACAGGTCGAAAAGGTGGTGACGCAGGCGGTCCAATTCGACGCCGTCGCGACCACGGATCCGGGGGAGACGGGCTCGGTCGTCCAGGAGGCGGCGCCGGCGGACGGCGCCCCGAGCCAGACATCCACCGGCTCGCTGCTGACTGCTGAGACGCAGGTTCCGAACTCCGCGCGCAAGGTCATTCGCACCGCCAGCATCGGCATCGTGGTGGCTGACGTGCCGACCAGCGTGAAGGCGATCCGCGGCATCGTGGCTTCGATTCCCGGGGCCTTCGTGTCGCACACCAAAATCGGAGGCAACGAGCCGTACCGGATCAGTTCGATCACGTTGCGGGTGCCGGCCGAGCGCTTTGACGAGACAGTCGAACGTGTGCGCGCTCACGGGCGCGAGGTGGTGGCTGAGGACGTGACCGGGCAGGACGTTACGGCTGCGTTTACGGACATCGAGTCCCGGATGCGAAACGCGCAGGCCACCGAGCAGCAGTTGCTGGAAATCATGGCGACGTCCAGGACCGTGAAGGACACGCTGGACGTGCAGCGCGAAGTTGCCCAGGTGCGTGAACAGATCGAGACGTTCCAGGGTCAGCTGAACGTGCTGGCGGACCAGGCGGCGCTGTCGACCGTCACGGTCAATCTGCATCCGATCCCGGACCTTCGGGTGGAACGGCGGGCGCCCGACCAGTACTCCATGCACGACTCGGTTGAGTTTCCGATCAGCGTGATCAATGACGGGACGGTGGAACTCCGGAACGTGACCGTGCGCGATCAGCTAGATCCGGGTTTGGTGTTCCAGAACGCGACGAAGCCAGGGCAGTACGACCAATCCACGCATAGCGTGGTGTGGACGATCGACCGAATGGCGCCGGGTCAGTCGCTCGAACTTCGCACGCGCGTTCGCCTTGAGGGTGACGGCCAGGCGATGCGACTGAGCGCCGAGGCGAGCACGGACAGCGATGTTCGCAACACGGAACAGGACCAGGCCGGCGTCACCTTGCCGTTCTTCGTGGACCTGAGCCTCCAGCAGGACCCCGACCTCGAGATTGAAATCGATCAAGAGTTGACGATGGTGCTGAATTACTCGAATCGAGGTAACGGGGACGCGCGGGACGTGCGCCTGGTCGAGCGGCTTCCCACCGGCATGACGTTCATGCGAGCGAATCGGGGCGGGCGATTTGATACCGACCGGAATGAGATCGTTTGGGAGTTTCCCGAGCTTTCGCCCGGCGCCAGCGGCAGCGTGAGCTACGTCGTCCGGCTCGATGCCGATACCGGACGACAATGGCTCGCAACGTCCATCGAGTCCACGGAGAGCGACCGCGCGCGCGTGGATAACCGACGCGTGACGTTTATCACCGCGATTCCCAAGGGCGAAGACGGAGAGTTCGTCGTGAGTGAGAGCGACGACTGGGATCCCGGCGAGACGGTTGACAATTCGGTTGAGGTCTTGACGCGGATCGGGCAGTGGGCGGCCAACGCGGCCATTGTCGTAGGGATCATCGTTGCCCCAATCGCGGCAGTCCTTGGCGCGCTGGGGCTTGGCGCGCTGGGCGTGCATCGCACGGTGATCCGGCGGATCAGGCGGCGTATGCCGTAGGTCGCCGGTCACGTTTCTTTCCGACCCTCGCTCGTTTTCGTGAACGGGCGAGGGTCGGAGCCTTTCCCGCGACTAGCGCCGCTCGGCGTCAGCCGTTTCGGTGTGGCGCTTGAGGTAGACGAGGAGGCCGGCGATGTCGGATGGGGTGACGCCTTCGAGGCGGGCGGCCTGCCCAACGGTGGCGGGACGGAAGCGTTCGAGGCGGTGGCGGGCCTCGGTGCGCAAGGCGCGGAGGTCGAGGTAGGCCAGGTCGGACGGAATCCGGTGATCTTCCATCGCGGCGGCACGGCGGACCTGGGCTTCCTGCTGGCGGATGTAGCCGGCGTACTTGATCTCAAATTCGACGTGGGCGGCGGCCTCGGGTGGAGGCGGGGGATCGCCCGCGAGTTCGGCGATGAGGTCGCAGGTGATGCCGGTGCGGGCCAGGAGTTCGAGGCCGCGGGTGGTCTGGCGGAGCGGGGCCAGTTCTAGGTCGCGGAGGCGTCCGTTGACCGCAGACGTGGCCGGCACGCGGAGGCGCTCCAGCCAGGCCAGAGTGGCGTCGGACCGGTCGCGCTGGCGGCGGAGGCGGGCGAGACGGCGATCCGAGGCGAGGCCGATTTCGTGTCCAAGTTCGGTGAGGCGGCGGTCGGCGCTGTCGTGGCGGAGGAGCAGACGGTACTCGGCACGCGAGGTGTGGAGGCGGTAGGGCTCGGTGAGCTCACTGGTGACGAGGTCGTCGATCATCACGCCGATGTAGGCCTGGGCACGGTCGAGCTCGACGGCAGGCTCGCCGCGTGACTGGCGCGCGGCGTTGATGCCGGCCATGAGGCCCTGGGCGGCGGCTTCTTCGTAGCCGGTGGTGCCGTTGACCTGGCCGGCCAGAAAGAGGCCGCGGGCGTTGCGGACTTCGAGGGAGCGCCGAAGCTGGCGGGGGTGGACGAAGTCGTACTCCACGGCGTAGCCGGGACGAAGCATCTCTGCAGATTCCAGGCCAGGAACAGTGCGAATCATGGCGAGCTGCACTTCGGCGGGCAGGCTGGTGTTGGCGCCCTGGACGTAGACCTCATGGGTCCGGAACCCCTCGGGTTCGAGGAAGAGGGAGTGGGAGTCCTTGTGCGCGAATCGGACGATCTTGTCTTCGATGGAGGGGCAGTAGCGCGGGCCGGAGGCGGTGATCGAACCGTTGTACATGGGCGCGCGGTGCAGGTTGTCGCGGATGAGATCGTGGGTTTGCGGCGTGGTGTGGACCTGGTAGCAGGCCATCTGGGTGCGCCAGCCGGGGGGCGGGACGTGGGGATAGACGGGGTCCGGCGCGGCCTCGTGCCACTCGGAGCGGGGCGGCGGATCGAAGCTGAACCAGAGGGGCTGCTCGCTGCCGTGCTGCACGCGGGTGCGGCTGTAGTCGATGCTGGCGGCGGCAAGACGCGGCGGGGTGCCGGTCTTGAGGCGGCCGAGTTCCAGGCCGGCCCGACGCAGGTCTTCGGATAGGGCCGTGGCGGGCGGTTCGCCGCGGCGTCCGCCCGGGGATTCGGAGTCGCCCAGGATGATCCGGCCCTGCAGGAATGTCCCGGTGGTGACGACGGTGGCACGGGCGCGGATTTCCTCGCCCTCACTCGTTCGGACGCCGCGTACGCGCCAAGCGGGCGCTCCTTCCGAGGGTTCGGCATCCCAGATGAGGCCCGCTACGTGGGCTTCGAGGAGCGTCAGGTTGGGCTGTCTCTCCAGCACTCGCCGCATGAGCCGACCGTAGGCATGCTTGTCGCACTGGGCACGGAGGGCGCGGACGGCCGGGCCCTTGCTGGTGTTGAGCTCGCGGATCTGGATCTGGGTGCGGTCGGTATTGCGGCCCATCTCGCCGCCGAGGGCGTCAATCTCGCGGACGAGGTTGCCCTTGGCCGGGCCGCCGATGGAGGGGTTGCAGGGCATCTGGGCGACGGTGCCGAGGCTGGTGCTCAGCAGGGCGGTGCGGCAGCCCATGCGCGCGGCGGCCAGGGCCGCCTCGCAACCGGCGTGGCCGGCACCCACGATCAAAACGTCGAAGCTGGCGGCGGGAGTGCGGGGTCGTCGCAAACGCATGGCTTCATCTTCCCACGCGCCAGTGTGTTTAGGTCCAATTTCAGGTTTGACGGCGATATACACTCGGATACTTGCGCCGCCGTCGTCGTGGCGCGCCGTGGCGCCGCTGGAGCCTTCTATCGCCGTGCAGGACTCCGATCCAAACGCCCAACTGATTGACGCATTCGTGGTTCCCACGGACACGGGGAGCGTGGTGCTGATCGACGCCGACTACGGGCAGTTGGACGCCGTGGCCGGACCGTTTCAGATCGCGCTGTATAGCCGGTTGCCGCTCTCGATGGGGGAACTGGCGGTAATCCGGGCGCGGGTCGAGGCGGATCTGTTTACGCACGCGGTGCGTACGGCTGGGGAGGGCCGGCGGTGGCTGCTGGCGCTGCTGACGGGGTTGCTTGAACTGGGCGTGGTCGGTGTCCTGCTGGCGTTTCTATTCCTGAACCGTGAGCCGGTGCATGCGGTGGTGGCCTGGGCAGTACCGCTGGGATTCGTTCCGGGCCTGTTTTTGGCCTGGCGCGCGGTGGCGCGGCGGCGGGTCGGCGCACGCGCACGGGCAACGCTGGAGGTTGGCGAATTGCTGCCGACAACGGCCATTGGGCGCGACGGGGACTCGCTGGCGCGGCTGCGCGATCTCTGGCGGTTTATCGACCAGCCCAACGAGCCGCGCGACCTGATGCGCCTGGAGCGCGCGGCGCGAGTCCGTGTGCGCTGGCCGGCGGCGGCACGGTTCTATCGAGCCCTGGCGGCCGCGCCCAAGGTCTCCACACCACAAGGCCGACTGGCACGGCTGCGGGCCCGAGCGCGCGGCCAATGGGCGGCGCCTCATCCGCTGACGTACCTGGAAGCTCGCTCGCAATGATGAACCTAGCCTGCTGGGCGGTACCGATTCGTGACGGCTATGTGCTGCGAGCCGATCGTTCGACGGCCGCGATTCTGCAGGCGGCGCCATCCCGGAGCCCGCAGTTCTGGGGCTGGCGCATTGCGCTGATCCAGCCGCAAAGCCAGCAGTTTTCGGCGCCCCTGGCCGCGCGGGCCGCCACGATGGCCGTGGACTATGCGCGCATGGCCGGAGACGCCGCGCCGCGAGATGGGTCGCGACGCCGCGGACGCATGATGATCTGGATGGAAGTGGCGTTGGGGCTGGCGCTCATCATCGCCTCCGGAGGGCACTGGGTTCCGGCGCTGGCGGGCGCCTGGTTGCTGGCCGGCCGGCGCTGGTTGCGATGGCTGCTTGGCCTGGCTACGCCGGTGGCCCAGTCGCCGGCCGCGCCGGCGCAGTCGCCGCTGGTCAGCTCGGACGCTCACGCCGGACTTGGGCGTATCGAGCGCGCGATGCGGGAGGTCGACGACGACACGGCGGCCTACGCCCTGGGCGCGGTGCTGGCGCGGGCGGACGGGCTGGACGAGGTTGCCGAGGTATACGAGGCCCTGGCGGGGGGCATGCACCCGTCCACACTGCCGCCGCACATCGGCTTCTGGGTCGCGGACGAGACCCTGCACAACCCGTGGCGGCTGGCGCTGCCAGCCCCGGCCGCGGCAACCGGGGGACCGGGATGATCCCAAGTAGAGACCTTTGCGTAACCCGAGGTTGGTTGCGCGGAAGACCCCTCACCCGCCGCCGAAGACGGCGCCGGCCTCTCCCCCCGGAGAGGCAAGAGGCTGCGGCTCCGAGGAAGAAGGGTTATGCAAAGGTCTCAAATAGCGGGGGCGTTGAGCCGTGATTGCCGAGGGCGTGCGCGTTGACATTCCGATTGACGAGTCGCGCTATCGCCGGTTGCTGCGCCCGACGGACTGGCGGGACGAGACCTCGAAGCTGGCCGGCGTCTATGCCCAGCGCACGATCTACGAAGGGCCCATCGGGGGCCTGCAGGAAGGTCGCCTGTTGGAGTTGACAGCCGGCGACTCCGCGGCCGAGGTCCGAATCGCGATCGACGCGGCGCCCAACACACTCACGATGCCAGTGCTGGCGGCCGGACGGGCCGTGGCGCGCGCGTTCGGGACGCCCGCCAGCGACCGACAGTCGCTGCTCTCGCGTGTTGCGCTGCTGCTGTACCTGGTGGAGCCCGCTGCGTTTGGGGACATTCCCCAGCCGGAGCAGCCGGCGTTCGGCCTGCCCGCCGCCCTGCGGTTGCTGGCCTCGCCGCTGCGGCCCCGGGCGTGGGCCGCCTTGCGCGCATCGCTGAACGCCTTTGAGCCGTCGTTTGTGCTGGACCTGCGCGACGGGGGCGCGGCAATTGAGGCCCAGGAACTCGCCTTGATCCTCCATGCGCACGGCCAGCAGTCCGAGGCACGGTGGCATGACGACCGGCGCGCGCGAATCGGCGAGGACGAAGGGCAGCGCACCGCGGATGAGATTCGCCGGCGCGGCATCAACCTGCTGACGCCGCAAAACGACGACCTGCACATGGCTGGCGTTCTTTCGCTTGCGCCAGGGGTGCTGGCGACCACCCCGGGGCAGCCGCCCGACCGCACGCTGGCTTCGTGGGCGGCGCACGGGACCGGGGCGATTGGCGCTTCGGCCGTGGCGGTGGGTCGGATGGCGAGCCAACGCGCAGCGGCCCTGGCCGCAGCGGCCGGCGCCGTCTTCATCGCCGGGCCGGCCGCCGTGGCGCCGGAGACGCTGTAGATGCGGACCGAACCGTCGTCCATGGCGAGCATGACGGCCGAACGGGACGATCCCGCGGCGATTCCGCTGGACTACGTGCCGATTCCCGCGGGCCCGCACGGTTCGGTGCTGATCGCGCACGACCGGCACCGGCTCAGGCAAGTGGCGGGGCGAGTGCTGATTCCGGCTCGCACCCTATGGGTCGATGCGCGTCCCGACGACACCTCAGCCGTGGATCGGATCGAAGCCAAGGCCGTGCGGGAACTGCGACGTTCAGGGCGCCATGTCCGGGCGCGGCTCTGGGTGCACGTGATCGCGGCGGTGGGATTGCCGTTCCTGGTCGCGGCGCTGCTGGGGCTGATGTCGGTGCCGATTCGCAATGTCCCGGCCGTGGGAGCGAGTGTTGCCGACTTCCTGGGCAGCGCCGGCGGTTCCCTGGGCGGACTGCCGCTGGCCGTCCTCATCTCCCTGCTGCCGTCCGGTTGGTTGATCCGCCGCGCCCGCGGACGGGTTGCGGCACACCCGCTGGCTCGCGGCGCCGAGGGCGCGCTGCGGGTCGCCGACCTGCAGGTGCGCGAGGGCGCAGGGCCGTTCCTGGCCGCCGCCGATGGGCTGCTGGCAGACATCGGGAGCCTGATGGGCGGACGGGCACGGGTCGACGGCCAGCGGGCGCTGCGCCTGGCGACGAGGTTCGACCGGCTGAAGCAATTGGCGGCCCACTACAACCAGGACGCGGTGCAGGCCTTCGCAGCCGACATGGCCGCCCAATTTCGCCGGGCCGGCCGCCCGCCGCGGCGCCTGATTCCAGGGCTATACGCGCGGCGGAACTCGGCGCACATTGCCACGATTACGTCGCCTTACGACCCGGCCTCACGGTCGCGCGTGCCCACGTTCGTGACCGTTCCGGCGATTCTGCTGCTGGGCGCCCTGGCGGCGGTCGTGACGTTCCTGGCCGCCGGGGTCTTTCGGTTGAGCGCCGACGACGCGCTGATCCTGCTTCAGAACGAGGCGGTGGTGTTTCCAGGCAGCGCCGGCGTGTTGTCGCTGGGTAAGGGATTCGACCAGCCGGAGGAATCCGGCGTGGGCACGCTCAGCGTCGTGCAGGGCCCGGGACTCTTCTGGAGCTGGCCGCAACCGGTGACGGATCGACGGCTGATCAACCTGACGGATCGAGCGGCGCCGGTGACGCTGATATTTCCGACGGAGGCGGAGCCTGAAGATCTGGTGGTGCAGTTCCAGTACGACGTGACCGACCTGACCGCGTATATCCGGCTGGGGGTGCCCGAGTTCGCGGATCAGTTCGTAGCCGCCATCCTGCAGGAGGGCCTGACGCAGTTGCTGGCTTCGTGGCGCGACTCGCTGGTCACCGAGCACGAGGGCAATAGCGCAGCGGTGAACGAGGAGTTGCGGTCGGGCATGGACGACTTCCTTAACCGGTTCGTGGACATCGCTAACGCCAACGAACGGCTGACGGGACTTGGGATCATCCTGAAGCCGCGGCCGGACTTCAGCATTCAGCGAACCTGAGGGTCCGGGCATACCGTCTATCCGCCGCGCGATAATCCCCTATGGCGACGATGGGTGAAATGCTGCGCGCGGCGCGGGACCAGGCCGGGATGAGCCTTGAGGCGGTTTCGAGCGCCACGAGGATTCCACGCCACAATCTGATTGCGCTGGAAACCGACAACCTGGATGTGTTGCCGGCGGAGCCGTTCACGCGGGGGCTGATCCGCGTGTATACCCGGGCGCTGGCGGTGCCGGAAGAGCCCGTGTTGAACGCCTACGCCACGGCCCTGAACACGCGACGCCTTGCCGCCAGCGCGCCCAACCGGGCGCTGCGGCGTCGCCAGGGGCGCCTGATAGCCGGGGTCTTTGCCGGAGTGGCCGTGATCGTGGTGGCGGTGCTGCTCGTGGTCCGATCCGGCGGACTGCCCCTACCGGCGGCTTCCGGGTCGTCGACGCCCGTCGCGACGCCGACCGGCATCGGGCTGCGGCCAGGCAGCGTGCTGGAACTGGTAGCCGTGCGCCCTACCGAGATTGCGGTGGTGGTGGACGGCCGGTCGGTCTTTGATGGACAGATCTCGGCCGGGTCGAGCCAGACGTGGTCGCCGCAGCGGGAAATCGTGGTGCGGGCCGAAGCGCCCGACGCGATCGAGGTGCGAATCGACGGCGCCGCGATGGGATTGCTGGGTCCGCCCGGCGGATCGTATCAGCGGACCTGGCAGGTTGACGCCGGTGGCTGAGCCAATGACGTCCCCGCAAGCGAACGGTATCGGCCCGCGGTCCGCGGACCGGGATGCAACCGGGTGGATTGCCAGTCTGCCCAACCTGTTGACCGGGTTCCGAGTGCTGGTGATCCCGCTGGTGATCGGGCTGCTGCTGTGGGACGGCCAAGCCTCGAACCAGGCGGCCGCCTGCCTGTTCATTGTGGCGGGCATCACGGATGTGCTGGACGGGCTGATCGCGCGTCGCTATGGGTCCGGCTCGCAGCTGGGGATCTTCTTCGACCTGGTGGGCGACAAGCTGGTGGTGGCCGCACTGGTGATCACGATGGTGGAGCTGGGCTGGATTCCGGGGTGGATTGCGGTTGGATTCATCGGACGCGAGATCTTCGTGATGGGAATGCGGGCCTACGCCGGGGCGCAGGGCGTTACGGTAAGCGCGGGGCAGTTGGGCAAGATGAAAATGATGTGGCAATACATCGGTCTGGCCGCGCTGATCTGGGACCGGGTGCCGCTGACCTGGGCTCTGGTGATGTTCGCGTTGGTCATGACGCTTGCTTCAGGCCTTTACTATCTCGTCAGCGTTTCGCGTGAACTGCGCGGCCGGCCCGCACCGGACGTTCCAGACCCGCTTTGAGGTGGCATCAACATGAATGAAGGAACCGCCTTGCGAATGGGCGTGGTTGGGGCGACCGGGCTTTTTGCGCCGACCTATCTGAACCCGGCCATTGACCTGCCCGACCTGGAGCTGCGTGCGATAGCCGCCCGCAGGCCCGGGCCGCTGGCGGAGACCGCGGCGGCCTATGGGAATCCCGACACCCATACGGATTGGCGCGAGTTGGTGGCGCGGGACGACGTGGACGTGGTAGCGATTGTGACGAGCAACGCGATGCACCACCCGGTGGCCGTTGCCGCGCTGGAGTCGGGCAAGCACGTGCTGTGCGAGAAGCCGCTGGCCAATACGGCGGAGCAGTGCGCCGAGATGGTGGCGGCGGCGGAGCGCACGGGGCTGGGCCACGGCCTGGGGCACTACATGCGGTTCGCGGAACCGATGCAGACCGTCCGCCGGCTGATCGATGAGGGCGAGATCGGCGAGGTGCAGGCGATGTTCGGCCGCATCTGGCAGCCGCGCGCGCTGCACGAGCCGGTGCAGTGGTGGATGACCGAGGAGGAGTGCCCGGCCGGGTCGATCGGCCTGCTGGGTGTGCACCTGCTGGACCTGGCGTGCTACCTGACCGGCAGCGAGATCACCGCGGTGTTGGGCCACCTGCCTATCGTGGTGCCGGAGCGGCCGGATATGGGTGACATTTCGCGAGTCGACGCCAACCGCTGGTCGGCCGAGAACCCGCAGGGGGCGGCGCCAGGAACCCCAATGGCACAGGTGACCGCGAGCGACTTTGGGACGATTCACGGTGAGATGGCCTCGGGGGCGCTGTTCACATTCACCGCGGGCCAAACCACGTTTACGCGGCCCGGGCCGACACCCGACGTGCAGGTGCACGGGTCCAAGGCGTCGGCGTTTGTGAGCTACTCGGGGGGCAACCGGCGGGCCGGCCAGGTGAGCCTGGTGCGCGGGGTCGACACCGAGGTGATCGACGTGCCGGTACGGGTCCACGAGTCGCCGCGGGCGCAGAATACGGCGATGTTCCGGGAGATTGTGATTCCGGGTCTGCGGGCGCATGCCGCCGGTACGCCCACCCAACTGGCGAGCTTTCACGACGGGCTGGCGGTGGCGCGGGCGGTAGACGCGGCACGGGAGTCGGAGCGGGAGCGGGCGTGGGTGGCGGTGCGGTGAGCGAGGAAGTTCGCTGGAAGTACCGGTTTAGGAACTTCTCGCGGGCTTACGCCCTCTTGCGGGAGGCGCTGGAGGTGGAAGTCAAGGACTTGAGCCAGTTGGAGCGTGAAGGAGTGATCCAGCGCTTTGAGTACACGTTCGAGTTGGCCTGGAACACGCTCAAGGACCGGATGGAGTACGACGGTTTGATGCTCGACACCGTCAGCCCGCGCCATGTGATCCGGGCAGCGTTCAGAGCCAAGCTCATCGAGGACGGTGATGCGTGGATTGACATGCTGACCGATCGAAATCTGATGGCTCACACCTACGACGCTGCCAGGTTCGAGGCCGTCGCCGGCAATGTGCGACGCCGCTACCTTTCGATTTTGGGCGACTTGTACGACCGGCTGGCCAAAGAGGCGCTCGGGTCGTGAACGCCCCGGAACTGTCGGACCGAACGCTGGCTGCATTGACGCGAGTGTTTGTTGCGTATCCGGAACTAACGGAAGTCGTGCTTTTCGGCTCACGAGCCACCGGGGCGGCCAATGCTCGGTCCGACATCGACCTCGCCACGCGAGGTATTGCAGACGACCATCGCTTGGGACGTCTCGCCCTGGACCTCGACGATCTTCCAATCCCGCAGGAGTGCGATCTGCAGGCCTACGAGAAGATCACCTACGCGCCGCTTCAGCGACACATTGAGAGCGTTGGGATCGTGATCTACAAGAGGCCGGCTGGCGGGCATGGGCTTGTCGCCGGTCGCCCCTAAGGCACTAAGTCAGCTGGACTTCGGCGGCGCTTTCGAGGCGCCAGCGGGCGCTGAGTTGCTGGCGGCGGACCATGTCGGCGTACCAGCCGCCCGCGGCCACGAGGTCGTCGTGGGAACCGGCGGCGGCTACCCGGCCGTCGCGCAACACGATGATGCGGTCGGCGCGGCGAACGGTGGCGAGGCGGTGGGCGATGACGAGGGTGGTGCGGCGGAGGGTCAGGCGGTCGAGGGCTTCCTGGATCAGGGCTTCGGTTTCGGCGTCGACCGCTGAGGTGGCTTCGTCGAGGATGAGGATTGGCGCGTCCTTAAGGACGGCGCGGGCGATGGAGATGCGCTGCTGCTGGCCGCCGGAGAGCCGCACGCCACGCTCGCCGACGCGGGAGTCGTAGCCGTTGGGCAGGCGTTCAGCGAACTCGTCGACGTTGGCGGCGCGGGCGGCTTCTAGGATTTCCTCCTCGGTGGCGCCGGGGCGGCCGAAGGCGATGTTGTCGCGGATGGTGCCGGCAAACAGGAAGACCTCCTGTAGGACCAACGAGATGTTGGAGCGGAGCCATTCCATGGGCAGGTCTCGGACGTCAATGCCGGCGACCCGCACCGCGCCGCTATCGACGTCGTAAAACCGCGGGACCAGGTGTGCGCAGGTGGATTTGCCGACGCCGGTGGGGCCGACCAGGGCGATGAGTTCGCCGGGCGCGGCGTTGAAGGACACGCCTTGCAGCACTGGTTCCTCCGGTTCGTAGCGGAAGTCGACCTGGTCGAACTCGACCGACCACTCGGGCGCCGACGGGGCCGCGGCGTTCGGCTTGTCGCGCAGGTCGGTTTGGATGGCCAGCAGCTCGAATACCCGCTCGGTGCTGGCCATGGCCTTCTGGATGTTCTCGCTGATGGCGGCCAGTTGGATGACGGGTTGGTAGATCAAGCCCAGGTAGACGACGAAGACGAACAGGTCGGCCACCGGCACGATGCCGCGCAGGGTGAGGTCGCCGCCGACGGCCACGACGAGGATGAGGCCGAGGCCCGCGAGGAGTTCGATCATGCCGGCGGGAACCAGGGAGAAGAACTGTGCCTTCTGGATGTCGTCGCGGTAGCGCTGCCAGTCGCGCTGGACGATTCGCAGCTGCTCCCGCTCGCGGCCGAAGGCCTTGATGACGGCGTAGCCGGCTATTCCCTCGGTGACCGTGGCGGTGACCTTGGCCACGGATTCGCGCACCACACGCCAGGAGCTACGGATGTGCGGAAACAGGAACCGACCGGCCACGAGAATGATGGGAATCGGCAAGAGCGCCAGCAGGGCCAATTGCCAGTTGATGATGAACAGCGCAATCAGCATGGTGGCCGGCAAGGCAATGGCAATGACGGTTTCGGGGATGCCGTGGGCGACGAAATCCTCGACCGTTTCCACGTCGCCCACGGAACGCGACACCAACGAGCCCACGCGCCGGTCGGTGAAGAAGCGGTGGGGCAGCGTCTGGATGTGGCGGTAGAGGTTGACCATCATGGCCTGCTGCACGTTGTAGGCCGCCCAGTGGGAGAGCAGGCCGTAGGTGTACCGAGCGGCGGCGCGCACCAGGTAGGCGCCCACCAGGGCCGCCACCACGACCAGCATGGCGTTCTCGGCGGTGGTGCCTTCGGCGTGCCAGATCAAGATCTGGCGGACGAACAACGGTGGCACCAGCCCGCTGGCCGTGAAGAGCAAGCCAGCCGCGACCGTGCCGATGAGCATGCCGCGCTCGGGGCGGGTGAAGCGTGACAGCTGCCGGAGAAATCTCACGCCCGAAGCCTAGCGAGGTGGGGTTCGAGAGGCCAGTGGGGGTAGCGGTCCGCGAGTCCCGGTCAAGAGCCCTTCAGCCCGAACTCGTTCCCGTCGGGATCGCGAAAGATCGCGAAGGTGCCCCAGGCCATGGATTGGGGCTCGCTGGAGAATTCCACCCCGGCGTCACGCAGCCGCGCGTGGGTGGCCTGGCAGTCGGCGCACTCGAAGACGATGGAGGGCTTGCGCTCGGCCCAGTCCGGCATCATCGCCTTTGGGTAGATCACCAGGCGTGAGCCGGCACCGGGCGGTGCGACCTCCAGCCAATCGCCCATGCGGCCCATCGATTCGCGCCGCCGCAGCTCGAATCCCACCCGGTCCACCCAGAAGCGCAGGGCCGCCTCCTGGTCATCGACGTAAATCCCGACGGTTGCGATCTGCTCGATCATCGTGTTTCCTCCGGAGTGTCGGGCGTACCGGATTCCAGTGTGCGTCGGCCACTTGCGCCAGGCATCCAGAGCAGCGCCGCTGACCGCGGGCGACGGTCCCGATACGCGAGAATGCCAAGTGTCGAATCTGGAGCTACCGGGAAACGCATGGCCTACGACGAGGGACTGGCGCAGCGGATTCGCGAGGCGCTGGCGGACGCCGACGGTCTGAGCGAGCGGCGGATGTTCGGCGGGATTGCCTTCATGCTGCACGGGAACATGGCCGTGGGCATTTCGGGCGATGAGTTGATGGTGCGGGTGGGGCCGGAGGCTTATGACGATGCGCTGGCGCAGCCGCACGCGCGAGTCTTTGACATGACCGGGCGGGTGATGCGGGGTTGGGTGGTGGTGGCCGCCGAGGGCATCGCGGACGACGGGGCGCTGGGCGATTGGGTTCGGCGAGGCGCCGACTATGCGCGCTCACTGCCGCCGAAGTAGAGCGGGCGTGTACCTTAAGTCCGAGGCTGCCGACAACCACTCGGCCGAGCCTGCAGAAGTTCGCAGCGCGTCCCGAGGGCGGAGAGTCGCGCCGCCTCACGACCCACGAGGTTGGATTGGAGACTCACTGTGAAGTACACCCGCGAGGTCGTGATCGACCTGCCGCGCGATCGAGTGATCGAGCTGTTCGACGACGCCGACAACCTGACGAAGTGGCAGGAGGGCCTGCAGAGATTCGAGCACGTCAGCGGCGAGCCGGGACAGCCCGGCGCCAAGTCGCGCCTGGTGTACGACTACCGGGGGCGCCGCTTCGAGATGACCGAGACGATCACCGAGCGCAATCTGCCCGACGAGTTCTCAGGCATCTACGAGACCGACGGTGTCTGGAATCTGATGAAGAACCGGTTTGAGGAAGAAGGACCGGACCGCACGCGCTGGATCGCCGAGTCGGAGTTTCGCCCCCAGGGGATCAAGATGAAGCTGATGGCGATCCTGCTGCGGCCGCTATTCACTTCGAGGACGCTGAAGACCCTGCGCGACTTCAAGGCATTCGCCGAAGGCGAGGGTCGTGGGGACTAGCGGCCGTCGGCGGCCACCTGGTTGGATTGGAGGCTCTCCGTGAAGTACACCCGTGACGTTGTGATCGACTTGCCGCGCGACCGCGTGATTGAGCTCTTCATGAACCGGGACAACATGCCGAAGTGGCAGACGGGCCTGAAGAGCTTCGAACACGTCAGCGGCGAGCCCGGGCAACCGGGGGAGACCTCCCGGCTTGTGTACGAGCACCGTGGCCAGGACGTCGAGATGATCGAAACGGTGACGGCGCAAAGCCTGCCGGATGAGCTGGCGGGCACCTACGAGACCGAAGGCGTGTGGAACTACATCAACAACCGATTCGTGGAAGAGGGACCGAACCGCACGCGCTGGATTGCGGAGACGGAGTTCCGCTTCTCCGACTGGAAGATGCTGCTGATGTCGATCGTCATGCGTTTCGCGTTCACCGGGCAGACCAAGAAGACGCTGAACGACTTCAAGACGTTCGCCGAGGGCGAGGGACGCGGGGAATAGCGGCCAGGCCGATCTGCGGTGCGCCGCTATGGGCCGCGAAGGTCACGCCAAAGGGAACGTGCTGTCGACCACCACCGCAGGTGGATACCGGCCGCGCTGGTGAGCGCTCTCGTTGTGTGCCCCAGAGCCGGCTGAATCTACTTCGAGGCCTACTGACGGGCCTAAACGGAAGGCGCCGAGACTGTCGGCTTGCCGGTCTCAGTCGGCGTCATAGGCTCCGCCGTCCTGATCATGCTCATGCCGGCAGACCATGCGCCTCACCTCTTGCCCCGGTGCAGCAAGTGACTTTGGGAACGTTGCACGCCGTCGAAACGAGTGTTGCCCTACGGCGCGGGCGTTAGTGGCTGTGGAGTGGCAGCCCATCATGTTCATGGGCGGATGTTCGATCGTTCGCGGTGCCTGCTTGATCAGCGGGGTCGACATGAATGACCGCCTCGCCCAGGTACGGAATGGCGTGAGCGAGCTCATGGGAGACGCGCTTCTGGAGTTCGTGCGCCTGCTTCAGCGAGAGGTCTTTGCTGGCCGTGAGATGCACCTCCGCGTGCAGGCGGTGGCCAATCCATCGCGCACGTGACCGGGTGATGGCTTGCACGCCTTTTACGTGCAGGGCTTCGTGCTCCAAGTTGTCGAGTGTTTCAGGGTCGATTCCGTCGAGCATGCGGCCAAATACCGTTTTGGCGGAGTCGTACACAATCTTTGCAATGAGTACGCTGATGCCCAGCCCCGCAATGGGGTCGGCTATCGGGAAGCCCGCCCAGATAGCGATTGCGCCGGCGACGACGGCGAGGCTCGCGAGCCCATCCGTCCGGGCGTGGTAACCGTCGGCCACCAGCGCGGCGCTGTTGATTTCGCGCCCGACGCGGATGCGGAACAGCGCGACAGCCTCGTTACCAATGAAGCCTAACGCCCCGGCTGCGGCGACCGCCCATATCAGTTCAACGTCACGCGGGTTGAGCAGCCTGTCGATGGACTGGTAGGCGGCCACTATGGCGCTGGACAAGATTACGAGGACGATGATTGCTCCGGCCAGATCCTCGACCCTGCCAAAGCCATAGCTGAACCGCCTCGTTGCTACGCGGCGAGCAAACAGGAAGGCTATCCACAAGGGGACCGCAGTCAGCGCATCGCCTACGTTGTGGATGGTGTCGGCCAGCAACGCCACGCTTCCGGACACTACGAAGACGGCTGCCTGGAGCACTGCGGTAATCGCCAGCCCCACGAACGACCACTTTATGGCCCAGATGCCGCGACTGGTCGTCGCAATGGTCGGGTCGACTGCGCCATGAGTGTGGCTGTGCTTCTCGTCGTCCCCGTGATGGCGGTGATGGTGCTGCATAGCGCTGAATCTAGCCCGAATGCGCAGCTCGTGGCTAACAGGAAGGCCTGGCCAGCGGGGCCTTGGCCGGCCGCGCCGGCTACTCCTCGTGGCCGGCGGTTGATTCGAGTTCGAGGGTGTAGGGCAACGCGCCGATCGGGAGGGGCTCGGGGCGCTCGGTGACGAGGTCTTCGAGATCGGTCTCCGACGGATCGACACCGAGGTGCTCCAACGTGTCGGCGTATGGCAGGCCCCGGTCAGGGTCCCAGCCGCGTTCGCTGTAGTAGCCCTGGACGTAGGTGCGGACTTCGTCGCGCGGCAGGCGGTAGTCGCTGAGCGGTCCCTGGCGGATGGGTTGGTGCAGGCGCTCGGGCAGGCGGTCGTCCTGGGCGGTCATGCCTTCACGCAGGTTGAAAAGGCGCGCCATCGTGAGGCCGCGCTCGAAGGTCTCGTGCAGTTCCTCGGGCGACATATCCCAGCCGGTGGCGGCGTTGAGCAGTTCCAGCGCCTTGGTGTCGTCGTAGTCCAGGAACTGGCAGAGGCCGACGGTGTTGCGGACGGAGGTGCGCTTGAGGCCGGCGCCGGTGTGGTCGCCGCCGGTAGGGGTGATGGGGTAGTTATCGCGCATGTCCTTCATGGCGCGGGGGTCGTGCATGGCAACTTCCAGGCCCTTGACGTGGACGACGTAGTCCTCGGCGTCGCCGCCGATGGCACGGGCGGCGCGCAGGGCGCCCTCGGCAAGGAGATCGCCGATGCCGTCGCGGTAGGCGATCTTCTCGATCAGGTCCAGCAGGTCCTGCGCCGAGCCGAAGCGGAGCGGTTGTCCGTCCTCGTTGTGGTCGCGCAGGCGGCCCATCTCCTCCATTTCCATGGCCCAGGCAATGGTGGCGCCGGCGGAGATGCTGTCCATGCCCAGGAAGTTGAGCATCTCGTTGCCCTTGCAGACGGCCATGATGTCGGTGACGCCGGTGTTGGTACCGATGGCGGCCAGGGTTTCGTACTCGGGCCCGCCGTACTTTGGACGAACCTTGACCTTGGGCGTCTCGATCTTGACCCGCTTCTTGCAGCGCACGGAGCAGGCGAAGCAGCGATCCATGTGGTCGATGACCTGGTCGCGCATGGCGATGGCGTCGATGTTGGTGGCGCCGTCCAGTTGCCCATCGCGAAAGTTGTGGACGATGAGGTGGCCTTCGAGTTGCTTTGACTGCACCATCGCGCCGGTACCCCAGGTGTGCAGGCGGTGGTGCGTGCCACCCTCGGCGAGGGTCTCCCGCGCAACCCAGCGGGCCGTGTCCCTGACCGGATCGCGGTCGGCCACCTGCACCCGGGTGCTCCCGCGGACGGCGATGGCCTTGAGGTTCTTGGAGCCCATGACCGCGCCCAGGCCGGTGCGGCCGGCGACCTCGTTAAGGTCGTTGACTATGCAGGCGTAGCGGACGAGGTTCTCGCCGGCGGGACCAATCTGGGTGACGCGGATCTGCTGGTCGCCGAGTTCCTCACGGATCGCGGTTTCGACAGGGCCGGTGATCTTTCCCCAGAGGTGGGCGGCGTCGCGGAACTCGACCTGGTCGTCCTTGATCCAGAGGTAGACGGGCTCCGACGCGCGCCCCTGGATGACGATGCCGTCCCAGCCAGCTTGCTTGAGCTCTGAGCCCCAGTAGCCGCCCGCCTCGGACTCGCCGAAGAGGCCGGTGAGGGGCGACTTTGCGCCCACGCTGTGGCGGCCGGCACCCGGCAGAGCCACGCCAGTGGTTGGGCCCATTGCGAAGACCAGGCGGTTGACGGGATCGAAGGCGTCGGCCCCGCGGGGCGTCTCCGTAAGCAGGTAGTGGGCGATGAAGTTGCGGCCGCCAAGGTGCTTGCGGAAGAAGGCGTCACCGGGCCGCTCGGTCCAGCAGCGGCGCTCGGTCAGGTCCACGCGCAGGATTCGGTTCTGAATCGCGGTTGGCGCCATCAGGTCGCTCCCATTCCGCCGGACATCGGGACCAGGACCTCCAGCGTATCGCCATCGCACAATTGCGTCTCGCGCGAGGCCAGGACGTCGTTGACGCCGAGGGTCAAGCGGCGCGATTCATCGAGGCCGTGGGCATCAAGGAGATCGCCAACCGTTGAGCCGGCCGAGGCTTCGATGACGCGGATACGGCCTTCGCCGGGGAAGAAGCGGGCGAGGTCGGCGTACGGACGGACGCGGATGCGGATTGAACACTCTGGCCGGACTCCAACATCTCTCGGTCGTTTCTGTGGGGGCATTGCCTGGCAGTCAACTCGAGAATGGCCATCGGGTCTAACTCTACGGTGCGAAGAACGACGAGGTGGCAGGTCTCCTGATATCATTTTGGTTGTGAACTGATAGCACAGCTTGGAGCTTGACCGTGCCGCAGGTGGCAGTTCGTGGACTCCCTGAGGACGTGCATCTGAAACTCAAAGAATCCGCTCGTCGAAACCACAGAAGCCTCAATCGCGAGATCGTAGCGAGGTTAACGGCCTCGGTGCACTCGAACCAGGTCGACGCTCAAGCGCTGCTCGAGCGAATTCGGAGACAGCGCGAATCTCTCGGTCCCATCGACCTCAATGACGACCTCATAAAGGAGTTGCGAGACGCCGGTCGACGATGATCGTTGTCGACACCAATGTCGTGGTCGCACTGGTCGTTGGCGGGCCGTATGAGGCTGCAGCAGATCGCCTCTACGAGCGAGATTCGGAGTGGACGGCACCCCCGATTCTCAAGAGTGAACTGCGAAATGTGCTTATTGGATACGTGCGCCGAGGCGACATATCAAGAGAACAGGCTGTCGCGCTGTTTGATGAGGCGTCGCATGTGCTGGGTGACCGTGTGATCGACGCGCCGCACTCCGACGTGATCGAGGTAGCACTGAACTGCGGGCTGACCGCCTACGACGCCGAGTTTGTCGTTGTGGCCCGTCTGCTTGGAGTGTCCCTGGCGACTGCAGATCGCGCGATCTTGCGAAGTGCTCCGGACGTAGCCGCACCCTTGTCGACGTTTGCGAACGGACAGGCGTAGAACAACCGGACGCGCTAGGGCACCCGGACGCCGGTGCAGTTCGTTTCCACGCGGTAGACGCTGCCGCGGGCGGTGACGAAGAGGGTGGACCAGCTGGGGCCGCCCCAGGCGAGGTTTGCGGGTTGTTCGGGGAACTTGATCAGGCCCACCACGGTTCCGTCGGGCTCGATCACCCACACGGCGTTGCCGGGTCCGGTGGACCAGAGGCGGCCGTTCGTGTCGCACTTCATGCCGTCGGGGTTGTTGGGTTGGGGATAGGAGTCCATGTCGACGAACTGGCGCGGGTTGGCCAGCGTGCCGTCGTCGGTTACGTCAAAGGCCCAGATATCGCGCGGGCCGCCGGAGTCGCCGATGTACAGCGTCTGTTCGTCCGGTGAGAAGGCGAGGCCATTGGGCCGGATGAAGCGGTCGGTGGCGAGGGTGAGTTGGCCACCCGCGTCCAAGCGGTAGACGCCGCAGAGCGGCTGTTCCTGGACTTCGGGCGGCAGGTCGACGATCCCGTAGGGCGGGTCGGTGAAGTAGATGTCGCCGTTGCGCTTTACGACGATGTCGTTGGGGCTGTTGAGGCGTCCGCCGTTGAAGTGGGTGGCGATGGGTGTGGGCTGGTTGTTCTGGTCGAACCGCAGCACGGCGCGCGCGCCGTGGGTGCAGCCGAGGAGGCGTCCCTCGCGGTCCAGGGTGAGACCGTTGGTGGAGCCGTTGAAGGCGCGGAAGGTGGTGAGTTCGGGACCTTCTGGCAATTGGCGCCAGCGGCAGATGCGGTCGTTGGGGATATCGCTGAAGAGCAGGTGGTCGCCGCGCCAGACCGGGCCTTCGGTAAAGCCGAGGCCGCCGGCGATGCGTTCCAGGTTGGCGCCGGGTTCGACCAGTTCAGAGAGGCGTCCGGATACGTCCTCAAGCTCGACGTCGAAGTGCGGAATCGGTTCGGCCACGGCGCGGGCTCCAAGGGTCGGGGTGTAGCTGGAACTGATATTGCCCGATTCGCAGGTCGGCTGCCGGCCCTTCGGGAGGGTCGCGGGTTGCGGCAAATCTGGCGCAGGCGCACGATGAGACCGGCGCTAGCGCTGGAGGATGACTGCTATGGCATCCGACCTTCCGCAGGTTCCGCCCGTGACACTGGGGCGCTCAGGCGTGCGGTCCACGAAGTTGGCGCTCGGTTCGGCCAACTGGATCGGCAGGGTGGGCGACGAGGCGTACGTCGAGTTGTTGCGCGAAGCCTTCCGACTGGGCATCCGGCACGTGGATACCGCACCTTCGTATGCACAGGGATGGCTGGTGGAACGGCTCAAGGAGTCCGATCCGCCGGACGATTTGCTGATCGTCACCAAGATCGGGCGGTACATGGGTGACGACGGGATTGAGTACGACTTCGGTCCCGACCGCGCGGTGCGGAGCGTGCATGACAGCCTGGAGGAGTTGGGGCTGGAGCATCTGCCGGTGCTCAAGGTGCATGACGCCCGGCCCGATCACTGGGACCAAATCATGGCCCCGAACGGCATGCTGGCCGCGTTGCGGCGCCTGCAGGCCGAGGGATTGGTGGGCGCGATCGGCACGGCGGTGGGGAACGCGGACTTCGCCGCCATGGCGGCCGAGAGCGGCGAATTCGACATCATCGGCTCGTACCACCATTACACCCTGCTCAACCAGGACGCGGCGCGGCGTATTCACCCGCACGCGCGGCAGTACAACCTGGGCGTCATCAACATCAGCCCGTTTGGAGGGAACATCCTCGGCACCGGCGCGGTGCAGGGCGCACGTTACAGCTACCGCGAGGCCTCGCCCGAGGTGCTGAACGAAGTTCGCGACATGGAAGAGCGGGCCCAAGCTCATAGTCTGACCCTGCAGACGGCAGCCCTGGCCTATTCGCTGGCCTGTCCGGACATCGACGTCAACGTGATTGGGCCGACGACGATTGAGGAACTGCACGCTGACGTGGCAGCGCTGCGCGTGGCGGAGGAGTTCAGCAACTTCCGAGACATCGTGTCGCCGGTGGAGTTTCCGAACGACTGGTTCTAGCAGCCGCAGGCATAGCCGCTAGGCGCTCAGTCTCACTTTGCAGGTCTTTGCCGCGAGTTGATTCGCGTCAGACAATATATCCACCCCGGTTGAGGGGTTGTTGGTTCAGTCCCGATCGAGGGGCAGATTTGGGGCTCCTGCTGGAGCCCCTTTTTCTTGGGGTTCATGGTCGGCCGCTACTGCGTGTTCGTGGATGCGGGATATCTCTACAGGGCGGCCTCACCTGTCTCGGCGTCGGCGACCGAACATCGCAGTTTCTTGATGCCGAGGCCTTAGTTCCAGCGCTGTCGCGGTTCTGCAATGAGCGCGTATTGGGCGGTCACGGATCCTGGCTACGGACGTACTGGTACGACGGCGCTGAGCGAAACACAGCGGACCACGAGGCCATCGGCTTTCTTCCTCGCGTAAAGCTTCGAATGGGGCGGCTGGTCGCGGGGCAGCAGAAGGGAGTCGATTCGCTGATCGTTCGCGACCTTATGGTCCTGGCAGGACGCGGAGCGATCTCGACCGCGTTTCTGCTAGGTGGCGACGAGGACCTGCGCGAAGGGGTCCGGGAGGCTCAGGATCTTGGGATTGAGGTCGTCTTGCTGGGGTTTGAACCGGTGATGGGCTCTAATTTGTCAGATCTGCTCGTCATGGAGGCGGATCAGCTTCTGTTAATTGACCAAGAGGTATTGCGCCCTCACTTCTGGACGCCATTCTCAAAGCCGCCCCTCGCCACCATAGAAATCTCAGCCGACGACCCCTATGAGTATGGCCGGCAGTTTGCGCTTAGGTATGTCGCTGTCCTTCCGGGATTCGAGCGACAGGTGGTTTTGCGATCGGTCATCCGCTTCAGGTGGACGCCGCGAGCACTCGACGCTGAACTTGTGAGGCGTGTCGAAGCCATGGCCTCGAAATGGAATCCACCAAGCGATGACGCCGTGCGGCGGGCACGCAAGGGATTTACCGAGGGGTGTCGCGCTCTGTGGAGTACACGCAACTGACCGCTAGTCCCCGATAGCCAACCTTCCGTCGCTCCTTGCTGCAGCGCCCTCTATTACGTAACGGCGACGCTGTCCTTGCCGAATTGGGCGCCGAGTTCGCCGAGGAGTGATTCGTCGGGCTGGACGGTATTGGGCCAGCGGAGGCGGGCCGTGGAGCCGTCGGTTTTGACGATGTTGAGCTGCAGGGGCGTTGGGCCTTCGTTTGAGGTGACGGCGGCGTTCAGGCGCTTGAGCAGGTCGAGATCGAAGCTGGGGTCGGGGCTGCGGCGGAGCGTGACGATCACGAGCGAGGGGGGCGGGGCGGCGGGCGCCGCAGGAACAGGCTCGTCAGCTTCTTGCTCCGGTGGCGCGCCGTTCGCTGTTCCGTTGGATGGGCCGCGCGGACCGTCGCCGGGTGCGCTGGGCGCGACGACGCTATCCGTTCCGTTCGCGGTGCCGCTGGGCGTGGGCTGTTCCGGTGGGTCGGCTGGGGCAGGTGAACTGGACCCGTTAGCGGCTGTGGTCGCGGGCTCGACGCCGTTCTGGTCGGGCGGCGCTTCCGGCTCGTATTCAGCGGAAACTTCAGACGCGCCGGTCGTGGGAGACGGCGCGTCATCGTCGGCCGCGAGAACGTCCTCGGGTTCAGGTACAGGTTCCGGGATATAGAAATCGGTTGACGATTCGTCTTCGCCGGGCATCGGCGGGCCGTCTTCGTTATTGGGCTGTCCGGTCAAGGCCTGGGTGTCGCCGGGCATCGGTGCCGCCGCCTCGCCATTCGATGAGGCGGCCGACAACGGGAACAAGTTGTCAGCCAGCATCCTGGGGGAGGCATCGTCGCCCTCAATACGTCCAGTAGCCAGAACCACGCTGTCGTTACTGAGTTCTGGCGAAATGCGCTGCCAGATGCGGGGGAAGCAGATCACCTCGATGGCGCCCGGCAGATCCTCCAGGGTGACCGCGCCCATCATCTGACCCTTGCGGGTCATGAAGGAGCGCAGATTGGAGACGATCCCGCCGATCGTCATCGTCTGGCCGTGATGGGTGTCCTCCAACTCGTAGATGCGGGCGTCGACGTTGGCGGCGAGTTGCTCGCCGATGGCCGGGTCGGAGAGGGGGCTGGGCGTTACGTACAGACCCAGCAGTTCCTTCTCCCAGCGGCGGCGCTCGGCCTCGGCGGCCGCCGGCACGTCGGGAAGTTCCAGCGCCGGCTCAGTCGATTCCGGCAGCAGCCCGATGCCAAACATGGTCGTCTGCCCTGCGGCCCGGTCCGTCTGAGTGCGTTGACCACGCTTCATGGCGGGTTCAAGCGCTTCCAGCATGGCCTGGCGTTCACCAAGTTCATCCAGGGCGCCGACCTTGATCAGCGACTCCCAGGCGCGTTTGGGGGCTCGGCGCAGATCGACGCGCTCGCAGGCGTCGGCCAGTGAACTGAATGGGCCCTCCTCCTGCCGCGCCGCCGCGATGGCTTCGACGGCGGCTTCACCCACGTTCTTGACGGCCGCCAGCCCAAACACGATCGAGTCGCCGCTTGGCTCGAACGTCACGCCGCTCTGGTTGATGTTGGGCGGCAGGACGTTGACGCCGAGCAGTTCGGCCTCCAGGCGCGTGCTGGCGACCTTGCCAACGTCGCCGGCGTCGGTGTCCAGCAGCGCCGTGAGGAACTGCACCGGGTAGTGAGCCTTGAGCCAGGCGGTCCAGTAGGCGATGACGGCGTACGAGACGGCGTGGGCCTTGTTGAATCCGTAGCCGGCGAACGGCTCGATCAGCGCGAAGATCTCCTCGGCGACTTTGTTCGGAATCCCTTCCTGCACGCTCCGCGCCACGAATTTCTCGTGTTCGCTTTGCAAGGCTTCACGGATCTTCTTGCCGACGGCCCGGCGGAAGTTGTCGGCTTCGTCCCAGGAATAGCCGGCCAGGTGACGGGCGATCATGAGCACCTGGTCGGCGTAGACGAGCACACCGTAGGTTTCGCGGAGGATCGGCTCGAGTCGTTCGTGGAGGTATTCGGGGGCGGAGCGGCCGTGCTTGCGGTCGATGTAGGTGGGGATGTTGGCCATCGGCCCCGGGCGGTAGAGCGCGATGATGGCGGCTACTTCGCCGATGCTGGTGGGCGCAAGTTCGCGCAGCGTGCGCGTCATTCCGGCGCCCTCCATCTGGAAGACGCCAATCGTGCGGCCGCGCCGCAGCAGGGCGAAGGCCTTGTCGTCGTCCAACGGGATGTCCTGGGGCGCCAGCGCCCGGCCGGTGGCCTGCTCCACCAGCCGCAGGGCGTGCTGGATGGTGCGGAAGTTCGAAAGACCCAGCACGTCCAGTTGCAGCAGGCCGATTTTCTCTATGGTCTGGAAGGTGAACTGCGCGACCGGCCGGCCTTCGGCGGAGCGCGTGAGCGGCACGTGTTCCTGCAGGGGATCCCGCGACACCACAAGCCCGGCCGCGTGGGTGGACGCGTGACGGGCCACGCCTTCGATCCGGCGCGCCGAGTCCAGCAGCCGGCGGACGGCGTCGTCCTGCTGGTAGAGGCTCTTGAGCTCTTCGACCTCGTCCAGCGAACGGCCGATGGTGTAGGGGTCGACGGGATTGACCGGAATGAGCTTGGCCACGCGGTCGGTCAGGCCGTATTCCATGCCGAGGACGCGGCCCACATCGCGTACGGCGGCGCGGGCGGCCAGTGTTCCGAAGGTGACGATCTGGGCCACGTGGTCCGAGCCGAAGCGCCGGATCATGTATTCGATGACTTCGTCGCGCCGGTCGCTTGGGAAGTCCATGTCCACGTCGGGCATGGAGCCCTTGCGGCCGATGGTGAGGAACCGCTCGAAGATGATGTCGTGCTTGACCGGGTCGATATCCGACATATCGGTGGCGAAGGCGACCAGGCTGCCATTCACGGAGCCGCGCGGAGCGGTCAACATGCCCTGGTCTCGTGCGAAGGCGAAGATTTCGCGCACCAGCAGCAGGTACTCGCCAAAGTCGGTCTGGTCGATGACGTCGAGTTCGTAGGCCAGGCGTTCGTGGTACCTGGCGTCGGCATTCGGGATGCGACGGGCCAAGCCCTGGGTGGCCAGTTCGGCGAGGTGTGATTTGACCGTGTGTCCATTCGGGACTTCGACCGAGGGCATGGCGATCCGACCGAAGGGGAGGTCGAGATCGCAGCGCTCGGCAATGGTCACGGTATTGGCCAGGGCGTCAGGTTGATCGTCGAAAGCCTGGGCCATCTCCTCGGGTGACTTGAGGTGCCACTCGCCTTCCATGCGCATGCGGTCGGTGTCGGCCACCAAGCTGCCCGTCTGAATGCAGAGCAGGATGTCGTGGGCGTCCTTGTCGTCGGGCGTGAGGTAGTGGACGTCGTTGGAGGCGACCAGCGGTAGGCCCAGGCCGCCAGCCAACTCGATGATCCCCTGCGCCAAGGGTTCCTGGTCGGGCAGTCCCGGGCGCTGGATCTCGAGGTAGTAGTTCTCCGGACCGAACGTGTCGGCGTGCCAGCGGGCCACCTCTTCGGCGCGGGCCAGGTTGCCGGAGGAGACCGCACGCGACAGTTCGCTCGACGGGCAGCCGGAGAGGCAGATCAGGCCCTCGGCGTGGGCCGCCAGGAGTTCACGGTCCACGCGCGGCTTGTAGTAGAAGCCGTGCAGGCTGGCACGCGAGACCAGGCGCACCAGGTTGCGATAGCCGGTGAGGTTGCGAGCAAGCAGGGTGAGGTGGAAGGAGCGGCGGTCCAGCGCGGGGTCGCGGTCGGTGTGGGAGCGCGGAGCGACGTATACCTCGCAGCCGATGATGGGGCGGACGCCCTTCTCGCGGGCCGCCAGGTAGAAGTCGGCGGCGGCGTACATGGCGCCGTGGTCGGTGATCGCGACCGAGTCCATGCCGAGCGCGGCAGTGCGCTCGATGAGGTCCGGGATTCGGCAGAAGCCGTCGAGCAGGCTGAATTCGCTGTGGACGTGGAGGTGGGCGAATCCGGCCAAACGTGCGCTCCTCAAGTGATGGCCGATTCTAGGATTCGGCCGGAGATTCGGACAACCGACCGGTGGCCGCGAGGGGCGGCTGCCTATACTGGCGGGGCGAGCGAGGGGCGCCGAAGCGCAGAGGTCGGTATGCCACTTGAAGTGTGGATCATCTTCACGGCGCTGGTGGTGGCGGCGGTGTTGCTGTTGCCGCGCATCCTGCCGCCGACCGGACCTATCTGCACGCGCTGCGAGGGAACCGGAGCGGTCAATGAGCGCTGGCCGGATCCGTCCAAGCCCGGCGGTTGGCACGAGTTGAGCGGGAAGTGCCCGAAGTGCGACGGCAAAGGGCGGCTGCGTCGCTGAGGCGCTGACGCCAGGCCCCGTTTCGGCTTCGGCACGAATGCCACTGGCAGCGCCCAACCACTGACGTGCGCCATCTGAACGTTTTCGGCGGGCGCGACATTCCGCCGTTCGCCTGGCTGGCCGCGGCCGCGTTCGGATTCGGCTTGGCTTTTTCGATCTTCATCACCGTGTCCACCAATTTCCTGGTGGAGGAGATCGGGATCCGGCCCAGCGAGCTGGGTCTGCTGGAGACCATTCGCGAGGTTCCCGGCTTGCTGACGATCGTGATGGGCGCGGCGTTGATGACGATCGCCGAGCCGGTGGTGGGCGCCGCTGCGCTGTTGCTGCTGTGCATTGGTTATGTCAACTACTTTCACGTGGATTCGATGGAGGTGTTGATCATCTTTTCGCTGACGCAAAGCATCGGGTTTCACCTGTGGTGGCCGGTGGCCAACACAATTGCGTTGCGGCTGAGTACTGTCGATACGCAGGGGCGACGGCTTGGGCAGTTGCGGTCGCTGATGGCGGGGGCGCAGCTGATTGGCATCCTGGTGGTACTGCTGGCCGTGACGGTGCTGGCGACCGGCATCCGGCCGCTGTTTCTGCTGTCGGGCGGCGTGGCGGCGCTGGCGGCGCTGGCGGTGTGGCAGCTGCGCTCGATGGGAAAGATCGGGCGGCCACCCAGGATCGTCTTGCGGCGGAGCTACTGGCTGTACTACGCGTTGACGTTTCTGGATGGCGGTCGGCGCCATATCTTCATGACATTTGCGATCTTTCTGCTGGTTGACAGTTACGGCGTGTCGGTGCGGACGATCACGATCCTGGCGCTGATCAACAGCATGGTGTCAATCGGCGGCGCCTATGTGTTCGGACGATTGATCGACCGGGTGGGCGAGCGGCCGATCCTGGTGATTGCGTTTGGCGCTTTGGCGGCGATATTTGTCGGTTACGCCGTGGTGCCGTGGCTGGGCGTGCTGTTTGTGCTGTACATCCTTGACCACCTGTTCTTCAGCGCGGAGGTGGGCATTACGACGTATCTGCGACGAATCCTGGTGACGCCGGACGATTTGCGTCCGAGCCTGGTGGCGGGGCAAACGATGAATCACGTGGCGGCGGTGGCGTTGCCAGTGACCGGCGGAATCCTGTGGGAGGCCTTTGGGCACCAGGTGCCGTTTATCGGCGGCGCCGGGCTGGCGGTACTGGCGCTGATTCTGAGCACGTTGGTGCGCCGCAAGGGGGACGTGCCGGTCGACGCGCCGGCGGCTGCGGCGGGCTCGTAGGCGCGCAGGACGTGGAGGCTACTGAGAGAGCTTTGCGTAACCCGGGCCTGGGTGCCCGGAAGACCCCTCACCTTCCTTCTGGCGCGGGCGCCAGAAGTCTCCTCTCCCGTGGGAGAGGGGAAAGAACAGCGCCCGCTTGAGGAGATTGACATCGCACACCCGCTTCTCGGGTTGCGCAAAGGTCTCTACTGAGCCAGACGCCTAGCGCCGAGTGGCCCAGTCGATGATTTCGGGCGTCAGGAGGAATTCGACATCGGCGGCGGTGCGCAGGGTTTGGAGCCAGTTGTCGTAGGTGATCTGGCGGCGGCTCTCGGCGGCTTCGGGATCGAGTTGGCGCGATTCGGACTGCTCGTGGACGAGAATCACATGCCAGCCCTGTGGGGTGGAGATGGGTTGGCTGCGCCCCCCCGGTCGAAGGGCGAAGGCGGCCTCGTCCCAGGCGTCCGGCATCAGGCCGCGGGGCAGCCAGCCAAGTTCGCCGCCGTCGGGGGCGCTGTTAGCGTCGGTGGATACCTGTTCAGCGACAAGCTCGAACGGCTGATATGCGTCCAACCGCGCGATCACGGTCTCGGCGGCTTCCTCAGTGGGGACGACAATCTGCGAGGCGCGAATCTGCTCGGGCGCGGGGTCCAGACCGGCGGCCAGATGGTCGGCCACGGCGTCTGCCAGCGCGCGGTCGGCGATGACGCTGCGAATGGTGCGGGAGTCAAGCTGGGTTTGATCGCGGATTTCGGCAAACGCGGTGCTGTAGTCGAAGTCGTCGGCGATCTCGCCAGGACCGCTGACGAAGTCGTATAGCGCCACATTGACCGCATGCTCATCGATCCGCACGCCCAGGGCCGCCGCTTCGGCACGCATGAGTTGCGCGTTCGTGAGTTCGGTTACGGCGCTGATGGTGAGGGTGGAGAGTTGGGCCTGGGGGTGACTGGGGTCGCGGGGATCGGTGGAGGTTGGTGCGTCAGCAAGCTCGCGACTTAGTTCGAACCGGCGCAGGGCCATAAAGTCGGCGTAGCGCGATGCGGGAATCGGTTCGCCGTTGACCGTGGAGACCGGCTCCGCGGGCCGCACGACGAGTTCGCCGTAGAGTGCGACGCCGATCAGGGCACTTACGACCGAGAGGATGAGGGTGGCGGCAACGGCCACGATCTTGGCTGTCGCGGCGGTACGTTGGGCGCGGGTCAGTTCGCTCCAGTCGCGGACCGAGTTTGGGACGTCCCGCCAGCGGACGTGGGCCTGGACGGGTTTGCGCGCGGCACGCCGGCGGTCGCGTTGGGCACGACGGCGCTGGGCCCTGGTGCGCGGGGACATCCGCGCGGCGGCCTGAGGCTAGCCGCGGAGGCGGCGCCGCACGATGTAGGGCAGGAGCCCCAGGTAGCGGGCGCGCTTGATGGCAATCGCCAGCTTGCGCTGGTTCTTGGCTGTTATCCCGGTCTTGCGGCGTGACTCAATGCGGCCGCTGTCGGCGATGAAGCGACGCAGCAGTTGGGAGTTCTTGTAGTCGATGGGCTCGCCGGTCTGCTTGAAGTAGTCGCCGCGACGCCGGAAGCCGCGCCCACGCCCGCGGCCGCGACCACGTCCGCCGCCGCCTCGGGGGCCACCGCCGCCGCGAGGGCCGCCTCCACCACGGGGGCCGCCTCCGCGCGGGCCGTCTCCCGACGCGCCGCCACGTGGTTCCTCTGTGGTCGTTTCCTGCGTTGTCTGGCCGTCCTGGGTCATCAAACCTGTTCCTGTTTCACACGCCGTCAGAACGGCAGGTCGTCGGGGCTGATTTCGTCGTCCTGATCCGCCGAGCGTCCGGCAGGCTGGCCACCAGCATAGCCGCCGCGCTGGCCATCGTAGTCGTCGCGCCGTGGGCCTTCTTCACGCCCACCCAACATGATCATCTCCTGGGCAACGAGTTCCGTCGTTGTGCGCTCGTTGCCTTCGCGGTCCTGCCACGTGCGGGTGGCCAAGCGGCCTTCGACATAGACCTTGGAACCACGGCGCAGGTATTCGTTGGCAATCTCGGCCAGACGAGTCCAGGCGACAACACGGAACCATTCCGTTTCTTCGCGCATCTCGCCGTCACGCGATTGCCAACTGCGGCTGACAGCGACGGAAAAGTTGGTGACGGGCGTGCCACCCTGGGTGAAGCGCATCTCCGGATCGCGCCCCAGGTTGCCGATGATCTGCACGCGATTGAGTCCTCGCGAGCGACCGCGGCGCTGGCCGCTTTGGTCGGTCACCGATGAAGCTCGGCCAGTTGCTTGGCTTCGTAGGCGGCCACTTCGGGATCTTCGGCGACGATAAGGAAGCGGGTGACGTCTTCGACAAGGCGCAGGGAGGCCTCAAGCTCGCCGATGTTGGCGGGGTCGATGGTGAACTTGAGGAGGACGTAATGCCCCTCACGCTGCTTCTTGATGGGGTAGGCGAATTTGCGGCGGCCCCAGGTGTTGGCGGTATCGACTTCGCCACCGTGCGCGCTGATGCGTTCGGTTACGGCGTCAATGTGGGCGGCAGTGAGTTCGGGGACTTGCTCGACCCCGTAGATCACCACAAGCTCGTAAGTGCGCACAGGCGGGCTGTTCTCAGTAGGTGGTTTGCGTCGCGCAACGGCGGGCCCGGCGCGACGGGCTGCGAAGTCGCAGCCTAGCATAGGGAGAGGTAGTGGCGACCCAGGGAGATTCTGCGTGAGAAAGCTGGCGCTGGCCGCGGCAGTGGCGGCGGCGTGGTTTGCCTTTCGCGGCCGTCCGGAACCGTATGACATCACGGACCACCTGGAGGACGGGCACCGCACGCCGCTGCGTGAGGGCCGCGTGTATAGCCGCAGTTTCGGCGCCGGACCCGACCTGGTTCTGCTGCCAGGGTTCGCCGGAAATTCACAGACCTGGGAGTTTGTTACGCCGGCGCTGGCGCGTGAGTACCGGGTGCACTGGCTGGATCCGCTGGGACACGGCCTGTCCGACAAGCCGGCGGATGCGCGGTATGACGGCGAGGCGCAGGCGGACCGACTGGGGGAGTGGCTGGACGAGCACCAGCTGTCGCGAGTTGTCCTGGTGGCAAGCTCCGCCGGCGCGCAGGCGGCGGTGTCCCTGGCCGCATTGCACCCGGAGCGCGTGCTTGGCCTGTTGCTTGTCGATCCGTTCCTGGTTGCCGGTCGGTACATCCGCTGGTCGATCAAGCTCGGGAAGCTGATGCCAGGGGCTTCGGCGGCGATGGCGCGGCGGCTGTATGCGCAACGCTGGTACGTGCGCGTGGGGCAGATGCTGGGACGGTACGACGCCTGGGCAACAACGGAGGCTGACGTGGACCGGCAGTACCTGCCGTACGGAAGTCCCGGGTTCTTTGAGGCGCTGCCGGCGATGCTGCGGGGGGTGGATCCATCGGACTATGAAGACGCCATTGCCGCGACGCGGTGTCCGGTGCTGCTGGTTTGGGGGGAGGCAGACCGAACCGCGGCTTCGTCGCAGGCGGAGGCGCTGGCGGAGCAGTTTCGCGATGCGGAAATCCGGATCGTCGAGATGGCAGGACACCTGGTGCAGGAGGAGCGACCGGGTGAATTGCTGGCGCTGGCGCGGCCGTTCCTGGAGCGAGTGACGAGGGCGGCCGCGGCGGCGTGAGCGAACTGGCGGCGCTGGAGGGGCAGATACATGGCTGTCGCCGGTGTGCGCGGCTTGTGGCCTGGCGGGAGGAGGTGGCGCGGACGAAGCGGGCAGCCTATCGCGACCAAACATACTGGGGTCGGCCGGTTGCGGGGTTTGGCGATCCGGAAGCTCGGGTGCTGCTGGTCGGGCTGGCGCCGGCGGCGCACGGGGGGAACCGGACCGGACGGGTGTTTACGGGGGATAGGTCGGGGGATTTCCTGTTTGGGGCGCTGCATCGCGCGGGATTTGCGAGCCAAGCGGAGAGCCGGCGCCGGGGCGACGGAATGGAACTGCGCGATGCGTTTGTGACGGCGATCGTGCGGTGCGCGCCGCCGGCGAACCGGCCGACGGCCGAGGAGCGCGCGGAGTGCCAGCGGTGGCTGGAGGCCGAGTTGGATCTGTTGGCGAATGCTCGGGTGGCGGTGGCGCTGGGTGGGGAGGCGTGGCGGCAGTTGCTGCGGGTGTTCAGAGAGCGGGGACTGACAGTGCCTCGGCCGGCGCCGAGGTTTGGGCACGGGGTGGAAGCGGCGGTTGAGGAGTGGACGTTGCTGGGGGCGTACCACCCGAGCCAGCAGAACACGTTTACGGGGCGGCTGACGCCGCCGATGTTGGACGCGGTGCTGGTTCGGGCTCGCGAGTTGGCCGCGAGTTCAGCTTGAGGCGCTGGTGTAGCGGCTGAGGCCGATGCGCCAGAAGCGGGCGGCGGCCAGCAGCGCGAGGACGCCGATAAGGGGCGCCAGCCAGATGGCGACCAGCGGTTCGCGGCCGGTGATGGTCTGGGCGGGGACGGTGGTGATGAATGCGACAGGGAAGACGAAGGTCAGCAACTGGCGGAGCCAGAAGGGGTAAATCTCGACGGGGTAGCGGCCGGTGTCGAAGAAGAGCTGGAAGATCATGGTGATGTTCTCGACGCGCACGAACCAGAAGACCAGCGTGGTGAGCGCCAGCCAGATCGAGAACACGATGGCGACGCCGCCCACCATGACACCGACGAAGACGGCGGCGACGCCGAAAGTGATCTGGGCTTCCAGGCGGATCAGTCCGATGGCGATGATTGCTCCGCCCAGCATCACGTCGGCGACGTGCCAGACGACGAAACGACGGGTGCTGGAGAGCAGCAGCGAGGGGACGGGCTTCAGCAAGACATAGTCGAAGGTGCCCTTGCGGACTTCGCTGACGACCTCGTTGAGGCTGGGGCTGAGGGCGGTCTGGACGATCCCCTGAACCAGGTAGTAGACACCGAGCAGGACCATGGCCTGCTCGAGGCGCCAGCCGCTGAGTTCGCTGGTGTGGGAAAACACGACGGCCAGGCCGCCGACGGCCACGGCGATGCCGATAACGCTGCGGAAGAGGTTGCCGACGAGTTCGGCGCGGTAGGCGGTTTCCTTGAGGATCGCCGCCCGCAGGAAGGCGGAGACGATGCGGAGGATGCGCATGGTCAGGCGCCCACGGCGGAGTACTGGCGGATGCCGGCGCGCCAGACGGTGCGGACGATCAGGGCGGCGGCGATGAGCCAGGCGAACTGAAGGGCGAAACCGAGGGCCAGCTCGCCGGCGTCGAGGCGGTTGAGCAGGACCTCGATGGGGAAGCCGAGGGTGTAGCGCATTGGGAGGGCGGTGGCGAGGTTCTGGACGAAGCCGGGGAGAAGTTCGACCGGCGCGACCTGGCCGCCGAGAAGGAAAGTGAGGCCGATCCAGATCTCCCAGAAGGAGAACGAACGGGTGGTCCAGAAGGCCAGGAGAGCGAAGGTGGTTCCCACGAGGAATGAGAGAAGCGCGGCCACGACCAGCGATACGACGAACAGGGCCGTGCTGCCGGCTGTGACGGTGAATGAGGGGCGCAGGATGATGACGAGGCCGATCCAGACGGGGATGAGCAGCAGCATGCTGACGCTCTTGTAAGAGATGTTGCGGGCGGCGGCGACCCAGACGGGGTTCATGGGGCGGAGCAGGTGGGGCGAGAGTTCGCCCTGCTGGATCATCGGGCCGAAGGTGTAGATCTCGATGGCCGCCGTGACATGAGACACGAGCATGAAGGTGAGGTAATAGGCGGCGAAGTCGCTGAGGCGCAGGCCGCCGACATCGCCTTCGCCGGCAATGGCGCCCCAGACGGCCAGGTAGACGATGGGGTGGACGACTTCCCAGAGGGAGTACAAGAAGAGCACCACCCGGTACTGGAACATGTCGGCGACTTCGGCGCGGGTTAGGGCGAGCGCGCCGGCCAGGGTGGCGCGGCGGATGGTCACGGGCCTTCTCCGCGGAAGACCTGGTCGATGACCTCCTCGAGGGGCGGGTCCTCGACGCTGAGGTCGGCGATGGGGAGTTGGGTGAGCAGGCGGCCGGTGACTTCGGGGGCGTCGTCCTTGCCGGCGCGGACGGTGACCTGGAGGCCGTCGACGCTTAGGAGTTCGGCCTGGCCGTTGAGGTCGGGGAGGTCGGCCTCGCGCTCGAGGTGGACGGTGATGGTCTTGTGGGGGGCGTAGCGTTGTACGAGGCCCGCGAGGGCGCCGTCGTAGAGCAACTGGCCTTGATCGATGACGATGACGCGGCGGGCCAGGGCCTTGACGTCGGCCATGTAGTGGCTGGTGAGGAGGACGGTAGCGCCGGTTTCGGCGTTGTAGGCGGTGACGAACTCGCGGATGCGCTGCTGCATGGTGACGTCGAGGCCGATGGTGGGCTCGTCCAGGAAGAGCACGCGGGGCGTGTGCAGCAGGCCGGCGGCGAGTTCGACCTTCATGCGTTCGCCGAGGGATAGCTGGCGGACGGGCTTGGTGAGGAGGTCGCCAAGGTCGAGCAGATCGGTCAGAAGGTCGACGGTGCGCTTGTAGACGGCGTCGTTGATGCCGAAGACGGCCTTGTTGACGAGGAAGGAATCGGCGGCGGGGAGGTCCCAGAAGAGCTGCTGGCGCTGGCCCATGATGAGGGTGATGCGGGAGAGGTATTCGGCGCGGCGGTCCCAGGGGGTGTAGCCGAGGACGTCGACCTGGCCGTCGGTGGGGTGGAGCAGGCCGCTGAGGACTTTGAGGGCGGTGGTTTTGCCGGCGCCGTTGGGGCCGAGGAAGCCGACGACTTCGCCGCGGTCGACCTCGAACGAGATGCCGTCGACGGCGCGGACGAGGCGGTGCTTGCGGCGGAGGACGCTGCGGAAGGAGGCGCGGAGGCCGCCGGCGCGTTCGGGGACGACGTAGTGCTTGACGAGCTGGCGGACGGAGACATCGGGGGGCATGCGTTCAGCCTAGCGAGGCATTGCGTGGTGGCAATGCCTGAGACCGCCCGGACTCGGGAGGCAGTGTAGGGGGATGGCGAGGAGCGAGGGCACAGGAGTGAGCAGTGAGAGGGAAGAAGGGAGGCGGGGAGAGCGCAGACGGCGGCGGGACCGGACCGGGGAGGGGGGCGGAATGGGCGGTCTCGCGCGCATTAAGAGTTTTTTCCAAAAAACTCTTGAGGTGCGGCGGGGTGCATTTTGGCGGGGTTTGGGGCGTGGTGGGGCGGGAGGAATTTGGGGATTTTGGGCCGGGCCGGGCGCGGGACGGGGCGGCTGGTGGGGGTGTGGGGGTGGCTGAGGAACTCAATGCGGACGGGATGAGGGTGATGGTGTGGGGTGCGGGGCGTGGCACGGGCGGGGGCAAAGGGAGCGAGAACGGGATGAGGTTGAGGTTGAGCAGGGATTGAAGCAGGCAGAGGAGGAGACGGATTGGGACCAGGGGACTGGACGACTTGGCAGGGACAGTCGAATCAGGCGCCGGTGATCGCGGAATGGGGATTGGGGGAGGGAGCAGGGGGACCTCCGGGTGAGGGTTGTGTGCGGTCTCCCGCTAGTGTACACTTGCTGCATACGAGGGGCAAGTTTCAGGGCGAAGTCGGGGTATCGGCGACCCGGTGGAGCCGACGCAGGCGGGGGGAGTCAGCGCAGGGTGGGCAGGGCGTCGTCGGCAATGGGCGCCGGGGATTGCAGGAGGCGGATCAAGGCGGAGCCGGTGATGGCGGCGTGAAGCGTGGCGCCCACAAAGCCGGTTGCGATGTTGATGGTTGTCAGACCGGGTTCTTGGCCGAGGCCGTCACTGACGACCGAGAGCGCCACGCCGGCTACGAATCCACCCAGGACGGTGCCGGCGACCATGCCGAGACAGGTAGCCGGCACCCACCAGGCTGCCCGGGATACCTGCCGTCGCAGGACCAGCCACTGAAGCGTTCCGAGCAGGATTCCGACTCCGAGCGCGGTCAGAAGAAGCGTGGCTACGAATACTCCGTGGACCCCAAATGCCGCAAAGACGGTCGCATTCACGTAGGTGCTGGCCAACGAACCCAGAACACCGCCGACACCGCCGGCCACGATCCACCAGCCGGGCTGGGTGAGGCGCCGACGTAACACGAAGGCCTGCAGTACCGCCACAAAGACTCCGATTCCCGGGTCGCCCCTTAGCCACGCGACGATGGCGAACGTGTCGAAAAGGACCAGGAAGACGATCTCGGCCAGGGCCCAACCGCCGGTGGTGGCCGCGATCCAGGCGAGCCAAAGCGGCCAGTCGAAGTACCGACCGCGGTACGACGACCGGGTGTGTGTTTGGGCGGGGAAATCGGAGATTCGTTGCCTCCCAGCGGCTCTGGATCGTTGGCGTGCGGCCATCCTGCCGGAGTCTAGGTTCTCGGCTTCGAAACGACTGGTTCGGCCCGCGGCCGAGGGGCTAGCAGGGGCCTGCGGGGATGCGTTGGCCGAGCGCGACGTTGGTCGGGTTGGTCAGGCGTCGTCGTCGCGGCGGTCGGGGCTGGTGGCGGCGAGGCCCTGGACGACGCCTTCGAGGCGGGCCGTGCGCTCGGTAAGCGCCTGGACGTCCTGGCGCAGGCGCTGGTTGTCGGCGTGGACCTCGGCGCGGAGGGCGCGATTGCCGGCGTGGACCTCTTCTCGGAGATTCTGGAATCCGGCCTGAACTTCGGCACGGAGAGCGTGGTTTTCGGCGCGGACTTCCTCACGCAGGCGCTGATTGTCGGCGCGAAATTCGGCTCTTAGGGCCTGGTTGTCGGCGCGGGCGTCACGTCGGGACGTGATGAGCAGACCGATCAGGGTTATGCCCAAGGCGAGGATGGCGATGAGTTCGGGGGTCATGGGGCGACTCCGAGGAGTAGGTCTGCAAGGTCACGGACCGCCCGGGGAGAGTCTAGCAAGGGGTAGGTATGCGCCTGTGCACTGGGGGACGTTGCTAGACTTCGCGCCGGATCCGGTTCTGGGCGGAACGGTCCTTGGAAAACCGTGGGTTGATGCGCTGCGTTCGCTGCATTGTGGCGGCGCTTATCGCGATCGTGGCGGCGCTTGGACTGGCGACGCCGGCGCTGGCGCAATGGCCGACAACCTGCGTTGATCTCAATGACATCGTTGAGGCGCATCTCGGCAATGATGGCAACGTCGGCATTTACCAGCGTGCCTATGACCACGATGCTGAGGAACATTGTCAAGCCGATCACATTGAAGACGTGAGGTTGGCTTTCCCCTGGGCGCTGGGTGGATCGTCAACGGCGACTATCAATACGGCATGGCCGACCAGCTGCATCGAACTCAACGACATAGTTGAGGCTGCAGTGGGAAATCACCATAACGTTGATATATACCAGCGGATTTTCGTTCACGATTTTGCAGCCGAATCTGCGTGTCGAAAAGACCATCGGCTTGACGTCCGCACTACATTTGCTTGGGCCATACCACCAGCGCAGAATCCGGCAGAGACGACGCTACAGGATCACCCCGACTTTGAGCGCATCCGCCTGGTGGCACTCGCCCGCGGGGCCGATGCAACGCTGGCTTCAGACATTGCCAGGTACGTGCTCACATTAGGCAATGTGAATGCTTACCTGCAGGGGACACATCAAGGCGTGGCGTACGGCGAGCACAGCTGTCTGTGGCGCAGTGCAGCTTGCCCTCTCGCTGCTGAGCGACCTCGGCAGGCTGGCCCGGCTCCCGCCCGTCCGCAGATTGATGCTGGGCTGGTTGAGGCGTGGAACTTGCTCGCCTCCTTGGATATCCCGAGCATTCTCGAACCGGTTGGGCTGACACATTGGAATTGGGACGCGGTCAACCGCACGCGAATTACCTGGGGTGATCTTGACGGAGCTTATGGGGTCTATTTCCCTGATTCCCACCACATCGTTATTGACCGCGGAAGGTTTCAGTCCGCCAAGCCGTGGATCTTGGCGGCGCTGCTTGCACACGAACTTTCGCACGCCTCAATCCCGCAGTGGAACCTTAGCGGCAGTTATAACGATTGCTTATGGAACGAAGTGCTGGCATTCGGGACCGAACTCATGATCGGGGGCGCGCTTGCGGAGCGGTATGGGGAGCGCCCGACCCCCATCCGAGGCTACTTCCGGGACCTTTTGACCATGACCCTTGTATGGGTGGCTCAGGCCGAGTACTCGCAGCGCCACGGGCTGGGCGACTTGAATTGGGACAAAGATCTTTCGGACTTGCCCGTCCTCATCTCCTATCTGGAGAACGAACGCCGCTACGCTGAACACTGCTCGCGCTGATCTCCTTAGGCAGCCTTGCCCATCAACTGCTGGTAAGTCATGAGCGGCGTGCCCAGAAGACGTTGCAGGGAGCCCATGAAGAGATACTGGTTCTTGCGGTTCGAGAAGCGCCACACCAAGTCTTTGAGATTGCGGTCGAGATATTTGGCTGAGACATGGTAGAACGCACCTCTGATGCTGAGCTTGAATAGCACCCAGAGGCTCTCGATGCTGTTGGTGCGCATGTAGCCGAGGGTCCACTAAAACTCAGAGTGGTTGACGGTTCGTTGGCGGGTGTTTAGCGGGGAGGCGGCCTCGAAGCAGAACGTTCTAGTTGAGCCTGTGTCTCGGAGAGCGGGATGCGCGAGGCCGTTGGCACCGAATCTCAGCGGATCGGTCAGGCAGCGGTGTGGCGATCCCGGTCATCTCGGACGGCCACCAGTTCCTGGATGACGCCTTTGAAGGTGGGCGATGCACTCGGTGCGCGCATGGACATCGGTGCGTAGGTTCTAGATTGCAGAATGGAAGTCCTCGCGTAGACGCTGGTCGCCAGTGTGGACTCCAGTGCGGAGGGCGTTATGGTCGGCGAGGGGCTCCGCACGCAGTTAGTGGATGTCGGCACCGGAGTCGCGCCCGAGCGCCAACATGAGTCCAGTCAAGTCGAGGCCTTTGGCCAAGATGCCGACGAGTTCGGGGCCATTGGGCGCCTCCGAGGGTCTCTCTCCAGCGTCATGGCCGCTCATTCCGACAGCTAGCACAGGCGAAGAATTCAATGACTTCGAGTGACCGGCGGGACGCTGCTGCGCTGGGCCTTCGCGTTGGGCGCCGGTACCGCGTTGATCAGGCAGGGTCGTCGTTAAGGTAACGACCAATGCGTGCGGCCAAGAATCCTGCGAGGAGCCCCACGACAGTCCGCCACACGCCCGGTCAGGTTCTGGACTTTCCTTGTACGCGGGTCAGATCGGTGTGCAATTCGGTCAGGAGCGAGGGTAAGATCGGCTGGCAGCGCTTGCGAAGCTGCCGGAAGCGGCCAATGCCTGTACGATGACAATCCTGCAGCATTCTCTGGTGACGGAGGTGTTGAAGCCGAACGCGCCAAGAGTGCGACTGTAGGGCCGATTGGATTGGGCCTAGAACCAGTTCTCGTCGGAATACGGCATCGAACCGCACGAGCCGAGTGATCCAAGTCACTACCATCACGTTGCCTGGAGATCTTCGAGTCTCAAAATCCGTCCCGCTCCGCTCTGCCTTCGAAGCTCTCCAACGTCTTTCGGTCATCGTGCTTCACATCATCACCGACCGAGAAAGCCTCAGCCACCAGTGTGGCGAGACTAAACACGCCATGCTATGGTTGAGCGAACGAATACCGAACGTGAAGCGAGTGCCGAACCTGCACATCTCACGACGCAACTACAACAGAGACGGACTTCTTCCGTCACTACGCGACCGGAGTTCTGATGGCTCTGCCTGCGAATAGTATCGAGCGTGGCTTCACGCAGGGTGCCTACACCATTCAGGACGTCGCACTTTATTTGCGCGCGACCACACCAGCCTTTGATGTGCCATTGAATATCTGGCAGCGCCAGCGGAGCCGCAGATACGTACGAACTTCGACGAAATCTATCTCTGCTTGGATTCGTGAGGGCCTAGAAGTCGACACTGTAACCGTAGCCAGGCACAAGCGAACAGTCGGCTTTCAAGATTTGGTCCGCATGCGGATGGTCGCCTTGTTGCGAACTCGCGGTCTACCGCTCCATGAGATTCTTGAAGCTGAGGAGTTCGCGCGGAAAATCACAGGAAGTCGCAGTCCTTTCGTAACCGAATCCCTCTGGACTTCAGGGTCTGAGGCGTTCTTGGAGTTTCATGAAAGACTACTTGCGATACATCCGCAAGGCCAATACGCCTTGAGTATTCTATATGACTATCTTGTTCCTGTTCACCATGGGTTGCAGTTTGGACCAGACCATTACGCAGATTCGTGGCACCCTTATCAGTCCATCAAGATGGATCCCAAGATTTCCTTTGGTGCGCCATGTGTCGAGTCGACCAGAATCAAGACGGAGTCGTTGTGGTCGCTGCATAGGAGCGGCGACTCGGCTGAGTACCTCTCCAAGGCATACGGGATACATTCCGCAAAGGTCAAAGATGCCCTAACTTGGGAGAGACTGCTAGCGAATGCTCACTGAAGCGGAAGATGAGGAAGTCGCCTTCTGCTTGGACGAGTGCCTGCCGTACATCGTGGCACGAGCGCTTAGCCTAGTCGGATATCATGTTGAAGATCACGACAGTTTAGGGCTAATTGGCCGCAGAGACGAATTCATAATACCTTGGTTGTCGCAACGCGGATATGTTTGGATAACGGCGGACGAAGCTGCAAGAAAACAGCATGCCCATCTTATGGTGCAGAACCAATTAAGTGTTGTATGGGTTCGCGGGATGAACCGAAAGTCGTCGGCAGGCACGCGGCTCTCAACTCGTGGTCTGCACCGGGTGATCACGGTTCGAATCGATGATATAGCTACTAAGGTAAGTGAGGCAGATGGTCCTCGGCACTTTGCACTTGGTATGAGTGGGAAGCGAGTTACACTTGAGCGTTTGCAAGAACAAAGAATTAGAGCTCATGCGCCTCTTCCCCTCAGCCGTCGAGCACGCCGACGCAGGCGACGATAGTTCCTTTCTGTTTCTCTCAAAGTAGATCGTGACCATTAAGTGAAGAATCAGATTTCGCTGTTGAGCTTGGGAGAGCAAGGGATTCTTAGTGAAGTCGTTGCCAAGGCGACAGGCAACTATGTCTTACAGCGGAATCGACTTGTTTGATTTCCGTCTGTCTTACGCATAGGAGTCTGCCACTGATCTGTGCCAGGCAATCAGGGTTGGCACGAACCCATCCATCTACGGTTAGGTAGTTGCTGTGACAGACGGAAGCCTTCAGATTTCTCGATGCAGCGCAGTGAGTGTCTGGCACTCGGCGGCTGCTAGGCCTCTATGGATTGGGCAATGAAGTCGGGGAGGCAGCAGAGGGAATTGCAGACGGAGGCGCCTCGGTGTCGCTCGGGCGAGGCTTGGTAGATACGCAGAAACTCGCCGGCGGTCAGGCGGAAGTGCCGCCGCGCCTCGCGGGCCACTTCCGCCTGTGGATCTTCATGAGTGACGACGACGTGTTCGTATTCGTCGGGCAGCCACTCGGGTCGCGTTTCATCGGTGATCGTCACTCCAAGTGGCCTTGGCCCGCTGGCGGCAGGTCGAAGGGTGGGGCGTAGGGCCAGGGGTTGGATGCGTTGGGTGTCGCGGAAGTGGGTTTCGTGGCGCCAGAGGATGTCGTCGGCGGGGTTGGACGCCGTGGTCGCGGATGAGGTGCCAGACGACTTGCTCGAGGGTGATGCGGCGGGTGGGGAGGTGGAGGCGGGATAACGGACATAGGAGCGGAAAGGGCGAGATTCACCATTCGACAAGCTCAGGGCAGGCTCTTGGACAGGGTCAGGGCAGGCTTGACGCAAGGATGGCTGAGGGGTGGTTGCGCGGAAGCGGCCGGTTAGAAACCGGCCCCTACACCCGGAAGGGGGCGGGCGGCGGAGGATTGGCTGGGAGGGTTGGGTGCGCTTGGCTGGGTGGTTCCCTTCGACAGGCTCAGGGCAGGCTCTACGGGCCTCCGATGGACTCCGGCCCGGCTCACCTCGAACGGAGGGGGTGACTTGTTCAGGCGATGGGTTGGTATTCGAGGAGGGCTGAACGGCCTATGACGTCCAGGATTCGGATCTGGGCCTCTTGCCCGTCGGCGTCGGTGAGGCGCAGCTGTTCGCCTGGGGTGAAGCGGACGGGTTGGGGTTGGCCCTGGTTGATGGCGATGTTGGAGGCGTAGACGTACGTCCTGTCCAACGTGTCGCGGATGGGGTTGAGGCGGCCTTTGAGGGTGGGCAGGTGACCGACCGCCTCAGGGAAGATGACGCTGCCGCCATGCGACAACGTCTGAAGGTCGAGCGTCAGCGCGCCCCGGCTGGGCGTCCATTGGCGTACGAGGTGCGCAGCGTGTCCGGGGGCGGCGGCGAATACGGTCATGGGGAGGTGGGACGTGTATAGCTCGACCGACGCCTCGCCATCGCTATTGGTGGTAGAGCGTTTCCAGGTCTTGTTCGGAAACAGCGCAAGGACATCGGCGCCAGACAGGGGCTGACCGGCGGACCGAACGGTGATCACAGCGCTTGCGGGGCTGTGTTCCTGGGTGGCCGCGGGGATTGTGAGGCGGACTTCGGAGTCGTCGATGACCCGGTACTCCGGAAGCTGTCCGCAGAGTTCCTGAGTCTCGCGCCGGATGATGGGCACGCCGTCGCCGCGGCGTTCCATGAAGTACTGCCGCTCCTCCGAGCCCTGAATGCCGCCAACCGGCAAACGCGCCAGAACGGAGGTCAACGCTTCATTGCGTGTGACCTGGCGCGTTTCCATGCTCTCCACGGTGAGGTTGTTGGGCAGCGAGCCTGGCGATTGAATTTCCAAGCGGTCAGCGAATATCGAGAGCCGAATCTTGCTGCCGCCTATCGAGTAGTCGCGATGCACGACGGCGTTGACGAGGGCTTCGAATATGGCCCGGTGGCTGTATTGGGGGAGGTCAACGCGCCCCGGATCCTTGCGGGCGGCGACCTGCATGTTGCGCAGGGCGAAGGCGACGGCCTGGGCGACCTGCCGGTTCAACGGGCCGGTGATTTCTTGCGCGTCGATCTGGCCGGACGCACGGTCGTTGCCCCGATAGCGGGTGGCGGTGATCCCGGCGTTTTGCAGCCACTGCCGGGGATCCGGCGTGCATAGCAAGACGCCGGCGACCGTGGCGCGCGGGATGCCAGCCTCATCGTTTGCGAGAAGAGCCAATCTGCCGAGCGCCACCTCGGGTTCGGCGGCGCCTTCGGCGCTTAGCAGTGGTTTCCAGAGGGACTCGTCCAGGGTGTTGATTCCGGTGTCCGGAACCGTTTGTTCATCAAAGGACCGGTACCGGGCTTGCGCGCGACGCTGCGCCAAGCGCAGCCACTCATCGCCGGTCATCCTTCGCTTGGAGCCGCCGACGCGGATGTATCGCTGGCCGGAACGCTCGTGCGCGGAATCGCCCGCCGGTACATCCACGAGCAGCAATCGCCTGCGATCGGGGAGTTCCATGTGCTGGGTGCGAATGCGAACTGGCGGCTCAATGGCGTCGGTGCTGATCTCGACGACGTAGTCGTCCAGCGAACTGAGGCGCTCGCGCGTCATGTCCTGCACTTCGCCTTCATCGGTGACACCGCAAAGCAGGACGCCGCCGTCAGCGTTGGCGAAGGCCACGATCTCGTCCGCCAGGTCGGCGCGTTGCGGGCTTACCGGTCGGTTGCCGGCGAACTGGACCTGCTTGAATTCCCAGGCGCTGTCCTCGCCCAGTTGCAGCCGCCGGGTGATCTCTTCGTTGCTGTGGGTCATGCGCGGATTGCCGTCTCCCCCGCCGCCATCCTATCCGCCGTGTGCCGACCAGCCGCCGGGATGCCGGCGGGGTGGTTGCGCGGAAGCGGCCGGTTAGAGACCGGCCCCTACACCCGAACGGGATGCGGACGGCGGCGGAGTGGCTGGGAGAGTTGGGTGCGCTTGGCTGTGTGGTTCGACTCGGTCCGGTGGGTACACCGGCCCGGCTCGCCGCGAACGGTTGGGGGCGGATGGTTGTGAAGGTGACTGACGGGGGGTGGGTGGCAGGACGATGGTGAAGGTAGAGGGTTGGGCGTGGGCCTGGCCCGGACGGGATCTATACGGTTAGGAGTGCGGCATGAAGCGGAAAGCTTGGATTGGGCTGCTGGGTCTGGCGGTGGCGATGGTTCCGTTGGCGCTGTGGTGGTACCGCATGGAGCGGGACGCGGCGGCCTGAGGCAGTAGACAGAAGCAGCGCGGGGCCGCGTGGACTGTTTGGGTCGCGCGGCCCCGTTGGTTGCAGGTATCGAGCCGGGTAGGAGGTAGGTGGGCGGTGTGGGGTGCTTGCCCGGATGGCGTTGACCGGAAGAGCCTCACCCCAACCCTTGTATGTTCCCAGGGCTTTGCACTGTCCAAGGCTTGAGCTGCTGGGCCGAGACAGACCGACCAGCCCTGGGTACAGCGAGACCGTGGGAGAGCGGGATCGTCCGCAATGTTGACCGTGTGCCTGACCTGGGGCTTGGGAGGGACTCCGGGCTCTCCACCCTCACCCTAGCCCTCTCCCTGCCAGGGAGAGGGAAAAGATCGGCTTCGCCTCGAAGAGTTTGACACCGCACACGGTTGCTCTCCCGGTTCGCCGGAAGAAGACGTCGGCCTCGCCTGCGGGTTGAGACGAGGTGGTCAGGCGGTGACGGGGATTTCGAGGAAGTCCTCGCCGAGGGTGATGTTGCCGGAGAACTCGGCGTGGGCTTCGGCGAGCATGGCGTCCTGACGGTCGGGGTGATCGGCGGTGGTGTCCAGGTGGACGAGGACGAGGTGCTTGGCGTTGGCCTGGGCGGCGATGCGGGCGGCGCCGGCGGCGCCGGTGCAGCTGGTGGCGATTTCGGGCCAGCGGTCGATTTCGTTCTGGAGGTCCATGGCCATGTGAACAAGGACGTCGGCGTCGCGAGCGAAATCGACGAGCGCCGGAAGGGGGCGGGTGTCGCCTGAGATGACCACGGAAGCGGAAGGAGTCTCAAGGCGATACGACAGCGAGGTGAGGTAGGGCTGGACGTGGCGGGCGGGGCCGGTGGTCACTTTCCAGCTCTGGGTTGCCACGGTGTCGCCTTCCTCGAGTTCGTGGATGTCCAGAACGGGGAGGGTGCGGGGCATGGGGCCTCCGCGCAGCCGGTGGATGCGCTGGCTGAGGGGGTGGCGGGTGCGGGCATGCAGATCGGGACCGTAGACGCCTTCGGGGCCGAAGAGCAGATCGGCGATGCGGCGAAGCGGCGGGGGGCCGTAGACGGTGAGGGCGTCACCGGCGCCGGCGCCCTGGTCCCAGCGGGCCATGACGAAGTGGCCGAAGTCGGCCATGTGGTCGAAGTGGTGGTGGGTGAAGAAGAGTTGATCGATGGCCAGCGGATCAACGGAGGAGGCGAAGAGGTTCATGGCGGAGCCGGGGCCGAGGTCGAAGATTGCGCCGGCGTTGTCGGTCAGGACGGCAATGGACTGGCCGGCGCGGTGGGCGCGGGGGGTTGGATTGCCGGTGCCGATGAGGACGAGGCGGAGGTCGGCGGTCATGGGAGACCTTTGCGTAACTCTAGCGCGAGTGCCCCGAAGACCCCTTGTCTATTCCCCAGGAGAGGGGAAGAGCGGCGGCGGCGAGGGGGCAGCGTGGTTGGCTCAGGGCTTGGGAGGGATTCCGGGCTTTCGACCCTCACCCTAGCCCTCTCCCTGCCAGGGAGAGGGAATAAGACGGCTTCTCCTGGAAGGGATTGACCCCGCGCACCCTCCGGCAAAGACGTCGCTGGCCTCTTCCCCAAGCGAGCCAAGAGGCCACGTCCCGGAGGATGGGGGTTATGCAAAGGCCTCCACGGAGAGAGGGAGGAAGAGCGGGCGCGGTATTGGGGGCGAGGGGTGTTATGCAAGGGTTGTTCCTGGGGTTGCGGTCGTGGGGAAGTGGAGGCCGAATTGGCGGGCGGAGTCTTTGAGCCAGGCGGCGACGTAGGGGGCGAAGCTGCGGCGGACGATGATGTCGAAGGTGGGCGTGAGGTCGACGGCGATAAGGAGGGTCTGGGCGCGGGCGAGCATGGTTTGGGCACAGGCGCCGGGTGGGAACACGGAGGGATGGAGATCGAGGGCGCAGCCGCGGGCGAGGACATCGAGCGCGGAGGGCCCGGACAGGCGAATGACCGTTTGGCCGGAACTTATGTCAACTATGGAGGCGACGTGGCCAGTCAGAGCGGCCTGCAAATCACTGGCCAGGGCCTCGGAATAATCTTGCGCGGCGAGCAGGAGCCATTCGTCGGGTCCCAGCCAGATTGCCAAGAGTCCTTGGCTGGCGGCTGTGGTGTTGGGCGTGAGCGGGAGTTGGACGCCGAGCATTTGTTGGATTGCAGCGAGGGCTTCCGAGTCGGCGGAGTCCAATCGCAGATTGACGTGAGTGAGGAAGGGGCGTTCGAAGAGTTGGCCTTCGTGAGGAGGTGGCTGCGCGGATTCGATTGCGCCGAACGGTGAGCGGCGGGGTGTTGGACTAGACATGCTGGCGGGCGCCTTCGGGATCGTAGAAGACGGGGTGGCAGCTGCGGACGGGGAGCCAGCGGTCGTCGTGGAGGGTAGCGACGTAGAGGCGTTCGCCGAGGGCGGCGCGGCCGCCGGAGACCATGGCCAGGGCGATGGAGCGGCCGAGGACGGGGCTGAAGTAGCTGGAGGTGACGTGGCCGCGCATGGGCAGGGGGCGCCGGCGGCCTGGCGCGTCCACAACGTGGCCGCCTTCGGGCAGGACCAGGGCGGGGTCGTCGGTGAGCAGGCCGACGAGTTGCTTGCGGTCGGGGCGAGCGGAATCGGGGCGGCTGAGGGAGCGCTTGCCGAGGAAGTCCTTGCGGCGGGAGAGCAAGCGGCCGAGGCCGACGTCATCGGGTGTGACGGAGCCGTCGGTTTCCTGGCCGACGATGATGAAGCCCTTTTCGGCGCGCAGTACATGCATGGTCTCGGTGCCGTAGGGGGTGATGCCGAAGGAGCGGCCGGCGTCTAACAGGGCTTCCCAGACGTGGCGGGCGCGGTCGGCAGGGACGTTGATTTCGTAGGAGAGTTCGCCGCTGAAGCTGATACGGAAGACGCGCGCGGGGACGCCGGCGACATGGCCTTCGCGAAAGGTCATGAAGGGGAAGTCGTCGCGAGCGAGGGGGATGTCGGTGCCGGCGGCGGCCAGCACGTCGCGGCTGCGGGGGCCGGCGAGGGCGATGTTGGACCAGTGCTCGGAGACGGAGGTGAGGTAGACGCGGAGGTCGGTCCACTCGGTCTGCAGCCATTGTTCGAGCCAGGCCAGCACGGGGGCCGCGTTGGAGGTGCTGGTGAACATGAGGTAGCGCTGGTCGTCGAGGCGGGCGGTGACGCCGTCGTCAAAGATCATGCCGTCTTCACCGAGCATCAGCCCGTAGCGGCAGCGGCCGGGGCGGAGGCGTTTCCAGGCGTTGGTGTAGACGCGGTCGAGGAACTCGCCGGCGTCGGGGCCGGTGATTTCGATCTTGCCGAGGGTGGAGTAGTCGAGGATGCCGACGCGGTTGCGGACGGCGAGGCACTCGCGGGCGACGGCTTCGTGCATGGATTCGCCGGGGTGGGGGTAGTACCAGGCGCGGCGCCACTGGCCGACGTTCTCGAAGTGGGCACCGGCGGATTCGTGCCACTCCTGCATGGGGGTGACGCGGACGGGGTCGGCGAGCGGGCCGATGTGGCGGCCGGCGATGGCGCCGAGGCTGACGGGGGAGTAGGCGGGGCGGTGGCGGGGGGTGCCCACGGTGGCCGGGTCGCGGCCGAGCAGCTCTGCGATGACGCCGGTGGCAAGGGGGTTGGCGAGCTTGCCCTGGTCGGGTCCCATGCCGAGGGTGGTGTAGCGCTTGACGTGCTCGATGGATTCGTAGCCTTCGCGGAGGGAGAGGCGGAGGTCGTCGAGGGTGACGTCTTCGTGGAGGTCGACGAACTGGGGTTTGGTGCGAGCGAGTTCGCCGGGGGGGAGCCAGTAGGGCTTGAGATCCGAGGTGGGAGTCTCGGCGGCCTGGGGGGCTGCCGGAGTGTGGCCGTTGGAGCAGCCGGCTGCCGCGGCGGCAGCGGTTCCCGCGGCCGTGCCCTGGCGGAGGACGGAGGCCAGGTCCAGTTGGCCGGTGACGGCTCCAGCGGGGTGGATGCCGTGCGAGGGCTGGGGGGCGAAGGCGGCGACTTCGGGATTCCAGGTCATTGGAGCGCTGGCCTGGGCGTGGAGGTGGAGGGCGGGAGCGAAGCCGCCGGAGACGCCGAGGAGGTCGCATTCGACGGTGCCGAGGGGGGCGCCATCCAGGGAGCAAAGCTCGGCGGCGGCGACGCGGCCGCGGCCGTGGGCCTGAACGACGACGGCGCCTGTGTGGACCGGGATGCCTTGCGCGCGGGCCTGGGCTGGGAGGTTGCCGTCGGGATCAACTCGAACATCGGCGATGGCGGCGACCGGGACTCCGGCGTCGGCGAGGTCGAGGGCGGTGCGGTAGGCGGAGTCGTTGTTGGTGAAGACGACTGCGCGTGAGCCGGGGGCGACGGCGTAGCGGTTGAGGTAGGTGGAGATGGCGCCGGCGAGCAGGACGCCGGGGCGGTCGTTGTTGGCGAAGAGCAGGGGTCGTTCATGGGCGCCGGAAGCGAGGACGATCTGTTTGGGGAGGACGCGCCAGACGCGGGCGCCGCTTTCGGAACCGGCGTTGTCGGGCTGGTCGGAATGCAGGCGCTCGGCGAGCAGGACGAGGTTGCTCTCGTAGAGGCCGAAGGCGGTGGTGTTGGGGAGGACGGTGACGCCGGGAGCCGAGGAGAGTTGGGCGGCGGCAACGTCGGCCCATTGCGGTGCGGGGAGAGCGTCGACGCGCTCGGCGGTGGCGAGCAGGCCGCCGCCGAATTCGGCCTGTTCGTCGGCGACGATCACGCGGGCACCAGTCTGAGCGGCGGCGCGGGCGGCGGCGAGGCCGGCCGGGCCGGCGCCGACTACCAGAACGTCGCAATGGGCGTGGACGTGGTCGTAGCGATCGGGGTCAGGAGCGTTGGGCGCGTGGCCGAGGCCGGCGGCGTGGCGCAGGAAGTGTTCGTAGAGCGGCCAGAGGCGACGGGGCCACATGAGGGTCTTGTAGTAGAAGCCGGCGGGGATGAACGGGGCGGCGAGACCGAAGGCCGACATGAGGTCGAAGTCCAGGCTGGGCCAGGCGTTGACGTGGCGGACTTCGAGCCCGGGCGTGGCGGGGGTAACGGTGGCCAGCCGATTGGGCAGGGTGCGGGCGCCGTGGCCGAGTTGGACGAAGGCGTTGGGGTCTTCGGCGCCGGCGGAGACGATGCCGCGTGGACGGTGGTACTTTAAGCTGCGGCCGACGAGGGAGACGCCGTTGGCGAGGAGGGCGGAGGCCACGGTGTCGCCGCGGAATGCATCGATGGGCCGTCCGTCAAAGGTGAATTGGAGGGGCGCGTCGCGGTGGATGCGGCCGCCGTGGTCGAGGCGGAAGGGCTGGCTCATTGCGAGTCGCCGTAGGTGCTTGCGCCGAGAATCTCGTTGGTGACGGTGTCGCGCTCGACGATGAACCAGCGGCGGCAGCCGGCGGTGTGGTACCACTGTTCGCGGTGGTGGCCACGACGGTTGTCGCGCATGAAGAGGTAGTCGGCCCACTGCTCGTCGGTGAGCGCCGCGGGATCGGCGGGGCGGGGGATGTCGGCCTCGCCGCCGAAGGTGAACTCGTCGTCCTCGCGGGGTCCGCACCAGGGGCAGGGGATGAGAAGCATGGCGGATCAGTGGGCCACGGCGGCGGCGCCGTGTTCGTCGATCAGGGCGCCGGTGGTGAAGCGGTCGAGGGAGAAGGGTGCGTTAAGCGGGTGGGGTTCCTGGTGGGCGAGGGTATGGGCGAAGACCCAGCCGGAGCCGGGGGTGGCTTTGAAGCCGCCGGTGCCCCAGCCGCAGTTCATGAAGAGGCCCTTGATGGGGGTGCCGGAGATGATGGGGCTGGCGTCGGGACAGACATCCACGGTGCCGGCCCACTGCCGGAGCATGCGGACGCGGCTAAAGATGGGGAACAGCTCGCAGACGGCGGCGAGGACGTGCTCGATGATGCGGAAGTTGCCGTTCAGGTCGTAGCTGACGGGGGCGTCGATGCCGGCACCGAGGACCAATTCGCCGCGGTCGGTCTGGTGTATGTAGACGTGGACGGCGGATGACATGACGACGGGGTCGAAGACGGGCTTGAGGGGTTCGGTGACGAGGGCCTGCAACGGGTGCGACAGGATGGGGAGGCGGATGCCGGCCATGGAAGCGAGCACGCTGGCGTTGCCGGCGACGACGAGACCGACGGCGCCGGCACGGATTTCGCCGCGGGTGGTTTCCAGCGAGGTGACGCGGCCGTTGGCGGTGCGGATGCCGGTGACTTCGCAGTTTTCGACGATGTCCACGCCTAGGGCATCGGCCGCACGGGCGTAGCCCCAGGCGACGGCGTCGTGGCGGGCCACGCCGCCGCGGCGTTGCAGGGTTCCGCCGAGGACGGGATAGCGGGTGTCGGGGGAGGTGTTGAGGATGGGGACGAGCTTGGAGACCTGATCGGTGGAGAGCAGTTCGGCGTCGATGCCGTTGAGCTGGTTGGCGCCGACGCGGCGGGCGAGGTCTCGCATTTCCTGTTCGGAGTGGCCGATGTTCAGCAGACCGCGCTGGCTGAACATGACGTTGTAGTTGAGTTCCTGGCTGAGGCTTTCCCAGAGCTTGAGGGAGAACTCGTAGATGTGGGCGCTGGCGTCCCAGAGGTAGTTGGAGCGAACGATGGCGGTGTTGCGCCCGATGTTGCCGCCGCCCAGCCAGCCGCGCTCCAGCACGGCGACATTCGAGACACCGTGGAGTTTCGCGAGGTAGTAGGCGGTGGCCAGGCCGTGGCCGCCAGCGCCGACGATTACGACATCGTAGGACGGCTTCGGCTCAGCTTTGCGCCAGGCGGGGGTCCAGTCGCGATGGCCGCGCAGGCCGCGACGGATGAGGTTGGGGAGCGAGTAGAACTGCATGCGCGGCCCGGGTGCCCAGAGGCGAGGGCAGGGTAGCGCGGTTCAGGATGTTAGGGCGCGGAGGGGCTCGGGAAAGCAGGCAAGTTCGATAGAGCACTCGCTACGTGCGTGGCTGCAACGGCTGGATGCTTAGCGATGCTTGATGCCCAGAGCCCATGCCCGAGTTTCGCCGTGCTGCGCCGTTAGCCGGCCAGGCGATCGACGGCAATCACGACACCGGCGGCCGCGGCTGCCGCTGCCAGGACAAGTCCGGCCAGCCAGCGGGTTTGCGAGGCCATGGCGGCGGTGATGCGGGTTTCGAGGGCGGCGAGGTCGGCCTTGGTCGCGTAGTGACGCAGGGTGCGGTCCAATTCCTCGCGCAATTCAGAGCGGGTGAGCGGGGCTTCGTCAATTGCCATCAGGCTTGTGCCTCCACCGCCCATGAATCGATCCTACTACCTGAATTGATCGTTGCACGACGACACAACTCCGGCAAGGTGACGTTGGGCAAGGCCAGCGCAGTCGGCGAACGACGGATCGTGCTGCGCCGTTAGCCGGCCAGGCGATCGACGACGATTACGACGCTGGTGGCCACCGCTGCCGCGGCCAGGAC
>JAJDZD010000042.1 GCA_022824865.1 Chloroflexota bacterium | reverse complement strand
CCAGCGCGGCCGTTGGTGGAGACAGGTTGTTGCTCTGCCAAGGCGCGCCTCCGTTTGCGAGCGGGCGGAATGGTGCCGCAGCCGCCGGGCCGTGCCGGTTCAGGTGACCGGCGCCCGAGTATATCCGGGTCTGGCGGCGGGGGTTTTGTGGGGGTACTCGCGCCCGCCGGGCCGGGAACCCCTTAGGGGTGTTCCCGGCCCGGGGGGCGCGAGATTTGGCGGATTTTTGAGGTGCGTCGGAACCGAATAGTTCGTGGTGGGAGCAGGGTGAGGTATGGGTACAGCCGCGGCCGGGGACGACGCGCAGGGGCAGGCTGGAGCGTCGGGTGAGGGGCGGCGGCGGGGCATCAGCTAGTGGCTTGTCGAGACAGCGGGTCTATTGTACACTCATGGAGTGCGGATGCCAAGCGCGGTCGGGCAGGATCGCGTGAGGGGTCTGCAGGGCCGTGGTCAGGTGCGGGCGCGGAGGATGGTTACCCAGGCGGTGAAGTCGGTGTCGGGGGTTGCGCCGAAGGGTTGGCGGGTGACTTCGAGGATTTCGAAGTGGGGTTCGCAGCAGGCGACGATGACCTGGAGCGGGTGCCTGGGATAGCCGCGCGGGTCGGGTTCGCCGGTTTCGGGATCGCGGTTGTCGGCGCAGCCGGTGAGGCTGATCCAGTGGCCGCCGGGCACGAGCCATTCGGCCACCTGGCCGGCGAACGCGGCGCGGCCCGACTCGTCGAAGGTGGCCCAGACGCTGCGGTCGAAGGCGAGGTCAAATGGGTTATCGGGTGATTCCTTGAGGAAGTCCGTACGGCGGAGTTCCAGTTCGCCGTTGGTGTTGGCGGTGAGGCGGCGGGCCTCGTCGATCGCGGCCTGAGAGATGTCGACGCCGAGGACGCGGTAGCCGAGGGCGGCCATCTGGGCGGCTTTGCCGCCGAGGCCGCAGCCGATGTCGAGCAGGCGTCCGCCGGGCGGGGCGAAGCGGGCAAGGAGATCGGGCAGCGGGCGCCAGGGTCGGCCGTCATCCCAGGGCGTTTCGCGTTGCCGGTACCTGGCCTCCCAGTGCTCGCGGGTGCGGCGGGCGGCGCGTTGTTCGGCGTCGTCCGTCACAGGGAAGCCCGGGCCTGCATCGCCTGCCGGTAGGTCGCCAGATCGTCGTCGCCGAAGACCACGAAGCGCACTTCGTCGATGTCGAGATTGGCGACGGCGGTGCTCACAGCATCCAGTGCGGTCTCCGAGGCCATGTCCTTTGGGTAGCCATAGACGCCGGTGCTGATGGATGGGAAGGCGACGGTGCGGGCGCCGTGCGCGGCGGCGAGTTCAAGGGAGCGGCGATAGGCGGAGGCGAGGAGGTCGGGCTCGCCGGCGTCTCCGCCCGACCAGACCGGGCCGACGGTATGGATGACGTGGTCGGCGGGCAGACGGCCGGCGGTGGTGCGGACGGCCTGGCCGGTGGGGCAGCCGCCGATCTGGCGGCACTCGGCCATGATGTCGGGTCCGCCGGCACGGTGAATGGCCCCATCCACGCCGCCACCGCCCCTGAGGGCGGCATTGGCAGCGTTCACGATGGCGTCGACCTGCTGGACGGTGATGTCGCCCTGGACGAGGGTCAGGCGGGTCGATTCGACCAAGAGTTCAATCATGTCTCCTCCTTCAGAGAATCTTGCCCAATTCGGGAGCGGTTGCCCGGAAGCCCCCCTTGTCTTTCCCCCAGGAGAGGGGAAGAACGGCGGCGGCGAGGAGGCCGCGTGGTTGGCTCGGGGCTTGGGAGGACTTCCGGGCTTTCGACCCTCACCCTAGCCCTCTCCCTGCCAGGGAGAGGGAATAAGACGGCGTCTCCTTTCAAGGGGAAGGGCGCTGTACAAGGGTCTCCTCAAGGGAGAGGGAGAGATGGGCGCTTTGCTGACGGGTCTGTTTGCGATCCCACCCAGTTGCTCGCGCAGGGGGAGACTGAGCAGGAAGGGACGCGGCTCCGAGGGCGACGGGCACATTGCAGAGGTCCGTTTTGGGCAGCAGACGGTCACGTGGCAGCAGGTCGGGCGTGGATGAGGAGGCGGCTGGGGTGGTTGGGGTCGTGGTAGACGGCCTGGTGGGCCGGCTCGACGCGCCGGGATTCGCCCAGGGGCTCGCCGGTGTTGGGGTTGGCGTCGAAGCGGGGGTAGTTGGAGGAGGAGATGTCCACGCGCAGGCGGTGGCCGGGGGCGAAGCGGTTGGCGGTTGGATAAAGGACGATGCGGAACTCGTGGACCTCGTCCGGCTCCAGGAACTCCTCGCGGTCGAAGCCGTTGCGATAGCGGGCGCGGAGGATGCTGTCGGCCAGATTGAGCTCGTAGCCGCCGGGCGTGGCCTGGCTGTGGGGATAGACGTCAAGGAGCTTGGCAGTGAAATCGGTGTCGACGGCGCTGCTGGAGGCGAAGAGCACGACTTCGACGGGGCCGGCAATCTCGAACGGTCCGTCAAACGGGGCTGTCTCGAAGCTGAGCACGTCGGGACGGCTGGCCAGGGAGAGGGTGTCGTGGTGGCCGTGGAAGCGGCCGGGCTGGCCGCGCTGGTCGAAGCCGCCGGAGGGCAGCGCCTCCTCGGCGGCGCTGATGGAGCCGCCGGTGGTGGGGACGGGATTGCGCGGGTCGAAGGTGTAGCGGGTTGGGTCGGTCGGGACGCCGGGTGGTTCCGTGGCAAGGGAGCCGTCCGCTTGCAGATAGAGGGCGGTCTCGGCGGCGTCGGGCGGGGGCCACTGGTCGGACGTTTCCCAACGGCCGCCGTGCCAAAGGCGGCCTTCGAGGTCGGCCGGCGAGCGGCCGAGCTGTCCGCCCATGACGAAGTAGCGGACGGGCGGCTCGCGGTCGAGGCCGGTTTCCATGTCCTTGAGGTAGTGATCGAAGAAGCGGAGGCGCAGGTCGTCGTAGAGGGGCAGCGCGGACTCGAGGCCGAGGTCCACGTCGCCGGCGGAAGTCTCCTCGGTCGTGAGCTCGCCGTGGCGCCAGTGGCCGAGGAGCAGCGACATGGGGCTGGCCTTGCGGCGGCCGAGGGCGTGGAAGTTGGCGATGGCGCCGCGGGGATAGGTGTCGTACCAGCCGCTCTGGAAGAGGACGGGGACGTCGGCGTGCTCGTGCCAGTACTCGTCGATGGTGTAGCCGCGCTGGGACCAGTAGGGGCCGCTGCCCCCGTGCGTAAGGATGTCCCAGGCCCATTGCTCGTAGAGCGGCAGGAACCTGAGGGCGGTGCGGCCGGGGCGGAAGCGAAGAGGCGGGCCGAGGATCTCGGGTACACGATCGAACTCGGCGCGGAGAACGCGCTCCAAGTCGGGGTCAGCCCCGGCCTCCTGGCTGGTAATGGCCATGCGGTAGGCGTAGCTGATGAAGCGCTGTTCGAGAGCGCCGCCCTGGCGCATAGAGGAAATGAGGTAGTTGCTGGTGCCCTGGCCGACGAGCTGGGCGCGGAGGTGCGGCGGATTGAGGGTGGCGAGGGCGCTCTGGTCGGACCCGGCGTAGGAGGCGCCCATGGTGCCGACGCGGCCGTTGCACCAGGGCTGGACCGCGATCCACTCCACGGCGTCGTAGCCGTCGGGGGCTTCCTTAGCGAAGGGATACCACTCGCCGCCGGAGCGGCCGCGGCCACGGACGTCGTTGATGATGACCGCGTAGCCGCGACGCGCGAACCAGTGCGCCTTGCGAGCGTAGCGGCCGGAGTCCTTCAGGTAGGGCGTGCGTTCAATCAGGGCGGGGAACTCTGCGTCGAGCGCACGGCCGTTGAGGGCGGGCAGGTAGAGGTCGGCGGCCAATTGCACGCCGTCGCGGGCCGGGATGAGGACATCGGGGATTACGACCGAGTCGTAGGCACGGTGTGAGCCCTGATATCCAGCGTCAGCCTGGCGTGAGTCGGTCCGGTTCGTGATCAAGCCGTCACCTCAGTAGTGGAAACGTGCGCCCCCAGTGCCTCCCATGATGCCCGGCCGGGCAGGCCGCGGTCGGTCGATGGTGCGCCGCGTTGCGAGGTTGTCACAGTAAACGAGGAGTGAGTGATGGAGGAGGAGGTTGGGTGCATTCGATCTGGCTGAGCGGGCGGTGTGGCTTGGGTGGGGTTAGGTGGTTGGGTGCTCAGAAGAGGCCGGTTAGAAACCGGCCGTACGCAAGACGGGAGGGGGAGAGCTTGGGTGCTGTCGGCTCTGTGGTTCGACACGACCGTCCGAAGACTCCCGGTCGGCTCACCACGAACGGGGTGGGGTCCGGCGGGGGGGTGGTTCGACACGGTCCGGTGAGTACACCGGCCCGGCTCACCACGAGCGGGGGCGGGCCAATTGTGACGCCTGGCGAGCGTGGCATTCTCTCGTCGATCGGCGCCGAGGCGGTGGCTATGAACCTGGACGATGTGCGACTGACTCCCGAGGACTATCGGCCGAAGGCGCCGCGAGGGCGGCACTACCGGATTGGGTTGATCGGGTGCGGAGGGATTGCGAACGGGGCTCACCTGCCGGCGTACCGGGACTTCGGGTACGAGGTGGTGGCGTGCAGCGACATCGATGCGGCGGCGGTGGAATCGACGCAGGCGCGGTGGGGGATCGAGGCGGCGGGAACCGATCCGCGGGTGGTGCTGGAGAACCCGCAGGTTGAGGTGATCGACCTGGCGGTGCATCCGCACGCTCGACTTGAACTGTGGCCAGCGCTGCTGGAGGCGGGGAAGCCAATCCTGTCGCAGAAGCCGTTTGCGATGACCTGGGAGGACGCGGCATGGCTGTCGAACTCGGCGCGGGACGCCGGGGTGACGCTGATGATCAACCAGCAGGCGCGCTGGGCGCCGGCGCATGTGGCGATCAAGCTGTTGATCGACTCGGGCATCTGCGGTCCGCTGTTCAGCGTGGCGCACGTGCGTCGGAGTTACCAGGACCAGCCGGACAAGTGGTGGCGGGACGTGGTGAATTTCAACATCGTGGACCACGGGGTGCACTTCCTGGACCTGATCCGCCACTTCAGCGGCCGAACCCCTGACGCGGTGAGCGCGACTACGGCGATGATGCAAGGGCAGAACGCAGTTTCACCGTTGAGTCACACGCTGGCGCTGCAATTCGACAGCGGCGACCTGACGGCAATCGATCACTTCAACAACATCGTCCAAAGCAAAGCGGGGCATTCGGAGTTCTGGCACATCGACGGCGCGCAGGGCTCGATTACGGGGACGCCGCAGTGGGTGGAGGTGACGCAGCGCGACGAACCGGAGCGGCGGGTGCGCTTCCCGATCGAGGGGGCGTGGTTTCCGGAGGCGTTCGGCGGGAGCATGGGTGAGTTGATGGCGTCGCTGAATGAGGGCCGGCAGCCGCTGACGTCGAGCCGGGACAACCTGAATACGATTCGGATTGCGGCGGCGGGGGTGCGGAGCAGTGACGAGCGGCGGACGGTGCGGCTGGAGGAGTTTGTGGCCTAGCTGAGTCTCGCAGGGACTCTTGTGGCTTGCGGAATTGCCCGGCATTGACATCTGAGTGACCCAAGGCTTTTCACCCTCACCCCGGCCCTCTCCCTCGAGGGAGAGGGAGAAAGACTGGACTGCGAAACAGGGGGTTAGCGGCGGCGGGCTACGTAGTCTTCGCCTTTTTGGATGGCGGTGAGGTAGGGGGTGCAGCCGGGGCGGTCTTTGAACTCGGCGAATTGGGCGGGGATTTCGCCGCCGGCGTCGGCGATGGCGAGGTTGATGAGTTCCTCGACGACGTTGGGGTGGTCGTCAGCGACGTTGGTGCGGAGCATTTCGTCGTCGGGGAGCTTGTGCAGGAGCGGAGCTTCGCCCCAGATGGTGGCGTTGCACCACCAGTCGTCGGTTATGACGGTCATGAGCGGGCCCCAGCCGATGCTGACGTGCGAGCGGTGGGACGGCAGGTTTTCACGAAGGGCAGGGCCGATGTCCCGGCCTTCGGTGGTGGCCTGAACGCCGGCAGCGGCGAGGACGGTGGCGGCGATGTCAGTGTTGGTGACGAGACCGTCGTAGGTCTGGCCGGCGCGGGCGCGGTCGGGGTAGCGGACCAGCAGCACCAGGTCGGCAACGGCGCGGGTGAGCGGATGGCCCTGCTTGCTGATGAGGTCCTTGTCGTCGGGGTAGCGCAAGTTGTGGCCGTGGTCGGAGGCGACGATGACGATGGTCTCGTCGGCGCGGCCGGAGAGTTCGAGCTGTTCCATGAAGTGGCCGAACCAGCGGTCGCAGAGGGTGACCTCGCCGGAGTAGTTGGCCTGGATGCGCTTGACTTCGCGCTCGTTGAGCACGTTGCCGTTGGGTGCGTAGAGGGACTGGATGATGTCGGTGACGTCGTCATCCGGGTCGTACAGCCGGCGGTAGCTGGCGGGCGGTTCCCAGGGTTCGTGGGGATCGAAGGAGTCGACGACAAGAAAAAAGCTCTCGGCGTCGTCATTGTCGTAGAGCCAGCGGGCGGCGTCGTTGAAGAGGCGGGCGGGATAGAAGTCGGCTTCCTCGCGCCGGAACAGGTTGTTGGTGAGGTACTGGGTGAAGAATTCGCGGCGCTGGTGGGCCTCGGGCAGACGCTCGGGGACGTGACGGCGGATGGCGTCGGGCGGGAGGGCGGGGCCGGAGCGGAAGCGGTCGGTTTCCTGGCCGCGGATCCACTGCCACTCAGCGAAGCCGCGGTGGAAGTTCTTGCTGGGTTTGAACTGGTGGTAGCAGTCGGTGAAGAGGGCGGTGCGGTAGCCGGCGTCCGTCAGAAGTTCGGAGACGGTGTCCTGTTCCTCGGGGATGGGGCCCCAGCCGGGAGCGCCGGAGAAGTCGCCCTTGTAGTCGCGGTGGCCGATGTAGGGAAAGGTGCGCTGGCCGGTGTGGAGGGCGCGACGGAAGGGGAGGGTGGGCAGGGCCTCGGGGAAGGCGCGGGTGCAGCGGATGGCCTGGGCGGCAAAGGCATCAAAGCTGGGAGTGCGGATCCAGTCGTTGCCGTAGGCTCCGAGGTGGTCTTTGCGGAGGGTGTCGAAGACGACGAGCACGACGTTCATGGACTGGAACTCCCAACCTGATGGCTCAGGGAATGCTGCGCCCACGGGGTTGGTACGTCAACCGGGCCGCAAGCGGCGCGTCTGCTACGGTTCGCGACTAACGGGGAACGTGCGGTGAGGCAGTTGCGATGACTACGTACCGAGTGGGCTTTCTGGGCGTGGGGCCGCGGGGTTTGAGCCAGGCGCGGGCGTACATGTTGCATCCGCGGGTGGAGATTGCGGCGTTGTGCGACGTGGATCCAGAACGGCTGGGTGAGGCCGCGGCGGAGTTCGGGGTGGAGCGGACGTATAGCGACTTCCGGGCGATGCTGGACGCGGAGAACCTGGACATCGTCAACATTCCGACGCGGACCGACCTGCACGCGCCGCTGACGATCGGGGTGCTGGAGCACCGGGCGCCGAAGGCCGTGGTGGTGGAGAAGCCGATGGCGACCAGCCTGACGGACGCGGACCGGATGCTGGAGCTGGCGGAGGCCAACGGGACGCGGCTGGCAATTCATCACCAGATGCGGACGACTCCGACGTTCAACGTGGCGGACCGGCTGATCAACGCGGGCGAGATTGGTCCGCTGACGACGATCAAGATCCGGGGCAAGGGCTACTACGGCGGCTACGACATGCTGAACATCGGCACGCACATGCTGAACGGCACGCGCCGGTTCGCGGGCAATGCGCGCAGCGTGCTGGCCACTTGCGTGACCGGCGGACGCCCGACCACGGCGGCCGATATCGTGGAGGGGTCCTACGGATTCGGGTTGCTGGCGGGGGAGCATATTTCGGCGATCTACGAGTTCGACAAGGGGCTGACGGCGTTTGCCGAGATGCACCGGCGCAGCGAGCCGGGCAGCGGCTGGGTGCACCTCAAGATTTACGGCGAGGACGGGGCGGTGTGCCTGTACAACTCGCGGGAGCTGTTCATCCGGCGCGGACGAGACGAGGTGGTGGACGACACGCCGTGGGAGAAGTACGAGCTGGCCGACGAGGACCGGTACCTGCACGGGCACGACTACTACGACAACGCAGGCGGCGACCTGTGGATGGCGGAGGAGACGGTGCGGGTATTGGACGAGGACCGCGAGCATGAGTGCGGCGGGTTCGAGGGCCGGGCCGTGATGGAGATGATGGACGGGGCGTGGGTCTCGCACTTCAGCCGGTCACGGGTGGACTTTCCGCTGGAGCGGGGCGAGCACCCGCTGCGGAAGGAATTGGCGAAGGCGGGGCTGCCGGAGCCGGATCCGGAGCGAGGGAAGTTGCGGTACGGAGATTGGCTGCCGGGTGAGTTGGCGCGGATTGAGGCGGCCGCCGGATAGCCGAAGTCCAAGGGGCCAGATGGCTGACGGGGTAGGCTCGCGCAGGAACTACTGGCGGGAGGGGCTTTGTGCGGATTGAGGACCTGGCGGGGACGACGATTGGGGCGGCAGTGTCGGGCGGGCTGGATAGCTGCACGGCCACGCGCTGGCTGGTTGAGGAAGGCGTGGGCGTCGTTGGACTAACGGCCGACCTGGGGCAGCCGGACGAAGACGACATTAATGACGTGGCCGAGCGCATGCGCGTGGCGGGGGCGCAGGAAGCGCTGATCGTGGACGCGCGGGAGTCGCTGGCGCGGGCCGGGCTGGAAGTGATCCAGGCGCAGGCGAAGTATGAGGGCGGCTACTGGAATACCACCGGTATCGCGCGGTACGCGACCGTGGCAGCCATCCTGCCGGAATTGACCGCGCGAGGGCTGACGGTGCTGAGTCACGGGGCCACCGGGCGGGGCAACGACCAGGTTCGGTTCCAACTGGCAACGAACATGCTGGCGCCAGGGGTACAGGTGTACGCGCCGTGGCGGGACCCGAGTTTCCTGGAGCAGTTTCCGGGGCGGCGCGAGATGATCGCGTATTGCGAGGCCGAGGAGATTCCGATCCGGGCGACGCTGGACAAGCCCTACTCGACGGACGCGAACCTGCTGGGGCTGACGCACGAAGCGGGGCTGCTGGAAGAGTTGAGCACGCACGCGCAGTTCGTTGAGCCGGAGATGGGGGTCTATCCGAAGGACGCGCCGGACGAGGAAACGCGCGTGTCGTTCCGCTTCGAGGGCGGTACGCCGGTGGCGATGGATGGGGATGAGATTCCGCTGCTGGAGGTCTTCGAGCGGGCGAATGCGATCGGCGGGGCGAACGGGGTTGGAATCGGGCTGCATACGGTGGAGAACCGGTTTGTGGGGATCAAGTCGCGCGGGGTGTACGAGGCGCCGGGCATGGAACTTCTGGGCAGCGCGTACGAGTACCTGCTGCAGTTGATCCTGGACCGGCGGACGCGGCCGGTGTTCGATTCGCTTTCGGCGGCGCTGGGGCGTCAGATTTACGAGGGCTACTGGTATGACCTGGCGAGCACGGCGCTGCGGCGGGCCATCGGCGAAGTCACGCGGCTGGCGACGGGCACGGTGCACGTGGACGTGTACCGGGGCCACGCACAGTTCGCGGGGGCGGAGGATGCGCCGCATTCGCTCTATAGTGACGCGTCCAGCATGGAAGGCGTCGGAGACTTCGACCATGTGGATTCGGAAGGATTCCTGGGTGTGCTGGGGGTCAGCGCTCGCGCGGCGAACGCGGGTGGGCAGACGAGCCGCGAGTAGCGCATGACGACGATCATGGTGCGGCGGCCGGACGTGGGGACGCTGTCGGTTGCGGCTGCCGTGGTGCTTGGGTTGCAGGCGGTTCGGGTTTTTACCAGCCACATCTTCTGGGTGGTGGGCGAGACCTCGGATCGGGTGCTGCTGGCGGCGATCGTGTTTGGCGGGGTGATCCTGTGGGGCCTGGCGGGGCCGCTGGCACGGTTTTTTGGGATAGGCCATGCGCGGCGTATTTCGATCTTGCTCCTGGCGGGGATGGCCGTGGCGGGCCAGGTTTCGGGGTCACCGACGGCCGACATGTGGATCGGCGGCGTCGGGACCGTTGCCTTCGGGTGGGTGCTGGCGCTGTGGGTGGCGAGCGTGGGTCGCGCCGCCGGGCAGGGACTGGCCCTGGCGTTTACGGCGGACGTGGCGATCCGGGGCGTGTTCCGGACGGTGGACGCGCCGTTGAGCGAGTCGCCGTGGGCGGCCGGAATCGTGGCGCTGCTGGCGCTGCTGGCGCTGGGCGGCGGGTGGCGAGCGGCGGGGCGAACGGCCGAGTTTGGCGGGCCGCTGCGGAGCATTCCGCTGCTGGGGCTTGGATCGGCCCTGATGGTGTTCATGGCGTTCAGCGGGAACTTTGGGCAGACGGCGGCTCCGAGCGGACTGGACTTGCGGGCGGCGTTGATCTGGGTGGCCGCCGCCGCGACGGCGGGGCTGGCGTGGTCGTCGGCTTCGGCGAAGGCCGGACGAGGGATGAGTTTCGTTCACGTGGCGATGGCATCGCTGGTGATGGTGGCGGGGGCGTTGCTGGCCGGCTCGGCACCGAGCAGCACGATTCCCGGGCTTGCGCTGGTGGGGCTGGGTCTGCCGGTGGTGGTGACGGCGCTGTTTCCGGAGGATCGGAAGCCGCGGACATCAGCCTGGTCGGTTGCGAACGTGACGGTGGGCGGGGTGCTGCTGGTGGCGCTGCTGTTCGTTTTCTACTCCTTCTATGCGCCTCCCTGGGTGCTGCCCGGGTCAGTTGCGGCGACGGTCGTGCTGGCGCTGGGGTCGTCGTTGAGGCGTCAGCAATTGCAAGGACGGCGGTTGATTCCGTTCTGGGCGCCGCTGCTGTTTCTGCCGCCGTTCATCGTGGGGCTGGTTTCGGGCGCGCCGTCGGCCGACTCGACACCGATAGCGGCCGGGGCCAACCTGAACGTGATGACGTACAACATCCGGCAGGGGTTTGGCGGGACCAGCCGGTTTGACCTGGAGGCGGTGGCCCAGGAGATCGAGAAGCGGCCGACGGACATCGTGGGGTTGCAGGAGGTTGGGCGGGGCTGGGTGATTTCGGGCGCGGTTGACACGATGGCGTGGCTGTCGCTGCGGCTGGACACGCCGGCCTATTACGGCGCCAACCTGGGCGACCTGTGGGGGAACGCGGTGCTGACGCGGCTGCCGGTGTTTGGGGTGGCCAATACGCATTTCAATAGCGAGGGACGGGTTCCGCGCGGTTTTCAGCGCATCGGGATCCAGACGACCGGCGCTCCAATCACGATCCTGCACACGCACCTGGACCACGAGGATGACGGGGATACGGTGCGGGCGGCACAGGTGGTGCGGATCCTGGAGGACTGGGGGAACACGCCGCGGACGATTCTGCTGGGCGACTTGAATGCGGAGCCGGACACGGTGGCGATTCGCACTCTGGCGAATGCGGGGTTCGTGGACGCGAGTCCCGACGGTCCGTTGACGTATCCGGCTTCCGAGCCTGACGTGCGCATTGACTACGTATTCGTTACGCCTGACCTGACGGTGCGTGAAGCAGAGACTCGGGAGTCGCTGGCTTCGGACCATTTTCCGGTGTGGGCATCGCTGGCGGGGGCGTAGGCACAGCCGGCGAAATCTCGATCCGGCCGGCGACGGCCAGCGATGCGGACGTGGTGGGTCATTTGCTGGCGGACGCGGCGGGTCCGCTGGCGGCGCCGATCTGGGGCGGCGGGAGCATTGAACGCACGCGGGAGCGCTTTGCGGGAATGTTTGCGTGCTGGGGCGGTTCCGACCATCACTATGTGGCTTGCGAGGCGCAGAGGGTTGTCGGGGTGATTGCGCATGTGAAGGATCGGACGGATCCCTGGCAGTCGTTGCAGGCGTCGCTGGCGACGTTTCGAGTTTATGGGTTGCTGGGATCGTTCGCGTTGTCGTGGCGGATGCGGCACATGGTTTCGGCGGAGCCGGCGTTGGTTCGGAACAGCTATAGCGTGTGGAACCTGGCGGTGGAGGAGGAGCAGCGACGACGGGGCATTGGGTCCAAGCTGCTCAGGCACGCGCACAAGGGGGCTCGGGAGGCGGGGGCGTTGACGGTTGGGCTCGAGGTGCTGATTGGCAATGCGGCGGCGATTCAGTTCTATAAAGACGCGGGTTACAAGGAGCGACGGCGGCGGGAGTCGGCCGGGCTGCAGGAGATGACCGGGGCGCGAGGGCTGATCTATATGGTGCGGGCAGTCGCGGACACCGACTAGGCGGCGGCGAGGATGGTTTCGAGGTAGGCGCGGGATCTTGGGAGGACGACGGCGGGGTCGTCGGTGAAGCCGAAGGCTTCGATGGAGAGCAGGCCTTCGTAGCCGACGGACTTCAGCTTGCCGATGATGGGGGCGAAATCGGTGTCGCCTTCGCCGGGGGCGTGCATGTTGGCGTCGTTGACGTGGACGTGGGCGAGCCAGGGAAGGGCGAGGTCGACGGCGGCCGGGAATGACTGCGTTTCCTGGCTGATTTGCTTGACGTCGAGGACGAGCTTGACGGCGGGGTGATCCATGGCGCGGGCGACGGCGATGCCTTCCTGGGTGTCGTTCATGAAGTTGGTGAGGGAGGCGACCAGGGGTTCGAGGCAGAGGGTGATGCCGAGGCGGGCGGCCTCGTCGGCGGCTGGTCGGAGTTCGTCGATGAAGAGGTCGGTGGCTTCCTCGAAGGTGGCGTCCGGGGGCGCGTGGCGCTGGCGGGGCGAGCCGACGACGATGATGGATGCGCCGAAGTGGGCGGCCATTTGGACGATGGCGACGAGTTCGGCGGCCGATGCGCGGCGGAGGTCGGGGTCGCGGGTGACCAGGTTGAGGTGGGGGGCGTGCTGGAGGAGGGAGTTGAAAGCGACGACTTCGAGGTTGTGGGCGCGAGCGACCTGGCGAACCTGGACGCGCATGGCGGGATCGGGGTCGGCGACGGGGGTTCCGAGTGAGCCGGGGATGAGTTCGACGGCGTCGAAGCCGGTTTCGGACGCCAACTGGAAGAACGCTTCGATGGGGCGGTCGTCGAGGGTCTTGTTGCAGAGGGCGAGGCGCACCTAAGGACCTTTGAACAACCTGAGAGTGGTTGCCCGGAAGACCCTCACCCCAACCCTCTCCCACGGGGAGAGGGAGAAAGAGCGGACGCGGCATGGGGGGCGCGGGGCACTCTGCAAAGGTCTCACCTAGCGGTTGCGGATTTCGGCGAAGGCGGGGAAGTCGTGGGCCTCGCGGTGGTATTCGTGGTCAAAGTAGGTGGTGGTCTTGTAGTACTCGTGGCGGCCGTCGGTGGCTTCGCGGTGGATGCGGGCCAGGAGGTCGGACTGTTCGGAGTCCGACATGGGGGTGAAGGTACGGGCGATTTCGAGGTCCTGGGCGAGATCGCGCTCGTCGACGATGCCGCAGATGAGTGCGGCGATGGGCTGGGAGAGGGCGTAGCGGCGGCAGTCCCGGGCGGTGAGGCCGTTGACGCCGACGAACTGGCCGTTGCCACCAAGGGACTTCATGCCGAGGCAGGCGATGCCGCGCTGGTTGAGCAGCGGCAGGATCTCGGACTTGAAGCTGCGGAAAGCGCCATCGAAGGGACTGATTGGCATCTGGCAGGCGTCCCACTCGAAGTCGAACTCGAGCATGGCGCGGAGGATGTGGGGGCTCTTGTGGCCGGTGAAGCCGATGTAGCGGACTAGGCCACGTTCGCGGGCTTCGAGGGCGGCCTCGACGGCGCCGCCGGGTTCGAAGATCCACTCGGGGTCGTTGTCGTAGTTGACTTCGTGGAATTGCCAGAGGTCGAGATGGTCCACCTGGAGGCGGCGGAGGCTGTCGTCGAGTTGCTCGCGCGCGGTTTTGGCGTCGCGGGCGCAGACCTTGGTCATGAGGAAGACGTCGTCGCGGCGGCCCTGGATGGCACGGCCGTAGCGTTCTTCACTGACGCCGTAGCCGTAGTCCCAGGCGGTGTCGAGGAAGGTGACGCCGGCGTCGATGGCGGCTGGGATGATGCGGGCCGCTTCGTCGTCGGTGACGGAGGAGCGGGAGAGGTGGCCGCCGCCGAGGCCGATGATGGAGAACCGGTCGGGATGGCGGCCGAGGCTCCGCGTGGGGAGCGGGGTTTCGTGCGGGGGCATCAGGTCATGCCCGGCACTTCGAAATCCCAGAGCGAATAGACGCCGCCCTTGGGGAGGACTTCGTCGGCGTATTCCTCGGCGTTGTCGACCGGGCGGTAGCCGAGTTCGCTGACGGCGTTGGTGATGTCCCAGTAGGCGCGGGCGTTGGCGGAGATGCCGTAGTAGATGCCGTACTTGATGTCGGGGGCAACGATGGAACGCTCAACCAGGTTGAGCAGGTCGCGGTCGCTGAGCCAGGTGGAGAGGATGCGAGGGCCCATGCTGAAGTCGGTCGGCTTCTGGCGGTATTCGTAGCTGCCGATGCGCAGGACGATGACTTCCATGCCGTGGCGGTCGGAGAAGTAGCGGCCGAGGGCTTCGCCCCAGACCTTGGCGGCGCCGTAGACGCCGTCGGGCCGGGGAAGGGACTCGGCGTCGCAGCGCTCGCCGACGATTTCGTACCAGCCGGTGGCGTGGTTGGAGCTGGCGTAGATGAAGCGGCGGACGCCTGCGAGGCGAGCGGCTTCGTAGGCGTTCCAGAGGCCGACGATGTTGGGTTGCAGGTAGGGCTCGAACTCGTCGGTGTTGTGGTTGGACTTGGCGTGCATGTGGACGACGACGTCCTGGCCGGCGAAGGCCTGGACGATGGTGTCCACGTCGTCGAAGTCGAGTTGGATGAAGCGGGGGTCGTCGTTGGGGCTGCGCGAGGTCCCGGTGACGTCAAAGTCGTCGGGGAGGTCCTCCATGAGGGTCTGCCCGATCTTGCCGGTCGCGCCGGTCACCATCACCTTGAGCCGATCAGCCATGAACGCGCTCCCCGCTGGGTATGCGAGCACCGGCCGGCACCCGCTGGCGAAGGATACCGAGCCGAGGGCTGTAGGCAGGCGGGCAAGCGCTCTGGATGCGGCTCGCCAGGGCGTTGCGGACGAGGTTCGGCTGGCTAGTTGCTCGGTTGGCCGGCGGCGCCGGGTATTCCCTCGACTGAGTCGGCGAACGCGCGGACGTGGTCGGCGGGGGTGTCCGGGGAGAGGCCGCCGGCGGTGCATAGCAGCATGCCGCCGGAGGGCGCGCCAATTGCCAGACGCTCGCGGCAGTCGGTGGTTATTTCGGGAGGGTCGAGGTGCTGGACGACGTGGATGGGCGGAACGTTGCCCATGAGGCAGACGCGGCCGCCGAGGTGTTCGGCGGCGACGTCCATCTCGATGCCGAACATGAAGACGGTGCAGTTGATGTCGGCGATGGCCGCGACGGCGGCGTCGGGGACCAGGTTCTCGTTGTGATAAAGGCGGAATTCTGCCGAAGAGAAGGCGTCGAAGATGTCCTTGAGATAGGGGTAGATGAACTCCTCGCAGTGGGCCTGGCCGACCTGACCGGGGAGGTGATCGGTGACGACGAGACGATCAATGGTTCCGGTGATGCGTTCCTGGGCGCGCACGTAGGCGACGTTGGCTTCGACGACGCGCTTGTTCCAGTCGTGAATCAGTTTCGGGTGCTCGTAAAGCTCGATGAGATAGCGCTCGTAGCCGAGGACCAGGGCGCCGGACTCGACGCCCATGCAGCGGCCGTAGCCTTCGAAGTGGCCCCAGGCCTGCGCGATTACAGGGTCCATGTGGTCGGCGTACCAGGCGTAGTCGTTGAGGGCGATGGCCATGTGGCCGGACTTCCACGGATCGGGCATTTCGAGCGCCGGGAGGTCGTGGATGTCGTTGACGGCGGCGAAGGGCACCAGGGGGCCGTCCTCTTCCTGCTTGATGGGCGAACCCCAGGCTGAGGTTTCAGGCGCGTAGCCGTAGTCGGGGGCAACGCCGGGGAGGTGCAGGATGTCGGGGAAATCAAGCTGGAATTTGGCCTGGGCGTAGTACTTGGCCTCGACGGTTTCGTAGTACTCCTGGCGGCCGACGCCTGCGTAGCCGGAGAGGAACGGTTCGGAGGCCCACACCACGGGCGGGACCTCGTCGACAGCCTCCTGCCGGTTGGCGGCCATGACCCGCGCGTAGACGTCCTTGGAGCGGCTGGCGGCTTCCGAGCTGTCAGGCAGGGCGGGGCGGGGCATGAGCTATCTAGGTGGTGGCATCAGGCTGGTCAGTGTCGCCTGACGGGGCGGCATCAAGCAACGGCCAGTCGGTGGGGCGCAGGTCGTCCGGGGGCGGCTCGGGCAGCCAGCCGGTCAGCCTTCCCAGCGGACTGCGCAAGGACGCCACGACGTCATAGGCGCGGTCAATGAGCACGCCCACCAGCGGCCAGTAGCCGACCGACCTCCATCTGGCCTCAGGCTGCACCTGACAGAGGACGGCCCGCAAGGCAACGCCTGCGTGCAGCACGCGGCCGTCGGGACGGATGACATGCATGCTCTGCCGCCGGCGGTCTGGCGAGATCGTCGTCATGAGGGGTTCCGCCGCCACCGACGTCATATCCACTCTCGCCACCCGGCGTTCAGAGTCCAATCGAACCAAGAGCGCCACGCAGCGGCGGCAGAAGCCGCAGGAGCCGTCGTAGAGCAGGATGGGGCGGCGGGTCGCCGGGGTGTTTGCGCTGTCGGTCATGTCCGAAGTGTAGGCGGAATCTCAGTGATTCCCGGGCTATGCCCCACGGTTGCCGTGACACATCCAGACGGCCCAACAACGAAAACTTCGGCGTTTGACACTCCAGACAGCACTGTGTTCCCATGAGCGGTGCCAAATGTAAAGCCACCGCAGCCAGCCAGGCCGGTGGCCGGGAGGGTCCGAATGAAAGCTCACGTGACACGACGCACGTTGATTCGATCGCTGGGAGTCGGCGCTTTCGGGGCGTCGGCGGCCGCCGTACTTGCCGCCTGTGGGGAGACCCAGGTCGTCGAGGTCGAGAAGATCGTCGAGAAGGAAGTCCCGATCGAGAAGACGGTCGTCAAGGAAGTCCAGGTTCCGGTCAAGGAAGTCGTCACGCAGCAAGTCGTGAAGGAAGTCCCGGTCGAGCGGGTAGTCGAGAAAGTCGTGACGAAGACGGTCCAGGTCGAGAAGGTCGTGGAGGCGATGCCGCAGAAGGGGCCGCAGCCACCCATTCAGTTCATGAATTACTGGTCGCGCGGCAACCGCTGGGAAACGATGAAGGTCGGGCTTGAGATCTTCGACAAGAAGCACCCGGAGATCCAATACGACCTGATTCCGCTGCCTCCGCGCTTCTACCAGGAGAAGAGCGCCATCATGTTCGCCGCCGGCACGGTGGGCGACCTGCTGGTGATGAACGGCGGGCAGATGTTCCAGTTCGAGGGGAACCTGCTGCCGCTAAACGACATCGCGCCGAAGCTGGGCGTGGACTTTGACGACTACGTGCTGCTGGAGCGCCTGCATCCGACGCGGCCGAGCGTCTGGACGGTCGGCATCGACGGCCAGTTCTACGCCTTCCCGTTCATGATCGGGAGCGTAGGCGGCTGGTACTACAACGTGAACATCCTGGAAGAGGCGGGGCTCGCACACCCGGACGAGACATGGACCTGGGAGGTCCAGGACGAGGCGCTGAAGCAGATGACCGACGCGGAGAAGCCGCAGTTCGGCACGTGGAACCGCAACAACACCGAGGTTCAACTCTTCGAGCGAATCGCGGAGGCCGGCGGCAAGCACTTCAGGGAAGTCGACCGACCGTACCTGACGGCCGGGTTCGACACGCCTGGGAGCGTCGAGTCGTTCGAGCGCTGGATGAACTACATTCACGTCGACGGCGTGGCTCCGCCTCCGGGCGAAATCGCGTCGTTGGGCATCGAGGGCGTCAGCAATCCGTTCCTGGCCGGACGGATCGGCATGCTGCACGGCGGCATTCACACGCCGGGCAACTACGACGCGATCATCAAGGGCCGCTTCCAGTTGGAGATCATGCCGACCCCGAAGCCACCCAGCGGCGAGAACTGGTACATCAACAACCAGCTCGGCCACTTCGTTACGCGCTACTCGCAGCACCGGGGGTCGGAGGAGAACACCGTCACCCTGGCGGCCTTCCTCTCCGGTGACGATTTCCAGGCGCTGGTTGCGGAATGGCGCGGCGCGGTTCCGACCACCAAGGAGATCATCAACAGCGGCGCGTGGCTGGATCCGATCCCCGGCCGGGACATGCCGCAGAACATGCAGATCATTAACAACAACCTGTTCCACTCGAACGTGTACGGGAACCACTGCTTCGACGGCTGGTCGGAGTGGTTCTGGAACATCATTCGGGCGGAGACCGAGACGGCGTGGATTGGCGAGAAGCCGCCGATCGACGCGCTGCTCGATCTGGCCGAGAACACGAACGAGTACATGGCCGACCTGGCCGAGGCGTAGTGAGCAGCGCGCACCGCTTTATGCGGATCGTGTCTGCGTAGACGCGAACGGGGCCGAGTGCCGAGTCCGGCACTCGGCCCCGTCTTTGCACTGGACGACTAGATGCGACGAACGTTTTGGCAGCAGTGGAGCGGCATCCTATTTGCCGTGCCCTGGTTACTTCAGTTCGTGCTGTTTATTGTGGTTCCGTTCGCGGCTTCGTTCTGGCTGAGCCTCACCGACTACCGTTTCAGAGACTTCCCAAACTTCATATGGTTTGAAAACTACGCCGATTTGGCTTCCGACGAAGTGTTTCTCAAGAGTGTTTTCAACACGCTGTATTACACGGTATTCCATGTTCCAGGGGTAATGATTATTGCCTTTTTCATTGCCATTCTGCTCAATCAGAAGGTCCAGGGCATGCCTTTGTTTCGAACGCTCTTCTATCTTCCATCGGTGACAGCCGGCGTCGCAACGATCATGTTGTGGCTGGTGATTCTGCAGCCCAATGGGATATTGAACCAGGTGCTGGGGCTCGTCGGCATTCCTGGTCCGCGCTGGTTGACATCCACGCAGTGGGCAATGCCGAGCCTGATCATCATGAGTTTCTGGACGGTCGGCACGACCATGATTCTCTACCTGGCCGGCTTGCAGGGGATTCCGGATCACCTGTACGAGGCAGCGTCCATTGACGGGGCCGGTCATTTGCGGAAGTTATGGCACGTGACGGTTCCGATGATGACGCCGACCATATTTCTAACCCTGGTGCTGGGCATCATCGGATCGTGGCAGGTCTTCACGCAGGCGTTGATTCTGACTGGGGGAGGTCCGGCAAACGCGACGTTGTTCGTCCTGCTTTACCTCTACAACAAGGCGTTTCTGATATTCCAGATGGGGTATGCCTCGGCCATCGCCTGGGTGCTGTTCGTGATCATTCTGATCTTTACGCTGATACAGTTCGTCATAGCCCGACGATGGGTCTACTACGAATACGATGAGTCCGGGTAAGCCCTGATGGCTCTCCTCTCCAGACAAGCGCCTGCGGGTTCCGAGGCGGGCGAGCGCATGCAGTCATCGGTGACGATTCGAGGCTGGCGTGCACGGTTCATTCGTCCAGCGTGGCGCGTGATGATCTACGCGATGCTGGTCGGCGGCAGCGCGATATACGGGTTTCCATTCGCCTGGATGGTGCGATCGTCGTTCATGTCGATCGACCAGTTCTACGAGGATCCGCCGCCGTTCTTTCCGCTGCCGCCAAATTGGGCGAGCTACACGGAGGTGTGGGAAACCGGCCCAATCGTCTCCTGGATCATGAACTCCACAATCGTGACAGTCCTTGGCGTCGTCTTGATGACTCTTGTGAGCGCGGTTGTCGCCTTCGGATTCGCTCGCACCGAGTACCCGATTCGCGACGTGCTGTTTCTGCTGGTCATATCGACGATGATGCTTCCACAACACGTGACAATCATTCCGAAGGTCATCATCTTTCGAGACCTCGGCTGGCTGGACACGCTGCTGCCGCTTATCGTCCCAATGATCGGCGGCTCGGCATTCTTTATCTTCATATTGCGACAGTTCTTCAGAACGATTCCCAAAGAATTGGACGACGCCGCCTCAATTGACGGTGCTTCGCCGCTGCGCATCATGTTCACGATTGTTTTCCCGTTGTCGAAGCCGGCCATTGCCACCGTGGCGGTATTCTCGTTCATCGGCAACTGGAATGAGTTCTTCGAGCCGTTCATCTATCTGAACACACCGGATCGCATGACCCTTGCCGTGGGCATGCGGTTCTTCCAAGCGGGGATGTGGGAGCAGCCGCAGCTGCACCTGCAAATGGCCATCGCATTGATCGCCGTCGCACCCATCCTCGTCGCCTTCTTCTTTGCGCAGAAGCACTTCATCCGCGGGATCACGCTGACCGGAATCAAGGGATAGCCACAGGCGCACGGCTCCGCTCGGCCCAGAGCGCCTGCCAATCAGCCGGAACTACGCGCGCGGCTTGAAACGGGCGATCTGGTCGTCGACCCAGGCGTGGTTGGCGTCGCGGGTGCGGCCGGCGTTGTGAGGGGTGTGGACGACGTTGTGGCGGCCGAGGAGCGGCGAGTCGAGGGGGACGGGTTCTTCGGCGAAGACATCGGCGGCCAGGGCCAATTCATCGTTCAGCACGCGGCGATAGAGGGCGTCCGTGTCGCAGACGGCGGCTCGGGTGACCTGCACGACCAGCGAGCCGTGGGGCAGGGCATCAATCAGCTCCGCAGTCACCAGTCCGCGGGTGTTGTCGGTGAGCGGAACCATCGGCACAAAGATCTCCGAGTCCCTGACGAGTTCGGACAGGTGGAAACAGCGCCGGGCGCCGGCTACCGCGAAGGTGGCGTCGGGCGCGTAGGGGTCCCAGATCGCGACGTCGGCACCGACGGCCGCGCAGAATGAGGCGAAGCGGGCGCCGATGTTGCCGGCGCCGACCACGCGCACGCGCTTGCCGGCCAGGGTGCCGCTGGTGAAGCGAGGATCGTCGCCATACTGCTCGCCGCGTTGACCCGGGCGGCCGACCGCGGGACGGTACTTCCAGGTCTCGTGCCCGCGCTGCATGGCGGTGTAGGTCTGCGGCGTACGGCGGAGCGCGGCCAGGGTGAGACCCAACCCATATTCGGCCACGGACTGTCCCCAGTAGACGTCGAGCCTGTGGGGGATGAAGCTGACGCCGCGGGCGATGGCCGCCTCGATGCCGTCGGTTGTCGAGTCACCCCACCAGTTGGTGAGGAGATAGCGCGGGTGGAAGCACTCTTCGAGCGCGCTGAAAGGCTCGAGATCCTGGGCAGCTGCCGGAAGTCCCAGGAGCGCCAGGCGCTGGACCGAGGCGGGGTCGGGGACGAGTTGCGGGGCGCGGGCCTCGGGATCCGCGGTGCGATAGAACTCGCAGTCGCCCTGGCGTTGCCAGCACTCGTGCCAGTAGTCGGCCGCAAAGGGCCACGCGGCGTCGAATCGTTCGTTGACACAGATGACTGATCGCATAGCCCGCAGCCTCCAGATGCCCGATGGCTGGCCAATGATGCCTGCGCTGTACTATCGCAGACTGTCGGTGTGTGGCCGTGTTCGGCGGAGCTAACCATGAAGCGATTTCTCATTCAGTCGGAGACTCCACGCGACCAGTTGGACTGGGGATCGCTTGGGTGGCTGAGCAATCCGCCGGTGACCGGGAGCAAGTATCTGACGGTGATCGACGTGGAACTGCTGCCGGGCAACGGGCACGACTTTCACAAGCATCCGGACCAGGAAGAGTCGATCGTGTGCGTGAAGGGCACGGTGGAGCAGTGGGTGGACCAGGAGCAGCGAATGCTGAATCCGGGCGACGCCGTGTATATCCCGGCCGACTGCGTGCACGCCACCTTTAACGAGGGCGACGAACCGGCCAAGGTGCTTGCGATCCTGGGTCCGTGCGTGGGTGAAATCGGCTACGAGGTGGAAGAGGTAGCCGATCAGGCGCCCTGGAGCACTCTTCGCGGATAGCTGGCTGCGCTAGCTGTTCGCCAGTGCGTCGTTGCGGGGCCAAATGTGTGCCGGAGGCTCCCGCTGGTCTCCGGTGGGTGGATGCTCCAAACTGCAGGCCAGATTCCCCCTGCCGCGTTAAGTGAAGGCTGAGCATGGCGCACCACGAGTTTTCGCCCACGACGTACTACAACACGATGGGGACGCATCCGCCGGCTCTGCATGTCGAGGCGGGTGATTCGATATCGACGACGACGGTCGACGCCCGTGGATTCGATCACGAACGGGTGGAGCGAGCGGGACGGCCGAATCCGCAGACGGGTCCGTTCCATGTGAATGGCGCGGAAGCCGGCGACACACTGGTGCTGCACGTGCACGAGGTCGTGCCGAACCGGCGGATGGGCTGGACGACGGCGCGGCTGGCGCCGAACGTGCTGGACTTCGGGTACGAGGCGGATCTGGGCGGCGACGTCGAGTTGGCCTGGTGGGACGTGGACGTGGAGGCGGGCACGGTAACGCTGGTCGAGCCCGAAAACCGCCTGACCGGGCAGCCGCTGCCGCTGCAGCCGATGCTGGGGACGGTGGGCGTGGCGCCGGACATTGGGGAAGCCATCAGCACGATGACCTCGGCAGCGCACGGCGGCAACATGGACTACAACGGGATCAAGCCCGGCGTGACGGTGTACCTGCCGGTGTTTGCCGACGGGGCGCTGTTTTTCCTGGGAGACGGGCACGCGCTGCAAGGCGACGGGGAGATGGATGGCACGGGCGTGGAGATCTCGCTGGACGTGCGGTTCAGCCTGGACCTAATCAAGGGCAAGACGATCGGCTGGCCAAGGGCGGAGGACGATACCTACCTGATGGCGTGCGGCAACGTGCGGCCGCTGGATCAGGCCGTGCAGCACGCGACGACGGAGATGGTCTCGTGGCTGGAGACGGACTACGGCCTGACGACGCGCGAGGCGCACATGCTGCTGGGACGGTTCGTGGAGTACGACGTGGGGAACATGTTCGACCCGGCGTACACGATGGTGTGCAAGATTCGGAAGTCGGTGCTGGCGGAGCTGGGATTTACGCGCCAATCCGACTGAGCTTGCGTCGGCGAGTCCGTCTCTAGGGCACTTCGGTTAGCGACACGGGGCGGCCTTCGCGGCTGGAGATGTCGCAGGCGATGGCGGCGCGGAGGGCTTCGACGGCGTCGTCGGCCGTGCTGCACGAGGGCTGGCGGCCGCGGGCTACATCCAGGAAGGCGTCGACCTCGGCGGCATAAGCGTGGGCGAAGCGGTCGTGGAAGTCGGGGTAGGGATGCGCTCCGAGCGGCGGGCCGCCGGGCTCCAGCGAGCGGAGCGGAGCGCGAGGGTCCCAGCCGACCACGACGCTGTCGCGGGAGCCGAAGAGTTCCATGCGGATGTCGTAGCCGAGCGGGTTGTGGCGGGTGTAGCTGAGGAGGCCCAGCGCACCGCCGGAGAGGGTGCAGGTGGCTATCGCGGTGTCGCAGTCGTCGAAGCGGCCGTAGACGTCCCACTTGCGGACGGCGGTCTGAGCGAATACCTGGACGACCTCTTCGCCGGTGACGAAGCGGATCGCGTCGAAGTCGTGGACGCTGAAGTCGCGGAACATGCCGCCGGAGCCGGCGATGTAGGCCTCGGTGGCAGGTTCGGGATCGTGACCGACGGTGCGAAGGGTATAGAGCGTTCCCAGCCCTCCGGCCGCGACCAGGTCGGCGGCGGCCTGGAAGCCGGGATCGAAGCGGCGCTGGAAGCCCATCTGTACTGGAACGTTGCGCTGATGGATGAGGGCGACGACCTCGCGCGATCGTTGGAGGTCGTGCGAGATGGGTTTTTCGCAAAGGGTGGGGATGCCGGCTTCGACGGCGGCTTGCAGGAGTTCGGCGTGGGCGGTGGTGGTGGCGGCGATCAGGACGGCGTCGACGGAGGCGAGCAGTTCGTCGTAGCCGGCGACGGATCGAAGGCCCAAGTCGTTGGCGACGGATGTCGCAAGATCCGTGCTGGCGTCCTGCAGCAGCACTTCCGACACTTCCGGATGCGCCACGAGCCGTTCGGCGTGCGGGCGCCCGATACGGCCGACTCCGGCCACGCCTACGCGCATATCAGTACCTTCCGTCCCATTGCGGACCGTCGTGCGGCCGGTGGGATGTCTATTCGCTGGCAATCACCGCGCAATCTGGACCGGTGGGGCCCGCGCGTCAAGGGCGGTAGACGAGAGACGGATGGCGGGCAGCGTAGGCTTAGGCCAAGTACTCCAGTTGGAGCAGGATTGACGTGCGCGCTCAGAGTCAAGCCGCTTGCGGTCGCCGGGGGCGCCAATGAGTGAAGGCCGGCTGGCGGGCAAGGTTGCCGTGGTCACGGGCGGCGGGAGCCAGCCCGGGGAGATTGGGACCGGACGGGCGTCCTGCGTGTGCATGGCGCGGGAGGGCGCGCGGGTGCTAGTGGCGGATATTGCCGCGGAGAATGCGCGGCGGACGGTAGACGCGATCCTGGAAGAGGGCGGCGAGGGATCGGTCTTTACTGGCGATGCGACTTCAGGCGATGACTGCCGGGCGATGGTGGCGACGGCGGTCGAACGTTACGGCGGTCTGCACGTGCTGATGAATAACCTGGGGTTCCGCTGGAGCGGTCATGACCTGCGGAAGGGCGTGGCGGAGATCGACGAGGACGTGTTGATGCAGGCGTTCGACCTAAACCTGAAGAGCGCGGTGCTGGCGAGCAAGCACGCGATTCCGGCCATGGTTGCCTCGGGCGGCGGTTCGATAATCAACGTGTCGTCGATCGACGGAATTGCCGGGGCGCGGCACCGGGGGGTGGCCTATTCGGTGACGAAGGGTGCGCTGCCGATCCTGACACGCAATACGGCGGCATTCCATGGTCGTGAGGGGATTCGGGCCAATTGCATCGTGCCGGGGCACCTGCAGTCGGCGTATCAGTCGAGGATCAAACCGGTAGACCGTGAACTGCGACGGCGGGTGAGTCCGCTGGGAACGGAGGGGACGCCGTGGGACATTGCGTGGGCGGCGGTGTACCTGGCCAGCGACGAGTCGCGCTGGGTTACGGGCGTGACGCTGCCGGTGGACGGAGGACTCTTTGCCGCGCAGCCGCTGCTGGCTCATGATCTTCTGCAGGAGCCGGACCTGGGACCGCTCTCCGAGGGTGACTGAATGCCGTACAAGCTGAAGCCGAAGACGATGTATCTGATGCCGACGCACTTCGGGCCGATGAGCGGCCCGCGGCAGGGGCCGGGCGGCGAGATGGGGGCGTTCGGCGTCGATGAACGGAAGTCGCGGCGGTATTCGGTCAGTTTTCTGACGGAGCAGGCGCAGCTGGAAGCGCTGCTGCCGCCGGGGTTCGAGCAGGTCGGGGAGCCGGTGGTTACGGTTTCGGCCAGCTACATGACCGAGATCGACTGGCTGGCGGGGCGCGGGTACAACACGCTGGGGGTGACGTTTCAGGCCAGATTCAACGGATCGCGGGACCAGGCGACGGGGCCGCTGCTGCTGGTGCTGTGGGAGAACCTGACGGACCCGATTCTGACCGGACGCGAGCAATTGGGCTTTTCAAAGATCTACTGCGCGCTGCCCGAGCCGGTGGTTCACGGGGGCGAGACGCAGTGCACGGCGAGCTGGTTGGGGTTCCGGTTCATGGACATGCGCCTTTCGAACATGGTGGCGGTGGAAGAGCCGGCGGCGGGGCCGAGTAGTTCCGCAGACGACGGTTCGCTAACGGGGACGCTGCACTACAAGTACGTTCCGAAGACGGGCGCATGGGGCGAGGCAGACGCGGAGTACGCGGTACTGAGTCCACAGAATCCGCCCGTGAGCGAACCGCAACGCTGGCAAGGGGAGGGCTCGGTGACGTTCGAGCGTGCGCGCTGGGAGGACTTGCCGACGCAGTACATGGTCGTGAATGCACTGGCCGAGCTCGAGGTGAAGGAGTTTCGGGGGGCGAGCATCGAGCTCAGCGTGGGCGGCAGGGATCTGATTGATCAGCGCATTCTGCGGTAGGCGCCACGGGCATTTGGCCGAGCCGTTAGTTGACATAATGTTGCAAGGTCGCCGCTAGGCATGGGTTCGGCGGCGGCAGGGACCCAGGCGTCCAACGGACTTGCGCGGTGGCAGACGCCGCTGCTGGTGATTGCGGCGTGCGCGCTGATTGCGGTGATCGGGTTTGGTACGCGGTCGATATTCGGGCTGTTCCTGCCGCCGATGACCGAGGCGCGGGGCTGGTCGCGCGAGGCATTCAGCGTGGCGATGGCGACGCAGCAACTGACGTTCGGGGTGGTGCTGCCGCTGGCGGCGGCTTCGTCGGACAGGTTCGGACCGGTGCGGGTGATGGTGGCCGGCGCCGTTGCCTATGCGCTGGGTCTGTGGCTCATGACGCTGGTTGAGTCGGCCCTGGTGTTCCTGCTGGTGGCAGGGCTGCTGGTTGGCGGCACTAATGCCTTCACGTCGTTTTCGCTCGTCATCGCCACCATGGCGCGGATGGTGGAGCCGAAACGGCGGCCCCTGGTGATGGGACTGGGAATGGCGGCCGGATCGCTGGGCCAGGTGATCTTCTCGCCGATTACGCAGGGGTTTATCAGCGCGTTTGGATGGAGCGATGCGCTGCTGATCCTGGCGGTGGGGTTTCTAGCCATCGTGCCACTGGCGTTCGTGCTTCCCGGGAACCCCGAGGTGGCGGCCGAGGAGTCGGCCAAGGAGAGCGTGGGGGCGGCGATCCGGGAAGCGGTAGGACACCGGGGCTATCTACTGCTGACGATGGGGTTTTTTGTGTGTGGGTTTCACGTGGCGTTCATCACGGTTCACTTACCGGCGTACATGCTGGACCTGGGGTTCGAGCCGCGCGTGGGCGCGATTGCGCTGTCGCTGATCGGGTTCTTCAACATCGTCGGGTCGTTTCTGTCAGGTATGGCGGGGACGCACCTGAGTCGACGGCTGAGCCTGAGCTTCATCTATGCAAGCCGGGCCGCGGTGATTGCCGCATTCCTGCTGCTGCCGAAGACGGAGCCGGTGGCGTACATGTTTGCCTCGCTGATGGGGTTGCTGTGGCTGGCGACGGTGCCGCTGACGAACGCAATCGTGGCGCGGGTCTTCGGAGTGCGGTACCTGGCCACGCTGTTTTCGTTTGTGTTCCTTTCGCATCAGCTCGGGTCGTTTTCGGGCATCTGGCTGGCTGGTGGAATCTACGAGGCGACGGGAAGCTATGACGGGATGTGGGTGGCCGGGATCGTTCTTGGGATTGCGGCGGCGCTGATTCACCTACCGATCAACGAACGGCCGATTGCGCGGCTGGCGGAAGCGCAGGGCTAATTCAGAGCGGCTCCGGCTAGGTTTCGTCGAGCGTGGGGCGGTATTGCAGGGCTTCGGCCAGGTGCTCGATTCGGATTGTTTCGCTCTCCGAGAGATCGGCGATGGTTCGCGCGAGCTTGAGGACGCGGTGGTGGCCGCGGCCGCTGAGGGAGAGTCGGTCGTGGGCGCTGCGGAGGAGGCGTTCGGCGTCGGGTTCGAGGGCGCAGATGCGGGAGATCAGGCGGGCGGTGAGCTCGGCGTTGGTGAAGAACCCGTGGGGGGCGAGGCGGTCTTCCTGGATCTTGCGCGCTCGGGCGATGCGGGCCTGGACGTGGGCTGACGGTTCGCGCTCGGTGTCGTCGGCCATCTTGGCGTATTCGAGGCGGGGGACGTCGATGTGGACGTCGATGCGGTCGAGCAGCGGGCCGGAGATGCGGTTGCGGTAGCGGCGGGCGGCTTCGGCGCTCATGCCGCCGCCGGGGCCGTCCGTGGCGGCGAAGCCGGAGGGCGAGGGGTTCATGGCGGCGACCAACATCAGGCGGGCGGGCAGGTCGACGCTGTAGGCGGCGCGGGTGATGGTGATGTGGCCGTCTTCGAGAGGCTGGCGGAGGGATTCGAGGGTCTGGCGGCCGAATTCGGGGAACTCGTCCAGGAAGAGGACGCCGCGGTGGGCGAGGCTGATTTCGCCGGGGCGAGGCGAGGCGCCGCCGCCGACCATGCCGGCGTAGGTGACGGTGTGGTGGGGGGCGCGGAAGGGACGCTCGACGACGAGGCCGGTGCCGTCGCGAAGCTGGCCGGCGATGCTGTAGATCTTGGTGACCTCGATGGCTTCATCGAGGGTCATGGGCGGAAGAACCGAAGGCAGCGCGCGGGCGAGCAGAGTCTTGCCGGAGCCGGGCGGGCCGACCATGAGCACGTTGTGGGCGCCGGCGGCGGCGACTTCGAGGGCGCGCTTGGCGTGTTCGTGGCCGCGGACGTCGGCGAAGTCCACCGGATAGCTGGCGGACCCGGTCGACATTTCGGTGACGGGCAGGGGTTCGATGCGAATGAGGCCCATATAGTGGGCGATGAGCTGTTGGAGGGACTCGACGGGATAGACGGAGATGCCCTCCACGACGGCAGCTTCGGCGCCGTCAACGGCCGGGACGAAGGCCTTGTCCACGCCGGCGTCGCGGGCGGCGGCAACCATGGGGAGGACGCCGTGGGTGTGGCGAACGCCTCCGTCGAGCGACAACTCGCCGAGATAGACGGCCTGGTTGTCGTCGAAGCCCTCGAGTTGGCCGGTTGCGGCCAGGATGGCTACGGCCATGGGGAGGTCGTAGACGGGGCCTTCCTTGCGGATGTCGGCCGGGGCGAGGTTTACGGTGAGGCGGCGCTCGGGGAACACGGCGCCGCTGTTGCGGATGGCGCTGCGGGTGCGTTCGCGGGCCTCTTGCACGGCGGCATCGGGCAAGCCGACGACGTTGTGTTTGGGCAGGCCGTTGCTGATATCGGCCTCGACGTCAAGAACGACGCCGTCAAGGCCGGTAATCGCGCAGCTGTGTACGGTGCCAAGCATGTGTGCCAGGAGCGGCCCGCCCAGCCGCGCTTACTGCGCTACATACCCGGCCCGTCGCCGATGGTCTTGTGCATCTTGAACTGCCCGCTCTTCTTTTCTTCGCCGCCGCAGGCCGCCAGCAGCAGGCCGGTGGCGAGCAGGGCTACGACGCGGCGTCGAGGTACGACTTTCCGCAGCTTGGTGGCCGGCATGCGGAACTCCCTGGCTTGGCCGACGGCGTCTATCGTACGTGCTCCCAGACTGAAAGGTGACACTGGGCGCCTAGTGCTGAACGGGAACCACGACGTAGGGGGTCTCGACGTCCAGGTTGGGCCCGATAGAGCCGTTACCCAGGCGGTCGATGGCCTCGACGTAGTACATGAGGTCCCAGTCCGGCACGATGTCCATGCCGGGAATAGTGGCCGACCAGACGCCGTTCGTTTGCTGCATGGGAACGGGCGTGAAGAGTTCGCGCTGGTTGAGGTCGCGGTAGTAAAGGGTGACGAGCGCGAGGTCCTCGGCGGAGTCCACGCGGGCGGTGACTGCCAGGTCCTGGCCGGGGACGGCGAGGGAGGCGCGTTCCACGTCGACCGAGGGGGCAGCTGCCGCGCTTCCCACGGCTATGGACTGTGGAGCACTCGCGCCGGCTTTCGGCCATGATCGAGTTTCGCCGTTGGTGTCGGTGGCTTCGATGTAGTAGGCGGCGTCGCGCCCGTTGGGGAGCGCGATGCTGGCCGCGTAGACGTCGCCGTCGGCGGACATGGGTGTGCGCTGCCAGGGGCCGTCGCCCGTACGCCACGCCAGGACGACGCTTTCGACGCCGTCGGGGGCGGTGACGGTTGCTGTCAGGTCGAGATTGCCCGGCGCGGCGCTTCTGATCGGTGCGTGGCCGATCTGGGGGGCGGCTTCGCGGACGACCAGGGCGTTGATGACCCAGTCCGAGGCGGGGTGGGAGTTGATTTCAAGCTCGAGCCGCCCGTTGGCGATGTTGCAGCGCTGGGTCTTCTGAACGACCTGGCCGGCGGGAATGGTGAAGCGTTCGGTCTGGTGACGGCCCTGGAAGGTGAGCCACATGGGGCCGCGGTCAACGGCGTCGGGGCTGGTGTCGCCCATCACCGCCGTCACTTCGTAGATTCCGGGTGCGACGTTGGCGCGGAAGGTGTGCTCGACGTAGCCGGGGTTAGGTCCGCGGTGCTGGAAGTCGTCTTCCAGGAGGCGGAGGGGAAGATCGCCGGGTTCCCGATTGCGGCCCAGCAGGTCGCCGTTGTCAGGGAGCGGCGGGCTGAAGGCGCGAATGTCGCGCGTCATCTTCCAGCCGATGCCGCGCGTTGGCGTGTACTGGACGTCGGGTGAGACGGCGCGGAAGCGTCGTTCGACCCAGGCGGACTGCATGGTTCGCGGGATCCAGGGGCGCGGGTCGACGGGTTCGTCGCCGAAGTCGAAGCCGTGGGCGAAGAGGCCGAATCGTTCGAAGACTCGCTGGACTTCGTCCAGGCGGGCGAGGTCGTGGTCCAGGTAGGGCGTGAGGCGCTTCCAGGTGCCGGCTTCGTCCTTGACGGGGCCGAAGATCATCTCGTCGTCGTAGAGGCCGTCGGTGTGGTCAACGATGGCCTGCCACTGGTCGCGGGCCGATTGCATGTGGACCCTGGCGGACCGCAAGCGATCGGCGGCGCCGGCCAGGTAGAAGAAGGCGAGGTCCAGGCCGGCTCGTAGCTTGTGGGCGTGGTAGCGCGCGAGGCCGGAACAGAGGCGGACATCGGCTTCGATACCCTGGAATTCGGGGTGGGCCTCGCTCTGAACCGAGCCATCCGCTCGATCGAGGGCGGCATCGGCGGCGTTGGCGTGCCGCTCGAGGCGCTCGGCGATCTGGAGCGGGGTGAGCTTGGCGCGAACGGCGTCCGCCAAGTAGTCCTCGACGTATTCGCTGGCGCCGTAGAAACCGGCGAGGTCGCTGGGTTCGACTTCGAGGTAGGCGTCGAGCAGGCCGCCGGTGTCGCGTTCGGCCCACCAGCCGAAGACGCTGGCGGAGGGCAGGTGGACGGCGGTGATGAACGGGAGATAGTGGGAACTCTCCGAGACGGCGTCCAGCACGTCGGCACCGGCGTCGGATCCGAAACGGTGGTTGAACTCGCGCTGCCACGCAGAGGCGTCGCACGCGGGGTCGTAGCCGAGGCGGCCGAAGAGGAGGTACCAGAACCAGTAGCGTTCGTCCTCGAACTCGAACCAGTTCATGCCATCCGGCTTGAAGAGCGGCCAGGCGCCGCCGACGTTGCGGAAGCCCTTGTTGGACAGGGGGGCACAGACTTCGAAGCCCTTGGAGCCGCCGAGGGCGCAGCTCTCGGCATAGCGGCGGACCCAGGACGGGTCGCCCCAGAGGGTGAACTTGTTGGTGCCCAGGTTCCACATACGGAGCAGGAACTCGTACTCGCGCGGGTACTTGAGCAGGTCGCCGTAGGAGTGGCGGCGGTCCATGCGGTCGAAGTCCTGCAAGAGACCGGCGGAGTAGGGCATGCCCTGGTGTTCGCACCAGAACTTGGTGGAGACGGTGGTGGGCAGTCCGGTGTCCAGCGCGCCTTCCCAGGTGTCGTCGGCGATGGCCTTGGCACGACAGTCGATTTCGATTTCGCGCCCGGCGGCCACGACGCCGCTGTAGATCGAGCGGAAGAAGGCCGGGCTGTCCTCGGCCTCGATGCCGGACTCGGAATTCACGCGTAGCTGGACGCCGGAAATGTCTGGGCAGGCCTTGAGGACTTTGGCCATGCCGAGTTCGCAGTAGTCGGCCAGGATTTCGAGACTGAGACCTTCGACCAGCGATTCGCCGTACTCGTAGCTGTGCTGCTGCCAGACGCCGAAGGTGAAGTCGATGCCGCGCTCGACGGCGGTGCGGGAGATCATCTGGAGAGTCGCGAGGTTCCGTTCCCGCTGCTCGTCGGTCAGGCTGGGAACGGTGACATGGCGGAACTCGGGCATCGGGACCAGGAAGGCGTAGGGCGGAACCAGGTAGGCGGTCTGGTGGCCGAAGGTGAGGCTGAAGGCGTTGAAGCGGTAGAGCGAGAGCTTGTCGAAGTAGGCCTGCCAGAACTCCGGGTTGAAGTACCAGGGACCGTCGACGGCTTCGTTGTGGGGAAAGATGCAGACGCTGCGCTTGCGGAGGAAGGGGGACTCGCTGGTGGGCGGGAAGGCGGCTGCCCAGTCGAGCTGTGCCGGGGCGAGTTCAATGCGGCGAGAGGCTTCGCGCAAGGCGTAGGCGAGGCCGCGGTCGTCGGAGCCGCCGATTGCAAGGGTTCCGCCGGCGAAGGCGAACGCCAGGGACTCGGGCGCGTCGTTCAGCGCGGCTCCCGCCGCGTCCAGAATGTCAGCCGGCTGGGCCGAAGCAGACGTGCCCACCTGGATCGTGATCGCGGCATGGTCGTCGGTGACGGTGTAGCCGCTCTCGTCGAGCGTTTGCCGGAGCCGATCCAGCGCCACTTGCGCGGGCGTTCCCAGCTCACCGTTGACCACGATGCGAATGCGTGTTGCTGCGTCAGCCACGGCTACAGCCTCTCTTTTGGCACGTTGAAACGTGCGCCCGCTCGCCCGACTCGAATGCTCGGGGCATTGTCGCAATCGCCGGCAGGATCAGTAGAACCGAACTTTCGTAG
>JAJDZD010000054.1 GCA_022824865.1 Chloroflexota bacterium | reverse complement strand
ATCCGGCGTCTCCTCCCGAACGCGGCTGCACGTTTCCAGCCTCGCTGGCCGCGGCCAGCATGGCGGCCTCGATGTCGCTGGTCGTCTCACCCGCCGCTTCGGCCCGTGCGGCCGCGGCAAGCGCGGCCTGAGCCTCACGGGCCAGCCGTGCCTCACGCTCCGCCTGGCGGTTCCGAAACTCTTCCTGACCGGCCAGGACGGCATCGGCCACGACGGTTGTGACCGCCGTAATCGAGCGAATGGCGTCATCGTTACCGGGAATGACGTAATCGACCATTTCCGGGTCGCAGTTGGTATCGACGATGGCGGCAATTGGGATGTCGAGCTTGCGAGCCTCGGTCACCGCATTGGATTCGCGCTTGGGATCGATGATGAACAGGCCGGCCGGCAACCGCGACATGTGCTTAATGCCGCCCATCTTCTTGATGAGTCGAGCCAGTTCCACCCGCAGGCGCTGCGCGTCCTTCTTGGAAAGCCGGTCGAACTCGCCGGTGGCCTCGCGGGCCTCCAATTCGCGCAGACGCTGCAAGCGTGCGCGCAGCGTCTCGAAGTTGGTCAGCGTGCCGCCGAGCCAGCGGTGCTGGACGTAGTGGGCGCCGCAGCGTTCGGCCTGCTCGCGCACGACCTCCTGGGCCTGTCGTTTCGTGCCCACAAAAATGACCTCGCCACCGCTGGCGGCGGTGGTGCGCATGAACGCTGTGGCACGGTCAAGTGCGCGGACCGTGTGCTGAAGATCGATGATATGCACGCCGCCCCGCGCACCAAAGATGAACTGAGCCATCTTTGGGTTCCAACGCGGCGTTCGGTGGCCGAAATGCACGCCAGCGGCGAGCAAATCGCGCATAGAGGCAGCCGGCATGTGGGTATTTGCCCCTCTCTTGTCCTTCGAAAGTCCTCCGCCACCGTCACTCGCTCTGGGGACCGCGTGTCGCGGCAGGCCCCTTTAGCGTCAGGCAGCGTGTGTATTCGCCCGAACGAATCGGACGTGCGTAAAGCATATCGCACCAGGGACGTGTGGGCGGTATTAGCGCGTGCGGCGGCGCGTTCCGGTTCGCCGTCGGCGACGGCCGCCTTGAGCCGCGACGCGTTCGGCTCGAGCGGCCAACAACCCCACGGCCTCGTCGAGCGTGACCGTCGCCGGATCACGGCCCCTGGGAAGGCTGGCGTTGAGTTCGCCGTCGGTGACGTAGGGGCCGTAGCGACCATCGCGAACCGTAATTGGCGTACCGGAGGCGGGATGCGCACCGAGTTCGGCCAGCGCCGCCGGCTGGCGGCGGCGGCGCGGCTGGCGCGGGGCATTGAGGAGCTCCAGGGCCTCCGATAGCTCGATCGACGTGAGCTTGGCGTAGCGCTCGTCGCCCTCGCCCGGCAAGCTGCGGGACTCCTTGCCGCACTTGACGTAGGGACCGTATGGGCCGTCCTGGACGGTGACTCGCGTCCCGCTGTCGGGGTGAGTTCCCAGCGACTTGGGGTAGGCGAGCATGTCGAGTGCCTGCTCGAGCGTGAGCGATTCTGGTTGATACATGGGCCAGACGCTGGTGGTTTTGGGACGCCGCCGACCGGCGCCGCGGCCCTCGCCAAGCTGGAGGTACGGGCCGCGCCGACCAGACTTGAGAAACACGGGCAGACCCGACTCGGGATCGTCGCCGAGGGGCTCGTCTCCACTGGCCGCCTTGGCGAGAAGGCCGGCCGCGACTTCGGAGGTCAACTCGTCGGGAGCGAGATCATCGGGCGCCTGGGCGCGGGCGCCGCCTTCGAGTGCCTCCAGATATGGGCCGTAGCGGCCGATGCGAACGGCGATTGAGGATCCATTGTCGCCAGACAGCGGGATCGTGCAGACCGAACGGGCGTCGATGGCTTCCTGGCTGGACTCGATTCGCTGACGCAGACCTTCGCGCAGCATGCCCGCGCCGTCGGGGTTACTCGAGCCAAAGTAGAAGTCCGCCAGCCAGGGCAAGGGATCCAGGGAACCGTCAGCCACGCGGTCCAGCCCAATCTCCATGTTGGCGGTGAAGCCCGCATCAACCAACTCGCCAAAGTGCGCTTCCAGCAGCTGAATCACAGCCAAGGCGTTCCAGCGAGGGACCAGCGCCCCCTCTCGGCGCTCCACGTACTTACCCTGAACCGTTTCCAGGATGGTGGCGTAGGTGGAGGGTCGGCCGATCCCCAGTCGTTCGAGTTCGCGGATGAGACTGGCTTCGGTCCAGCGGTCGGGCGGGCTGGTCTCGCGGCGACCGGGATCGATGCCGCGAACGTCGAGCCCATCGCCCTCCGCCAGGTCCGGCAGCAGGCGTTCCCGGCTGCGCTCGCCGGCGTAGACGCGCAGGAAACCGTCGAAGACGACGACCTGGCCGTTGGCCCGGAAGACAGCCGAGCCGTGCTCGCCCGCCTCGGCTGCAACGTGGACACGCGTTTGTTCGAACCGGGCATCGCGCATCTGCGACGCGAGGGTGCGCTGCCAGATGAGCCGGTACAGGCGGCGGCCGTCAGCATCGACGTCGGGACCGAGGTCGTTGGGATGCCGAAAGCGTTCGCCGGCGGGGCGTATGGCCTCATGGGCTTCCTGGGCTCGAGCCGAGCGGGCGCGGTAGCTCCGAGGCCGCTCGGGCAGGTAGTCGGCTACGCGATCGTTCGGCACCTCGGCACGGACGGCGGCGCGCGCGGCACTGGTCGCCTGGGCCGAGAGCGCCGGGGAGTCGGTCCGCATATAGGTGATGTAGCCGTTCTCATAGAGCTGTTGGGCCACGCGCATGGTCTGGCGAGGCGAGAAACGCAGACGGGTCGACGCCTCGCGCTGGAGCGTGGAGGTGATGAACGGGGGCTGCGGGCGGCGGGTGCGGGGGCGCTTGACGACGTCGGTGACTCGGAAGGTGGCGTCGGCCAGCGTCCGGATCACTGACTGGGCCTCCGCCTCGGGCAGCAGCCGAGCCTTGCTGTCGGCGTGGAGTTCGCCGGTGTCCGGGTCGAAGTCGGCAGCAGTGGCAAGCACCTGGCCATCCAGGCTGACAAGGCGCGCGTCGAATGTGGCCTCGGCGTCGCCCGATGGAGCCAGCGTGGCAGTTGGGATGCAATAAGCGGCAGATACGAAGGCCATACGTTCGCGCTCGCGCTGCACAATGAGCCGGAGGGCCGGGGTCTGCACGCGGCCGGCGGACAAGCCGCTGCCGACTTTCTTCCAGAGCACGGGGGAAACGAGGTAGCCGATCAGGCGGTCGAGGATGCGGCGCGACTCCTGGGCCTGGACCAAACGCTGGTCGATCTCGCGCGTGTGCGAAAGGGCATCGGTGATCGCCGAACGGGTGATTTCGTGGAAGACGAGGCGACGCACGGGCGTCTTGGGCTTCAGCACTTCGACCAGATGCCAGGCGATGGCCTCGCCCTCACGATCTTCATCCGTCGCCAGCAGGAGCTGTCCGGCGCCCTTGAGTTCGCGTCGCAATTCAGTCACGACGCGTTTCTTGTCAGTCGGAATTATGTAAACCGGCTGGAAGCCTTCATCCACGTTGACGGCCAGGGTGGCCCAGTCCTTGCCCTTGAGGTTTTTGGGAACTTCGGCGGCGCTGGACGGCAGGTCACGGATGTGACCAATAGATGACGCCACGGTGTAGCCGTCACCCAGATAGCGCTTGATGGTGCGCGCCTTGGCGGGCGATTCGACGATGACCAGCGTGTTCGCGTCTGAGTCCTGGCGTGTTGAACGGCGTCGGGGGGGCATGGGTCAGGTCGGTGGGTCGCTGCGACCTACGACGGAAGATTGACAACGGCGCTCAGCATAAGGCCTCGTGTCAAGACCCTCGGCGGCGTCTGGCTGTTCGCCGCGCCGGCGATGGACGCAGGAGCAGCCCGACCTTGCGTGCTTGTCCCGGCAGCTAGACCAGAAGCGGCGAGAGAAATCGCTGGGCCAGCACGAGGCCATTGAGGGCCTGCTGAGCGTCGGTCTGGGAGCTCCAGAAGGCGTCCTCGTGCTCGACGACCAGCGCGCCGTCGTAGCCGACCTCAAGCAGGGCGGTGATGTAGCCGGGCCAGTCGACGACGCCGAAACCGGGAATGCGGAAGCGGTAGGTGCCCTGACCGACGCGTCCGCGCTCCGTTCCAATGACGCCGTACCTATAAAGGTTGTCCGGTAGGAATTCGGTGTCCTTGGCGTGGGCGTGGTAGACGCGTGAGCCGAACTCGCGAACCGCGCGCAGGTAGTCGATGCCCAGCCAGACCAGGTGCGAGGGGTCGGGGCACAGCCCAAGGGCGGGGTGGGGAACGGCGTCGAAGATCGCGGCCCAATGTGCCGGTGCGTAGGCGAGGTTTCGGCCACCGTTGGCCCAGTTTTCCATGACCAGGTAAACGCCGACCCGATCGGCATGATCGAGGACGGGAGCAACGCCCTCCGCAAAGAGCTTGACGTTTTCGTCGAAGCCAAGGTCGGGCGCCATCTCGTGCCCAAGCCAGACGTTGGGAATGTGCTCGGCGGCGGCGTAGTCGAGGGCGCGGCGGGCGTGGGCTACTTCCTCCGCTCGTTGTTCGGGATCGGTCGCGATTGGCTGGCAGACCATGCCGACGGTGGAGGTCGGCTCCAGGCCGTGACGATCACAGATGGCGCGGACGTTCGGTTCGAAGAGGGGGACGTCAATGGCCTGGTAGCCGTTGGCCGCGCCCCAGCGGACGAATTCCTCGAACTCGATTGGCGGAAAGTAGCCGTTGTGAAAATAGCCGAGCTTCACTGCGCCCTCGCGGTTGCCAGGTGGCCGGCGATTGTCGGCAGCGTGGAGGCGGCTGTCCATGTCGGATGATCCTGGACGGGGCGGACTGGGTCGGGATCGGCGGCGGTCGGCGCGGGCAACTAGCCTGTTGGACGGCAGCTTGTGGGTTGATGCGAGCAGTTTCCGTGCGGAGACGTTGAATGCGTAGAGCGTCGGCATGGTTATGGGCCGTCGCGGCCGCGCACCGGGAGCAAGCGGACACCTGGACGGAGCGCCGGGTAACGGCGCGGCGAGTCACCGGGGGCGCCAACAATGCGGTGTATCGCGTGGAGGCCGACGGCGAGCAGTTCACCTGCAAGCTGTGCGTGGACGACGAGCGCCAGCGGGCCAGGCGCGAATACGGCGCGCTGCGGCTGCTGCATGCGGTCGGGCTGGATCTTGCGCCGGCGCCGCTCTGGTTGGACGAGAGTTGTTCCATCGTTTCCTATCCGGCGGTTGCCCACCGCTGGCTGAGGGGGACGCCGCTCGGTCCGAACCCGACGGCTCAACAGCGTGCCGCGCTGATCGACAGCATCCAACGCCTTCACGACATCGAGCCAGGCGCTGCAGGCGACGTTGGGCTGCGCGACGCGTGGTTTCACTGGTTCGACTTCGCGCCATATCTCGACGAACTGAAGGCCCTCCTTAGCGAGTACGGGGCATGGCTGGTCAGCGCCGACGCGCAGGGGCGCGAGTTGCGTCGCCGGCTCACACGGCTCGTGGAGGACTGCTCGGTTTTCGTGGCGGGCAGCCAGGCGACTGCGAGCCGGGAGGGTGTGCCGTTGCGACTGTGCCGCGTCGATCCGGGCCTGGCGAACGCCTTGTGGTGTGACGACGGTCGTCTGCGTTGGGTGGACTGGGAGTACAGCGGCTGGGGCGACCCGGCGCTGGACCTGGCGGACCTGCGGTGGCACGCGGCTTTGGACGGGCTCAGTTCGGCAGAGCACGGCCGGTTGCGCGACAGCTACCGCCGGCCGAAAGGTGATGCCGGGTTCGAAGAGCGGCTGGCGGTGTGGGACCGCTTGATCGCAACAAGATGGGCTTTCTTGATCCTGCGCTGGCTCCGGAGCGCGCGCGAAGGGCCGGATCGGGAGCGGCTCACCCAGCCGGAGAACGACGGCACCGAGCTCAGGACGCGGCTGGTCCGGTTCATCGAACGCGCCGAGCAGATGCTCTCCGGGTCGACGACCGCGTGCGGTGGGAGGGATGGTTGTGACTAGACCGGTCTCGCTCTCGGAGCGGCAGGCGAGGCAAGTTCTTGGACGGGTTGGCGTGTCCGGGCCGATCAGCGTCGATCGCGTGCATGTACACAACCACGTCTGGCGGCTTGCGGGCGACGCCGGGACGTTCTTCCTGAAGATCTATACGAAGCCCTGGTACGCGCCGTACGGCGATTCGCATGCCTTTCCCGTGACGCACGAGGCTGGCGCGTGGCGATGCCTGCGGGCGCACGGACTGGCGACGCCTGAGGTCGTGGTCGCGGAGATCGGTACCGGAAATCCGTTGGGAGGACCGTTCCTCTTGACGCGCGAGTTGGCGGGAGAGCCGCTGACGGCCCTGATGCGGCAGGGTCGTGCGTTGCACGCGCCGCTCCGCGCCGTCGGTGACTACCTGCGCCGGATGCACTCGGTGACATTCCGGTTTCCGGGCTACGTCTCCGGCGAGGAGGGGCCGACCAGGCCGCGTCGTCCAGGAGCCTGGCAACACCGCTGTTGGACGGTGGAAGCGCGAGAGCGACACGCGCGCGACACCCTTGAGACGGAGGCCGCCGAACTCTCAGCGGACGTCCGCGCCCAGCTGAATCGGGCCATCGCGAGCATGGGCGAACGCCTGCGGTCGTGCTATGAGCCGCCGCGCTTCGTGCACGGGGACTGCCACGCCAACGCCTTCTTTCTCGTCGAGGAGGAAGGGTCATGGCGGGTGACCGGGACGGTGGACATGGAGGTGGCATCCGCCGGCGACGTGGGTGAGGACCTGATGAAGCTGTGCATCAACTTGGCGACGGTCTTGCCTGCGTCCAGCGGCTGGTGGGACACGCTGTTTGAAGGCTACGGCGCCGAACCTGACTTCGACCTGCTGAAGCTACGGCTACTCGGAGCTACGCCGGCCGACTTCGGATGGACCGGCAAGTGGCCGAAGTCGTGGAACGCCATCATTCGACACGTGATGGGCGCCGGATCGTGGTACGAACTGTTCGATCTGGAGTAGCTGCGCCGAGGCAACCACCTCTCTTCGGCCTTGTTTCATTCTATCCCCGGGCCAGCCAGATCTCGGTGGGAATCGGAACCGACGGCGGCAACCGGCGGGGCGAACCTGTTAGCTCGCCGAAGCCGCGGAGACCCAAACCCTCTATGGCCACCAACCAGTCCGGTGCCCGACCATCAGAGTCAGCAGCCTGCGTGGGCCATGAACTTCGCCGACGCTGGCGGGCTGTTGCGCTCACGGCCGGGCTGATGCTGGCCGGAGCCGCAGTGGGCGTTGTCCCGGCCCTAATGGCTGGTGGCCTGATCGATCACGCGTTACCCGGTCGCAATCTCGGCCTCGCGGCGGCGCTGGCGGGCGGGATGGCCGGCGCAGCCCTTGTCCAACTCAGCCTGGCATCGATCGAGACCTATATGCGGGCTTCGATCGGCGAGGCCGTCTCGCGGCGTCTACGCGAGCTCGCCTTCGAACGCGTCGCCACCGCGCGGTACGCAGAGCTCGAGCGGTTCCCATCCGAGCAACTGGTGTTTCGACTCACCAGATCGTGCGGGCGGATCGGCGATTGGTACGTCGCCGGATCTCTGCTTCCAGCCGCGTCGCATGCGCTGGTCCTGGCGGCCACCGCAACGGCCATGCTCCTGGTGGCCTGGCAAGTCGGCCTGCTCGCGATCGTCGCGATCCCGGCTTCCGCGCTGGGCGCCGCCGCCCTTGGGCCTCTGTCCACGCGCCTCGACCGGGTGCTACTGGGCCACCTCGAACGAGGTCAGGTTTTCCTGCAAGAAGTCTTCGCCGGACTGCGGATGGTTCGCGTGTTCGACGCCACGGCCCGCGAACAGCGGCGCTGGCGGCAATGGCTGAGGAGACACTGGCGCTCGAAGGCCAAAACCGTTGTGCTGCACGAGCTGGTGATTGGGCACATCGGTCCCATGGCCCAGGCACTGGTCACGGCGGCCGTCTTTGGATTCGGGGCCGTACTGATCACCGCCGGCCACTTGTCGGTCGGCGGACTGATTGCGTCCGCAGCGCTGGCGCCGCGCGCCTATGCATCCATGCAGCGCCTGCTGACCCTGCAGGGAAACAGGGCGCGTATTGAGGCGGAGTATGAGCGTGTAGACGCTCTGTTGAGGCTGACATCCGAGCGGTCGGGCGGGCAGACGCCGACGCTCGCAGCGGACGACTCGGGAGCGGGCATTGAATTCCAGGGGGCGATCTTTCGCTACGAGCGAGAGGGCGCCGGCGTCGCTGACGTCTCCTTCGCTGTCCGACCGGGGGAGTTCCTGGGGATTGTCGGGGAAACCGGCAGCGGCAAGTCCACGCTACTGGACCTGCTCGTTGGGCTATACGAGCCGCAGGCCGGGGCCGTACGGATCGACGGGATCGACGTGCGTGCCATCGATCTCGCCTGGCTGCGCCGGCAGATTGGATTCGTGCCGCAGGAGCCGCAGCTGTGGGCCGCAACAATCGCGGAGAACCTCCGTTACCCGGCGGAAACGGCCAGTAGCGAGGAGTTAGCTCACGCGCTGCGGGAGGCACAGTTGGACGACTTCATTGACAGGCTTCCGCAGGGTCTTGAAACCGAAGTTGGCGAGCAAGGCGACCAAATCTCGGCCGGGGAGCGGCAGCGAATCGCCATTGCTCGGGCGCTGCTACGGCGTCCCCGCCTGCTGATCCTGGATGAGGCAACCTCGTCCCTGGACGCGGTAACCGAGGCAGCGTTTCGCAAGGCGCTCGCGGCGTCGCGGCGGGGACGGACCCTCATCGTGGTCGCTCACCGGATTGAGACGGTGATGGGCGCCGACCGGATTGTGGTGATGGGGCGAGGCCGGGTCTTGGAGACAGGATCTCCGGCCGAACTCTTGCAAGCCGGCGGCAGGCTGGCCGCGCTACGCGACTCCCAGGTGAGCGAGGCTGGCCTGGAAGCGTTGACCACCGACTGAGGGAAGCGTCAAGCGGATCTAGCGCAGACCTCCAACGCCTGCAGCCGCCGGCGCGGGCGGCGCCTCAACGTGGTCGTGCCAGCGGAGGAGGGCGTCGAGTAGGGCCAGGAGCTTGGTCTGCCATTCGCGGTCGCGCTGGAAGTTGGGCCAGAGCAGGCCCTGGTGGCTGCGGCGGACGCCGCGTCCAATTTCCTTCAGGAGAACGCCCCGGCTGACGTGGAGGCCTGTGGGGACTCGAATGATGAGTTCGCGTCCGTAGACGGTAATGCCCGGTATCTCCAGCGCGATGGCGCGCGCCTTGATTCGCAGCAAGTAGGCCAGGTTGGCGACGGGTTCGGGCAGGTCGCCGAAGCGGTCGCGGATGTCGGCAATGGCTTCCTCAACCTCGCCGATGGTGCGCAGGCGGGCCAGGCGCTGGTATTCGCGGATCTTGGCCGCGTAGGTACCCATGTAGTCGTCCGGCAGGTAGGCCGCGAGCGGGAGGTCCACCACCGCCCGGATCTCGCGGTCCGGCTCGTCGGATTCCTTGCCACGCAGGCGGTCCACGGCCGACGCCAGCATGCGGGTGTAGAGGTCAAAACCAACGGTGGAGACGTGGCCGTGCTGCTCGGCGCCCAGCAGGCTGCCGGCGCCGCGGATTTCCAGGTCGCGCAGGGCGATGCGGAAGCCGGCGCCGAGCTCCGAGGCTTCCAGGATTGTCTGCAGGCGTTTCTGGGCCTCTTCGGTCAGCGTATGGCTCTTCTGGTAGAGGAAGTAGGCGTACGCCTGCGTGGTGCTGCGGCCGACGCGTCCGCGTAGCTGGTAGAGCTGGGCCAAGCCGAAGCGCCAGGCGTCGTTGACGATGATGGTGTTGACGTTGGGGATGTCCAGGCCGTTCTCGATGATCGCGGTGGAGAGCAGCACCTGGGCGTCGCCGCGAGCGAAGCGGTACATGACCTCTTCCAGATCCCGGGGCGGGATCTGGCCGTGACCGACCACGATGTCCACACCCGGCAGCAGGTTCCGCAGCCGCTCTTCCCAGGTACCGATGGTCTGAATGCGGTTGTGGAGGAAATACACCTGCCCGCCGCGAGCCAGTTCCCGCCGGATGGCGTCGGCGGCGATGGCGTCGCTGTAGCCGGCCACGTAGGTCTTGACGGCCAGCCGTCGCTCGGGCGGCGACTCGATCACGCTGATTTCCCGCAGGCCGCTGAGCGCCATGTGCATGGTGCGGGGAATCGGGGTAGCCGTAAGCGTGAGGACGTCGACATCGCGCCGGAGGTCCTTCAGGCGTTCCTTCTGCTTGACGCCGAAGCGCTGTTCCTCGTCGACAACCACCAGGCCCAAATCGGCGAACTTGACATCCTTCTGGAGCAGCCGGTGCGTGCCGACCACCACGTTGACATCGCCCGAGGCCAGGCCGGCAATGACCTCGGCCTGCTCGGCGCGCGCGCGGAAGCGGCTGAGCAACTCCACCTTCAGCGGGTAGTCGCGCATGCGGAAGGCGAAGGTGTCGAAGTGCTGCTGGGCCAGCACGGTGGTAGGCACCAGCACCGCGACCTGCTTGTTGTTCATGGCCGCTTTGAAAACGGCGCGCAGGGCCACTTCGGTCTTGCCGTAGCCGACGTCGCCGGCGACCAGGCGGTCCATCGGGCGTGCGCGTTCCATGTCGGCCTTGGCGTCGTTGATGGCCTCGAGCTGGTCGGGCGTCTCGATGAAGGGGAACTTCTCGTCGAACTCGTGCTGCCAGGGAGAGTCGGCAGGGAAGGCGTAGCCCTTGGCCAGCTCGCGGGCGGCGTAGATGTCCAGCAGTTCGGCGGCGATCTCCTCGGCCGACTGCTGCGCTTTCTTCTTGGCGCGGGTCCAGTCGGCGGTGCCCAGGCGGCTGAGCTTGGGCGCCCGCTCGCTCATGCCCACGTACTTCTGCACCCGGCCAATCTGGTCGACTGGCACATACAGGCGGTCCTCACCCGCGTAGCTGATGGCCAGGTACTCGCGTTCGCCCGAGCCTTCGCTCATCTGGACGATGCCCTCGAACTGCCCCACGCCGTGCTCCACGTGGACGATGTAGTCGTCTTTCTCGAGGTCGGCCAGGAACGACCGGTCCACCCCTCGCCCGCCGCGCCGGATGCGGCGGATGCGTTTGCGTCCGAAGAGCTCGGCGTCGCTGATCAGCACCACGTCCGACGGGGGATGCCGCCAGCCTTCGGCCAGGGTGCCGGCGATGATGGTGACGGAGCCGGCCGTGGGCGGCTCGTCAAGCCGCTCCAACACCTCGGCGGCTACGCCCTGCTCCGCGAGCAAGTGGCGCAGGCGGCGGCCCTGGTAGCTGACGATCAGCATGCGGGCGCGCGTGTCGCGCAGGGCCAGCAGGTCCTCGGCCATGTGTTGCAGACGCCCGGCGTACGGAGGCTGGGCCTGGAAACCCTCGACGACGGCGCGGCTTGAACCGTCCTCGCCAGGCAGTCCGGGCACAAAGGTCAGGCGTACCTGGGCCTGGTCCAGATTGCGCAGGATCTCGGCGCCCGAAAACAGGGGCGAGTCGAAGTGGGTCGGAAGTTCGCCGCTGGCGGTCAGGCGCTCGCGGTTGGCGGCGGCCGACGTCTCAGCGTCGCGCACGGCGGCCGGGATCTGGTCAGGCTCATCCACAACCACCAGCGCGTCCGGCGCGTAGTCGAACAGCGACGCGGCGTCTGGCAAGAGGCTCATGGTGTAGAAGGCCGCGTCGTCGAAGAACTCGTTGCCTTCCAGTTGTTCGAGATGGCGCCGCCAGACCACGCGGTCTTCCGGCCGCAGCGAGTCCAGATCGAGTTCGCGCAGCCGACCGGCCACGGCTTCGCCCAGCCAGATCGGCACCTCGGTGGCCGGCGTCAGCATCACCTCGTCGGCCGGTCCCAGGGAGCGCTGGGTGTCCGGGTCGAAATGGCGCACGGATTCAATGTCGTCGCCGAAGAAGTCGACCCGGATCGGCAGCCGGGCATCCGGCGGATAGATGTCCACGATGCCGCCGCGGTGGGCGAATTCACCGGGCCGCTCGACGAGCGGCGTGTTCTCGTAGCCCAGGGCGGACAGCCGGCGGACCACGTCCGGCAGGTCGGCGGCGGTGCCGGGCGCGAGTGAAAGGAAGTGCGTTCGGAACTCGTCGGGCGGCACCAGGCGGCGTAACAGGGCGCGCACCGACGTGACGATGATCGGCGCAGGCGACGCGCCCGACTCCCGGACGCGCGAAAGGTGACCGAGCACGGCCACCCGTTGCGCCAGCACTTCGCCGCCGATGGCCAGCATCGAGTAGGCGGGCTGATCCGGGTCGGGGAAGTGCAGGACCGGACGGGCGTCCGTCCACATGGCGACGTCATGCGCAAGTTCCGCCGCGCGACCGTCCTCGGCCGTGACGATGATCAGAGGCTGGCCGGCCTTGCGCCCCAGCAAGCCAAGGACGGTCGACTTGGCGCCGTCGCGGACTTCGACCGTGAGCGGATGCGGGCCGTGAAGGGCCCGCGACGCGGCGGCGGCCAGGGTTGGCTCGTCGGCCAACAGGTCAAGCAGGCCGCTGAGCGCCATCGGGTTGATTGAATTGCTGCATGGTCGAGTCCACGTCAGTCGTCAGAAGCCGGCGGACCGCGTCCACGGCGCGATCCACGGCGGCGTTCGCGTCGTGCCGTTCCGAGGGAGCGAAGCGGCTGAGCACGTAGTCGGCGGGGTCGACTCCCGCCGGCGGGCGGCCCAGGCCGATCTTGACGCGAATCACGTCGTCGGTACCAAGGGTACGAATGATCGAGCGCATGCCGTTGTGACCGCCGCTGCCGCCTCCAGGACGCACACGGATGCGGGCAAACGCCAGATCGAGATCATCATGCACCACGATGAGGCCCGAGGACTCCAATCGGAATGTCCGCAGAGCCGCGTGAACGGCAGGTCCGGATTCGTTCACGAAGGTCTGCGGCTTCAGGAGAGCGACCGCCAGTCCGTCGAGTTCACCGGTCCAGACTTCGGCACGGTAGCGGGCGGGCCGCCAGCGGCCCCTGCCCGTGGCGGCCAGGCGCTCGCACACAACGAACCCCAGGTTATGGCGCGTGCCCTCGTAGGCACTCCCGGGATTCCCCAGGCCGACGATCAGGCAGGCGGGCCGGAACGCCGGCCCCGAGCGGCGTCGCCAGCGACGCATCCAGCGCTTCACGCCGCTGGGCTCCCGGCGGAATCCTCGGCGTGGTGCGGGAGGAGCGCGGCGACCACCTGGTCCCACTCGCTCAGCGAGAGCGTCTGGGGTCGCCGGCCGGGGTCGATGCCGGCGCACTCCAGCTTTGCCCCGACCTCAGGCTCGCGGCAGGCCAGGCCGGCGGCCAGGGAGTTGCGCAGCTTCTTGCGGGTCTGGGCGAAGCCGTGGCGGGCCATGGCGATGCGCGATTCCGCAAGCGCGGCGTCGATTTCCGGCGGGCGAGTCGGGTCGATCCGCACCAGGGTCGATACCACCTTGGGCCGTGGCCGAAAGGCCTCCGGCGGCACGTCGAACAAGCGTCGTGTCCTGGCGTAGGACTGGACGATGACGCTGAGCAGCGCCATGTCGCCGGGCCTGGCCGTGAGACGGCGCGCCACTTCGCGCTGCAGCAGGACCGTCAGGCTGCGCGGGGGTTCGGCGGTGCTCACGAAACTCACCACCAGGCGGGTGCCAACGCTGTAGGGCAGATTCGCGACGACGTGATAGGAGCCGCCGGCGAGTTCGCGCAGGTTGAGCTTCCGTGCGTCGCCGGCCACGATCTGCACCTGATCGCGGTTGCCGAAGCGTTCGCGCAGCCGCGCAACCAGGACGTCCTCGATCTCGACGGCAATCACGCGCAGCCCGCGGGCCAGCAGCGCTTCCGTCAGATTGCCCGTGCCAGCCCCGATCTCCACCACGGTTGATCCAGGTGGAAGGGCGGCGGCGGATGCGATGCGCCGTTGCACGGCCCGATCCACGAGAAAGTTCTGGCCGCGCCGGCTGGACGGGCGAAAGGTCGCCCGCGGGGCGGTGCTCACGCCCAAGTATCACACCCGTCGCCGGTCGTCGGGCCAGGGTCCTGCCGATTGCGTCGAGGGGCGGCCGGACGCCGCTACCAGTTCCGCATCTTTCCAAGTGCGGCCAGGTAGCCCCCGTCCGCGTAGAGCGTCGTGCCCGTCACATAGGCGGACCGCGGCGAAAGCAGGAAGGCGACACAACTTGCGATCTCGTCCGCCTTCGCGTAGCGGCCAAGGGGCACGGTGGCCTTGCGCTGTTCGTAGAGCTCGGACTTCGAGCGTACGTCGGCGGTCATGCGCGTAGCCGTGAGCCCGGGTCCCACGCAGTTGACTCGAATCTGGTGCGGCGCCAGCTCCTGGGCGATGGCTCGCGTGACGGTGCGCAGGGCGCCCTTGGCCGAGCAATAGTGGGCCTGGCCGGGTTCGGCCGATTCGGAACGGATGGAACTGACCTGGACGATCGATCCGGGTTCGCCGCGTCGAATCATGTCCTCGGCCACCGCCTTGGTCAGAAAGACGGGACCGCGGACCAGGACATCGAGCATTCCGTTCCAGATGTCCGTATCGATTTCTTCCAACAGCTGACGCCTGGTGTACCCGGCCACGTTGGCCAGCGCGTCAACGCGGCCGTACGACGCGACGGTGTCGGCCACCAGGGCTTGGCCGGCCGGGACGTCGGCCACATCCAGCGTTCGAGCCTCAACGGAGTCCCGGAGGCCGGCTTGGTCGACCCAGGCGGACAGGTCATCCCCGTCGACATCCGACGCAACAACCCGGTAGCCGTCCGCCGCCAGGCGTTCCACGCAGGCGCGGCCGATGCCGTGGGCGGCGCCGGTCACGATGGCCACCGGTTGCATCAGTGCGTCATCTCCCCGCCGTCCACGTAGAGCGTGGCGCCGGTGACGTAGGCCGCGTCGTCGGACGCCAGGAACGCCGCGACCTCCGAGATGTCCTCGGGCTGGCCCAGCCGTCCCATGGGAACGCGCGAGAGTTGATCGTCCAGCGCCTCCTGGTTGGCCAGGAGCGACTCGGTGAGCGGCGTTTCGGCAACCCCGGGCCCGATGGCGCAGACGCGCACGCCGTACGGGCCCAACTCCACGGCGGCGGCCTTGGTGAGCATGCGCACGCCGCCCTTGGAGGCGCAGTAGGAGGTGTGGATGAAACCGCCGACGTTGGCGCGGATGGACGACATGTTGATGATCACGCCGCCGCCCTGGTCCTTCATCTGCAGGCCCGCGGCGCGCACGCCGTGGAAGACGCCGGTCAGGTTGGCGGCCATGACCTTGTCGAAGGCGTCGACCGTCAGGTCCAGGAACGCCTCGCGAATCGTGATGCCGGCGTTGTTGACCATGATGTCGAGCCGGCCCCACCGGTCCGTCACGGCGTGCACGGCGGCTTGCATCGCGGCGTAATCGGTCACGTCCGTCGGAATGACCAGCGCCTCGCCGCCGTTCGCTTCAATCAGGTCGCGCGTCTCTTCGGCGGCCTCGGCACTGAGCTCGGCCAGCCCGACGCGCGCCCCGTCCAGGGCGAATCTCTGGCTGATAGCCCGGCCAAATCCGGATCCGGCGCCGGTTACCAGCGCCGTGCGACCGGCAAGCGGCGGCGGGGTGCTTGTGTCGTCCGTCATGGGGGTAGCGAGACTAGCAAAGGCCGGCTAGCGGCCCGTCATCACGCACAGTAAAGCTTTGCAGGGCTGCGCGAACGCATGGCGGAGAAACCGGCCGTCAGGGCCCGCTGCCGATTAGTACCCGCTCCAGGAAGGCGCGCGCGGCGCGACCGCCCTGGCCGCGATGGCTGATGACGTCCTTGGCCACGCCGGGCAACTCCGCCATGGTCGTGTCTCCCGGACCGACGATGAATAGCGGGTCGTAGCCAAACCCTCCCTCGCCGCGCGGTGCGCGGCCGATGACGCCTTCCACCGTGGCTTCGGACTCGTAGCTGATGACGCCCTGGGGATCGGCAACGGCGACGGCGCAGCGGTAGCGGGCGGTTCGCCGTTCGTCGGGGATCTCGGCCAGGAGCTCGAGCACGCAGGCATTGCGGTCGTCGTCGGTAGCGGAGGGGCCGGCGAAGCGGCTGGAACGGACGCCGGGCGCGCCGTCCAGCGCGTCAATCTCCAGGCCGGAATCGTCGGCCAGCGCCCAGCGCCGGCACGTTGTGGCGTAGGCGACAGCCTTCAAGTAAGCATTTTCGGCGAAGGTGGCGCCAGTCTCGTCCACCTCGCATTGGCAGCCCAGGTCCAGCGGCGAGAGCAACTCGACCGGCGACTGGTCGAAAATCCGCCGGAACTCGGCCAGCTTGTGCGCGCTGCCGCTAGCCAGCACCACACTGGCGCGCGCCCCAGGAATTCCGCCGTCCGCCCGCTGGTTAATTGCTAGAGTTATCCCTGTAGTTGCGCGACGTCACCCGTCAGTATCGCCGCTTGTTGCTCGGCGACCCACCAGAACTCGGGTTTGGCGTCCTGCCTGTCGGCCTGAAGGAAGATCGTTGATGTCCAGCTTCGACGTTGAGCAAGCGTTCAAGGACCTTGGCAACGCCATCATCCGTGGCGATGCCGCCACCGTGGATTCCACGGTCCGCACGGCGCTCGACGAAGGCGTGGAAGCCTCGTCGATCATCAACGACGGGATGATTCCGGGCATGGACGTGGTCGGCGAGTTGTTCCGCACCAACCAGTACTACGTGCCGGAAGTGCTGATCTCGGCTCGGGCAATGAAAGCCGGCATGGCAATCCTGCGGCCGATTCTGGCCGAGTCGGGCATCGAACCGGTTGGCGAAGTCGTGATTGGCACCGTCCGCGGCGACCTGCACGACATCGGCAAGAACCTGGTGGCGATGATGCTGGAAGGCGCCGGCTTCGGCGTGCACGACACCGGCATTGACACCCACCCCGACGAGTACATCCAGAACGCGGTCGAAAAGAACGCCAACATCATCGGCATGTCGGCTCTGCTGACGACCACGATGACGAACATGCGCAACACGATCGAGGCGGTTGAGGCCGCCGGGCTGGACGACCAGGTGCACTGCATCATCGGCGGCGCGCCGGTTACCCAGCGCTACGCCGATGAGATCGGGGCCGACGGCTATGCCGCCGACGCGGCCTCGGCCGTGATCCTGGCCAAGCGCCTGCTCGGCGTGCTGGGGGACGCGGAGGAAGCCGAGGACGCGGGCCGCTCGTTCTACCTGCGGGCGCGTGACTCGCTGCAGGTGGCCGTGCGCGAGGAGCCCGGGACCGAATCGCACGCCGACGGTCTGATGGAAGCCGAGGGGCTGACGGAGCAGGCGCGAGCCGCCGGCTACAACCCCACGCACATCGAGCGGCTGATGGCCGAGATTGAGCGCGAGAAGGTTCGCACCGTCTAGACCGTCTCCTGGCAAGCCGTGCCGGCCAGACCAAGCTGGCGAGCGTTGTCCCCGAGCAGCGCTGAAAGGTCGTTGGCCGGCAGGCCAGCCTCGCGCGCCAGGCGAATAGCCCGCGTCTGACGAATCAGCGGGTAGTCGCTGCCGAAGAGCACGCGCCCCGGAGCAAGCTGGCTCATCACCCGGTATATCTCCGGCCGGTAGAGCAGGTGGCTGGCGGAGGAGTCGTAGTAGACGTTGTGGGCCTGCTGGTGAACTTCGGGCATCAGCTCGTAGAAAGCCAGGCCGCCGCCCCAATGCGCCAGGATGATGGGCACTTCGCCTTCCGCGGCTTCGATCACCGACCAGATCGCGTCGGGCGTGGTGCTGTCCTTGCCGGGATAGGTGTGGCCGACCGGCTCGCTGGTGTGGACGGTCAGGATCAGGCCAAGCGAGCGCACCGCGTCCATGAATGATCGGACGGCGGACTTGTCGTTGAGATTCCAGCCCTGGCCCTGGGGAAAGAGCTCGCCGACGCCAACGGCGCCGCGTGCGCGGCAGCGCTCCATTTCCGCGGCGGCAAAATCCAGGTCGCCCGGTGGAACGACGCAGAACGGGAGAATTTGCCCACCGCCGCCCTCATGGCTCGCGGCGGCCGCATCCAGCACGTAGTCGTTGTTGGCCCGGCACAGTCCCGGATCGCGCCAGGCAAACCCGAAGGCCACGCAGGCGGCCAGGCCGGCCCGTCGCATGCTGCGGCGCAGATCGTCCGCCGAGGCCAGCACTCGACGCTCGTTCCGATAGAGCCGCCCGAACCAGAGGTCGGCCCGGCTGTAACGGCGGCGGCCGCGGACCACGTCAGGCGGCACGATGTGCGTATGCACGTCGATCCGAACGGGAGGGGGCAGGCTTGATTCTTCAGCCTGGGGAATGAGAGAGATTCCTGGCGTAGGGCCTCGCGGCATTGTGCCGTCCGGCGCGGCCCGGACGGTCAGGCCGGGTTCGGCGCCTCAGCCGTAAGGAACGTCCAATGCTGGGTGGCGTCGGCCGCGCGCAGAGCCCCGGTCCATCCCCCATGCGTATGCGGACCGATCCAGTCGAAGCCTGCCGCGCGGAGCGCCGCGTGCACGGGAGCGCGGAGCGCCAGGCCGCGGGCTGCGCAAATGATCGTCACCGGGCCGTCGCGATGGCGGGGCTCGGCCGTCAGAGCCGCCAGGGCGGACTCCAGGCTGGCGTCGCCCAGCACCACCATCGGTCGGTAGCCCTGCGCGGCCAGGCTGCCGGCAAAGGAGACGGCGTGCGATCCACCCAAACCAAGGTCGAAATATCGTTCGGGAGCCTGCTCGGCCAGAACGGCGGTATCGAGCGCGCCGTGGGTGTCGGTCGCGATCAGCAGGCGTCGCTCGTCAGCCGCCATTGCTTCGGTCAGGGCCTGTTCGAGGCCAACCAGGCGGGCGATCGCGTCAGGCGACGTCGATCGGGCCGGCGCGCGCCCCTCAAGCGTCACGTGCAGAACCACCGGACGCCCGACCCTGAGCGCCAGGCGCAGCAGTTCGCCCAGGGCCTCCAGATTGTGCGCGTCGACCGGCCCCAGGTACATGAAACCCAGCAACTCTTCCCACATCTCGGTGGGCACCAGCAGCTCACGCACGGAGTTCTTGAGCCGCCGCGCCACTTCCACCGCCTGTTCGCCCGCGGGCATGCGCCCAAGCGTGGTTTCAATCAGGTTCTTTGCATCGGAGTAGCGGGCGTGGCCGCGAACGCGAGTCAGATAGCGAGCCATGGCTCCGGCGTTGCGTCCGCGCGGCGTCTGCGCGTCAACCAGGACCAGGACGAACGGAACTTGCAGGTGACCGACGTGGTTCACGGCTTCGAACGCCAGACCGGTTCCCAGTCCGGCCTCATCCAGAACGGCTACGACCGGCTGACGTTCACGACGCAAGGTACGGGCTACCGCCACGCCGGCCGCCTCCGAAGCCGCGCGGCCGGGTGACTCCGCGGCCTTTGCTTCGGCCAGGCCTTTCAGCAGCAGATCGTGGGCCAGCGCGTGGTCGGCCCTATCCCAGAACACGTCCGTGGCTGGATCGTCCACGGTTTCCGCGACCATCACGGCCAGTTCGGCGGCGCCGCTGAGTGCCAGGACGTTTGACGGCAAGTGCTGCGAGAGCCGTTCGCGCAGCGCCTCGATCGTGGCGGCACGCTCGGCGGGAGCAGCCGGATCGGCTGGCTGTACCGCAAGGCGCTCTGGAATCGCGGCTGTCATTGGGTATTCCGAAGGTCGGCCGGTGCTTGCAGGTTCGCGAGCAATCCACGGCCATTCGGTAGATGGCTAACCTCACTATACTGGCCGCCTATGCGGGCATTCGTGGCTGTCACGATCCCCAGGCCGTTTCGAGACGCGCTGGCTGCCGAAGCGGCGTCATTGGCTCGCGTATCGCGGCACATTCGAACCGTTTCGCCGGAAAACCTGCACCTCACGCTCGCGTTCCTGGGCAACATACCGGCGCAGAGCACCGACAGCGTGCGGTCCGGCATGCAGGCCGCCGTGCGGGGCCGTCACCCGTTCAGCATCGGCTTCAGCGGCGGCGGCACGTTTCCGGAGAATCGCGAGCCTCGGGTCGCATGGGCCGGGATCAGCGGCGAGACCGAGGCGTTGCGGGACTTGCAGGCGGCGGTGCTGGAAGCCGTGCGCGGGCTGGGTCTGCGCGTGGACCGGCGGCCCTTCAGCCCGCACGTGACACTGGCCCGGATCGGCCGCATGGCCGCGCCGACCGCCCGCCGCTCGATCAGTCGCGGGTTCGAGGCGATGGAGCTTGACCGGCTGGGACTCTTCACCGTGTCGCACATCAGCCTGATGGAAAGCGACCTGACCCCAACCGGGGCCATCCATCACGAGGCGTTCTCGGTGGAGTTTGCGCCCGACGAGGTCTCAGTGGACGCGCCGCCGCGGCGGCGCTTCGGTTTCTTCTAGGCGGGCGCGTCGCCTGAGCGCGGCTCACCCCAGCCGCCCCCGCCGGGCGTTTCGATTCGGATCACGTCGCCGGCTTGCAGTTCCAGCGCCGCCTTGCCCGGGAGTCTCCGCTCACTTCCATCGACTGTTCCGCGGTTGACGCCTGAGCTTCCCGGCTCGCCCCCGGCGGCGCCCCACGGCTGACGCTTGCGACGTTCCGTGACGATGGTGACAACCGCCGGCACGAGGGTTTCAATCTCCCGGATCACGCCGTCGCCACCGCGGTGGGCCCCCTGGCCGCCGGACGCACGGCGGATTTCGTAGCGACGCGCAGCCAGCGGATAGGCCAGCTCCATGGCCTCGATGGGTGTGTTCAGCGTGTTCGTCATGGCTACTTGCACCGCGTCCGCGCCGGGGCCTGCCGGGCCGGCGCCCGCGCCGCCGGCGATGGTCTCGTAATAGGTGAACGCCCGGCCGTGCCGGGGATCGAATCCCCCAATGATCAGATTGTTCATCGTGCCCTGGCTCGCGGCGGGGACCACGTCCGGCAGCGCTTCGGCCAGCGCGCCCCACAAGACGTCAACCACGCGCTGCGACGTTTCGACGTTGCCCGCCGCGACGGCATGCGGACGCGGCGGATTGAGCACGGTATCGGCCGGGACTATGACCTCCAGCGGCGCGGTGGCCCCATCGTTGGCGGGCACGTCGTCGCCCATCAGACAGCGCGCCACGTAGATGACGGCCGAGCGCGTGACCGCTTCAGGCGCGTTCAATGCACCGGCCGCCGCGGGGCCCGTGCCGTTGAAGTCGAACCTGAGCTGCCCCCCGCTGGCCTCGATCGTGACCTTGATTGGAATCGCCGGACCGTCCGCGCCGTCGTCATCCAGGTAGTCGGTAAAGCTGTAGGTGCCGTCGGGAACCACTCGAAGGCGCGCCCGCGCGAGTCGCTCGGAGTAAGCCAGCAACGCCGCCGCCCGCTCGCGCAGCGGCTCGGCGCCGTAGCGACGGGCGAACTCGGCCAGCCGCGCTTCGCCGACGCGGTGCGAGGCCAGTTGCGCCTCCAGGTCGCCGCGCCGTTCCTCGGGCGTGCGCACGTTGCGGCAGATGATCTCCACCAGCTGCTCGTCGAGTTTGCCGGCATCTACCAGCTTCAACGGCGGAATGATGAGGCCCTCGTGGTAAAGCTCGGTCGAGGGCGGCATGGAGCCGGGCGCCAGTCCGCCCACGTCGGCGTGATGGGCGCGCGTCGCCACCCAGCCCCAGTGCGTGGGACGCCGGTCCGAACCCACGAACACGGGCGAAACGGTGGTGATATCCGGTAGATGGGTGCCGCCCAGGTAAGGGTCGTTCACGATCAGCACATCGCCCGGCGTTGGCGCTTTTCCGTCGTAGACCTCGATCGCCGCCGTGACCGAGGCCGGCATCGACCCAAGATGCACCGGGATGTGCGCCGCCTGCGCAATCATCCGGCCGTCGGCGTCGAACACCGCGCACGAGTGGTCGCGCCGCTCCTTGATGTTGGGCGAATGCGCACTGCGCTGGACCGTCACCCCCATCTCCTCGGCGACCGAGGCGAAGAGGTGACGGAAGACTTCGATCTCGAATGGATCGGTTGCGGGCGTGGGCATGGGTGCAGGATAGCCAGCTTCTTGGCGTTTGCCGGAGGCCGCTGCTCACGGACGCTGACATCAAGTCAACTCATTGCCACGCCACGAATATTGACGCGGCGATATACTCGAAGCGCAGCCCTCCACGAAGTTCTTTATGCCCAAGAGTTGGCAGGACGAAGTCAAGGAAATCCTTGATCGGGCCGACGCCTCAGCGCCACCGCCGAAGCGACGAGTTTCGCGGGGGCCGCAGCCGAACCAACCTCGTCGAAACTACATTGAGCTTCTCGGCCAATGGATCATGGCCCGCTTTTCGACGACTGGCGAAATGCTGGTCACGGCGGCCGTCCTGGTCGTGGCGGCGCTGTTCCTTTCGATCTTCCTGCGGCAGTTTGCGGCGATCGTGGCGGTGGCCGGCGCGGTTGTGTTTGCGCTGGCCCTGGCGCGCGGAATCATGGAACGACGCTCAGCGCGGACATCGGGCGGTCGCAGCAGCCCCGTCATGTGGCGTGGGCAGGTAATCGAACTGCCTGACCAGCGCCCGTCGTTGATGCAGCGGCTTCGCGACGCCGTTCGCCGACGCCGCTGACCACTTCCGGGCGCCCGGCACGCCCCGGCAATCCCTCGGCCAGTAGGATGGCGCGTTCGCCAAACACCGTAGTAAGCCCACGCCCTTGAACATCGCCGACATCACCCCCGGCAGCTACGTGCATGCCGTGCTCCTGGTTGCGTCCGTCGAGGTTCGTGAGGCCCGCACTGGCAATCGGTTCCTCAGGATGAGCCTGCGCGACCGCGCCGGCGCCACGATTGACGCGGTCATGTTTCAGGTCACCGAGGCCCAGGTCGCGGCCGTCACCGCGGGCGAGCCATACGAGGTTGAAGGCCGGGCCGACGAGTTCCGCAACCGCGTCAACATCAAGATTGATTCCCTGCGGCGCTCCGACGAGACCTGGGACGCGACCGCCTACCTGCCCCGCTCAACCCGGAGCGCGGAAGAACTGACCGGCTCCATTCGCGACGCCGTCGAATCCATCGAGGCCCCCGTTATCAAGGACGTGCTGCGCGCCGTGATTGCGGACCCGCTGGTTGCCGAACGGCTTCCCCAGTGGCCCGCGGCCAAGACCCGGCATCACGCCTGGCTCGGCGGACTGGCCGAGCACACCGTGGAAATGCTGCAGATCGCCGACCGCGTGGCTCGGGTCTATCCACAACTCGACCGCGACCTGCTGCTGGCGGGCGTCGTCCTCCACGACCTGGGCAAGCTGGAGGAGCTGGACCTGCAGGCCAGCATCGTCTACACGGACGCCGGAAACCTGGAAGGCCACATGGTGCAGGGCGTGCGAATACTGGACCGCGCCCTGGCCGCCACCGGCTGCGATGGAGAGATCGCAACCCTGCTCCGCCACCTGGTGCTGAGCCACCAGGGCCAGCTGGAATACGCCGCCGTAACCGAACCCATGTTGCCCGAGGCCATCGCGCTGCACTACATCGACCAGCTGTCGTCACAGGTCCGGCCGGCCATTGAGGACGTGGCCGCCGCCCGTGAACGGGGCGTGCGCGGCGAGATGCTGCGCGGGCCCACCGCCATGCGCGAACTCTACGTGCGAGCCGAGGACTAAGCCTCCAGCAGCCGCCGAGCTACGCGGAGCCGACCAGCGCCGCCTGCCGCTCCTTGACCTGCGCCACGCGCTCCCTCGCCGCCCGCGCTCGTTCGCGCTCCTTGGCCACCACGGCCTCCGGGGCCCGCTCGATGAATCGCGGATTCGCCAGCAACTGCTCCGCGCGCCCCAGCGTCGCCTGGGCTTCAGACAGCTCACGCGCCAGGCGCTCCCGCTCGGCGGTGAGATCCACCATGCCGGCCAGCGGCAGGAAGATCTCCACACCACCGGCGCGCGCCGTGACCGCCGGTTCATCGAACGTCGTCCCGGCGGGATGGAATGTCAGCGGGTCAACACGGGCCAGGCGCTGGATGAATACCGCCTCGACGTCCAGTCCCGCGCCGCCGATGACGCGCGCCTCCACGTGGCGGCCCGCCTCCACGCCCGACTCGTGCCGGGCGTTGCGGATGCCCTGGACAATGTCGATCAGCGCCCGCACCCGATCGATCGCCTCCTCGTCAACCTCCGGCGAAGCGGCCGGGATCGGCGTATCGATCAGCAATTCGGGCGCGTCCGCCGCCCCTCCCGCCGCGCGGAAATGCCGCCAGATTTCCTCGGTCACGTACGGCATAAACGGGTGCAGCAGCCGCAAAGAGCCGTCCAGCACGGTCGCCAGAGTTTCCGCCGTGCGGGCGGCGGCCGCCGGATCGTCGCCGTAGAGCCGAATCTTGGCGGCCTCCACGTACCAGTCGAAGAACTCCGTCCACAGGAAATCGTGCAGCGCCCTCCCGGCTTCGCCGAAGCGGAAGCGCTCCACATCCCGTATCGCGTCGGCATGCACTTGGTTGAACCGGCTGAGAACCCAACGATCGACCAGTGACGGAGCCCCGGGTTCGTTGCCGGCCGTGCGTTCCATGGCGCCGATAACGAACTTGGCCCCGTTCCAGAGCTTGTTGGCAAAGTGCCCGCGGCGCTCGACCTGCCGCAGGTCCAGCCGCATGTCGTTGCCGGGCGCGGCGGCGGTGACGAAGCTGAACCGCATGGCGTCCGCGCCGTAGGCCTCGATGGTCTCGAGCGGATCGTCGCCCGGCTGGTAATTGGTCTTGCTGACCTTGGACCCGTCCAGGTGCCGCACCAGCCCGTGAAAGTACACGTCGTGAAACGGCACCTCGCCCACGAGTTCCAGGCCCAGCATCACCATCCGGGCCACCCAGAAAAAGATGATGTCGTAGCCGGTCTCCATCACGTCGGTCGGGTAGAACCGCCGCATGTCTGGCGTGTCGTCCGGCCAGCCGAGGGTCGAAAACGGCCACAGGCCCGAGCTGAACCAGGTGTCCAGCACGTCCGGATCCTGCCGGAGATTGCGCCCGCCGCACACTGGGCAGGACGTCGGATCCTCGCGCGCGACGATCACGGCGCCGCAGTCCTGGCAATACCAGACGGGGATCCGATGGCCCAGCCAGAGCTGCCGCGAAATGCACCAGGGCTGGATGTCTTCCAGCCAGCGCAGAAACTCGGTCTTGAAGCGCGACGGGTGGAATCGGATCCGCCCGTCGTGCACCGCCGCCTCGGAGGCATCGGCCAGCGGACGAACATTCACAAACCACTGCTCGGAGACCAGCGGCTCGATCACAGCGCCGTCGCGCGAGCAATGGCCCACGGAGTGCGTATACGCTTCCGTGCGTTCCAGCAGACCTTCGGCTTCCAGGAACTCCAGGTAGGCCGCCCGGGCGTCGAATCGATCCTGACCGGCCCAGCGCCCGGCGTTCTCGTTCAGCGTGCCGTCGCCGTTCATGATGTTGATCACCGGCAGGTCGTGGCGTTCGCCCATCGCCGCGTCGTTGGGGTCGTGCCCGGGCGTGACCTTGACCGCCCCTGATCCGAACTCTGGATCGACGAAGGTGTCGGCGATGATCGGAACCCGGCGACCGATACCCGGGACCACGGCTTCCCGCCCAATCAGCGCCTGGTAACGCGCGTCGTCCGGGTGCACGGCAATCGCCGTATCGCCCAGCATCGTCTCCGGCCGGGTTGTGGCCACGGTCAGGTGACCGCCGTCGACCAGCGGATAGCGGATGTGCCAGAGCGATCCTTCAACGTCCAGGTAGTCGACTTCCAGGTCGCTGATGGCGGACTGGTCGTCCGGACACCAGTTGACCATGTAGCGGCCGCGATAGATCAGGCCCTTCTCGTACAGCCGCACGAAAGCCTCGCGAACCGCCCGCGAGAGCTGCTCGTCCAGCGTGAAGTGCTCGCGCGTCCAGTCCACCGAGGCGCCCAACCGCCGCAACTGATCGTTGATGCTGTCGCCGACTTCGTCCTTCCACTGCCAGAAGCGCTCTTCGAATCCCTCGCGGCCCAGGTCGTGACGGGTGAGTCCTTCCTTGTCCAGCTCGCGCTCGATCACGTTCTGCGTGGCAATGGCTGCGTGATCGGTGCCCGGTACCCAAAGCGCGGCCCGGCCGTGCATGCGCTGCCAGCGAATCATCAGGTCCTGGTAGGCGACAAACAGCACGTGCCCGTTGTGCAACTGGCCCGTGATGTTCGGCGGAGGAATGGCGATGGTGAACGGCCGGCGCTCCGGATCATCCGACGGCTGAAAGGCGCCGGACTCGTTCCAGGTGTCATACAGCCGGGCTTCCACAGCGGCCGGATCGTAGGGACCGGCCATGCCGTCCAGAACGGAGGGTGAGCGTTGGGAATCCATCAGCACTCTGGATGCGGCGGCGCCGCAGGTCGGGGCCGGACGTTTATCGTACCGCTGACAGCGGCAGGCAACCGGCCGGCGCGGCCAACCCCACCATCTCGGCCCGCAAGCCGCTCACCCTCCGCTCCGCACACGGCACACCCCCGTCCCCCGCCTCACCGCCGAATGTGTAAACCATGTCCCCGAACGTCCGTAAACCATGTGTCCGGTCTGGACAGTGGGAGAGGGTTGGGGTGAGGGTCGAAAGCCCGGAATCCCTCCCAAGCCCCGAGCCACCCAAGCCGCCCCCCTCGCCGCCGTTCTTCCGCTCTCCTGGGGATAGACAAGGGGTCTTCCGGGCACCCACGCCCGAGTTACGCAACGATCTCTCCTGGGGGAGAGGACAGGGTGAGGGGACTTCCGAGCATCCCGTCCCAGCCCACCCTGATCCATCGCCGCACCACTCGCACCGAGCCGCCGCCCCTCCAATATCATGAAACCCAAATGCACGTCCTCATCATGGGCTCCGGCGGCGTCGGCGGCTTCATCGGCTCCCGCCTCCTCCAAACCGGCCACCACGTCACCTTCGTCGCCCGCGGCCCCCACCTCCAGGCCATCCGCGACCACGGCCTCTGCATGGTCAGCGAAACCGGCACCCGCCACGTGCTCGAGGTCAACGCCGTCGAAAACCCCGCCGACGCCCCCTCACCCCCCGACCTCATCATCTTCGCCGTCAAGTGCTACGACACGGAGCCCGCCGCCCAACTCCTCCGCCCCGCCATCGGCCCTGACACCGCCGTCCTCACCCTCCAAAACGGCATCGACAGCGTCCCAACCCTCACATCAATTCTTGGAGCGGAACACATCATCGGCGGCGCCACCTGGCTCACCGCTCACATCCTCGAACCCAGCGTTATCGAATACCAGGACGCCGAAGCCCGGGCCGCCATCGGCGAACCCGCCGGCGGCATCTCCAACCGCGTCCAGACCATCGCCCAGGCCCTCCGCGCCGCCGGCTTCGAGATAGAGGTCACCGCCGACATCCACCACGTCCTCTGGAACAAACTCGTCCTGCTCGCCGTCCTGGGACCCGTCACCGCCGCCTGCCAGCTCCCCCTCGGCCCCATCCTCGCGACCGAGGGCATGCTCGACCTCTTCCGCACCATGTTCAACGAAGCCATCGCCGTCGCCCGGTCCCAGGGCATCCGCCTTCCCGATTCCACCACCGAGGACCTCGTCACCCTCCTCCAGACCCTCCCGGCCGACAACACCACCTCCCTCCAGGTCGACTTCGCCCACGAGCGCCGCGTCGAACTCGACTACACCGCCGGCGCCGTCCTCCGCCGCGCCCAACAATCCGGAAGCCCCACCCCCACCCTCCAAACCCTCTACCTAACCCTCAAATCCCGCGCCCAATCCTTCGGCGGCCTCTAGCCCACCGTCCGCCTCTTCTCTGGCGTAGGGGCGGCGTCTCTGACCCGCCCATCTTCCGGGCAACCCACCCCGCCCCACCGTTCGTGGTGAGCCGGGCCGTAGTCCATCGAAGGCCCGTGTCGAACCACACCGCCCACCGCACCCAAGCCTCTCTGTCAGTCCCCTTGTCATTCCTGTGTGTCCAAGCTGGGGGAGGGCCTTGCTAGGGTCCCGAGCATCCGGCGGGGGTGACTCGGTCATTCAGTGGCTGCCGCGTGGCAGGCCTTGGCC
>JAJDZD010000009.1 GCA_022824865.1 Chloroflexota bacterium | reverse complement strand
GTTCCGACCGCCGGCCTCAACATACGGGTGGCCGCTGACCCCAACGCCTCGGTGGCCTACGTCGCGCCCGGTGCGTCGGAAGTTGAACTCACCGGTGAAACCCAGGTCGTCAACGGCGTCACCTGGTGGAGGCTGACCGATGGCAACTGGGCCCAGGGCCAATTCCTGAAGTTCGGCTAGCCGAACAGCAACTGATCAGGAAGGGCGCTCCCACGGGGGCGCCCATACAGCGATGTCTTCAGGAAACGGCCGGGCTGCCCGGCGCCAGCCAGCGGTCCATGAAGTCCAGCGAGGCTTGCGCGCGGTACTCGTGGCCGCCGTCGAACTCGTCGCGTTCCAAGCGCTCGGGGACGCCTGCCGCCGCGTAGATCGCGGCCACGCGCGCGTGCGCCTGGCGTGAGGCCTCAATGGGAAATCCCCGGTCCGCGCGACCGGCCTCGATCAGCAGCGGCCGCGGCGCGATCAGGCCGTGCAAGTCAGGCACGTCCGCGTAGGCATAGATGCCCGGGAGGAACTGCGAGCCGCAGAAGTTCCCGGTGTCGAGGGCGTAGGCGCGGAAGGTGGTGAGGTAGCCGCTCACGACCGCCGCGCGAATCCGCGTGTCCAGGGCGCCCAGGTACATGGTGCGCGTGCCGCCGAACGACAGCCCGGCACAGCCCAGCCGACCGGCGTCCACCTCCGGCTGCCCGGCCAGGATGTCCAGGCCGCGCCGGTCGTCCTGGATGTTCAGTGCCATCAGGTTGACGCCGAACAGCAGGGCGCGCATGAAGTTGACGTTGCAGCCGTCGCGCTGCCCGTAGCGGCGGAAACCCTCGGCGCGTTCGCCAAAGCCGATCGCGTCCGGCGCCAGCACCACGTGGCCGCGCTCCGCGTAGCGGCGGGCGAAGCTGCGGTAGACGTTGCCGGGATCGTCGTCGCGGGCCACCAGTTGGTCCTTGCCGTCCCCGTGGCCGTGCAGCGCCAGGATTCCGGCGGCCGGGTTCTCGGCCGACGCACCAGCCGGCATCAGCAACCATGCGGGCACCCACACGTCGGAGATGGTCTCGTACACCAGCTTGTGCTGGACGTAGGCGCCGCAGTCCGTCGACGCCAGGATCTTCGGCTCGGCTCCCGTCAGCGCCGGCAGATCGCCCAGCAGCGACTCCACCCGCTCGAGCAACGCGGCATGCCAGGCGCTGAAGTCCATCCCCGGATGAAAGGCCAGCGAAGGTTCCCGGGCGTCATCAAGGCGGTTGATGAAGCCGTCGAAGGCGTACGCGAGCGGGCCCGCCGCCGTCATGACGCCGGAACGCGCGTCCGCAGGTAGTCCAGCGCCGGCCCGGCCTGCGAGGCAAAGTCGGTGAAGCGCTTGCCGTTGTCCTCCACGCTCATGCGCAGGTCATAGCCTGTGGCCAGCAGGGCGTCGAGGAAGGCGTCGAACCCCGGATCCGTCGGCTGCTCCGGCGCGCCGGGAATGGGAGGCACGGGGACGTGGATGTGACGCAGGCGCGGCGCGACTTCGGCCAGGGTGGCCAGCGGCTCGTCGTTGTGAAAGACGTGGAACCAGTCGGCCAGGGTCCACACGCGCGGATGCCCGCTCTGGCGGGCGGCCACGAAACCTTCGACGATGGTGTTGATGGTGTCGCACACGTCGCGCCAGAGGGGTTCGATGACCAGGTCCATGTCGTGATCGGCCGCGATGCCGCCCGCCAGCAGCAGGAAGTCCTGCAATTGCCCGGGCACCAGGTGATGGTCGAACCCCGGCGGCGTGGAGCGGGCGCCCCCGCTCCCGAATACCACCAGCCGGGTCCCCAGGTCGCGCATGCGGCCCATGGCCGTCGTCACGTAGGCGCGCAGGCCTTCCAGGTCGCGATTCGGCCCCACCACCGGATGGTGCGGCGGAATGAAGACGTTGAGGGCCTCGGGAGGCAGGCCGGCATCCTCGATCTGTCGCTTGATCGGGGCGTAGACGGTCTCGTCGTCGTCGGGCCGCAGGTCGACGACGCGCAGCTCGGCGTAGTCGTAACCGGCCGCACGCATGGCCGGCATGTTCTCAATAGGTCCGCAGCAGCCGAATCGCATAGGGCGCGTATCCATCCTCTGGCCAAGCTGTCCGGCATGGTACGCGAGCGCCGCCACCAACCCGAGAGGACCGCCGCGTGACCTACGACGATCAGAGCGAACGGCTGGAGGTCGTGACGCCCGACGGCCGGTCCACTGGACGCCTGCTGCCGCGAATCCAGATACACCGCGAGGGCCACTGGCACCGCACGCGCACGGTCTGGGTAGTCCTGACCGGCGAGCCGGACGGCCCCGGCCTGGTGCTTCAACAGCGCGGCTTCACCAAGGACACCTGGGGCGGCCTGCTGGATGTCAGCAGCGCGGGCCACCTGGCGCCCGACGATCCGGACCCCTGGCGCGAACTGGAAGAAGAGTTGGGCGTGCGGCCTACCGACGGACCGCTGTTCCAGCTTGGCACCCGCCGCGTCGAGGGCGCCCATCCCCGCGAGGGACTGGTGGATCGGGAGTTGCAGGACCTGTGGCTCTGGCTGGCGCCGCTCTCGCTCGAGGACTTGCGCCCGCAGCCTGTCGAAATCGAGGCCCTGCTCAGCCTCAATCTGGCAGTCGTGCCCGACCTGCAGCTACCCGCAACACAAACCCCGGCCCGGCGCCTGGACGCTACGACCCGGACCGTGGCGTCCGCCGTCATCACGCACGCCGAGATGACCCCAGGCCTCGGTCCTTTCGCCGCACACCTCGCGCAACTGGCCGGGCGCGCCCTGGCGGGCGAACGCGACCTGCGCTACGACCCCAGCTTCGACCTCCGGGCTTAAACCTGACGGGCCGGGCCGCATTTGGCGACCCGGCCCGCTGGGGGAGGGAGGGGGATGTGGATTAGCTGATGGTGATGTCGCTCACACCGGCTTCGATCTTGATCGTGACCCGGTTGGCGGCGCTCTCGAAGTCGGGCGAGACGTATCGGTCACCCTGCTTCGGGAACCGCGACTCGTCGATGTCGAGACTCGAGATCCCGCCGTCAAAGTCGATCCGCGCCGCGACGCCGGCCGGAACCGTGATGTCCAGTTCGGCCGCGCCGATGCTGAACTCGGTGGTCGTGCGCCCGGCATTGGCTGGCAGCACCACGTCAATGTCCGCGGCGCCCCCGTCAACGTTCAGGCTCTGCACATTCAACTCCCGCAGGTCCAAATCAAGGTCCGATGCTCCCGTCTCTATACGGATATCGGTTGGAATGCCCTCGGCGTGACGCAAAACCCAACTTCCCCGCGAGGTTGTGCGGGGCGGTGGAAAGCCGAAATTCCACTCGGAGTTGAGCCGCACATCCACCGTCCGTCGGCCATCCGACGTCCTTACGCTCACGCGCTGGTCCGTCACTTCGGCAACGGACCCATGAGATCCCCCGGATAAGAGTAGGCCCGCCGGGGCGCCGCCCGTGAGCGAAAGATCGCCGGCGGCCACGGTGAGCTCCAGCCGTGCCGACTCCGCGCCGTCGCTCTTGACCGAGATCGACTCGGTGTTGATGGACAAGCTATGCGATGTGGGCGGGTCAACCACCGCCAGTACCCAGGCCGCGGCCAGCGAGCCCGTGACCACGGCCAGCGCCGCCGCGGAGCCGAGCCAGGCGCGCTGCCGGGACAAGATCAGGTTCGCGCCGATCGCCACCAGCAGCAGCGGCCAGAGGGTCCAGAATTCGCCCCAGAAGCCGTCGGGCAGCACGTTGAAGTTCCAGAGCAGCCCGAACACGCCGAGCAGAATCAGCGCGCCCGCGAATCCGAAGCCGGACTGCCTGGCCAGAGATCTTGAGTCGCTCATTGCGGCCTCCTAGCGTCGGCGACGTAGCTGAAGATCATGACCAGGCCAAGCCCGATCAGGATTACCGGCCAAAGGTCACCGAACTCGACCCAGCCCAGTTCGTCCGCGAGAAAGACTGAGCCGACCAGGACCAGAGCCGTGCCGCCTACCAGTGCGCCGTCCCCGCGGCGGCTGCGGCGCCGCCGCTTCCGAACAGGCGCCGAGTCGTCATGGGTGTCGTTTCGAGCCATCACGACCTCCTATCGAAAGCGGCCGAGGATCAGCGCGCCGCCGATCCCGATCAGAATGAGGGGCCAGAATTGCCAGAAGCTGAGCCAGCTGAACTGGTCCACCAGGGCCAGCGCACCGATGACGATCAGGATGGCGCCGATGACGAACGCGCCCTGACCGCGCCGGCGCGCCGCGGCTCGTCGCCGCCGGGCGCGTCGCCGCGAGTTCCGACGCTCCCGACGTGCTTCACGCCTCCGCTCACGCGGGGCTTCGGCTAAGGGCGCGTCGGACGTGGCCGCGCTCGTCGCGGCGGCCGCCGCGATCGCACCGCCGTCGGTCTTGGGCTCGGCCTCTTCGTCCGCCGCGTCCTCGCTCTTGTCGGTGCCCTCGTCCGCCTCCTCGCTGGCCGTTGCTTCGTCGGCGCGTTCGGCCGTTTCGTCCTCTTCGAGGTCTTCGTCCTCGTAGTCCTCCTCGTCGTCGTACTCATCCTCGTCGTCCGGCGGCGAGGGCATGATGATCGCCATCACGAAGTAAACGACGAGCAGCACGCCGCCCGTGAAGACGGCGCCCAGCACCCAGAGCAGCCGGATGATCACCGGGTCCACGTCGAAGTACTCCGCCATCCCGCCGGCCACGCCCGTGAGCATTCGGTCCGAGTGGCTGCGGGTCAGCCGGTTGTCCATAAAGAACCCTTTCGTGGTCGTATGTGATTGCAACGCCACGGTATGCCGTGCGCGGCCCGCCGCCATCGCCCCAAGGCCGTAATTTTCAGCCCGCCGTATCGGCCAAAAGGACTAGGCCGGCAGGGCCGGACGGTTTCCGCCCGCTGGGGACGGAGGGCGCCGAGGACTAACGGACGGTGATGTCGCCCCTGCTCGCGTCGATGGTGATCGTCACGCGGTTAGCGGCATTCTCGAAGTCCGGGGAGATGTAGCGGCCGGTGTCCTGGGATGGGAAGCGCGACGTGTCGACGTCGACGCTCGATACGCCGCCCAAGAGTTCAATCCGCGCCGCAACGCCCGCGGGAACCGAAATGTTGAGGCTGGCCGCGCCGACCTTGAAGTCGGCGTTCGTGTGTCCCGCATTGGCAGGCAGTACCGCCGCGATATCCGCGTCACCCGCCTCGACATGCAGACTCCGCACCGTTAACTCTCGGAGGTCAAGGTCGAGCGTGGTCGCGCCGCCGTCCACCCTGATGTCGGTCGGGACGCCGCTGGCGTGCTGCACCTTCCAGCGTCCCGATGAGATGGCTCGATGCGGCGGGAAACGAAGCTCCCAGGAGCCCTGGAGATCGATATCCAGCGTCTGTTGGTCGCCCGCGGTACTCATGCGCACCGAATACTGCGCCGCCGGGAAGGCCATCCCCTCGAACTCGCCGACCAGCAGCCGGCCGGGCGGAGCGCCGCCGCCGAGTGCAAGCACGCCGCTGGAAGCGGTCAGGTTCACCTGCGCCGTCTGCGTGCCGTCCAGCGGCACCGAGATCGACTCATAGATCACCGGCACAATCGGTGCCCGGACGTCGCTGTCGGCCATCCACCATGCCCCGACCAGGGTGCCGGCCATGACGGCCAGGGCCGCCAGGGAGCCCGCCCACGGGTGCAAGCGCGACAGCAGCAGGTTGGCGGCCACGGCCGCCAGCCAGAAGGGCCACAGGAGGAAGAACTCCCCCCAAAAGCCATCGGGCAGGACCTCGAAATTCCAGAGCAGCACAAAGGCCCCAAGGAGAAGCAGGCTGCCGGGCAGTCCGAAACCGCGCCGACGGACCCGCTCTTTCATCGCCGCCTCCCGATGTGCCAAGTCGTGTTGACGACCAGCGTGACACCCGCCCCGAGCAGAGGTGCAGGCCAGAAGTTGCCCGGCGGAACCACCGGAACCGGCCCGCCAGGACCAGAGCGCCGATCAGGATAATGGCCGTGCTGCCCCTTGGGGGTGCTGTCTCGCCGGGCTACGGCCGTTAGCATGCGGTCCGCGTGGCAACGAGGCGGCCGGCTGACGATGACACGGTCTTTCGGGGGCGGGTAAGTGCGAGGCTGCACCAGGCTGTGAGCCGGCGACCGCCATCGCCCGAGGATCCAGAATCGCGGCCCGGTGGCCATCCGGCGAGCCGGCCCGGAACCGTGCGCCTGCACGTCTTCCTGGCCCGCGCGGGCGCGGGATCGCGCCGAGCGATGGAAGCAGCCATCCTCGCCGGCCGCGTTGAGGTTGACGGTGAGACCGTGCAAACGCTCGGCACGCAGATCGACCCCTCGCGCGCGCAGGTGCGCCTGGACGGCCAGCCGATCAGCACATTGCCCGACTGCCGCCTGGTGGTAGCCGTCCACAAGCCGCCCGGCGTCATTTCAACCGCGCGCGATCCGGAGGGTCGCCCCACCGTCCTGGACCTGCTGCCGGCGGACCTGCGGGAGGTGCGGCTCTACCCGGTCGGACGCCTGGACGCGCCGTCCGAAGGCCTGGTGCTCCTAACCAACGACGGCGACCTGGCCGAACGCCTGATGCACCCGCGTTACGGCCACGAGCGCGAATACGCGGTGGAGGTGCGCGGCAACCCGCCCCGCGACCTGGCGAAACGCTTCGCCGAAGGCATCTCCATCGGCGACCCGCGTCCGGCCCGCGCGGAGGTTCGGAATCTGCGCCAGCACCGCGGCGGCGCCACGCTGCGCCTGGTCCTGCGCGAAGGCCGCAACCGCCAGATCCGCCGCATGCTCGGTGCCGTTGGCACAAAGGTCGTGACCCTGCGACGACTGCGCATCGCCACGGTCCGCCTCGGCGGACTGGCCCCCGGCGCGGCGCGGGTGCTCAACGCAAGCCAGTGCGCCGAGCTTCAAGCCGCGGTCGCTAGTCCCCCGTCAGCTTCCGCCGCTGATCCGCGCTAAGCGACCAGCCCACCGCACCCGCGGCTTCGTCCACCCGCTCCACCCGGTCGGTCTTGGGAATCGCCATCACCCCGGGCCGATCGATCACCCAGTTCAGCAGCACCTGGGCCGGCGTCTTGCCGACCTCAGCCGCCACCTCGTCCAACCGCTTGAGGGCCGGGTCGCCGAATTGTCCCTTGACCAGCGGGCTGAAGCCGATCACCGTCACGCCGTGCTCCTGGCAGTACGGCAGCACGGCGTCCTCGATCTGGCGGGCGGCCACGCTGTAGCGCACCTGGTTGGCCACCAGCGGAACGTCGCCCAGCGCGTCCTGCGCCTCCTTCATGTCATCGACCGAGTAGTTGCTCACGCCCACAAAGCGCACCTTGCCGTCGGCGACCAGCCGGCGCATGGCGCGCATGGTCTCCGGGATCGGGATGTCGGGGTTGGGATGGTGCACCTGGTACAGGTCGATCCGGTCGGTTGCCAGCCGCTCCAGGCTGGCATCGGCGTGGGACAGCACGTCGTCGTAGGCCAGGTTCGCCGGCGAAACCTTGGTGGCAATGAAGTACTCGTCGCGCAGGTCCCCAATGTCTTGCGCCACCTGCGCTTCCGTGCCGTAGGCCTCGGCCGTGTCCACAAAGGCCGCGCCCAGTTCGTGCGCCCGGCGCAGCACGCCCGCGCCGCCCCGGTACTGCCAGGCGCCAAACCCGATCTTGGGAATCTGTGTCGTCGTTCGTCCGAGTGGCAGGTATTCCATGGCGCGCTCGCGTGCGGGTTGTCCCGTAGGACTATGGCGGCGTCCGGCGGTCATGTCGAATCCCGGGCGTTGAGCTATGGGAGACTGCCCGCCCACGCCTCCCGCTGGAATACCCATGCCGCCGCGCGCGCCAATTGGCGGGGTGCCGCTGTTCGATTCGGCCGAAGGCGTCACGCTCCTCAGCCCGGAAGTCGACGCCCCCGGCTACTGGGTCGGCGCGCCCGCGCTCTGGCTGGATGACGACGCGCTCTACCTGAGCGTCCGCTGGCGGCGGCCGCTGGACCAGGGCCGCGGCTGGAAGTCTGAGATCTACAGACTGCGCGACATCGCCACGCTCGAACCCGTCTGGGCCTGCACCGCGGATCAATTCGAATCCGAGTCCATCGAACGTTCCGCCCTGGTGCGCATTCCCGGCGGCGCCTGGCGCTACTACGTCAGCTACCTCGACCCCGTCGACCGCCGCTGGCGCATCGACCTGCTGGAAGCCGACGAACTCACCGCCCTCGACCCCGCCCGGCGCATCCCCGTGCTGGACGCCGCCAATACATTCTCGGAAGGCGTCAAGGACCCCGTGGTGCTGCTGCTGGACGGGCTGTTCTACCTGTTCGCCGGCTACGGTCCGCGCGACCGCGTGGCGGACGGCGCGACCGCTGAGCAACTGCACGGCACCGGCAACGTCTTCACCACCGGGCTGGTGGACCACCCCACCGGCCTCTGGGTCTCGGCCGACGGCCGCCGCTTCGGCTTCGAGCGCGACATCGTCACCCCCGGTGATGGCTGGGACGCCAACGTCACCCGCGTCAGCACCGTCATGCCCACCGACGCCGGCTTCCTGATCTACTACGACGGCCGCACGACCGAAGGCGACGTGTACGAAGACCGCACCGGCATGGTCTTCTCGCAGGACCTCAGCACCACCATGCGCCACTCACCCGACGGCCCGCTGCTGCAAGGTCATGCCGGCACCCGCTGCCTGCGCTACCTGGACTACGCCGTGCTGGGCGACTCCCTCTTCTACTTCTACGAAACCTCCACCGCCAACGGCGCCCACGAGCTCCGCGCCAGCCGCGCCCGGCTCCAGTAGCAGGCTTCAAGTGAGCGGCGCCCGGCGCCCGATTCGAACGAGGCACGTAAACTAGCCGCGGTTTCCGCCGGCCGCCGGTTGCGGTCCGGCTCCCAGACCGCGTGAGGCTCTGTTGCAGCACATGCAGACGAGGCCGGCCTGATGGACCTTGGACAGATCGTCCAGGACATCGTGAAGGACCCGGCCGCGCTCGGCCAGATCATCCTCTTCGACCTGATCCTCAGCGGCGACAACGCCGTGGTCATCGGGGTCGTCGCCAGCCGGTTGCAGGGTCGCCAACGGCGCTGGGCCATCATCATTGGTGCCGGCGGCGCCGTGGTGTTGCGCATCGCGCTGGCCTCCATCGCCACCCTCCTCCTGCAGGCGCCGGCCATTTCGTTGATCGGGGGCCTGGCCCTGTTCTGGGTCGCCTGGCGGCTGCTGAAGCCCGAGGGCGACGAGGAGCACGAGGCCGCCACCTCCTTTCCGGAAGCACTTCGCCTGATCATCCTGGCCGACGTGGTCATGAGCCTGGACAACGTGCTGACCGTCGCGGGCACGGCCCACGGCAACATTCCGCTGCTGGTCTTCGGCCTGGCGCTGTCCATCCCGCTGCTGTTCGTCGGCGCCGGCCTGATCGCGCTGGCCACCGAAAAGGCGCCGATCATCATCTACATCGGCAGCGCGCTCATCTTCCGCATCGCGGTGGTGCTGATCGTGGACGACAAGCTCCTGCACGACTTCCTGACGCCCAGCCTCTGGTTCGAGCACGTGATCCCGTGGGCCGTGGCGTTTGGCGGTCCCGCCCTCTACGTCGCGCTGGCCCGCCGCGCCGGCCGTACCATCGTTCCGTTCTGGACAAACCCGTTTGCTAAAGAGGCCTGACGCGTCGGGCGGTGAGCCTGTCGCCTAGGGCCGGTCGGAATCGCCGGCGTCGCGCGACGGAACCCGGTACTCAGGGGCGGTCTCGGCTGCGGTAGCGGGCTGCTGCTCACTTGAAACCGGATCGGCCTCGGGCGTCTCCGCCAGCGAACCTCGGGCGAGCAGCAGGACGTCCAGCCGCGCATTCACGGCGTTGGCATCGGCGTGCTGGCGGTCGCTCAACCGCTCAATGCTGGAAGTGGTGTCGGTCCGCACCGCGCCGATTTCACGGTGCAGTTCCTCCCGCACCGCCGCAAGGTCGCCTTTCAGCTCTTCTCGCACCGCCGCGATGTCGCCCTTCAGTTCGTCGCGCATCGCCCGCATTTCCGCGCGCAGGCTCACCTCAAGGTGGTCGATGCGACGGTTGGTGTCGCTCCAGAGTTTGAGCATCACGCCCAACACCACACCAAGCATCACCGCCCCCGTGCCAAGAGTCGTTCCGATGATGGTCCAGGCCTCAACGCTCAGGGGAGGGCGCTCCAACGTTGGGACGGGCGGCTGATTTCAACGTACCACGTGCCGGCGCAACTAGCGGCGGCGTGGCCTTCAGGTCTGGCGCCTGGGCGGCTCGCTCCCGCCGAACGTGCGACGATGACGCGCTCACCGCACATCCGAGGCCCCATGTACAAACTCCTGCACACCCGCATCCGCGTCAGCGACCTGGAACAGTCGATCCGCTTCTACGAGGACAACCTCGGCTTCAAGGTGTTCAGCCGCTCCGAGCGCTCGCCCCACGGCAACCAGATCGTCCACCTGGAACTGCCCGGGAACGACCACACCATCGAGCTCACCTACTCGGCGGACTACGACCTCAACGTCCCCGAAGACCTCATGCACTTCGCCATCGGCGTGCCCGACCTGATCGCCTTCTGCGATGAGCTGGAAGGCAAGGGCCTGGAAATCTGGCCCGACCACTGGCGCGAAAGCTTCCCCACCGGTCTCAAGATGGCCTTCGTCGACGACCCCGACGGCTACGAGATCGAGCTGCTGGAGCGCTAGGGCACCCGTAAGGCCATCGGCCGTCTCGCTCTGAAGGCGCCGAGGCGCGGACTACTCGAAGACGTCGAACCCCTCGGCCTGGAAGTCGGCGTCATAGGCCAGGGCGGTGGTCGACCGGTATTTGCGCATCACCACGAAACTCATGCAGTCCACCAGGCTCAGGCCGCGCAGGTTGCGCTGCTCGAAGAGGGCCGTGGCTTCGGCATGATCGTCGGGTGTGACCCAGTGCAGCGTGAAGTTCCGCGCGTCGGATAGAAACGCGCGGGCGCTGGGCATGCCCAGGCGTCGCTGCAGGAGCGCGGCGGTCTCGATCAGCACATAGTTATGCGTCAGCAGCGGCTGGCCGCCGGCCACGACGCGCTGCATGGCGCGCACGGCGCGTTCGTGGTGCAGGTCGTTGACGTCCGCCAGGGCCAGCGCCGCGGACGTGTCAAAGAAGATCAGCCGCCAAAGTCCTCGGCCAGCGCCTCGTCGTGACGCTCCGATAGCGGCTGCGGACCGTCAGGGTGCGATCGGCCCGAGCCGATGAAGCTGAAGCTCTCCAGCGAGTCCGGCCGCCTGGTGGGCGAGGCTACGTATTGCGCCACTGCTTCGCGGACCACCGCGGACATGGACTTGCCCTCCGCAAAGGCGCGCTGCTTCGCTAGCTCGTATAGCGGCTCGTCCAGTTGAATTTGCGTGCGCCGCATGCCTCCGGCTCCGTACAACCAGTCATGTAAGCATACCATCATGCTGTCATGGTGGCAAGTCGCCCGGCGCCGGCGGCTCAGCCCCCGGGGATGTACAGGCTCCGGTCCGCCAGCGGCACCTCCACCCGCGCGCCGCCGGCCAGGTGGGAGTGGGCAATCGCGAACTGCACCTCCACCGATTGCATCGTCACATCAATGTTGCCGCGCGTCGGCTCGCCGGTTTCCAGCGAGTTGATCAGGTCGCGAATGGTGTTCACTGTCGGCGGCTCGCCCTGCGCGTAGATCTTGCGCGTGGTGACGTCGTCGGGGTTGGAGCCGAGGCTGTGGCGGATTTCGAACGTCAGGCCGTTATCCAGCGCGTAGGCGCGGCCTTCGCTGCCCAGCACGTGCACGTCCAGGAACCCGCGGTGCGGGATGAAGTAGCCCACCGCCCCGCTGGCGTAGCCGACCTGGAAGTGACCGACATACGGGTCCGCGACCTCCCAGCCCGGCGAGGGCAGGTAGCGATGGTTTTCGGCGTCGTATTCCGGGTGCGCGCGTCGCGGCTCGGGGTCGAACGGATCGCCGGCCTCGATCAGCCGGCCGCTCACCCACTGCGGTTGCGGGTCCCCCAGCAGCATTGAGACCAGGTCCAGCGTGTGCGGGTGGTGCTTGATCAGGTCGGTGTAGGTCAGCATCAGCACGGCCTCGGGTTCGCCGATTTCGCCGGCGGCGATAGCCTCCGCCAGCAATCGAAAGCCCACGTTGTGGCGGCGCATGGCGCCCCAGTTGAAGGCCACGCCGTTGCGCTTCATGGCATCCCGGATCCGGTCGGCCTCGGCCAGTGAGGCGCACAGGCCCTTCTCGCTGTAGATCGCCCGCACGCCGTGCTCCGCGCAGTAGATCAGCGGCTCGGCCCGCGCGAACGAGGGTGTGGTGACGCTGACGATGTCGGGCTGTTCCTTGTCGATCATCTCGCGGTAGTCGAGATAGGTGTTGGTAACCCCGAACCGCTCGCTGAAGCGCTGCAGTCGCTCGGCCCCGCGGTTGGCCACGGCCACCACCTCGGTCTCCTCGATGTACTGATAGCCCGAGAAGTGGCCATAGGGCAGGTTCGGGTCCCCGAGCGGGATCTCGTCCTCGATCAACCCGCCCATGCGCCCCGTTCCGATAATCGCCACCCGGTACTTGCCTGCCATCAACCCACCTCCCTGCCCGCCAACCGCGCCATGCTCACCCAGCCGTTCCGTGGCGGCAACCTGCCGGGCGACGGTCCATTGGGCACAATCGCGGCGACTTTGACCTCCTGGACCAAACGCATGACGAAATCCAGCATCCTCCGCAGCCGCCTGGCCGGTGACGAGATCATCGTGCTGCCGGGCGCGTATGACGCGCTGTCGGCCAAGCTGATCGAGCAGGCCGGCTTCACGCAGTTCTTCACCACCGGCTTCGGCCTGGCCGCCAGCACGCTGGGCGAGCCGGATATTGGCCTGCTGACCCAGACCGAGACGCTGGACCGCGCCCGCCGCATCGCGCACACCGTGGACATCCCGCTGGTGGCCGACATGGACACCGGCTACGGCAACCCCATCAACGTCATCCGAACCGTGCGCGAGTGCGTGCAGGCCGGCATCGCCGGGATCATCCTGGAAGACCAGGAGTGGCCGAAGCGCTGCGGCCACCTGGAAGGCAAGCGCGTGGTGCCCGCCGATGATCACGTGCAGAAGCTGCGAGCGGCCGTGCATGCGCGCGGGGACGACGACCTGGTCATCATCGCCCGCACCGACGCCCGCGCGGTCAACGGGCTGGACGACGCCATCGCCCGCAGCCACGCGAACGTTGAAGCCGGCGCCGACGTGGTCTTTATCGAAGCCCCGCGCTCGCTCGACGAACTACGCGCCGTGCGTGCCGCCTTCGACGACGAGATTCCCCTCTTCGCCAACATGATTGAGGACGGCGTCACGCCCTTCCTTTCGGCCTCCGAGCTTCAGGACCTGGGTTACATGATGGTCGTCTACCCGCTCTCCGGTTTGTTCGCCGCCACGGCCGCGCTGCAGCGCACCTACGCGGCACTGGTAGCCGACGGCACCACCGCCGCCGCCGGACCGATGGCCGGATTGGAAGAATTCAAAGACATCATCGGCGTACCCGCCTACGGCGATCTGGAGCGCGAGTTCGTCAGCGCGCCGTAGGTTGCGTCGAGCCTTGGCGTTCGCGTGCTCGGTTGGACATTTCACGAACCAGCGGCCCGGACCACCCTACAGTGATTGAGGGTGGTGGCTGCGGTCTGGACCGTGGCGCTGAGGGCTGCGTGTCAATTGACTAGGTCTAACTACGCGGTCGGCCAGGGCAACGCGGTCAGCGGCACCTCCGTCTCGGGCGTAACGGAAGGAAGCGCTTTGAGGATCTTAGGTCGAACACTCAGGCGGACGGTCGCCGTCGGCATTCTGACGCTGGTTGCCATTCTTGGGCTGGCCTGCGGTGAGTCCGCGTCCGCGCCGGCTGCTACTCCTACGCCGGTCGCCGAAACGACCGGCTCAGCACCACCGCCGCCCGGCACGCCAACGCCGCAGCCAACTTCCACGCCGCAGCCCACACCCACGGCAACGCCGCCTGCCACCCCCACGCCATCCGCCACCCCGACGCCGGAACCCACGCCAACCCCGACGCCGGCTCCGGAGGTAGTCCAGGCGGATGGGGGTATCGACTGGAGCCCGTGCCGATCCGGCAGCAGGTTCGAGTGCGCCTTCGTGGAAGTCCCGGCGGACTACCGGGATGCCGACGCCGGCAGCCTCGGCATCGCGGTCAACGTGCACCGGGCCACGCAGCCCAACGAACGGGTCGGCTATCTGCTCGTCAACCCCGGCGGGCCCGGCGGCAGCGGTCTGGACCTGGTCGAATCCATCAGGTCCGGATTCCCCGCGTTCGCCAGGGATATCGTCGAACGCTTCGACATCGTCGGCTTCGACCCGCGCGGCGTCGGAGCCTCAGACCCGCACTTCGCGTGCGGCGCCCCTGGCGAACAGCTGGACCTGCGTCGCTCCATCGACGCGCCCGTCGACACGCCCGAGGAGATCGCCGCCGGCGAGGCCGCCGCCAACCTCTGCATCGAATCCATGGGACCGGTCGGCGGCCTGCTGCACACGGCCTACGTCGCCAGGGACATGGACGAAATCCGCAAGGCCCTGGGTGTCGACCAGGTCTCCTACCTGGGCTTCTCTTACGGATCTGCGGTCGGCGTCTGGTACGCCACGCTCTTTCCCGACTCGGTCCGCGCCATGGTTATCGACGGTGCGGACAACCCCGTCGATGCGGCAACCGGCCAGGCCGAACGCGTCGCCGACGCCCTGGAGGAGACGGCGCCGATTGCCATTCTTCTGGAAAGGGCCCTGACCGCCTGCGACAGTCCCGAGTGCCCGATCTATAACGACGGCGACCCGATCGGCTACTACCGAGAGGCGGCCGACAAGCTGCACCTGGTTAACGAAGCGGCCAGCAACCATCCCGACGCAGCGGCCTACGCGGTTATCTCGCCCCTGTATGCCGAATTCTTGTGGCCGATTCTCTGGGAGGCCCTCTTCCAACTCAACGAGCTCGACGACCCGACCGTCTTCCTGCAGATCGCCGAGTTCCAGTGGGAAGACGCCGGCCCAAGCGTGGCGCGAATGCCTGAGCACATCAACTGCCTGGACGACTGGGTCCTGCATCCCGATCAGGACCGGGCGACCCGGCTGGCCGACGGCGAGGTATACCAGGCCGCCCAGGACGAGGAGTTTCCGCTGCTCGCGCTGCTGGGCCTCCCACTGCCCTCCGCCTGTCCGTTCTACGACCAGTTCGCGCCGGAACCGCTGGACGGGCCGCTCGACGGCGGTGGAGCGCCAATCCTGGTTATCGGCAACCACGGCGACCCGTTCACCCCGTTCATCGAATCCGAGGAGTTGATCACGGAGCAGCTCACCAACGGGTACTTGGTGGAGGTCTACCACGCCACGCACGGCGTGTACCCCAACAACTCCTGCGTGAACGACGTCGTGCATCGCGTGCTGATCAACGGCGAGTACCCCGACGAGCGGCGGGTCACCTGCGAACGCGAGGAGCCGCGGCTCCCGTTTTAGGCCCCGACCAATAAAGTGAGCACTGGACGGTGAGCCCCGGTCAGGGGCGTTGACAAGCGGCGATGAATTCTTGCGAGTCGGCCGTGAATACCCACCGCTCCAGGTCGTGCAGCACGGCGCTGGTGATCTGCAGGCCGTCGTAGGTCTCCCGCGTCTCGATCCCGCTGGTGCAGTCGCGCAACAGGATGGGTGCATAGCTGCGGTCGCGCATCGCGTGCATCCCGTAGTCGCGGAACCGCACGCAAATGTTGGTGGCGAAGCCGACGTAAACCAGGTGAACCAGCCGGAGATCGCGCAGCGCTCGCTGCATCTGGTTGCCGGTGGCGATCACGATGTCGTCAGGCTCGGGCGCGACCGCCTGGTGAATCGTGCGGAAACGGTGCCAGCGCTCGGGCGGCTTGCCCGCGCTGTCCGGCGGCAGCTCGCCGGGCGCGCGTTGCAGCGAGGCGTACGGCCCGGCCAGCGCGCGATAGGCCGGCGGCGGCCAGCCGTCGTCGGGCTCGGGCGACGGATGCAGATCCTCCACGCTGGCCCAGCGCGTCCACTGCGGATAGGTGGCCGCAATCGCCGGCGATGGCGCATAAATCGGCGTTACGCCGGCCGCCCGCGCGGCGTCCAGCACCGGCCGGATACGCTGCACCGTGATGTCGCTGGTACGCGCGCGGTGGGTCGCGATCGGATGCTCGCCCCAGGTGTCAACCAGGACCAGGGCCGTCTCCGCCGGGTTCAGGTCGGCCTGCAGTTCCGTCGGGACGATGTTGGCCTCCACGTTGTCGGCGGGGCCGGTGCTGTGCATCGCCTGGTAGCGCAGCGTCAATTGCATGGGACGGATCCTCGAACTCGATTCAGCCGAGCATACGCTTGCGAGACTGTTCGCTTTTTGTATGGTATAACCAAAGCCCGAGCCACACGGACTGCACCTCGACCATGAGCGACGCCGCGATCCGCTTCGTCCACTTCGCGGACGTCCACCTGGGCTTCCGCCAGTACGGGCTGTCCGAGCGCGCCGCCGACTTCGTGCGCGCCTTCGACGACGCGGTGGACTACTGCCTGCGGGCCGCGCCGGACTTCGTGGTCGTCGCCGGCGACCTCTTCGACTCCAAGTCCATCGAGCCGTCAACCTACGCCGCCGCCGACATCGCGCTGGAGCGGCTGGCCCGCGCCGGTATCCCGGTCGTCGCCAACGAGGGCAACCACGAGCGCTGGTTCCGTCGCGGCGAGCGCTCCTGGCTCTGGCAACTCAGCCGCCACGGCCGCCTGCGCCTGCTGCGGCAGTTTGACCCGCTGACCGGCGAGTTGCAGGCCCGGCCCTGGACCAGCGAACGCGGCTTCGGCGCCTACACCGACATCGGCGCCGCCCGAGTCTTCGGCGTGGAGTACCTGGGCGCGCGGTTGGCGGCGCATCTCCCTGAAATCGGCGCCTCTCTCTCTGCGGTGCCCGCTGCCGGCCAGCGCGCCGTGGTGGGCCTGCTCCACACCGGCGTGGATGAGGCCGTGCACCTGGGCGTCGGCGGAGTGACTCTCGAGGATCTGGCGCCGATCCGAGCCTTCACCGACTACCTGGCGCTGGGCCACGTGCACTACGAATACCACCTGCCCCAGCACAGCCCCTGGATCTTCAACCCGGGCGCGCTTGAAGCCCACAACATCCTGGAGGGCCTGGTCGGCGAGTCCAGCGAAGGCGAAGGCCGTGCCAGGGGCCTTTATGACGTGACTGTTCATCCCGGCCAACCGGCCAAGATCGACGCTTGCTTCAGGGACGACGTCATCGCCCGTCGCCCGTTCCGCCGACTGAGCGTCGATGCTGGCGAGGCCGCGGACTTCGACGAGTTGGCGACCGTCGTCAAAGCGGCCATCGCGGGCCCTCTTGAACTCTTCAGCGAACCGCCCGTCGTCGAACTGCGCCTGACCGGCCGCCTGCGCTTTGAACGCATTCATCTCGACACTGAGCGCCTGGCGGAGACCGTGCGCGCCGCCTTCCAGCCGTTGCACGTGCGCGTAACCCTGCAACTGGCCGGGGACCGGCGCCGCACCGCCGCCGCCCGCTACGGAACCAACGTGCGCGCCATCGAACGCGAGGTGCTGGAGCAACTGATCAGGGAGTCGCCGCACGCCGACGAGGCCGAGGCGCTGACCGCCGCCGCGCTGGACCTCAAGGCCGCCGCCCTGGAAGGCCAGTCGCCTGAGGCGCTGGCCCAACACCTGGAACGGCGACTGGGCTGACGTGTTCGTCCACGAAGTCGCGCTGCGCAACGTCAAGAGCTTCGTCGAGGCCAAGGTGCGCTTTCAGCCCGGCCTCACGGCCATCGTCGGCCCCAACGGCGCCGGCAAAACCACCCTGCTGGAGGCCATCGGCTACGGCCTCTTCGGCTTCATGCCGCACCGCCCGCAGGTGCGCTTCATGCGCCACGGCACGACGGAGGCTGCGGTCCAGGTGGAATTCACCTCGCCGCGCGACGGCCGCGTCTACCGCGTGGCACGAACCATGCGGCGCCCCCGCTCGCGCGCCACCGGCAAGCTGGCCGACAACGCCGCCACGACCGTCTCCCTATTTGACGTCGAACTGAACCGCTCCATCGACCAGCCGGCCGCCGAGCTCGAGGCCTGGCTGGCCGGCCAGCTGGGTGTGGAAGGCCTCAGCAGCCCGGCCGACGTCTTCGAACACGTCGTCGGCGTGCCGCAGGGGCGCCTGACGGCCGATTTCCTGGACTCGCCCCGCCTGCGCAAGGCCCGCTTCGACCCCATCCTGCGCACCGCCGAATACCAGCAGGCCGCTGATTCCCTGCGCAGCCTCACACAGCACTATGCCGAGGCGCGGCACGAGTTGCAGGTCGAGGCCTCACACCTGCAAGGCCGTCTCGCCGCCGAACCGGAACTCCTCGCACGCCAATCTGCGGCCCGGCAGGCGCTGGAAGAGACCCGGGCGGCGGAAGCGCAAGCGGCCGCCGATCTGACGGCGGCGAACGCCCGCCTGTCGACGCATGACGCCGGCCGCGAGGCCTTTGAAGAGGCTGAACGTGAACTCGCCGCCGCAGCTGAGCGGCGCCAGCAGGTGGCCACGCTGGTCGAACGCGCCACGACTGCGGTGCACGAGGCTCGACGCGCAGCAGATGTGCTGGATGAGACCCGCGCGGGGCACGAGGCCTACCAAGCGGCGCAGGCGCGGGCCGCGAAACTTCAGCCCGTCGAAACCCGGGCGCGCGACCTGGACCTGGAACGCGCTCGCCGAACCGCGCGGCTGGACCGCGCGCGGAACGACCTGGCGGAAACACGCGAGGAGGTCGGGGAGCGGGTTGCGGCGGTCACGGTTGAGCCTGACGGGGATCCCGAAGCGCGGTTTCGCCGCGTCCGAACGGCCTTTCGGCAAGCGGTCGACGAAGCCAGGGAGCGTACGGCGAGCGCTCGAACCTCTCTGCGTCAGGCCAGCGAAGACACCCGCGCCCTGCACACCCGCCGGATGCGCGAACGCGAAACCGTCGTTCGGGCCTACGACCAGGGACGCCGGCGACTCACGCAATTGGAGGCTCGCGCCGAGGTCGCCGCGGAACTACCCGACCGGCGAATGCTGCTGGAGCGGCGGCGCCAGGAGCGCGCTACCGTCGAAGCACTGCTTGAAGCTGACCGCCACGCCCAGCGCCTGCTCACGGACACCCGAACCTGCCCGTTCTTCATGGACGTCTGCCGCAATTTGGAGACCATCCCGGACGTCGCAGGGGTATTCCAACGCCGGGCGACCGAGCGCGAACGACAACTGGCAGATCTCCGGGCGGCCATTGCGGACGCGGAAGGCGCGGTTGCCGAGGCGGAGCGGGCGGAAACCGAAGCCCGCGAAGCAGAGGTAATTCGAGAGCGTGTGGCGGGGCTGCGGGAGCGCCTGGGATCCGCCGACATCGATATCCTCGCCGCCGCCAAGCTCCTGGACGCGTTGGAAGATCGCAACGCAGCCAACCTGGCCGAGCTGGCAAACGGCCAGCAGCCCGCCCGGAGTGCTCAGGACACGCTGGCCCAGTCCGTCCAGCGCGCCCTGATAGCCCTGGCCATTCTGGCCACACCGGAGGATCCGGCCTCCAAAGCCGCCGGCGCCGAACTGCTGGCCATTGCCCGGCTTCGCACGGAGGCGGCCGACACGGCGCTTCAAGAGACCAAAGGCGAGCTGGAGGCCTTGGATGATGACCTGAACGCCCTGGCAGCAGCGCGGTCCGCTCTGGACGAAAACACCGAAGCGAATACCCGCTTTCTCCAGCACGAAGTCGTGGCCGGGCGACTCGAGGGACGCACGACCGAGCTTGAATCGGCCCGGCAAGCCGCCGCGCAGGCCCAGAAACTTGAGGCCGCCGCGGAAGCTGACCTGGCGGCGGCCCGCGCCGCGTTCGATCCCCAGGCGCTGCAGCAGGCCCGCCAGGCCCGCGACGCCGCGCTCGGCCTCGCCCGCCAATTGGCCGAACGCTCCGCCCGCATGCAGGCCGACGAGGAACGCCTGGCCGCCGACGTGGAAGCCCTCCGGCAGGTGCGCGCGGACCTGGAAGCCGCACAGGCCGGCATCGCCCGCGTCACGCTCCTGGAAGACCGCACCGAGTTCATCCGCCGCCTGCTGCGCGACGCCGGCCCCCAGGTCACAGAAATCCTGCTCGCCAGCGTGTCCGACAGCGCCGACGAGATCTACAGCGACATCATGGGCGCGCCCGGCGGCCGCCTGCGCTGGGCGGCCGACTACGACATCGTGCTCGGCCGCGGCGGCCTGGAGCGCCGCTTCGGCCAGCTTTCCGGCGGCGAGCAAATGGCCGCCGCCCTGGCCGTGCGCCTGGCCCTGCTCCGCGACCTGCTGAACCTGGACATCGCCTTCTTCGACGAACCCACCCAGCACCTGGACGCCGAACGCCGCGAAAACCTGGCCCAGCAAATCCTCGCCGTCCGCGGCTTCAGCCAACTCGTCGTCATCTCCCACGACGACACCTTCGAACGCCACATCGACAACATCATCCGCGTCACCCACACCGCCCAGGCCAGCACAGTCGAGGTGGGATAGTGGTTTCGGCTGGAAGGGCTTGGAGATTTGTCGAGCTATACGTATAGTGATGTCACCGCATACGTATACGTGCAGTCGGGGTCTGCAACAGATGAGAAAGAAGCTGACGCTCACCGTTGACGAAGCGTTGATCCCTAAAGCCAAGAGCTACGCGTACGCGAACGGGAGATCTCTGTCATCGCTGGTTGAGGAGTACCTAAGGGAAACCGTGGCGGGCGAGGCGCCCACGGTCGCCGAGCGGTGGAGGGGGAAGTTCCGGGCGGCCGAGCGTGACGACCCACGATATAGAGCACTCGCTCGGAAGTACCTCTAATCCTCCTTGACAGCGACGTTCTGATAGACGTCGCGCGGGATAGGCAGCCGTTCGCAGCGGCTGCTACGGAACTTCTGAGCCGTATTGAGCGAAGCGGGCGGAGCGCGTACATCGCGTGGCATACCGTGTCGAACCTCTATTACTTCGTGAGACCGGCGCGAGGCGACGCGGTCACTCGCGACTTTATCCTCGATTTGACGCGGTTCGTGGCGATTGCGCCAGCCGACACCAATGCACTCCGCTACGCGGCGTCCTTACCGCTCAGCGACTTTGAGGACGCCATGCAGGTCGCCGCCGCCCGCGCCTGCGGCGCCCAGCACATCGTCACCCGGAACCTCAAAGACTTCAGACGCTCACCGATTCCGGCTGTGTCGCCGCAGGAGGCCTTGGACAGGCTGTTCTGAGCTGTCGTTAGGGGAGCAGTCGTAGGCGGAACCGCCGGGCAATGCCCACGCTTCTGCAGGTGCCCATACTCGCCAGATAGCCCTCAACAGCCTCCCGGATATTCGCCAGCGCCTCGTCCTTCGTCCGCCCCTGGCTATGACATCCCGGCAGCGTCGGACAACTCGCCACCACCCAACCGTCCTCGTCGGCCTCGAATACCACCTGGATCTCCAGCCCTCCGCGGTCGTCAGTTGCGGCGACTTGGCCAGCCTGCCAGCCACGGACGCGCTTGACCGCGACGGCCTGAGCTTCGGCCAGCACTCCGTCCGCTTCCAGCAGGCCATCCAAACTGGAGCCGAAGTGGGGATTAGAAGAGGTAGTCGTCACGATGGGAGTTCCGCTTGAGCTTGCGACATTTTCGAGCAGCTACGTTTGGCTGTCTAGAGGCTTGCCGCGCCAGGCCAGCTTTTTCCCGGTTGTGGCGTCAATGACATCGAGCAGATTCGGTGGACTGTTCGGGTCGGCGCGTGAGTGGTCAATCTGGGCTTGGGTTAATCCAACCACCGGGTCCGCGCCTTCGTGACCCGTTCGGGAACCAAGCGTGTAGGTTATCCGAGAAAGCTCGGCACCCGACAAATCGGCGTCGTACAGAATTGTATCGGACATATCTGCTCTCCAAAGTGTCGCGTGGCTGAGGTCCGCTTCCATTAGGAAAGCGCGGGATAGATCGGCTCCATCGAGAAACGTGTACGACAGAATCGCACCGTAGAATCTTGTCCGAGACAAGTCTGCATTAGCAAGATGTGATCCGCGAAGATTAGATCGGCTCAAATCCAGTAAGTAGCCTTCTGCTTTTTCGATCTGTATGCGCACCTTGTCGCGTGCACCTATGGCCGTCAAGACGGCCTGTAAATCTACTCGAGTCTGGTCGCCCGCCGAAAGTTCCCTGCTATCGGGACCTTCCTCGGCTGTCTTTTGGTCCGATTTGTCTTTCTCTCGCTCATCCACCGTCGGTGGCGTAAGAACGCGCAGAATAATTGCATTATCTGGATGTGGTACTGCATAGGATGTTCCCGGGCGAGGCGTTCAAGCGCATAGATTCCGCCCAAGCGGACCGAGAGAACCTTGCTTCCAAGCATTTCGGCACCCTGCTGGTAACGCTCGTTCAACAGGTTCTGCTGCGCCGTGTCAGCTTGACGTTGGGCTACCAGACTGCGCCAGATGGCAAGCGGAAGGCCGATCACGCCGGCGACTATCAGGCCGAGATTGCGGACCGTCGTGCTGCCGGATTCCACACCATTCGGTCCATCCCGCAGCCAGTCCCAGAATTCGGCGCTTAGCCAGTCCCAGGAGGCCAGCAGCCTCCAGGAGCCGACGCCGATGACCGCCAGAATGACGAGTAGCGTAATGCGACGGGAATTGGCTGTTGCAAACCTGAGCGCCTCGCGGACCCAGCCACGCAAATGCTTCCAAGCCCCACTGCTCATCTCGCGAGGATCACGTAGCCAATCGAGTCGGCTCACTCTGCCGGCTCCTGCTACTGCGCCTTCACAGCTGCCACCCGCAGTCCCAACCCCAACGCCCGCATGACCTTGAGCACCGTGGCCAACTCCGGATTGCCGTTGGGAGAGAGGGCCTTGTAGAGACTCTCCCGCCCCAGGCCCGCTTCAGCGGCGACCGTGGTCATGCCGCGAGCCCTGGCAATGTCGCCAAGGGCGGCCGCGATCAGCGCCGTGTCGCCGTCCTCGAAGGCCGCCTCAAGGTAGGCAACGATGTCCTTGTCGCTTTCCAGGTGATCTGCCGCGTCCCATGGACGCGTCTGTGTCGTGGCCATGCCTTAATCCTCCTAGAGCCCTCGCGCCAGGCTGCGAGCCCTTGTGATGTCTCGCGCCTGGCTGCTCTTGTCGCCGCCCGCCAGCAGAATTACCAGCGACTGCCCACGCTGCACGAAATACACGCGATAACCAGGCCCGTAGCTGATCCGCAGTTCCGAGACGCCCTCGCCGACGGGTCGAACGTCACCGGGATTGCCCAACTCGAGGCGTCGGATGCGAATGTCGATTCGCGCCCGCGCCTGTCGGTCGCGAAGCCTTCGAAACCAGCGGGCATACACATCGGTCTGCCGTACCTCGATGAGCACTCCCCCAGTGTATCCCATGGGATACGCGCCGCAAGCGGCCCTGCTCGGTGCCGGGAGCTACGAGCGGGACAGCCTAGTCCGCCGCTACCTCCCGCCACGCCTCCGCCAAATGCTCCTGCACCTTCACTGGCAACCCCGTCCGGCTGCTTTCGATCGCGGCCGTCACCAGCGCCACCGACTGCAGGTTGTCGATCACGTTCGTCTCCATCGCCTCGCCGCCTTCCAGCCAGCGCACGAACTTCTCGATCAACCACACGTGGCCCCAGAACGGCTGCTTCAGCCAGGGAACGGTGTCGCCATCGCCTTCGGCCTTGATGCGAGCATTGCGCGTCGGGTCGAACGGGAAGCACTCCAGGCGGTCCGATCCGAGGACCAGCGTCGCCCCTTCGCACTCTGCGCGCGTGTTCTCGCGGCCCCAGCCGTCCAGCCCCACGGCGTTCACCTTGGAGCCCTCGTAGGTGGCCCGCACGCCGTTCTCGAACTCCATCGTCACCAGCGCCTGGGCGTCGCCGGCAAATGCGCTCCAGGTGGGATTCCAAGTCCGCGCGTAAATGGTGTCGCACTTCGCGCCGGCCAGGTCCGCCAGGATGTCCAGGTGGTGCACCGACCCCTCCACCAGCAGCGGATCGTCCATCTGGTAACGGAAGCCGAGCCCCCACGCCCCCAGCTGGCGCGCCTCCTGTGTGAACCGGAACACCAGGTAGTTCAAGTCTCCGTAGCGTCCCGACCGCAGGCTCTCGCGCATTGTCGTCTTGTACTGGTTGAAGCGATGGCTCATCGTCACCGCCATCTTTCTGCCGGCCTTCGTCACCTTGTCGGCAATCCGCACCGACCCCACCAGCGTGTCCGCGATCGGCTTCTCCGAAAGGATGTGCAGGTCGTGGGCCACCGCCTGGTCAACGATCTCCTCGTGCGAGTACGGCGGCACGACCACGGTGCAGAAATCGGCCGGGTTCTCGTCGAACGCACGCTGGATGTCCGTGTAGCACTGCGCCTCACCTAGTCCAAGATGCTCCCGGGCGTTCGCCAGCACCTCGGGGTTCGTGTCCACCGCGGCCACGACCTCGATCAGCCCCGCCTCAACGTGCGGCGGCAGGAAGTCCCGACACCAAGTCGCCCCCATCCCGCCCGTCCCAACCTGGATCATTCGCAGGGCCATGTGTGCTTCTCCAACGAGCGTTCATTCGGCGGCACGCTCACGACATCCGCTGCCTTGGTCACCACGATAGACGCCTTGCCGCCACCCGCGCAGCGTCCGGCGGAAGTCGAGTCCGAACGCTCGGCGACTGGCCCGCGGCCCCCTACCAGGCCTTATTCTCGGCCCGCAGCGCTTCGAACCGGTGATAGACCGGCGTCTCACCCGGCTCCGTCACAAACACCGAGTAGACGGTTGCCCTCCGCGCCGTCAGCCGTAGTCGCGTCGGCTGACCCACCGGCACCGCGGCCTGTCCGGCCCCGCGCCACTCCACCCGGTGCGCCGTGGAATCGCCCGTAATCGGCCGGCAGTCCGCCGCCGTGAACCCCACCAGCGGCCGCGCCTCCGCGTCCTGCAATTCCACCCGCACCTCGCCATCGTCCGCCGTACGCGCGTTGACGAACACGTCCACCGACGGCGGCTTGAACGCAATCGTCCCCAGCTCCGCCGGCGCCTCGCCCGCCCGCAGCGCCACGAACCGGTCCGGCTTCAACCGCGCCATGCCCAGCCCGGCCTGCTGCGGCTCCAGCTCCCAGTGCCGCGAGTGCCGCACGTTCGTCCCGGCGTAGTAGTAGCGGATCTCATCGTCCAAAAAGACCGGCTGCGAGGCCGCCTGCAGATTCCCGCAATCCCACTCGTCCGCGGCCCCGTTGGGAATGAACGCCGTGCCCGGCTCCGCCCGGTGCCAGGCCGTCCCGGCCCGCGCATAGGCCAGCTCCGGCGTCTGCAATCCGTGCGCCTTGCCCGGTCCATGGTCGTCCGGATCGGTCGCATAAATCCACAGCGTCCCCAGTTCATACGGCCCGTAAGCGCAGGCGCCCAGCCCGTAAAACTGGGTCTGCGGCGGGTCGACGGCGTCCGGCTCGAGCACCATCTGCGGCTCGCCGGACCAGTGCGCAAAGTCCCACGACTCACTCCGAAACACCCGTCGCCCATACCCCGCCATCCGGTGATACGCCGCAAACCGCCCGTCGGGCGCCCGCAGAAAGCCGATCGGGCAGTCCGGCGCCGTCGCGATCACCGGCTGGACCCGACCGCCAAACATCCGAGCCGATTCCCAGTGCATCCCATCCGCGCTATGAAACGCCGACACGCACCCCGACGGCGCCGCGCCCGTCAGCAGCTTGAACCGGTACTCCGGGAGCGGATCCTCCCGGTCCTCGACAACCGCGGACCCCAGCGGCTCCCCGTCGAACACGATGTTGGTCGATTGCCCACCGTCCCTGAACACGTCCAGTTCCGGCTTCCGCCAGTGCAGCCCGTCGTCGCTCTCGGCGTACGCCAGCCTTACCCTCCAGGGCGTCTCCACCACCTCGTACCACGCCCGAAACCGCCCATCCGCCCCCTGCAGCACGCTCCCGAACATCTGCATGTTCCCCTGCTCCCACGGCAACTCCGGCCGCAGCAACGGCGCATCCGAAACCTTCGCCGGCTGGTCGACCGCCCGCGCAAAGCCCTCCACGTACTCCAACTCGCGGTAGTCCAGAAACAGCAGCTTCTTCATCGGCACCACTCCTGCCGCTACGCGACCCTGTGGAGTTCGAACCCATGGTTCCTCGCGCTCGGCTAAGCGTCTACCAGCTCAATGCGGTCACCGTACCGGCGGAAGTCCGCTCCATTGAACGTCAGCAACCGGCGTTCGCCGTGGGCGAGCATCGTCGCCACGATATTGGCGTCGTGAATCTGCCGTCCACCAACGGGAAATTCCCGGCACAGGCCCACCAGCCACTCGGTAACCCGGGGTCCATCCTCAAGAACCTCGAAGCTGCGAAGCAGTCTGCTGATGTCAGCAAGGGCGTCTTCTCGGGTTATGCCCACCGGCCAGGTCTGCGGACGTGTGACGACGGACAGGTACTCGCGTATGACCTGCCGGCTGATTCTCGGCGGCTCAGGGTCTCGAAACGCACGCTCCAGGCTTGCCCGAGCGGCGTCGTGGTCTGGCGCGCCAGGAATACGGGAGTTCACCAGCACGTTGGTGTCAATAAACATGGCGGCGGCTAGACCCGCTCCTCGTAGAGATCCTCTCGCCTGAGGCTCAGGCCCTCGGGCCATACCGCCGTGGGGTGGACCGGCCATACCTCGTCGAGCGAAGGCCTGGCTTCAGCCTTGGGGTGTCTTCGCCTGAACAGCAGCGTCTCCGCATCTATATCGACCTCCGCCGTCTCCCATCCCGCGACGCTCCACGCCAGCGCGTGGCTGTGTCCGTTACTGCGCTTCTGGTTTCCCCACCAGGGGCGGTGTAGTCGCGCGGACGGCGGCAGTTGGAATCCAACGACTGCCTCGATCTCGCCGAAAGAGGTCCTCCACTCCTGGGCCTGGAGACTGCGCAGGTAGCTGTACAACCGCTGGTACTTGCCTCGTTCCACCATCTTGCGGTACTTGTCGCTTCGGTCCACGACCATGTGAATCCTGCTCTCGGTTGGCCTGCCCGGAGGGAATCCGCGCGGCCAAGTATATGGTAGTGAGTTAGTGACCCCACCTCGCCGCCAGGACTACGCTGCCCAACAGCCGGTTGTTGCCCTGCTCCCACGGCAACTCCGGCCGCAGCAACGGCGCCCCCGCAAACCCCTCCACGTACTCCAACTCGCGATAGTCAAAAGACAGCAGCTTTTTCATTGACAGAACTCCCGGGCCTTTGCGGAGCCTAGGCCAGCCCGGCAGTCGCTAGATGTACTTCCCATGAGCCTGGTCGACAGATGAGAGCCTCCGTACTCGGCAGGGGGATTCGACAGACCCAGCCGAGAGGAGGCTCTCATGGCGCTTTCGTCGCGCTGCTGCGTCTAGCCTGTCAGGAGGCCGCCTCCGCATAGCGCTTGAGCGACGCCCAGTTGTCGTGGTTCCTCTCAAGGAATTTATCCGCCTCGGTGGTCACCCTTAAGCGGCCTTCTTCCACCGTCTCCTCACCAAGAAAGGTCTTGTCCCACCTGTAGATCGGCCACAGCTCCTGCCAATTGGGGTGCGCCCACTGCAGATGTCGGTGATCGGTGCGCTGCGCCTGGTCGTTCCACAGGCTGTGGTTCGCCGGCGGCCCCGCCGCCATCTCGGCTGAGGCGATCGCCTCCTTGTTGTAGGGGAGGGACCCACGATCGATGGCAATGCGTCCCTGAACTCCCGGCCCGACGAAGAAATTGATGAGTTCGACCGCCTGCTCGACCGTGCCCCGACGTTCCGCAGTGGTGGCGTGTTGCGCGTGATTCAGGCGCTGGCCCGCGTACGGGGAATGGGCTACGAGCTCCGACCGCCCAAGACCCCCCGAGGTCGCCTCGCGATCTCCCTATCCCTGCGGCGATTGAACGCTTGCGGGGCGTCCGAGCAGCGCAGGCGGAATCCCGCCGGATGTCGTTGTCGTGTGTGTTGGGCCTCGACTCGAACAGACGACTGACCTCCGAGCCGGTACCCGAGATGCGCGCGGGCCGTCGGGCTCTAGCCGCCGTCCCTGACTGGCGTCCTCGTGCCACGCGGCTTGAAATCGAACTCGTCGCTGTCGGCACAGGCCCCAACGGTCGACGCCACCGCGACTCCGAGGATCAGAACAGAAACCGCGAGCAGACGGCGACGGCCGAGTTTCGGATCACGTCTTCCCCGCATCGATGCGTCCCCTGCGCATGGCGAGCGGCGGGTGGCCCCCGCGATTGCTCCTACGGACCATCGCCGCCCCAGGCGCCCGAGTCTAGCCCAGGCCGCTCTTCCGAGATACCAGGCCAACGACTGCCTGCGAGCACGTCGGAGATCCGCGACCAGGCCTAGTTCCCGCAGACATCGTTGATGGATCCGCGCGTGAAGGCGACCATGGCCCACGCGCGACCGGTCTCACGAGTCAGCGTGCCAGCCGGGTCGGTTCACATGCAGCAGGAGCGACCAGTGCAACGGAACGCGGACAGCAAAACAGGCGGAGCCTCCGGCGCACCGCTGCGCCTTCCCGACCTTGTGCGCGATCTGATCAGCCTCGGCGTCCGCCCCGGCGACCTCCTCATGGTCCACAGCTCCCTCCGTAGCATCGGACTCGTCGAGGGCGGACCGGAAACCGTAGTCGATGCCCTCCTGCAAGCCCTTGGGCCCCAGGGCACTCTGGTTGTCCCCACGTTCACCTACCCGACGGCCGGGGATTCCAAGTTCGTTTTCGATCCGGTCCACACGCCCTCCCAAATGGGCGCGATCTCCGAGGCGGCGCGGCGACGCCCCCAGGCCCACCGCAGCATCCACCTCGCGCACAGCATCGCCGCCATCGGGCCGCTGGCCGAGACCATCGCAACCGCCGGCGGCGCCTCAGGCTGGGACGTCGATAGTCCCATGCGGCAGGTATTCGATCGCAACGGCCGCTACCTGCTGCTCGGTGTCCCCTACCAGAACCTCACCGCCATGCACCTGTGCGAGGTCTGGCTCGAACTGCCCTACCGAAAGCCCCGCGTCTCGAAAGGCCGCATGCGTCATCCCGACGGCTCCACCACGCCTCTGGTCAGCATCGGCACACCGCCGCTCCCTGGCCATCCCGGCAGCGACTACAACCGCCTCGGCCAGCGCATGGAAGACGCCGGCCTTGTCAGGCGCGGCCCCGTAGGCAACGCCATCGCCCGCCTCCTCAACGCCCACGACCTCCGCGCCGCATCCCGCAACCTCACCCGCCACGACCCCAACGGCTTCCTCCAACAAGGCCCCGCCGTCACCAAACTCACCCACGGCCACACGGTCACTTCAGACAAAGGCGAACACTGCATCGTTGATCCAACCCGCATCTACGGAGCCACCTAACGCACGCGGCCGATACCGCGTAGCGACCCAACCTCAAGCCCGAGCCCACCCGCGCTATCCTGTTCGTACGCGCAGCGAGGCACAGTCCATGGCAACAACCGTCGAGGCCCGGCCCGAATGGCTGCCCGACGAATTCGAACACGAACAGGTCACGCGTCAGGAAGTCTGGGACGAACTGGACCGCGACGCACGGCGCCACTTTGGTCTGACGGCTGACGAATTCCTGCGCATCTACAGAGATCCACCCGGGCGGTACCACGGCGACGTGATCTTTCGATCACTGACCTATCTCGCCCGGCTCCTTGATCAACCCAGCCAGACCTAGCAGCCAGCGAGCCGCCAGAGACTTCCTGCGCCGTATCCGCGAGGTCTACAAGCTTGTCGCGGCTACCGAGCTCGGCGATGTCTGGCTTGGCGGGGACACGGATGTCCTGATCATCGGCCACAGGGCAACTCGGTCCTCGCGCCGCGGGCAGCCGGCCCTACTCAGCAATGGGATGTACTTGAACGTCCAGATCGCCCTGCGGGTGATCCACACGCCGTTACGCCTTGAAACAACGGATGCGACGTTCACTTACCAAGCTGGCGCCGACCTAGACGATCCGCGTCCGGTGTTCGAGTACCACGACCAGCGCGAGGCGCCATTTGGTTATCCCCGCTGCCACCTGCATGTGCACGCCGCTCCGCGCCACTATCCCGGCCAAAAGCCGTTCCCCCGCCTGCACCTCCCCACCCGCCGCATCACCCTCGAACAAATCGTCTGGCACCTCATCCAGGAACACGGCGTGCAACCCCGCCGCCCCGACTGGCACCACGTCCTCTGGCGCCACGAAACCCGCTTCCGCGACACCCACCGCACCAAACCCTGGCCCTACGACCCACCCTTCCCACCGCCCCATCCCACGTAGGGGCGGCGCCGACTTCGCCGGAGGGTGTGCGGTGTCAATCTGATCAAGAGGGCCGCCGCTCTTTCCTTCCTTCTCTTCTCAACCTCTTTCTCACTCCTCTGCCCTCTACCCTCTCCCCTTCCGCATGAGGGGTCTTCCGGGCAACCAAGCCCGGGTTACGCAGAGGTCCCTCGGTAGTACTCAGCCACCTTCCGCAACGCCCGCACGATGTCGTCAATGTCCGCATCGCTCAGATTCGGCCACATGTTGAAACCAACCGTGCGGCCCATCAGCGCCTCCCCGTTGGGACACGCGCCCGGCCCGTATTCGACCGCCCGGTCCCGCGCCTGGTCGAACGGGAAGCGGCCGCGGCCGTAGCAGTCGGGTCCGGTCAGGAACGGATCGTTGTACAGCGGCCCGCCCCCGCCCATGCGCGGCAGTCCCGTCGACGGATGCCGCGCATCCACGCTGTTCTCGGCCTTGATCAGCAGCACGCCTTCGTGGCGCACCGCGTCGGCAAACACGTCAGCCGAGCAGCCCAGCCGTTCCGTGTCCAGGCTGAACCCCAGGATCCAATAGGTATGCCGGTCGCCCGGCCGCACCGCCTGCGGGATCAGCTCGTCGATGTCCGCCAGGCCGTCGATGATCCGCTCGGCCGCCTGGATCTTGCTGGCGATATACCCGTCCACCTTCTCCAGTTGCACCAGCAGCACCGCCGCCGTCAGGTCGTTGATGATGTAGTGCGGCGCCAGGAAGTAATGACCGTACGGACGGTCGGCATACGGACCGCCCGCGCGCGGCAGCGCCACGTCGTGGAAGAGGACCGCGCGCTCCCACAGCGCCGTGTCGTTCGTAAGCACCGCCCCGCCGGTACCCGCCGAGAGGTGCTTGCCCCCGAAGCTGAACCCCGCCATGTCGCCAATACTCCCGACGACTTGGCCTTGATGCTCCGCGAAATGCGCCTGCGCGCAGTCCTCGATCAGCGCCAGGTCGTAACGCCGCGCGATGGCCTGCAGCGCCCGCATGTCGCACGGATTGCCCAGGTAATGCACCGCGATGATCGCCCGCGTGCGCGGCGTGATCTTCGACTCAACGTCGGCCGGATCCAGCGTGTACGTCTCGTCGATGTCCGCAAAGACCGGCACGCAGTTCTGCAGCAGCGCGCCCATGATCGTCCCGCCGGCCGTCCACGGCGTCACGATGATCTCGTCGCCCGGCTCCGGATTCAGGGCGCCAATACACACGTGCATCGCGGCCGTCCCCGAGGTCACCGCAATGGCGTGCTTCACCCCGTGGCGCGCCGCAAACGCCCGCTCGAACGCGTCGACCTTCGGCCCCTTGCCCACGTGCCCCGACCGCACCACCTCGGTCAGCGCCGCAATATCGTCATCCCCAAACGCATGCCCCGGCCCAAACGGCTCCGAGCGCACCGGCGCTCCACCATCAATCGCCAACCGCTCGCTCATCCCCCGCCTCCCGCACCGTCCCCCCGACGCCTGCCGATAATCCCATCCCCTCGCGCCCATCGCCCGGGAGCCGCCATACCCCGCCGCGCCCAATTTCCAGGCGTGATCCGGATTCCCAAGACTCAGCGCGTGAAGTTAAACAGTTGACACGCAAGCACGCGCTTGCATATCGTGCGCCCTGACATGCAAGCGGACACTTGCCTTAGACTGGTCGCGTGGACGTATATCGGGCGATCGCTGACCCAACCAGACGGGCCATCCTGGATGAACTCGTCGATCGGTCAGGTCAATCGCTCTTCGAAATCTGTGCACGCCTGACCATGAAGCACGGCATCAACTCCTCGCGGCAAGCGATCACCCAACACCTGGGCGTCTTGGAGGCCGCCGGGCTGATTCGCACCAGGCGCGAGGGCAGGTCGAAGCTCCATTGGTTCGAGGGCCGCCCGCTGAAGGCCATCGCCGAGCGTTGGCCGATCTCAACAGATGAAAGGGACATGTGAACGATGAGAATCCACCTCGCCGGCGTCTTCGTAGACGACCAACAAAAGGCGCTTCGCTTTTACACGGAAACGCTTGGCTTCCAGCTCAAGCACAACATTCCCTTGGGCGAATACGCCTGGATCACCGTGGTATCCCCGGAAGACCCTGAGGGGACGGAGTTTCTGCTTGAGCCTGATGCCCATCCCGCAGTCCGTCCGTTCGTGAAGGCGCTTGTGGAGGACGGGATCCCCAGCACCTCCTTCGCGGTCGACGACGTGCAAGCCGAATACGAGCGTCTCCAGGCAAAAGGCGTGCAATTCGTACAGCCGCCAACCGACCTCGGCCCGGTCATCACCGCGATCCTCGACGACACCTGCGGCAACCTGATCCAGATCCAGGAGCAGAAACCCCAACCCTAACGATCGTGAGCGGACTCACCAGCCAGCCCCCATGGTGTCCTTTGCATAACCTGAGGGGCGGGTGTGCGGTGTCAATCTCCTCAAGGGGGTGCCGCACTTTCCTTCCTTCTCTTCTCAACCTCCTTCTCACTCCTCTGCCCTCTGCCCTCTCCCCTTCCCCATGTCCAGACCGGACACATGGTTTACACATCCAGTGCTGAGGTGGAGGTCCCGGATGCGCCATCTGCGGAGCGACAGGTGAGCGACCAGCGCCGAGCGATCCCTAAAGGCCGTCCAGTTCTCCCCGCAGTGCCGAAACGCTGGACTCGATATGCCGCCCCGCCGTGTCCACCATGATGCCGGCCTCCCAGGGCTCATACTCCCGCTCGCAAACCTGCTGCCACGTAGGCAACTCGTGCCCGGCGATGTCAGCTGTCCGCGTCTCCACCCTGCGCCGATGCTCCGCCCGGTCGGAACACACGACCTCGACCTCCACGTAACGCGTGCCCGTCCGCTGGGCGACGCTTCGCCATGCGGACCGGGTGACCTCCAATGGGTTCACGGAGTCGGCGATCACGGTGCGACCCAACCTCAGGTTGTCCTCCGCAATCGCATAAGCCACCGCATACCCCTCGGGCCCCGACACATCCACACCGGAGTTGCGCAGCGCCTGCTCAATCGAGTCAATCCGCAGATGAACAGCGCCAGTCTCCCGCGCCAGCCCCGCGGCAACCGCCGTCTTCCCCACCCCGGGAAGGCCGCCGAGTATCAACAACACGGAATAATCGGTGTCAACGCGCTCGCAATCCGATGCGGTGGAACAGCAACTCGTGAGAAAACAACTGCAGAGCTACTTCGCGACCTCAATGAACAGCCGGCAATGATCGCTTGACCCCCACTCGTCCACCCCATTCATCGCTCGGACCTCAATGCCTTCGTGGAAGCCGCGCGACGCAAAAGCAAAGTCGAACTGATTGTTGCTCGCCGTCGCCGGGGTCCTATTCGGGAGGTGATAGGTGACGACGTTCTCGGAGTCCTTGGGTTCGCCCGTCGCCAGCGTCTCCGCCTGCCGCCCATTCGGCAGCTGCGGCCCCAGGAATTCAAGGCCTATGGATTCCATCCGCTCAAACACGGTCTCGTAGCGCCGATCCCAGTACGGCCCGCTGCCATGACCATAGCCGTAGGTGATGTTGAGGTCCCCGGCGGCGAGGATCCGATGCGTCCGTGAATTCGCGTGTCCGATGAAGACCGAGAGGTCCGAGATGATGCGGTGGACCGAAGCGTCGGCATAGATCTGCCAGGACGCCTGAATGCTTGGGTGCGGCCCGACCCAGCGGCCATACATGGAGGCGACGATGAACGGCTCAGTCGAGCCGTCCTTTGGCGTCACGCGTGCCGCCGTTATCGTCCCAATGCCGCTGACGGAGATCTCGTTCTCCGTAGGCCAGCCGTCCGGGCTGACCTGCGTGAACCACTCGACATCGACTCGATCCGAGAGCCGCACCACCATCGGCCAGCGGTCATAGAGTGCCGGCCAGCCCCGCTCGCGCCACCATTCGGAGTTCCACGAATGCGAGTCCCACGACTCCTCTGGCCCAATCTCAAGACGATCCGCAATCTCCGCTGGCGGCCGCCTGGCCTCCTGCAAGAGCGCCACGTCGGCGTCCATCGCTACCAGTTCCCGCCACGGCTCTCTCTTCGTGGCGATATTCCAACTCACAACCGTTACGCCCAAGTCTTCCTCCGATGATCGATAGTGGGACATTTCGAGTTACAGCCCATCGCCACCTTCCACGTCGCGCTTGAGGTGCGTCCGGCGGCGGGTGGACGACCGACGCGCGCCGCGGTCGGCGGTCCATTCAGCGTCACGGGCTTTACGGGCGGCTCGGGCGCGCAGCCAGCCCACGGTCAGCCACACGAAGAACGCCACCATCACGGCCTGGCCGATGTACTCAGGCATCGTGCCGTCCGATCGGCTCCTCTTCACTCAGCAACGGCGGCAGGCTCGCGTGACGCCATCCCCGTGCACGGTCACCTTTCCTCGCATTGCAGCTGCGGTGCGCGAGTTGCAGGTTCGTGATGTTGTTTGATCCCCCGCGACTCCGCGGGCGAATGTGGTCAATCTGGATGTCCGAGGGATCGATCCCTTGGACACTCTTGCCGCAGATCCCGCACTTACTGTCGTCCCTCAGCAGGAGGCTCGCCCAATGCACCCGGATGCCACGATCTCGGGGCACGGGCTGGCGAGGGCGAGGCCTTGGCCTAGCAGGTGCCGGTGGGGGACTTGGCTTTGGCTTCGCGGGTGTTCGAGGGGGCGCTGGATGTGTCGTCGTGGACGGCGGCTGGTGGGGCTTGTTCGGTTCACGCGTGATGAGCCAGTAGAACCATGCGACCACGATCCACGCACACGTCCAGACGACCACGGTTGTGCCGTCAGCCGGCAGGTTCCACACATAGACTGCGATGAAGAACGTGACGCCAGCGGCGATGGGCAGAAAGCAACCCATATGACGGACCGACCCACTTCCCGATGATCCGGTGGTGGGTCATTTTGCCTCCGGCGCGATTAACTCGCGCGGAGATGGTGGACCCCAACTGGCGCGACCGTCTCGAGGTCTAGCGGGCGGTCGCCAAGCGTAAGCAGATTGCAACCACACGTGCGAGGACTGCGGCCATACGCCCAAAATCCGGCGCTTCCTGCACGCACACCACCTAGTCTCTCCGCCGGCCGGCAGCGCGCCCGCTGACCAGGCTAGTCGCGTCTGCCTCTGCCAGCGGTGCCACCTCCTCACCGAGGGCAAGACGCCGCAGCGGACGCAGACCTATCAAGAACAGGACGGCGTACGGCACAGCGGAAAGAGTGCCCGCGCCCAGCGGCGCGCCAACCAGCACCGCGCGGCCGCCCACCGTTCGTTCGCCGCGGCGCGGGCGATCCGTGAGCAGCTTGTCGGCGTCAGCGCCTTGGCGCGCGCTTCCCCGCCCTTGCGGTTGGCTTGGCGACGCGCCCCTGGACGATGACCGACGTGGCCGAACTCATGGAGGCGTTCGAGGAATCCGCCAAGGACAGCGGCAGCCACGTCTACGGCTTAGGGGCAAAATGACCCACTACCGATGATCCTGACGTCTTCTACGGCACCCTGGATCAAACCCAACGCTACCGGACAGGCCGGACTGACACGCCGGCAGCGACGCCGAAATGGTCCGAGAGCTTCCTCCCCTCGTGGAAGTTGCTGATCGCATCCACGGAGTCGACCGCCCAATCCGCACTCAAGGCAATGTGATCGATGCTCTTCCGTCCCAGCAAGGCAAGATCCGCCGTCACGATCCGCAGGTTCGGGCTGAAGGCCTCCTGAAGCGCCAGCCGAAGCGCCCGAGGCGCCCGGCTGCCCTGACCAATTCTCTGGTTGAAATCCCCCAGCACGATCAGGCGCTTAGCGTCCACCCGTTTGAGCACTTCGGAAAGCCCGCCCAGATACTCCTCATGGTCCTCCCACCGCCCTCTGCGCTCCGCCCCCCGGCGAACCTCGGTCCGCGATCCAAACCACGGAATGCAAATCCCAATCACCGCCACCTCGCCCACCGAAGTCTGCGTAACGCCCGACACGAATCGCCCCGGCGGCATCGAGCCAATCCCCAGATCATCGACCTGCTCCCACGGTTCCCTTGACCAGAGCAAAACCTTACGCCGGTTCTTCTGTAGCTCGTATCCATAGTCCGCCCGCGAGCAAATCGCGTGTCCACCCTGAGCAAACAGCCTGTCATGCGTCTCGGTGAGACAAACAATCTCCGGGTCATATCGATCAATACGACCCAGGATTTCAGGCGTGCGCCACGACCTCGGCGTAGCAAACCGAACATTCCAATTGACTATCCTCAGAGACACAGTTATCCGGTCGGTGGTTCACGATGATAGGTTGGAACATAAGGATCGATGATCTTAGCGACACGTTTCAACTCGGCGACTAGGGCGTCTAAGCGTGCCTCACGGCCGGCACCCACTGGCAAGTCGATGGGCACACAGATATCCTTGGGAAGCCATTCCAATCCCGGCTCGGCCAATGCACCCAACTTATCGCGGACTTCATTCAGACCCACTGCATTGCGGCGATCTCTGGTATGCCAGAACCAAAGCCATAGCGGTTTGCCCGTTTGCTTCACGGCTTTGTAGTCGATTCGAAGGCCAGTTGTTCTCCCGCCTAAACGAAAGAACCGTACGTAGTGATCACCTGCTGATCCTCCCACAGTCAATCCGTCGGTGTTGGCCCAACCCGAGTCCTTTACTTGCGCGACCGCTTCGGCAATCAACTGCTTCAGATTGGCGTCTACTACAGGGTTGTCATCCCTAATTGCATCGCAGGCAAGCCCCCGCAGTTCGGTGACTTCGAAGCGTGCCCGAGAGTCTCCATTCTTATCGGTCCGCTCCGCCAGCCTGTCGAGCAGCGCGTCCCAACTGCTTAGCATCAGGCGGCGTTGCCCGTCGTTGGACATTGCCGTTACCAAGTCCTCCCGCTCTTGCCACTCGGCAGGGGTCAGGTCGTGGCCGGCAAGGCGTAACCGTTCTACCAGCTCGGCTCGCAACCAGCCGTCGCCAGTACGAGCAACGCGGGATGCCGGTGCCAGGAATAGCAGCGCGGCCGGTCGGTCGTCCGGTAGAGCTTCCCAATAGTCAACGGGTTGGCGGCGGGTGAGCGACGCCCAGAATTTGGACTCGACAAATGCCACGTGGTTGCCGTCATCGTCGAAGCAGGCCATGTCAGGATACGCACCATTCACCCGTTGCTGTGTGCTAAAGCGAGCGATGGGCAGCGGCTTGCCGTCGTCCCCAAGAAACTTGGCAAACTCGTCTCTGGCTGAATCCGAGCGGGACAGGATGAAACACAGCGCCTCCGTAGCCGCGTCCTCACGCCCCGCGGCATAGCCCCGTGCGATCAAACTTAGCAGACTCTTAGCCTCGGCCATCGTTTGGAACCTCCTTTAACTTGCCAACGACCTCGGCAACGCAGTCGAGCTATGAGACTCCTCAGCGCAATCGGTCGAAACTGGCTTTCCGAGCATTCTCTATTGTCGCTGGGTTTAGAATACGCCATTGGGGATAGTGGCTCAATTTGATTCTCGAGCGGTATACATGATGGCTATGGCGTGGTCTGAGGTGGTCGTGGCCAGCATAGGTGACTACAACCGTCGGACCACTGAAGGCACCCAAGGAGAGAAGAAAGTCTGAGTGAGGCACTACCGTGGCGAGAGCCGATTCCCTGTTCTATGCGCCAGCGCATAGAATGTGGGCGGCAGGTGCAGGCGAACGCTAGTGACGGTTTGGCTCATTGCAATTGCCCATGCGGTGCCTGTCTTTGGCGTCGCGCTGTGGAAGCGCGGCGACTGGACTTGGTTGCACGGTGTGGCGGTGGCAACAGGTGTGTTTGCCGTGCTGACCGGCGCGACGGTGCGAGAGTTCCTCGTGCTGGACCTCGTGGCCGTCGCAGGGGCGTGGCTCTTGGTGCGGGAGCGGTGGAAGCGGGAGGGACTTTAGCGGTAAGCGGTTGGCCACGACCAATATGCTGCTTGGCGTCGGCCATGCGGTGAACGGGTCACGGTGCATTTCGGGGCCTCCGACGAGGGTGGAAATAGCAAAAGCCAAATTGAGCCGTTACCCCATTGGGAGACTTTCGCATCGCGCTCCCTTGTCCTCGAAGCTGGGGCGCTTACTGCTCCTTCTCCCAGTCGAGACTCTTGCAGAACCCACGTAGTCTTAAATCGTGCGGCCGCCCGCGTTAATCCCTCTCCTCGGGGAGAGAGTTGGGATGAGGGGTCTTCCGGGCAACCAAGCCAGGATTACGCAATGGTCTCCACGGCGTAAGCGCCGGTGCCTCGCGAAGCTCATGTAGTGGCATTTCGGCCAGCAACTCCCGCTTCACCTCGTCCACGCGCCGACGTCGCTCCGGCGTGAAGTCCCTGGTCAGTTCGCTGAACGGATGGCGTCCACTCATTTGATCAATTGTCGCGCGACGATGCGCGGTTAGCCTGAGCCATCGCCGCCGCCGGGTCCGCTTGGCACGTTGAACCGCTCCAAGTATTCGATCTCGTCATCTGTCGCCACACCGCGCCGGGCCCTCCTCTGCGCAGCAAGATACGGGTCACGACGTGGGTCCGAATCCGACCGCAACCCATAGACGATCAGGCTGACCAGTACGAGGACCAGCGCAACGACGCCGATGAGTTGAGCGACCTCGGCGAACCCCCACGCCTCAGGGCCGGACACCGAGCGAATCGCAGGCTCCATCCACCAGTCTAGGCAATGCGACTGCGCGCCGGAACGGATCTGCGCTACCCGGCGCGGACCTCGCATCTACCCATGCTTCAGCGGTGGGGCCGTGGTCTAACTGGAAGCCCGCAACCCCGTCAACTTCGAATCGTGATATCGAGTCCCGCCGGCTCCACTGCTCGCTCGGAACCATTACTTGACCCCATCAGGTGGCAGACAAGCGGCCATGCAGCAACGTATGCACTGATTGCATTGCCAGCGCTGACGTCATTGCCAGCACCCCCCACCCCCGGCCCCGCCTCGCCCCCGCCCTCCGTGCCCCATTCCCTACCGTTCATGGGAGTCGGCCCTGAGCTTGTCGAAGTGACCGGGCCAGAGTCCGTGGGCGGCCTATGTCGAACCACACAGCCCTCAGCACCCGACCAACTCTGGCAGTCCTTGCTTTCTCCGGTCTCACTGCCACTTCTCTTCGCTAACTTCCCGCTATCCCGTGGCGGGACTCTCCCAATCCTGCCGAAGAGACGCCTTCGCCTATCGCCACCCCGGAGCGCTTATCCTTGCCTCCATGAATGCCCCGGCACCCGGCGACTCCGAAACCCCTACTGGCGGACTTGAACCGCTGCGCGTCGTCGAAGACCCCCTCAACCGCGAAACCATCCAGGCCATCACCCAGCTCATCGTCGAGCGCTTCCAGCCCGAGCAAATCATCCTCTTCGGCAGCGTCGCCCGCGGCGAAGAGGACGACAACAGCGACCTGGACCTGATGGTCGTCCTCCGCCCCGGCGTCGACCCGCCCCACCGCGGCAACCCCATCCGTCGCGCCATCGCCGAACGCTTCGTCCTCCCGGTCGACCTCCTGATCCGGTCCTACGAGACGTTCGCCGCCTACCGCCCCAATCCCAACTCCACGCTCAGCCGCATGCTGGAAGACTCCGTGGTGCTCTATGACCGCCAGGCCGCCTGAGCAGGCCTGGTTCGCCAAAGCCGACGACGATCTGGAACTAGCCCGTCGCGCCCTCGGCCCGGGCCGCCCACTGCCGGCTATGGCCTGCTACCACGCCCAGCAATGCGCCGAAAAGTACCTGAAGGGCTACCTGGTCGCTCACGACGTGCCGTTCCGCCTTGTGCACGATCTGGACTACCTCATCCAGCTGTGCGCGCCCCTGAACCCGGCCTTTGAGAGCCTCACTCCGGCCGTCGAAATCCTGAACGCCTACAGTGCGACCGGCCGTTATCCATCCGAAGACGCTGAAGAGGTCGACCTCCAGGCAGCCCGGGAAGCCATCCGCCAAGCCCGACAAATCGCCGACTTCGTCCTCCAGACCTAGCCCTCCGCCACCTCCCGCCAAATGCCTGTCCTGAGCCTGCCGAAGGGCCTGTCCAATCGTTCGTCGTGAGCTTGCCGAAGCCTGCCCTGAGCTTGTCGCGGGGGATCTCGCCTTCCTTCCACGCCCGATCCCCAACCTCCCACTCCGACTCTCACTCCTCTTCCCTCTGCCCTTGTATGTTCCCGAAGCTCTGGATTCGCCAGGGTGACAGTGCAGGGGCCGGGACAGACCGATCTGCCCTGGGTCGTTGGAGACCGTGAGAGAGCAGGGTCGTCCCGGCCCTGACGCTGGCGCAGAGCCCGAACAGGTGCCGGGGCCGTAACTACGAGCCCGAATCTGCAAGGCAGGGCGTGTCGCCAGCGTGGCCGGAGGGTACCCAATGGCAGC